>NZ_JAPWDT010000001.1:0-1054350 GCF_027212525.1 Agrobacterium sp. SOY23 | reverse complement strand
TTAGAATGTACCTCGCCACAAACGAAGATCGCATAAGATAGATTATGGAACTAAAATGTGGTCTGGACTTTGCTTTTGGGCATGGAAGATTGCCAGCTTTATGTGTTTTCCAGACCGATTTGTCAGATCGATTTCAGCGAAACACGCTTTTCAAGCTCGTCCGCCTGTTCTTTACGTTCACTGTATCGGCCTGTCAGATAGCTTGAAGCGTCACGCGTCAACAGCGTGAATTTTACCAGTTCCTCGCAGACATCCACCACGCGGTCGTAATAGGATGATGGCTTCATCCGACCGTCCGCGTCGAATTCCTGATAAGCTCTGGCCACCGAGGACTGATTGGGAATGGTGATCATCCGCATCCATCTGCCGAGAATACGCATCTGGTTCACGGCGTTGAAGGACTGGCTGCCGCCGGATACTTCCATGATGGCGAGCGTCTTGCCCTGCGTCGGCCGGACCGATCCGACTGCCAGCGGAATCCAGTCGATCTGCGCTTTCATGATGCCGGTCATCGCCCCATGGCGTTCCGGGCTTACCCACACCTGTCCTTCCGACCATTGTGAGAGATCGCGCAGTTCCTGCACCTTGGCATGGCTGGCTGGCGCTTCATCGGGCAAAGGCAGGCCTTTCGGATCGAATATCCGAACCTCGCATCCGAGCCGTTCGAGCAACCGTCCAGCTTCGAATGCAAGCAGACGACTATAGGAAACCTCACGCAGCGAGCCATAGAGGATCAGGATGCGCGGCCTGTGGGTCGAGAAAGCCGGACGCAGCGCATCCGGATCAATTCCGTGCAGATGCTGGGCCTGCAATGCGGGGAACGTATCAGGCAATGCGTTTTCCTTCCCCGTCGAGAACCTGCTCACCATCCTCCTTGAAGAACGGCCCCTTGAAAGTGTCGGGCAATATATCCAGCACGGCTTCGGAAGGTCGGGCAAGCCTGGTGCCGAGCGGCGTCACGACGAAGGGGCGATTGATGAGTATCGGCGTTTGGATCATCGCATCGAGCAGCTGATCGTCGCTCAGATCCGGATTGTCGAGACCAAGTTCGGCATAGGGTGTCCCCTTCTCCCGTATGGCCCCGCGCACGCTCAGGCCCGCATCGGAGATCATCCTTGCAAGGTATTCGCGCGTTGGCGGCTGCTGCAGATATTCGATCACGGTCGGTTCGATCCCCGCCGCGCGTATCAGCGCCAGCGTGTTGCGGGAAGTCCCGCAGGACGGGTTGTGATAGATCGTGGCATCCATGCTCATTGCCTTTCTGTCAGTATCGTTCGGGAAACAGCGGGCGCAGCCTCATACCAGTCCTTCGAGCGGTTCACGATCCAGACGACCGAAAGCATGACCGGGACTTCGATGAGGACGCCGACGACGGTTGCCAGCGCCGCACCGGACTGAAGGCCGAACAGGCTGATGGCGGCCGCGACCGCAAGTTCGAAAAAGTTGCTGGCGCCGATCAGGGCCGATGGGCCGGCAACGCAGTGCCTTTCACCGGTCATCCGGTTGAGAAGATAGGCAAGCCCCGAATTCAGGTAGACCTGAATCAGGATCGGGATGGCGAGCAGGCCGATGACGGCCGGCTGGGCGATAATCTGCTCACCCTGAAAGGCGAAAAGAAGAACCAGCGTCGCAAGCAGTGACACCAGCGAGACCGGCTGCAGCCTTGCGAGAATACGATCCAGTATCGCTGACGTGCCGTTAGCCATGAGCCGGCTCCTAATGAGCTGCGCGAGGATGACCGGCACGACAATATAAAGCGCCACGGAAAGAATGAGCGTGTCCCACGGAACGGTGATGGCCGAAAGGCCAAGCAGCAGACCGACGATCGGCGCAAACGCCACGACCATGATCGCATCGTTGAGAGCGACCTGCGACAGCGTGAACAGCGGCTCCCCGCGTGTAAGATTGCTCCAGACGAAGACCATGGCGGTGCATGGCGCAGCGGCAAGGATGATCAGCCCGGCGATATAGGAATCGATCTGCTGTGCCGGAAGATACGGGCGGAACAGCCAGCCGATGAAAAACCAGCCCAATATCGCCATCGAGAACGGCTTGACGGCCCAGTTGATGAACAGGGTCACGCCGATGCCGCGCCAGAATGCGCCGACCTGCGAAAGAGAGCGAAAATCGATTTTCAGCAGCATCGGAATGATCATCAGCCAGATCAGCACCGCGACCGGAATATTCACCCTGGCGATCTCCGCCGCGGCAATGAGCTGAAAGAGGCCGGGCATCAGATGGCCAAGCGCAACACCGACGATGATGCACAGAAACACCCAGACGGTCAGATAACGTTCGAAGACAGACATCAGGCGGGGTTTCCCTGCGGCGCCGTTGCGCCTTCCATGGCACCGATATTATGCAGCCTCGTTTCGAGCGCCATGCGGTCGATGGATTGCAGCGGCAGGCTGACGAAAGCCGTGATCCTGTTCTTGAGGAAACGGGCGGCCTGGGCGAAGGCGCGCTGAATCTCAACCTCCGAGCCGACGATGGCGGCGGGATCCTCGATCCCCCAATGGGCCGTCATTGGATGGCCGATCCAGACGGGGCAGGCTTCGCCGGCGGCGCTGTCACACACCGTGAAGATGAAGTCCATCTGCGGCGCATCGGGGCCGGCAAACTCGTCCCAGCTCTTCGAGGCGAAACCGCTCGACGGATAACCCAGCGCCGCCAGTTCCTTCAGGGCGTGAGGGTTCACTTTTCCCTTCGGCTGGCTGCCGGCCGAATAGGCATTGAACCGCCCCTCACCTTCCTTGGCGAGAATGGATTCGGCAAGAATGGAACGGGCGGAATTGCCGGTGCACAGAAAGAGGACGTTGTAGATCTTTTCGGTCATGGTGTTGGTCCGTGGTTAGATCGTTGGCCTGATGGCGCTCATCACGCCTCCGCCTCCGCGCAGCAGCAGGGTGTGAGTTCGGCGATCAACGGAGCGCAAAGCTCGGTCGCTCCGCCGCAGCAATCCTTCAGCAGAAACAGGGTCAGCGCGCGCAGCCCCTCGAGGTCGGCGCGATAGATGATCGACCTGCTTTGCCGCTCGCTCTTGACCAGCCCTGCCCGCGCAAGCGTGGCGAGATGCGCCGACATCGTGTTCTGCGGAACGTCGATGAGGCGCGCGAGCTCACCGGCCGGAATGCCGTCTGGCTCGTGCTGCACGAGACGCCGGAAGGTTTCCAGCCGGGTGGATTGGGCGAGCGCGCTGAGCGCCGTTATTGCACTACTATTATCCATATATCCAGAATAGTGGATATATTGAGCATGTCAACGACCAAGCCCTACCCTTGAAAAACTTCGGAGTGAATTTGAGGAAACGAATCTAAATAAATTAATATAAATCAATATATAGTGATACTTTTCTAATGTAGTTTAAAACTCGCCGGAAGCCTCCCTGCGCCTCAGATCGAGCTCTTCACTATAACGCCTCAGCGTGTGGCTTTCGGTAAGAAGGCCGACGGGACGGTTTTCGATCTTGTCATTGACGACGACCAGCGCCTCGCTTTCCGCCGCGTCGAAGGCTGCGGCTGCCTGACGGGCATTCATGTTCGGCAGCAATATATCGCTCTTGTAGTGCAGATAGGTTTCGAGGCTGATCTTGCTGGGGTCGCGATCCATCGGGTCCGCATAGATTTCCGGCACGAGCACGATGCCGGCATAACGCCCGTCATCATGGGTCATGATCACCCGTTGCGTCGAGCCGAGCGGGAACTTCTCCTTGAAGGCCGGAAGCCCCATGCTGACATTGGCCTTGCGTATATCGGCGCGCATCATCTTGCCCACTGTCAGGTCGCGGATCCAGCCGATATCATGGGCGCTGCGAATGCTCTCGCCGCGCAGGTGAAAACGCCAGGTCGCGAAGGAGTAACCGAAGGTGGTGCGCACCACCAGCGAGGTGGTGATGACGGCGGCCAGCACAAGCGCCGTGATCTGGAAGTCGCCGGTCAATTCCAGCGCCAGAAACGTCATCGTCAATGGACCGCCAATGATGGCGGCGGCAAAGGCGCTCATGCCGATAACGGCATAAACGATGGGCGCCGTCGAGCCGTAACCGATATAGGGTGCGCAGAGCGCGAAGATCTTGCCGAGCAGCGAGCCCATGAACAGCGAAGCGAAAAACAGGCCGCCGCGGAAATTCGAGCCGATGGAAATGGCGCTGGCCGCCGCCTTCAAAAGGAACAACCCGGCCAGCCCGTAGATCGTCAGTTCGGTATCGATATTAAGATGCAGCGCGCCATGGCCGCTCGACAGTACCTGCGGCGAAATCAGCGCCAGCCCGCCGACAAACACACCGCCGATGGCGGGACGCAGCCAGCCGGGAATGGCACTCTTGCGCGCCGTTTCCTCGATGAAAGATACCGCCTGCATCAGCACGATGCCGATGGCGGCGCAAACGACGCCGAGGAAAATGGCGGGCACATAATCCGCCGGCGTTACCCGGCTGGCGTCGACAATATCGATCGAGATGCCGTGGCCGCCGATAAGCCCGATGACGGTGGTCGCAACCAATGCGGAGACGATGAGCGGCGCAAGCGTCACGACCGTATAGGTGCCGATGATGAGTTCGATGGCGTAGAACGCCCCCGTCAGAGGCGCATTGAAGGCCGCCGCGATCGCACCTGCGGCGCCACAGCCGACGAGGATGCGCATGTCCCCTCGCCTCAGCTTCAGCTTGATGCCGATCTTGGAGGCGACGCCGCTGGCGATCTGCGTATAACCCGCCTCCAGCCCGACGGAGGCGCCGAAACCATTGGAAACGATGTTCTGCACGCAGACGATGATGCTGTCCGTCAGCGACAGGCGGCCGCCATGCAGCGCATTCGCCTCGATCGGGTCGACCATGGGTTTCTTGCGCGTCTTCGACAGGATGAAGATGATGAGGCCGAGCACGATGCCGCCGATGACCGGCCCGGCGAGCACGATCCACCCGGACAGGTCGCTGCTGCTCAGCCGCTCGACGCCGAAGACCAGCACATGCAGCGCCGTGCTCAAGGCCCCTATCAGCGCCACCAGAAGGCCCGCCGCAATGCCGATGAAGACGGCGAGGACCACCAGCCCAAGTTCGCCGCGCCGGAACATGGCGCGCAACCGGCTGGCGCGCAGATTGTCGAAGAAGCTCGCCATACTGGGTGCACGGAAAGGCCTGGTCGACATGCTATTCCTTTTCAGGCGGCGCCAAAGCGCGACGCGCCTTTCCTTTGTTGCTCCAAGGCATGTCCTGGTCCCAAAAGCGGAAACCACTTTCGCAAGACAGGCTCAGGGTGTTTCGATCTCGACTTCGAAACGCATCTGGTCGTAAGCCGGCTCAACGTGGTCCGGCGTCTCACGCATCACCGTGTCATAATCGAGCGGAATATGCATATGGGTCAAGATCGCCCGTTTGGGGGCGAATGTCTCGATCCAGCCGAGCGCCTGTTCCAGCGAAAGATGGCTGGGGTGGTAACGGTGCTGCAGCGCGTCGATGACGAGGACATCGAGGCCGGCAAGCCTGGGCAGGCTTTCCGCCGGAAAATCGCTGACATCGGTGCAATAGGCGACGTCACCAATGCGGAAGCCGAGCGAATGCACGTCGCCATGCTGCTGCATATGCACATTGAAGGGGATCGACCCGCCCGCCCCGTTTATGACGACCGGAACGTTGATGTCGCCGATGATCCGCGGTTCGACGATGGGCGGATAGCTGCTGCCGGGCGGCGTTTCCAGGCAATAGGCGAAACCGTCCTTTATGCGCGCCATGGTGACAGGGTCGGCATAGATAGGGATGCGGCCTTGCTGAAGGGCAAAATAGATACGCAGATCATCGATGCCGTGCAGATGGTCGGCATGGGCATGGGTGTAAAGCACGGCGTCCACCGCCTCCACCTTTGCGGCGATCATCTGTTCGCGAAAATCCGGACCGGTGTCGATGACGACGGTGGTCTTGCCGCCATCCGGACCGATCTGCTCCACCATGAAGGCCGTGCGCGTGCGCCGGTTCTTCGGGTTTTCGGGATCGCAGGCGCCCCAGTCGCCGTTGATGCGCGGCACGCCGGGCGACGACGCGCATCCGAGAACCGTGAAGCGGCGACGGTAACTTGCCACGCCTACACCCTTGTCATCTTGGAAAAGCAGCGGAAGGCATTTTCGGTGGTGATTTCGGCCATGCGTTCGAAGGAAACGCCATGAACTTCAGCCAGAACCTCGGCGGTATTGACCACATAGGACGGCTCGTTGCGTTTGCCCCGCCAGCGCTTCGGCGCAAGATAGGGCGCATCCGTTTCAACGAGCAGCCGGTCCAGCGGCACGGTGGCGGCGATATCGCGGATATCCTGCGATTTCGGAAAGGTCAGAATGCCGGAAAACGACACGTAACCGCCAAGCTCGACACCGGTTTTCGCCAGGTCAGGACCGGCGGAAAAGCAATGTAGAATGAAGGGAAAGGCGCCCTTCCCGCTTTCGGCGCGCAATATAGCGGCCATGTCGTCATCAGCGCTGCGGCTGTGGATGACGAGCGGCAGCTTCGTCCTCCGCGCCGCCTCGATATGGCGGATGAGGCCGGTCTTCTGGTCTTCCGGCTTCTGCGTATCGTAGAAATAATCCAGACCCGCCTCGCCGATCGCCACGATCTTGTCGTGGCTTTCCGCCAGCCGCACCAGCTCGTCAGCGGAAATATCCAGTTCCTCGTCGGCATTGTTCGGATGCGTGCCCACCGAGCAGAAAACCGACGGATATTTCTCCGCGATCTTCAAAAGCTCCGGCAGACGGCGCACCCGAGTCGAGATCGTCACCATCTGGCTGACGCCGGAGGCATGGGCACGCGCGATGATATCGTCGCGCTCAGCCTCGAAATCGGGAAAATCCAGATGGCAATGGGTATCGATCAGCATAGCGGTCGCCTTCACGCTTCCGGCGCGACGTAACGCGGGAAGACCGGCTTCGGCGCTTCGAGCGGTGTGCCAGGAACCAGACGGCCCGCCTCGCCGAGCGCGGCGAAATCACGCCTGTCAGCCGGCGCCGCAACGAGGTCGAGCAGCTTCTCGCAGGAGCCCGGCATAAAGGGCTGCAGCAGGATGCCGATCTGGCGCACCACTTCAGCCGTCACGTAAAGCACGGTGCCCATACGCTCGGGATCGGTCTTCTTCAGCGCCCACGGTTCCTGCGACGCGAAATATCGGTCGGTTTCCGAAACGACGGCGATGATGGCGGCAAGCGCACGATGGATGAGCTGCTTGCCCATCTCCTCGCGGCAAAGCGCCAGCAGCCCGTCTGCGGAAGCGAGCATCGCCTTGTCTTCGTCAGTGAATGCGCCGGGTGCCGGAACCTGGCCATCGCAATTCTTGACGATCATCGACAGCGAACGGCTGGCGAGATTGCCGATACCGTTGGCGAGATCGGCATTGATGCGGGTGGCGATACCCTCTTCGCTATAGCTGCCATCCTGGCCGAAGGAGACTTCGCGCATGAAGAAATAACGGACCTGATCGAGGCCGAAATGGGCCACCAGATTGGCCGGGTCGACGACATTGCCGAGCGACTTCGACATCTTCTCGCCCTTGTTGAGCAGGAAGCCATGCGCATAGACCCGCTTGGGCAGAGGCAGCTTGGCGCTCATCAGGAAAGCGGGCCAGTAGACCGCGTGGAAACGAATGATGTCCTTGCCGATAATGTGCACATCGGCGGGCCAATATTTGGCGCGCGGGCCGTTCTTGTCCTCGATATAGCCGGTGGCCGTGATGTAGTTGGTCAACGCATCGACCCAGACATACATGACATGCTTCGGATCGTTCGGAACCTTGATGCCCCAGTCAAATGTGGTGCGGGAAATCGACAGGTCCTTGAGGCCGGATTTCACGAAGGAAATGATTTCATTGCGACGCTCGGCCGGACCGATGAAATCAGGGTTCTCCTCGTAGAGCTTCAGGAGTTTATCCTGATATTCGGAGAGCTTGAAGAAGTAGCTTTCCTCCTCCACCCATTCCACCGGTGTACCCTGCGGCCCGTAACGAACGCCATCGGCGCGCACTTCCGTCTCGTCCTCGGCGTAATAGGCCTCGTCGCGCACGGAATACCAGCCGGCATAGCTGTCCTTGTAGATGTCGCCGCTATCGGCCATCAGGTTCCAGATATTGCGCGAGGTCTCGTGGTGACGCTCTTCCGTGGTGCGGATGAAATCGTCATTCGAGGCGTTGAGCAACTTGCCCATTTCACGGAACTGGTCGGAGTTGCGCTGCGCCAGCTCTTCCGGCGAAATACCTTCCGCCCGCGCCGTCTGCTGCATCTTCTGGCCGTGTTCGTCCGTGCCGGTCAGGAAGAAAACATCCATTCCATCCAGGCGCTGAAAGCGTGCCATGGCGTCCGTCGCAATCAACTCATAGGCATGGCCGATATGCGGCTTGCCGTTAGGATAGGAGATCGCGGTGGTGATGTAGAATGGTGTCTTGTCTGTCATGACGGTCGATCGACTTTACAGGCTGTTTTTTGGATAGACCGCTCTTAAACCATTGTTCGCAGCAGCGAAAGCGAAGAGTACCATTTTGGTAAGTTGAAAATTGCTAGGCCGCGCATACTCGTCGTCCTTGAGCAAACCCAACGCCCTAGAGATTTCAAAGGGTTGTTGATACTCGGATTGAGCCCGAGAGTGAACCGAGTGGGCGAAACGTGTAACCAAAACAGTAGTATTGAACGTCCGCTCTTTCCGTCTTCACACGCCGCGAATATCTTCCAGAATAGAAAGCACCATCTGTTTCTTGTCGAGATTATAAGCCTGCGCCACGGTGATGCGTTCCGAAAGCGTCGAGGAAAGCCGTGCATGTTTTTCCGCGGCCGCGATATCGCCCGCCATGGCCGCTGCCCGCGCCCGCGCCATCAGCTCTTCCGTCACATGCTCCATGAAGAAGCCGAGAACGATGTCGCCATCCTTCTGCGCCAGAACCTCGGCGAGCTTGTGCATGCGCTTGCGTGCCCCCGGCCCTTCGGCGGACATGACTTCGGCAAAGGCCTCGACAATGTCGGAGCCACCGTAATTCATCAGCTTCAGCGCCTGCGCGACGCTACCTTTGGATGCCGCAAGCAGGTCGTCGCGCTTTTCGCCTTCGGGGCTGATGTCGAGGTGATCGAGCGCTTGCACCATGGCCGCATCTGAAAGCGGCAGGAGCCTGAGCGGCATGCAGCGCGAGCGAATGGTCGGCAACAATTTCCCCGGCGCATGCGAAAGCACGAGGAACATCGCCCGTTTCGGCGGCTCTTCCAGTATTTTCAGGATGGCATTGGCAGCGTTGCGGTTTAGATCGTCGGCCGGGTCGATGATGACGATACGCCAGTTGCCGGTGCCCGAGGTCTGCGAAAAGAAATGCCCTGCCCGCCGCACCTCATCCACGGTGATGGCGGATTTGACGCGACCGGTCTTCTCATCCACCGGACGCGTCAGATGCAGCAGATTATGCGAGGCACCGGCGGTGATCTGCCGGCTGACGAGCGATTGCGGATCGGGGTCGGCAAGAAAATCCGGCGCGGATGCGGGATCAGGATGGTTCAGCACATGATTGGCGAAACGGAAGGCGAGTGTCGCCTTGCCGATCCCCTCCGGTCCTTCGATCAGAATGGCGTGATGGCCTTTGCCGGAGCGATAGGATTGCGCAAGAAACGCTTCCGCCTCCTCATGCCCGAAAAGCCTCGTGTTCTGCTGCGGCGCGATCGCGCCGTCGAGAACGCCCTGAACCTCACTCATGCGCCGCGTCCGTCGCGTTTCCCGCGCGCTCGAGCAAAGGCTCTACGAAGGACATGACGTCTTCCGTAACCTTGTCTTCCGGCTGGTCGGCATTGACGATGCGGCAGCGACGCGGCTCGGCGAGCGCAATATCCAGATAGGCCTCACGCCGCTTCTCGTGGGTCTCGATTTCCTCTTTTTCGAACCGGTCGGGGGTTGCCCCCTCATCCGCACGTTTCCTGGCGCGGGCGAGACCCTTTTCGGCGGCGATATCGAAGATCAGCGTCAGTTCCGGAACGACACCATCGATGGCGATCCGTTGCAGCGTCTCGATGAATTCCGGCTCCAGATTGCCGGTCGTGCCCTGATAGACACGCGAGGAATCAAGGAAGCGGTCGCAAAGCACGATCTCACCACGCGCAAGCGCCGGGCGAATGACCTCCTCGACATGATCGTTGCGTGCCGCCGCAAACAGGATCGCCTCCATGCGCACGCCGAAGGATTCCGCGGCACCCGAGAGCAGAACATGCCGAACGGCCTCCGCGCCCGGAGAACCACCCGGCTCACGCGTTACGACCACCTCGAAACCACGGCCGCGAAGCGCCTCGGCAAGCGTGCGAATCTGCGTCGACTTGCCGGCGCCCTCGCCGCCCTCGAAGCTAATGAACAATCCGGTCTTTTCGGCCAATGTCTCGTCCTGCACGGGTTTCCTGAAATTCGAAATGCCTGTTTACAGCATCGAAGCGAAATGTGTGAAGCGCTTTTCAGAAAATCCGGTGCCTGAACAAAAGCATAGGAACGAGGCCGGCGAAAATGGCCTTCACAGCCAGAAAAGCAGCAGTTCCTTCAGCGCGCCCGTCGCATTCTGGGTCAGAGAACCCTTGCCCACCGCAGCCTTCGTATAAAGCGGCACTTCGCGCAGCAGTCGTTCGCCCGAAAATATCTTGAGCGTTCCGGCATTCGCGCCGGCATCCAGCGGCGCAGTCAACGGCCAGCGATAGACGATGCGGCCGGAAATGCGATCCGGATTATTGACCGGCACCAGCACGCTGACATCTTCCTTGGGCGAAAGATCGATATGCGAGACATCGCCGCCATAAACACTGACTGCGCCGACCGCTTCATCCTTGCTGAAAAGATGGCGTTTCTCGAAGGCTGTCAGGCCCCAGTCCACCACCCGGCGGGCCTCCTCCTGCCGCGTCTTGTCGTCAACGATGCCGGCAAGCGCCAGATAGACACGGCGCCCCTCCCTTTCGGCCGAAACGACGGCGGCAAAACCGCTGCCTTCCGCAAAACCGAGGCCCAGACCATCGATGCCGCTGCCCGGCATCAGAAGCGAATTCTTGTTGCGCTGGAAAATCCGGTTCCACTCGAAATCGGGCTTGGTGAAAAGCGCATAACGATCGGGATAGGTGTCATGCAGATGCTGGGCAAGACGCACCATGTCCTTGGCCGTCGTCTGGTTGCCGGGATCGGGAAGTCCCGTGGAATTGGCGAATATGCTGCGGTTCATGCCAAGTTCGCCCGCCCGCGCCGTCATGCGCTTGGCGAAGGCGGCATCCGAACCCGCCATGCCCTCAGCCACGATGATGCAGCCGTCATTGGCGTTCTGCACGATGATACCGGTGAGGAGATCGTTGATTCCGACGGAGGATTTCAGCGCCGCGAACATCGTCGAGGTGCGCGATGGAGCGCCGCCGGTGCGCCAGGCATATTCCGAGACCGGATAGGCGGTCTCCGGCATCACCTGCCCCTTGGAGAGCGCGTCGAGCACCACTTCCACCGTCATCAGCTTGGCGAGCGATGCGGGCGGAAAGGACTGATCTTCATTTTGCGAAAGAAGCACCGTGCCGGTTTCGGCATCGATCATATAGGCCTGTTCAGCCTTGGCGATGAAAGGAGCTGTCTGCGATTGCGCCGCGCCTGCACTGAAAAACGCAAAGGCGGCCGCCACAACGACCGACCGATAGGAGCGATGAATGGCCTTGCTCATGAAACCGCCCAGTCCTGCGTGCTGCAACCGGCTGCACGCGACGAAAGCGAGAGGCAGCCTATCCTTCAATCCGTCAGCGCGACTTCGTCTGCTGACGCTTCACATGGGCGAGTATCGATTGCTCGTTGAGCGCACCACGATCGACGAGCACGCTGTCGAAGGCGCGCACAGTCTTGGAAACCGTAGCTGATTCTTCCGAATAGGCTGCCGAATATTTGGAGGACGGCGTCGGCACGCGCAGATAATTGCCGCCGGGCGCTGCCGGCTCACGCATGAAATTGCCCTCCGGCCGCTCGGCCAGGAATGGGCCGATTTCCGGCAGGATTGCAAATTGTTCGAAAGCCGGTTGAACACCGTTGACCAGCGGCATGGCTTGAAGCGCCGCATTTTTCTTGGAGCCGACCAGCGCCGTCTGCGTGGAGCCGCCATAATTCGGGTTGGACGCAGGCGCCGGCACGAAATTCGGAGAAGCCGAAGCCACCATCACACCCGTTGCGATCTGTCCTTCCGGTGCGACGCCCGGCGAACGCGAGCCCTTCGGAATATAAGACGCCATCAGATAGGGCATGTCGTGACCATCAAGCGGCGCACGACCAGCATATTGCACGCGGACATTGGCGGTGCCGGTGCCCTTCATGTCGAGAAGATCGGCCGTCTTGCTGGAAACGTCGATCAGGCGACCCTCATGGAAAGGTCCGCGATCGTTAACTCGCACCAGAACCGATGCGCCATTTTCCATATTGGTGATGCGCGCATAGCTCGGCAGGGGAAATGTCGGATGTGCGGCGGAAAGATGTTCTTTATCGTAGACTTCGCCATTCGCCGTCAGGCGGCCGTGGAAGGCGGAACCGTACCAGGAGGCGAGACCGGTCTTGTTGTAACCCGGCTCTTCTTTCGGAAAATAACGACGGCCCTTGACCGTATAGGCATTGCCGACCAGCTCTCGCCCGCCGCCCTTGGGAATGCTCTTCCCATCGGCCACACGCGGGCTGGCTTTGACGCCATATTCCGATTCAGAGAAATATTCCTTGCTGCGCTTGGGCTTAGGCTTGGTCTCAGAGGTGGTGGAACACGAAGCCGTTGCAGCGCAAAGCACGGAAATTGCAAGCCACTTCGCACCCGATCTGGTGCTGATGCCGAGTTTCTTGACCGTAGAATTCAAATCGTCTGCCCCACGCTTATTGGCTCGGAGAACCGCACCCTCACTTGCCTCGATGATTTGCCCCTGCCATCGAAGCACCTAACAGTCGCTTAATCTTGTGCATAACGTGGCAAAAATGCGAACGACTTCTGCAAATTCGATAAAATTGTAACGAACGTGGTTAACGATTTATGTCTCTTGAAGCTGCTGCCGGGCGCAATTCACCCGCCTCAACCGGGTCTCCCGCAGCACCTGCAAGGAACAAACGAAAGGTAATCACGTTTCCATTCCGCAAACAAACGAGCTTTCCGCCGATCTCGGCTGAAGGAGGAAACATGATCAAGTCTATTAAAATAACAGGCCTCGCAATCGGCGTCGCCCTGGCATCCTTCGCCGCAACGGTCCCCGCGGGGGCGCAGGATATGGAACTCAGAATCGGACCGGACGGCATTCGCCCCGTCATCCGCGATCGTGACCGTGACCGCCGTGGCCCGCCGCGCATGCGCGGCTGCAGCGAACGCGAAGCCCGCGCCGCCGCCCGCGAGGCCGGCCTGCGCGATCCCGAAGTCGTGCGCGTCACCCCCGGCCGTGTCGTGGTCGAAGGCTATACCCGCCGTGGACCGGACCGCATCACATTTGCGAACGAACGGGGCTGTCCGGAACTCTGATGACACCAGTCGCATGGAACCCGCCGAAAGGCGGGTTTCCTATCGCGCCGATTTTTATACATGCCCAATCCAGATGACACGCCGGAGGCGCCGCCCCGTCGTCGCATTATCATTATTGTTTTGGCTGAATGGCAGATGGGGTGGGATTCGAACCCACGGTACGCTCTCACGCACGCCGGTTTTCAAGACCGGTTCCTTAAACCACTCGGACACCCATCCATCGGTGGTGAGGCTTTATAGCGGTTTGAAAATGGCCGTCAATCCCGCCGGACGAGCGGAGCCCATCCTTCTTTTTCCGCTCGGAATGTCACTGCGCCGGTGCGGTTGCCGGCGGCAGCAGAGATCCCTCTCCCGAAGGAATCGATGGCACCTGTTGGGCCGTATCGAACAACGTCAGGCTCAAAACGATTGCGATAAGCACCAGTAAAAGCGCCACGAAGACGATTCCCGATTTATCCATGCGTCTGCTCATGTCACGTTATGTTAAAGGCGAATATGTGCAATTCGAGGCAATGCAAAGAATAACGCGAAAGTCTGTCAAGTTGTCTTACAGATTTACCCAACTCGTCGTTCAAAAAAATCCAAATTGAGCGAAATTTATGCACAGGCGTACTGTTTGGGACGGAAATGGCCTATCGCGTCAGCACTATTGTCACTTATATCAAGCCATCGCTCCCGGGCATTGCCCAACTTTCCCCGAGCGATCAACCTGCCCCGCCTGTTTGCGGGGCTTTTTTCTTTTATAGAACCGAAAATAGGTCCGCCGGTAGAAGAGTGCCCCGGACACGGCGCGCCAGCACGGTTGCTCTTCAGACGCCGATGCCTGGTCCGCCATTGCCATGCCGGCCGTCGCCCCGGAGAATATCCTCGAACAGGTTGAGCAGCGCCGGCGGTAAGTTGTCGGAGAATTCCGCAATGATCTCGCCGGCACGATTATAGGAATAGATGGCCGAGAGCGTCAGCACCAGAAGCACGATCCAGGGCCATATCGGCTTGCGCCTTTGCGGGCCTTCGTTTTGCTGTTGCGGTAGAGTCATGCAGGCACCCTTCCTTCAGGCCTTCACGCGCGGTTCGCCTCCGGGCGCATAGGCGGTTTTCTGCAGGAACCGGAATATATTGCCGCACTGGGCGCAGCGGATCATGAAATCCGTCGGATCGCCCGAGGCACGTTCCGTGCGAAACCCTCTCGGCATGTCATCGATGCGAAAATCGACATCCCGACGGCTCTTGTCATCCGATTCCGACGCTTCGGCAAAACCCTGATGACCACATTTGGAACATTCGAGCTTTCGGGAATATCTGTCGCGCGCTGCCATCTGCCGTCCTTTGTTTGGTTGGTATCAGGTAGCAGCGGCAAAACGTCATTTCAATGCCGTCCGCCTCGGGTTAAAGCTTTGCATGGCTATTTTCCGTCTGGAAAATCATCCTGCGGCCGGACGAAGATGGAAGCCCATGCACGACCAAAGACCCCTGCTTTCATCGTCTCTCTTGCGCCGCGCGGTCCTCGTTGCCGGAATTCTTCTCATCCTTCTCGTCGGCCTCAATGTCGGCATCAAATGGTATGGTGAGCGTATCCTCAAGGCGGGACATGTGGCCGATACCGATGAGGTGGAGATCACCATCGGCAACGATCGGCTCAAACTCGCCAGAAACACGCTGCGAACGCCTTCCGAACGACAGGGCGGCGAAAGCGAACGGGTCGACCTCTACCTCACCTGGCCTGATCTCAAAGGATATGAGGATGCGAATCGCGCGATCTTCGACGATCCCGCCCGGTCAGCGGGGCTGATCTTCGTCCAGCTCTCGCAAAGCACCATGTCCGAAGACATGTCCGGCCGTTTCGGGCCGATCTATTCGCGGCTGACCGAAGGAGAGCCGGTGCCATTGAAGCACGGCCTCTTCCTACACCGCCTGCGTGCCGATTCCGGCTATGGCAAGGAAGTCATCGTGACCGGGGAACGTGAAAACAACGACGCCTTTGTGGCGCGCTGCCTCTTGCCGCAGACGCCACAGGAAGCGACGGGAAGCGACTGCCAGAGGGATATTCACATCGGCCAGGACCTCAGCCTGTTCTACCGCTTTTCCGCCAATCTGCTGCCGCAATGGCAAAAGCTCGATGCGGATGTGAAAGCCTACGTCACGCAGCGCCTCGTAAAAGACGGAAATCCCTGACACGGCACGGCACAGATTGCGTGTGAAAAGTCGCATTTTATGGAAGGCGGATACCTTTCATAAACCACTTGGTAACGCCATCCCGATAAAGTTTCTTCCCGGAGCATCGGGCGGGGCGTGTCCGAGCGGAACAGAAATATGCGATTGAAGAGTTCAGCAGTGTTGAAAAGTCTATCTGGGGCACATTCGCGCAAAGCGGGTGCGACGTCTTTCGTAAGGTTTATTGCGCTAACCCTTGCTGCGGCGTTCATAACCGCAACATCCGTTCAGACCGCAAAGGCCGATCCGAAATATGCGGGTATCGTCATCGATGCCAAGACCGGCAAGGTTCTCTATGGCGAGGATCCTGATGGGCTGCGTTATCCGGCGTCGTTGACCAAGATGATGACGCTTTACCTGACATTCGAGGCGCTCAACAGCGGACGTATTTCGCTTGATTCCCGAGTGCCCGTTTCGGCCAATGCCGCCAAGGAGCCGCCGTCCAAGCTTGGCGTGCGCGCCGGTGGCAGCGTTACGGTTGAGCAGGCGATCCTGGCCCTCGTCACCCGTTCCGCAAACGATATGGCGACCGCGCTCGGCGAACATCTCGGTGGCTCGGAAGACCGTTTCGCCCGGATGATGACGGCAAAGGCCCGCGCACTCGGCATGACCCGCACGACCTATCGCAACGCCAACGGCCTGCCCAACACGGCGCAGATGACGACGGCACGCGACCAGGCCCGCCTCGGCATCGCCCTTCGCCAGCATTTCCCGCAATATTACGGCTATTTCTCCACCCGTACCTTCAATTTCGGCAAGCAGGTTATCGGCAACCACAATCGCCTCGTCGGAACCGTGAAGGGCGTGGATGGCATCAAGACCGGTTATACCCGCGCAGCCGGCAGCAATCTCGCGACGTCCGCGCAGCTCGATGGCCGCTCGATCGTCGCCGTCGTTCTCGGCGGACGCTCCAGCGCTGCCCGTGACGCCACCATGCGCAAGCTGGTCGCGACTTATCTGCCGCAGGCATCGCGTGGCGGCAACAGCAACCTGATCGCTCAGACGCGCTCTGCTCCGGTCGAAGAACCCGTTGCCGTGGCGGCAGCCGTTCCTTCCGTGGCCGTCGCAGCCACCGATGCCGGCCTTCCGCATGCGGGCCCCGTTCCGCAGACCCGTTACGAAGAAGCGCCGGTCACCGCCTTTGCGGGCTCCTCTTCCAATGCCGCCGTCAAGGCCATGGAAGCAGCCACCTGGCAGAAGGGCAAGGACCCCATTTCCCAGGCCCCCGTCGCGCCGGATCGCAAGATGATTACCAACTCCACCAAGGTGGACAATATCGTCACGGCATCGACGGCAGCATCTGCATCCGCCGCACCTTCCGTCTCCCCCAGGGCAGAGGCTCCGCAGGGTGGCTGGGTGATCCAGATCGGCGCATCGCCCGACGAAAACTCCGCGCGCGGCCTGTTGCAGAACGCGCAGGAAAAAGGCGGCGCGGCACTGCGCTCCGCAAAGCCCTTCACGGTCGCCTTCAGCAAGGACGGCTCCCAGATCTACCGCGCCCGTTTCGGCGGCTTCGATGGCCAGAATGCCGCGGTAAATGCATGCAATGCATTGAAAAAGAAAGGCGTCAGCTGCTGGGCGTCACTCCAGTAACGGACGTTTCCGCAGGCGGTGCTTCATTATCGAAACATCGCCTGTCTCCTCGAATTGTGTAATGAGTAGCGAGGCTTTCCAAGATGGCAGTCAACGAGAATTATTCGGACATTGCGTCTGGCAACGGGCATGGCAGCCTTTCGGTCCTGCATCCCATTCACGAGGCGGCGATGCGTATCGCCGATATCGGTCTCAACCGTTCCAAGGCAAAGACACGCGATCTCGTGGCGCTGCTTCTGTCGCATGGCGCCCGTGCCTGGCGCGCCAACCAGCCGGAAGCCAGCATCCACCTTCATGTCGGGCGCCGCTCGGGACGTGCACCGGTGCATATGCGAATTCGATAAGAACCGGACTTAGCCAAACAGGCAAAGAAAAACCCCGCGGAGCGCATGCACCGCGGGGTTTTTCGTTAATGGGTATGGGAAACGAGGCGGCTTACGCCTCGCTCTCCGGTGCCTCCGGCAGATTACCATCCGCCTCTTCGCCATTGCCGTTCTCGGCATCGTCGTCGCCTTCCGGCTCGTTGATGCGTTCAACGGAAACCACCTTCTCATCCTTGGCGGTGGAGAAGATCGTGACGCCCTTGGTGGCGCGGCTCGCGATGCGGATACCGTTGACCGGTACGCGGATCAGCTGGCCGCCATCGGAAACCAGCATGATCTGGTCGCCCTCTTCCACCGGGAAGGCGGCAACAAGTTCGCCGATCTCGTTGGTCTTCGAGGTATCGGTGGCGCGGATGCCCTTGCCGCCGCGGCCCGAGGTGCGGAAGTCGTAAGAAGACGAACGCTTGCCGAAGCCCCTCACGGAAACCGTCAGCACGAATTCTTCGCGTGCCTTCAGCTCCTGATAGCGCTCTTCGTTGAGTTCACCCTCTTCCGTCACTTCCTCGCCAACAAGCGCGATATCGTCCTCATCGACGCCGGCGGCACGCCGTTCGGCAGCCGAGCGCTTCAGATAGGCGGCACGCTCCCACGGTTCGGCATCGACATGGCCAACAATGGTCATGGAGATGATGCGGTCGCCTTCAGCCATGTTGATGCCGCGCACGCCGACGGAGTTGCGGCCGGCAAAGACGCGCACATCGTCCACGGGGAAGCGGATGCACTGGCCAAGCGCGGTCGTCAGCAACACGTCGTCACGATCCGTGCAGGTTTCGACGGAGAGGATTTCATCGCCCTCCTCGTCCAGCTTCATGGCGATCTTGCCGTTGCGGTTGACCTGCACGAAATCGCCGAGCTTGTTGCGGCGAACCGTGCCGCGCGTCGTCGAGAACATCACATCAAGCGTTTCCCAGGTCGTTTCGTCCTCGGGCAACGGCATGATGGTGGTGATGCGCTCGCCGGGCTCCAGCGGCAGCATGTTGATGAGGGCCTTGCCCTTGGATTGCGGCGTGCCAATCGGCAGGCGCCAGACCTTTTCCTTGTAGACGATGCCACGCGAGGAGAAGAACAGCACTGGCGTATGGGTATTGGCAACAAAGAGACGGTTGACGAAATCCTCGTCGCGCGTCGCCATGCCGGAACGGCCCTTGCCGCCGCGGCGCTGCGCCTTGTAGGTCGTCAGCGGCACACGCTTGATGTAACCGAGATGCGAGACGGTGACGACCATGTCCTCGCGGGCGATGAGGTCTTCATCGTCCATGTCAGGACCGCCCTCGACGATCTCGGAGCGGCGCGGCGTGCCGAATTCGTCGCGGATCGAGACAAGCTCGTCCTTGACGATCTGCTGGATGCGCAGGCGCGACGACAGGATTTCGAGGTATTCGGAAATCTCCGCGCCGATCTTGTTCAGCTCGTCGCCGATTTCATCGCGACCGAGCGCGGTGAGGCGGGCAAGGCGCAGTTCGAGAATGGCGCGCGCCTGTTCCTCGGAAAGATTGTAGGTGCCGTCATCATTGATGCGGTGACGCGGATCGTCGATCAGACGGATCAGGCTTTCCACGTCCTGCGCCGGCCAGCGGCGTGTCATCAGCTCTTCACGGGCAGAAGCCGGATCGGGCGCATGACGGATGACGCGGATGACCTCGTCGATATTGGCGACCGCAATCGCGAGACCCACCAACACATGCGCGCGCTCGCGTGCCTTGCGCAGCAGGTACTTCGTGCGGCGGCTGACGACGTCTTCGCGGAAGGAAACGAAGGCACGCAGCATGTCGATGAGCGTCATCTGCTCCGGCTTGCCGCCGTTCAGCGCCACCATGTTGCAGCCGAAGGAGGTCTGCAGCGGCGTGTAGCGGTAAAGCTGGTTCAGAATGACTTCGGCATTGGCATCGCGCTTCAGTTCGATGACGACGCGGTAACCCTGGCGGTCGGACTCGTCGCGCAGGTCGGAAATGCCCTCGATGCGCTTTTCCTTGACCAGTTCGGCCATCTTTTCGATCATGTTCGCCTTGTTCACCTGATAGGGAACTTCGGTGATGATGATCTGCTCGCGGTCGCCGCGCATCGGCTCGATGGTGGCGCGGCCGCGCATGATGACGGAACCGCGGCCGGTCTCATAAGCCGAGCGAATGCCCGAACGGCCCATGATCAGCGCGCCGGTCGGGAAATCCGGACCGGGAATGATCTGCATCAGTTCCGGCAATTCGATCGCCGGATTGTCGATCATGGCAATACAGCCGTCGATGACTTCCGAGAGATTGTGCGGCGGAATGTTGGTCGCCATGCCGACCGCGATACCACCTGCCCCGTTGACCAGAAGGTTCGGGAACTTGGCCGGAATGACGACGGGCTCCTGCAAGGTGCCGTCATAGTTGTCACGGAAATCGACCGTTTCCTTGTCGAGATCGTCGAGCAGCGAATGCGCGGCCTTTTCCAGGCGGCATTCGGTGTAACGCTCAGCCGCCGGCGGGTCACCGTCGATGGAGCCGAAATTGCCCTGGCCGTCGATCAGCGGCAGGCGGAGCGACCAGTCCTGCGCCATGCGCGCCAGCGCGTCATAGATCGCCATGTTGCCGTGCGGATGGAATTTACCCATCACGTCCCCGGTAACACGGGCGCATTTGACGTATTTCTTGTTCCAGTCGATGCCGAGTTCGGACATGCCGTAGAGGATACGGCGATGAACCGGCTTCAGGCCGTCTCGCACATCGGGAAGCGCGCGGGACACGATGACGCTCATGGCGTAATCGAGATACGACCGCTGCATTTCCTCCATGATGGAAATCGGTTCAATGCCTGGCGGAAGTTTTCCGCCGCCGGGGGGGCTCTGGTCAGTCAAAACGGATCACATTCTCTGTTAAGAATCGGATGGATTTTTATAGCGGAAACAGCCACGTTAAGCCAATTTCCCGGCGAGTTTTGAACAGGCTTTTGCGTCATTTGCAAGACGAACGCCGCTTTTCACGATTTAGCCCGGCAAAAGCGGGTCCGCTCCCTTTCAAAGCAGCCACGACTTGCGTAGGCTCATGCGCAAAAAGCAATAAGCGGGGAAAGAATGGCCAGCAGCGAAACGCTCATCAATGCGCTTACCACACTTCTGGTCACGCTCGATCCGCCGGGTCTCGCCCCCGTTTTCCTGGCGCTGACCGCCGGCATGACGCGTGACCAGCGCAGCCAGGTAGCATTGCGCGGTTCCATCATCGCCTTCGGCATTCTTGCCGTCTTCGCACTGTTCGGTCTTGCCATTCTCAACCTGCTTGGCATTTCGCTCGGCGCCTTCCGCATCGCCGGCGGCCTTCTGCTGTTCTGGATTTCCTTCGAGATGATTTTCGAGAAACGCCAGGAGCGCAAGGAAAAGACCTCCGAGATCGCCATCACCAAGGACCACCTGCACAATCTGGCGGTCTTTCCGCTGGCCCTGCCGCTGATCGCGGGGCCGGGCGCCATTTCCGCCACCGTGCTGCTTGCCGGCTCGATGAAAACCACCATCGAGATGGTAGTGCTCATCCTGATCCTCGCTTTCGCCATGGCCCTCGTTTATGCTGCACTGATCGTTTCGGAGCGCATGGACCGTTTTCTCGGCAATACCGGCCGCGCCATCCTTACCCGGCTTCTCGGCGTTCTGCTCGCCGCACTCTCAGTGCAGTTCGTGGTTGACGGCATAAAATCGGCCTTCGATTTCTGAACTCCGGCGTGATCGCATGTCTGCGCAACAAAATCCCGCATCCGGCAACAACTCCGGAAAATCCATCCTTTAAATCCGGCCGCCATTTCGGCTAAAAGACGCGCATCTTTTCCGGATTCGAAAGTTCTCCTCATGCGTTCCACGCTGCGCCGCCTCATCCCGGATGCCGCACCCGTCAGCAACAGGGAAAGGCTGCGCTCCGCAACCGGCGCCTTTGTCGGCATTCTGCTGACCGGCCTTCTGGGCGGTCTGGCTCTGCGTTTCGATCCCACCCTGCCCGCCATGATCGCGCCGATGGGCGCTTCGGCCGTGCTTTTATTCGCCGTGCCCTCCAGCCCTCTGGCGCAGCCCTGGTCAATCCTGTGCGGCAACCTCGTTTCGGCCTTCGTGGGCGTGACCGTGGCGCTGCTGGTGCCGGATCTGTTCCTCGCCAGCGCGCTGGCGATCAGCCTCGCCATCGCCGCGATGATGGCGCTGCGCTGCCTGCACCCGCCAAGCGGAGCGGTGGCGCTGACGGCCGTTCTCGGTGGCCCCGCCGTACATAGCCTCGGATATGGCTTTCTCCTGTGGCCGGTCGCCGGAAACTCGCTGATCCTTCTTGCGCTTGCGCTCGCCTATAACAATGCCACCGGCCGCGCCTATCCCCACGGCCTGAAGCTCGGAAAGGCCGCCCACGGCACCACGGATCCCACTCCCATCCAGAAAATCGGCTTTTCCTCGACCGACCTCGACGAGGTGCTGAAGGAATATGACGAATTCCTCGATATCGACCGCGATGCGCTGGAGACCATCCTGCGCAAGACCGAGTTGCGCTCCTATCGCCGCCGCGCGCTGCATCTCGATTGCGCCAGCGTCATGTCGCAGGATGTGGTCGGCGTCGCCCCCGATGACAGCCTGCGCCACGCCCATGCGTTGATGCATAGCCATCATTTCAAGGCGCTGCCCGTCACCAACGACAGGGCCGAAATCGTCGGCATCGTCACCCAGACGGATTTTCTCGAAAAGGCAAGCTGGAGAAACGGCCGCCCCTCCATCGGCTTCCTGCAACGGCTGCGCCTCATCCTCTCAGGCGCAAGCGCACCCAACGACACCGTCAAGGACATCATGACCTCGCCGGTGAAAACCGTGCGACCGGAAACCTCGATCGAGGAAGCCATCATCCGCTTTGCGGAAGAAGGGCTGCATTACCTGCCGGTCATCGATGCCAAAGGAAAAATGGTGGGTATCGTGTCGCAATCCGATGTCATGGTCGCGATGCTGGCGGACAAGGTCGCGGCATAGTCCGCCGCGACACCGAAATACTACCTCCCTGTGGGAGAGCCGGCAAAACCGGATGTTAGCGCCTCGCCTTAAGGAGACGCTGCCATAGCGTGCCGCCAAAAAACCGCCCGAGCACGACAAAATAAGCGATGATCAGCGCGAAGGCGATAAAGGCGGGCAGGCCATTCAGGGTAAAACCCTGTGGCGTGCGCCCGCCTGCAACCGACGCGACAAGAAATCCGGCGATGAAAAACGCCGTCCAGAAATCGAGGAAGAAGGCGAGAATGATGCGCCAGGTAGCCGGTTGTTTTGTCGCCGGCGGTTTCGGTGCGGTTTCGTCACTCATGCCTGCCTCCTGTCACGCTATTACGTATTCGCCGTCCGCTCAGAACGGGATATCGTCGTCCATGTCGTTGGAGAAGCCGCCGGAAGGCTGGCCGCCGCCACGGGAAGAGCCGCCGCGCGACGAGGACTGCTGGTCGTAACCGCCGCCGCCGTAACCGGAACCGCCGCCGCTGCCATAATCATTGCCACCGCCGAAATCACCGCCGCCGCTGCGGCCGCCGCCGCCTTCGCCGCGACCATCAAGCATCGTCAGCGTGGAGTTGAAGCCCTGCAGCACGATTTCGGTGGAGTAACGGTCATTGCCGGTCTGGTCCTGCCATTTCCGCGTCTGCAGCTGGCCTTCGATATAGAGCTTGGCGCCCTTTTTCACATATTGCTCGACGACCTTGCACAGGCCCTCGTTGAAAACCACGACGGTGTGCCATTCGGTCTTTTCCTTGCGGTCGCCGCTGTTGCGGTCCCGCCAGGTCTCCGAGGTGGCAATACGCAGGTTGGCGATGGGGCGGCCATCCTGCGTCCGGCGGATTTCGGGATCGGCGCCCACGTTTCCGATCAGAATTACCTTGTTTACGCTACCAGCCATCTCGTCATCCTGTCCGCCAGCCTTCATGACCGGCAATTGCATTTCAAAAAATTCCGCACACAATAACCACCGCTGCCCGCAAAGGGCACCGCAGCCAGGGAACTATCCACAAAGAATAATCTTAAGCTGCGGGAGCAGACATTCACGCTTGCAATTCGTTCCTTTTTTGTTCTATTAAATCGCAGATTTCGAGTCAAGCATTCCGAAAAGCTGCGACCGATAGGAAATAGACCTCGACACCTTCGGCTGCGTCACTACATAAGGACGCGCTGCCATCAAGTGTGTTATTTTTGTCCGAGCCTTGTCATGAGTGAACTGAAGACGATTTCCATCCGTGGCGCCCGCGAGCATAATCTCAAGGGCATCGATCTGGATCTACCGCGTAACAAGCTGATCGTCATGACCGGGCTTTCCGGCTCGGGCAAATCGTCGCTTGCCTTCGATACGATCTATGCCGAGGGCCAGCGCCGTTATGTCGAAAGCCTTTCGGCCTATGCGCGCCAGTTCCTGGAAATGATGCAGAAACCGGATGTCGACCAGATCGACGGCCTGTCGCCGGCCATTTCCATCGAGCAGAAGACCACCTCGCGCAATCCGCGCTCCACAGTCGGCACGGTCACCGAGATTTACGACTATATGCGCCTCCTGTTCGCGCGTGTCGGTGTACCCTATTCGCCTGCCACGGGCCTGCCGATCGAAAGCCAGACAGTCAGCCAGATGGTCGACCGCATCCTCGCTTTCGAGGAAGGCACGCGTCTTTACATTCTCGCGCCGATCGTGCGGGGCCGCAAAGGCGAGTACAAGAAGGAGCTGGCGGAGCTGATGAAGAAGGGCTTCCAGCGCGTCAAGGTGGATGGCCAGTTCTACGAGATCGCCGACGTTCCTGCCCTAGACAAGAAATACAAACACGATATCGACGTGGTGGTCGACCGTGCCGTCGTACGCCCGGATATGGCCGCACGCCTTGCCGACAGTCTCGAGACCTGCCTCAAGCTCGCCGACGGGCTGGCAATCGCCGAATTCGCCGACAAGCCTCTGCCACCCGAAGAAACCGCCGCCGGCGGCTCGGCCAACAAGTCTCTCAACGAGACCCATGAGCGTGTGCTGTTTTCGGAGAAATTCGCCTGCCCCGTTTCCGGCTTTACCATCCCGGAAATCGAGCCACGGCTGTTCTCCTTCAACAACCCCTTCGGCGCCTGCCCCAGCTGCGATGGCCTCGGTTCGCAGCAGAAGGTAGATGAAAACCTGATCGTGCCCGAACCGGCCCGCACCCTGCGCGACGGCGCCATTGCCCCCTGGGCAAAATCTTCCTCGCCCTATTACAACCAGACGCTGGAAGCGCTCGGCAATGCCTTTGGGTTCAAGCTGTCGAGCAAATGGTCCGATCTGTCGAAGGAAGCGCAGCACGCCATCCTTCAGGGCACGGACGACAAGATCGAATTCAATTATCAGGACGGCGCCCGTTCCTACAAAACGGTGAAGAACTTCGAAGGCATCGTGCCCAATCTGGAGCGTCGCTGGAAAGAGACCGACAGCGCCTGGGCGCGTGAGGAAATCGAGCGTTACATGTCGGCGGCCCCCTGCCCGGCCTGCGCCGGTTATCGCCTGAAGCCGGAAGCCCTCGCCGTCAAGATCAATAAGCTGCATATCGGTGAAGTCACCGAAATGTCGATCCGCAAGGCACGCGACTGGTTCGAGGTGCTGCCGGAAAATCTCAACGCCAAGCAGAACGAGATCGCAGTCCGCATTCTCAAGGAAATCCGCGAGCGCCTGCGGTTCCTCAACGATGTGGGGCTCGATTATCTGAGCCTGTCGCGCAATTCCGGAACGCTTTCCGGCGGTGAGAGCCAGCGTATTCGTCTGGCCTCGCAGATCGGCTCGGGTCTGACAGGCGTTCTCTATGTTCTCGACGAGCCGTCGATCGGCCTGCACCAGCGTGACAACGCCCGCCTGCTCGAGACGCTGAAACACCTGCGCGATATCGGTAATACCGTCATCGTTGTCGAACATGACGAAGACGCCATTCTGACGGCGGATTATGTGGTCGATATCGGTCCGGCCGCCGGCATTCACGGTGGTCAGGTGATCGCGGAAGGCACACCGCAGGATGTGATGGCCAATCCGAAATCACTGACCGGCAAATACCTCTCCGGCGAACTGGGCGTTGCCGTGCCGGCCGAACGCCGCAAGCCGAAAAAGGGTCGCGAGATCAAGGTTTTTGGCGCCCGCGGTAACAATCTCCAGAATGTCACGGCAGCCGTGCCGCTCGGCGTTTTCACCGCGGTGACCGGCGTATCTGGCGGCGGCAAATCGACCTTCCTGATCGAGACGCTCTATAAGTCTGCGGCGCGCCGGGTAATGGGCGCGCGTGAAATCCCGGCCGAACACGACCGCATCGACGGTTTCGAATTCATCGACAAGGTGATCGACATCGACCAGTCGCCGATCGGCCGCACGCCGCGCTCCAACCCCGCCACCTATACCGGCGCCTTCACGCCGATCCGTGACTGGTTCGCCGGCCTGCCGGAAGCCAAGGCGCGCGGTTATGCGCCCGGCCGTTTCTCCTTCAACGTCAAGGGCGGCCGCTGTGAGGCCTGCCAGGGCGACGGCGTCATCAAGATCGAGATGCACTTCCTGCCTGACGTTTACGTCACCTGCGATGTCTGCCATGGCAAGCGCTATAATCGCGAGACGCTGGATGTCACCTTCAAGGGCAAATCCATCGCTGACGTGCTGGATATGACGGTCGAGGAAGGCGTGGAGTTCTTCGCCGCCGTGCCGGCGGTGCGCGACAAGCTGCAATCGCTGTTCGATGTCGGCCTCGGTTACATCAAGGTCGGCCAGCAGGCCAATACGCTCTCCGGCGGCGAGGCGCAGCGCGTCAAGCTCGCCAAGGAACTGTCGAAGCGCTCGACGGGTCGCACGCTCTATATCCTCGACGAGCCGACGACGGGCCTGCATTTCCACGACGTCAACAAGCTCCTGGAAATGCTGCATGCGCTGGTGGAACAGGGCAATTCCGTGGTGGTGATCGAACACAATCTCGAAGTCATCAAGACGGCCGACTGGATCATCGATATCGGCCCCGAAGGCGGCACGGGCGGTGGTGAGGTGGTGGCAACCGGCACGCCGGAAGACATCGTCAAGGTCGAGCGCTCCTATACCGGCCACTTCCTGAAGGAACTTCTCGACCGCCGGCCGGCCGGGAAACGCGAGGCTGCGGAGTAAGTACGGCAAGGGTTGAGGTCGTGGCGAAGTCTGCAAACCTCTCCTCCGTCATGCTCGGGCCTGTCCCGAGCATCTGCGACCGGTAGATTGACGGTACGGGTTAGATCCTCGGGACAGGCCCGGGGATGATGCGGGCTTTGAGATACGCTGTATCAGCGGTTTGAGGCTGCGGAGCCATTCGCTGCCTGTTCAAGGAAGAATTCAGCCATCGAGGCGTCAGTGGAGGAACAGCATATGTCGACATCAGGAACGATCCGCACCGGTATCGGCGGCTGGACTTTCGAGCCCTGGGAAGGCACGTTTTATCCGGAAAAATTGCCAAAGAAGCGCCAGCTCGAACATGCCAGCCGGCAATTGACGGCAATCGAGGTGAACGGCACCTATTACAGCAGCCAGAAACCGGAAACCTTCGCCAAATGGGCCTCCGAAGTGCCGGAGGATTTCATCTTCTCGCTGAAGGCGAGCCGTTTCGTCACAAATCGCAGGGTTCTGGCCGAGGCTGGTGAATCCATGACGAAGTTCCTGACGCAGGGTCTGACGGAACTCGGCTCCCATCTCGGCCCGATCCTCTGGCAGTTCGCGCCCACAAAAAAATTCGATGCGGATGATTTCGGCGCCTTTCTGGCGCTGCTGCCGGAAAAACAGGATGGCATTTCCCTGCGGCATGTGGTCGAGGTTCGCAATGAAACATTCCAGGTACCGGAATTCATCGATCTCCTCGCCAAACACAAGGTTGCCGTCGTCTGCGCCGATCATCACGATTATCCGATGCTGCCGGACGTAACCGCCGATTTCGTCTATTGCCGCCTGCAAAAGGGCGAGGACGAAATCAAGACCTGTTATCCGCAGACCGGGATCGGCCGTTGGGCCAAACGGGTCAAGACCTATGCGGCGGGTGGCGTGCCTGACGATCTGCCGTTGATCGCGCCCGAGCGCAAGGTCGAAAAGACGCCACGCGACGTCTTCGCCTTCTTCATCACCGGCGGCAAGGTCAATGCGCCTGTTGGTGCGCAAGAACTGCAAAAAGCGGTCTGAGCCCCCTCAGCCCGCCAGTTCTTTCGTCGGATTGAAATCGATGGCGGCAAAAGCTGCCTCGATCACCTCCGGCCCCGCACCCGGCCGGGTGGCATCGCTGGAGAGGATTTGCCGGAAACGGCGCGCGCCCGGCATGCCCTGAAACAGGCCGACCATGTGGCGGGTGACGTGATTGAGACGTCCACCTGCGGCAATATAATCAGCGGCGTAAGCCATCATCGCGTCCCGCAGCGCCATCCAGTCATATTGGCGGGCTTCCTCGCCATGGATGCGATGATCGACATCGGCAAGGATCGAGGTGTTGTGATAGGCGGCGCGGCCGAGCATCACGCCGTCCATATGTTTCAGGTGCTCGCTTGCCTGATCGAGATCGGAAATACCGCCATTGATGCCGATGAAGACGCCAGGATTTTCCCGCTTCATGCGATAGACGAGATCATAGTCGAGCGGTGGAACCTCGCGGTTCTCCTTCGGCGAAAGCCCCTGAAGCCAGGCTTTGCGCGCATGAACCCACACCGCATCCGCACCGGCCGCAACCACCCGCGCCAGAAAATCCGGCAGCACGGCTTCGGGTTCCTGGTCATCAACGCCGATACGGCATTTGACCGTGACCGGCACAGCCGCAACCGCTTTCATCGCCGAAACACATTCCGCCACGACATCCGGCTCACGCATCAGGCAGGCGCCGAAGGTACCGGATTGCACCCGGTCCGAAGGGCAGCCGACATTGAGGTTGATCTCGTCATAACCGTAATCACCGGCGATCCGCACCGCCTCTGCAAGCTTGGCCGGATCCGATCCGCCAAGCTGCAGCGCAACGGGATGTTCCTGCGGATGATAACCGAGCAACCTCTCGCGCTGGCCATGAATGATGGCGTCGGCAACGATCATTTCGGTGAACAGCAAGGCGCGCTTCGACAATTGCCGGTGCAGAAATCTGCACCTCGTGTCGGTCCAGTCGATCATAGGGGCCACGGCGAAGATTTTTTCGCCGCTGGCAAGCGCTTGTCTGTACATGGGTAAACCTCTTTGCGCCGGCTTCTACAGCAAAGGACCGTAAAAAGCCAGTTTTGCAGGCAAGGTCATTTTCAACTGGAAATCGCCCCGGAATCGCGGGACAAGACTTGCAGCTTAAAGAGACGACAGGAAATCCCCATGGCCGCCACCGTCATCCCCGCTCCGAAACCCGTTCTGCTGCCCGTCGAGGGCACGGAAGACATGTTCCCCGTGCGGCGGGTCTATTGCGTCGGCCGCAACTACGCCGATCACGCCATCGAGATGGGCCACGATCCCTCGCGCGAGCCGCCCTTTTATTTCCAGAAGAACCCGGACAATCTTCTGCCCGCAGGCAATGATTTCCCCTACCCGTCGCTGTCCTCCAACGTGCATTACGAAGTCGAATGTGTCGTGGTCCTGAAGAGCGGCGGCGCGGATATCCCGGCGTCGGAGGCGCTGAACCATGTCTGGGGTTATGCCGTCGGCATCGACATGACCCGTCGCGATTTGCAGGACGGGCTGAAGAAAATGGGCCGCTCCTGGGAAGGCGCCAAGGCGTTTGAACATTCCGCACCGGTTTCGGCCATCGTTCCCGCCGAGAAGATCGGCCATCCCTCAACCGGCGCGATCTGGCTCGATGTCAACGGCGAACGCAAGCAGACAGGCGATCTCGCCCAGATGATCTGGAAGGTGCCGGAGGTGATTGCCGAGCTTTCCAAGCTGTTCACCCTTGCCGCCGGCGATGTGATCATGACCGGCACGCCAGCCGGCGTCGGCCCCATCGTGCACGGTGACAGGATAGATTGTGGCGTCGACGGTGTCGGCACGCTCTCGGTCAAGATCGCCTGATCGGCAGGAAACGCAAAGGGAGGACACCGCCATGCCGCTTTACCGCCTCGCCGATCGGGTACCACAAACCCCTGCCCCGGATCATTACTGGGTTGCACCCGATGCCAATGTCATCGGTTCGGTCACGCTCGGCGAAGATGTCGGCATCTGGTTCGGTGCGACGCTGCGCGGCGATAACGAGCCGATCAGCATCGGCCGCGGCACCAATATTCAGGAAGGCGTTATGGTGCACAGCGATCCCGGTTTTGCCGCGACCATCGGTGAAATGTGCACCATTGGCCACCACGCCATCGTGCATGGCTGCAGCATCGGCGACAATTCGCTTGTTGGCATGGGCGCAACGATTTTGAACGGCGCAAAGATCGGCCGCAACTGCCTCGTCGGCGCCAACGCGCTGGTGACGGAGGGCAAAGAGTTTCCGGACAATTCGCTGATCGTCGGGTCACCGGCGCGGGCCATCCGCACGTTGGATGACGAAACCATTGCGGGCCTTCGCCGCTCGGCGGAAAAATACATCGAGAACTGGAAGCGTTTTTCGAAAGATCTGGCGATCATCGAATAAAGACGGATGGCGGGCAGCTCGCGCCCGCCTGCTTCAAATCAACTTATGCCGCGCAGGCGGCGCAGAGACCGCGAATCTCAATCGTGGTCTTTTCTGCCTTGAACTTGCTGTCCTTCACCCAGCGCTCCAGACGGTGGTCAATCTCGTGATCGTGGAACTCCGTCACCTGCCCGCAGGATTCGCAGATGGCAAAGGCCACGGTTCCATGGTGGTGCGAGCAGCATTCGGCCTGCGTATGGGTGCAGGCAACGAAGGCATTGAGGCTTTCCAGCCGGTGCACAAGGCCGAATTCCACCAGCTTTTCCAGCGCCCGGTAAACCTGCAGCGGTGCGCGAAACCCGTCGTCGCGCAGCTTGTCGAGGATCATATAGGCGCTGAGCGGCTGATGCGCGTTTGAAAGGGCATTCATCACCAGCGACTGGTTTTTGGTGAGGTTCGGCTGGGTCTGCGCATTCATGATTTGCCTCCTTCATCCGCGGAGCGGGAAAAACCCGGCTCCGGCAACAGGCTTATAACGAACAGGATCACCGCAGCAACCACGATGGATGGGCCGGACGGCGTATCATAGGTGAGCGAACCGAACAGGCCGCCGACAACAGCAACCGCGCCGATCAGCGAGGCCACAATCGCCATCACCTCCGGCGTGCTCGAAAAACGCCGCGCGGTCGCGGCCGGTATGATGAGCAGCGAGGTGATGAGCATGATGCCGACCACCTTCATGGCAATGGCGATCACCAGCGCCATCAGCAGCGTGAAGATGAGCTTCGCCCGCTCCGGGTTCAGCCCCTCGGCTTCCGCCAGTTCCGTATTGACCGTGGAAGCGAGCAGTGACCGCCACAGGAAAACCAAGGAGACGATGACCACCAGCCCGCCGCCCCAGATCAGCGCGATATCGCTGCGGGTGACAGCAAGAATATCGCCGAACAGGAACGAGACGAGATCGATACGCACCCAGCTCATGAAGGCGACGATGACAAGGCCGATCGCCAGTGCCGAATGGGACAGGATGCCCAGCAGCGCATCGGCGGAAAGTGCCTGCCTGCGTTGCAGAAAGATCAAAAGAATCGAAACGGCCAACGCCACCAGAAAGACGCTGACGATGAGGTTGAGCTGCAAAAGCAGAGACAGGGCAACACCGAGAAGCGCCGAATGGGCCATGGTGTCGCCAAAATAGGCCATACGCCGCCAGACGACGAAACAGCCGAGAGGACCGGCGGTGAGTGCGACACCGATGCCGGCGACCATGGCGCGAGTGAAGAAATCGTCAAACATGGCGCTCTCCCTGCCGCTGGTCTTGGGGCGCATGGTCCCCATGGTCATGGTCTTCGCCGCAGCCGCATTCGCCATGGCCATCCTGATGGTGTCCGTGGTCATGATGATCATGCGCGTGATGGTGCCCGTCTTCGGGGTGGCAATGGTCCGTCACCGTTCCATCCGCATGCTGCACCCGGCCATCCGGCAGATGGGTGTGATCGTGATGGTGACTATAGACCGCCAGTGCCTTGGCCGCCGCGCCGCCGAACAGCCGCATATATTCCGGGCTCTGGCTCACCGCCTGCGGCGTGCCGCGGCAGCAGACATGGCCGTTCAGGCAGATGACCGTATCGGTTTCCGCCATCACAACATGCAGGTCATGCGAGATTAACAGAATTCCACAATCATTTGAATTTCTGATATTTTTTATCAGATCATAGAGCGCGATCTCGCCGGAGAAATCAACACCCTGAACGGGTTCGTCGAGAACCAGCAGATCGGGCTTGCGGGCAATGGCGCGGGCCAGAAGCGCCCGCTGGAACTCGCCGCCGGAAAGATGCTGCACCTCGGCATTGGCAAGATGCGCGATGCCCGTAGCATTCAGTGCCGCATCGATTTCCCGCGTAGGCAGCGGCCCGGTCAGTGTCATCAGCCTCCGCACGGAAAGCGGCATGGTCCAGTCCACCGAAAGCTTCTGTGGCACATAGCCAACCTTCAGGCCGGCCTTGCGCGCGACCTTGCCCTCGCTCGGTTTCACCACCCCGATCGCCATTTTTGCGCTGGTGGATTTGCCGGAGCCGTTCGGGCCGATGAGCGTGACGATCTCGCCCTTGCTGACGGAAAACTCCACGCCGCGCACCAGCCAGCGGCCGTTGCGCTGCACGCCGGCATTGGCGAGGGAAACCAGTATCTCGTTGCCCCTGTGGGCGGAATGAAGCATGGGATTGTCCGTTCGGCGATGTTGCCTACCGCTATTGCATACGTTATAGAGTTACGCAATAAATGTAATAACATAACTATACTTGTTCAAGTGGAGTGCATTTCATGAAATCGATCCTGATCCCGCTCGTGGCGTCGGCTGCAATAGCGGCCGCCGCTTCGGGCGCCACCGCCGCGCCCGATGTCGTGGTCTCGATCAAGCCCGTCCACTCCCTAGTTGCCGCCATCATGAAAGGCGTGGGCGAACCGCAGCTCATCGTCGACGGCGCGGCCTCGCCGCACACCTATAATCTCCGGCCGTCGAATGCACGCAAGCTCGAAAAGGCGGATGTGGTGTTCTGGGTGGGGCCCGGACTGGAAGCCTTCCTGCAAAAGCCGCTGGAGGCCCTGGCGAGCAAGGCAACCGTAGTGGAACTGGAAGATGTGAAGGGTCTCGAAAAGCTGCCCTTCCGCGAAGGCGGCCCTTTCGAGGCGCACGATGACGGCGAAGAAGGCCATGAGGCGCATGACGGCCACACCGAAGGCGAAGCTGTGCATGATCACGGACACGACCATGGCGATGCCGATGAGCACGAGCACGGCGCCTATGACACCCATCTGTGGCTGGACCCCGCCAACGCCAAGGCCATGGCCCAGGCGGTCGAAACAGCGCTGATCGCGGCCGATGCCGGCAATGCCGCGACCTATCAGGCCAACACCAGGAAGCTGATGGATGATCTCGATGCGCTCGACGCCGAAGTCGCGGAAACGGTAAAACCGGTGAAGGACAAGCCCTTCATCGTCTTCCACGATGCCTATCAATATTTCGAGCATCGTTATGGCGTGAAAACCGCAGGATCGATCACCGTCAGCCCCGAAACCCTGCCGGGCGCGGATCGCGTCAAACAGATGCAGGAAAAGGTGCGCCAGCTTGGTGCGACCTGCGTTTTCGCCGAACCGCAATTCGAACCGAAACTGGTCTCGGTCATCACCGAAGGCACGCCAGCAAAATCGGCTACGCTCGATCCGGAAGCGGCGACACTGGAGCCCGGCCCCGATCTCTATTTCAAGCTGATGCAGGGCATTGCCGGTTCGCTCAGGAACTGCCTGTCCTGACATGAAATTCTGTCTCCGTCATTCCGGCTCCGGGCCGGCATGACGGAGACGTAAGGGTTGGCAGACAGCCACGCCGGCCAAGGCAGCATATCGCCTTACCGGAGAGCCTGACCTACGGCTTCGGCGCCATCGAAGACCAGACCGGCCTGCTGATGCTTTGCAACGTTTCCGCAGCCTCACCGTTGATGCGGGCCAGCAACGCCTTGGCAAGCTCCCTGCCCGCCAGCTTGATGTCCTCGTTGACGGTGTGGATCTGCGGCTTGATCCAGTTCAGGAACTCGGCCGACTGTTTCGAGACGATATCGACATCCTCGCCGATCTTCACTCCCGCGGCTTCGAAACCCGCCACCAGCGCGATGGTGCTGCTGCCGCTGATCGAGACGATCCCATCAGGGCGATCATCGGACTGCATCAGCGTCCGGCCGAAATCCCGGATTTTCTCAAGCGGCGTCTCGATGGTGACGGCATCCAGCGGAAATTCGGTGAGCCCAAAATCCCTGATCGCCCGATTGAAACCCTTGCGGGCATGGTCGTGAAACGAAAAGCGCGATGGCGGCACGATGACGGCGATCCTCTTTCGCCCGCATTGCGCCAGCCGCTCGACCGCCTCGTAGGCATAGGCCTCATTGTCGAAATCGTGAAAGGCGTGTTCAATGCCCATATCCGAACGGCCATGGGTGACGAAGGGCATGTTGCGCTCCGTCATGAAACGGACACGCGGATCATTGGGCTCGATCTTGGAAATGATAACGCCGTCCGCCGAGCCGGTCTCAAGAATGTAGCGGATCGGCACCATGGAATCCTTGGCATGGATGTGGGGCGTGACGACAAGGTGATATTGCGTGGTGGAGAGAATCTCGGTGATGCCGAACACCATCTGGCTGGTGAAACCCATCAGCTCCTCATCGACACTCAGCACCAGCGCGATGACATTGGTCTTGCCGGTGCGAAGACGCACGCCGGCGCGGTTCGGCTGGTAGCCGATCTGCCGGGCGATGAGCCGCACACGCTCCTTGGTTTCGGCGCCGATATCCGGCGCATCCTTCAGCGCGCGCGAGACGGTGGTGATGCCAAGGCCCGTCATATAAGCGATGGTCTTCAGGGTTGGGCGCTCGCCCGTCGTTGCAGGTGTATCGCCCCCGCCGGATTTGCCAGTATCGTTCATGTCATTTCGCCACACTTTACCGAACGATAATCATAGATAGCTTTTGCTCCATTGCAAAGGCAAAGGTCGCCAATCGCCCGGTCGATCTCATCCACGTAGCCGACAACTCAGCTATAACGATATAGTTACGAAAAATACGCCCCGCTGACGTCACCACTTTATCGGCCAGTCGCCCTGGATATCGGGGCGCTTCGATCCTTATTTGTTGGATGAAAAAACAATGCTAAATATTGTATATGTATAGATAAAAATACTTCTATTTATAGCTTATCCATCTCAATACGCCGAGACTACGGCCAGAGACATTTTTCACACCCTCCCTTGCCAACCAAAGGCATGACGGCACGATTGTTTTACGGTAACGTTGCCGGAGGGAGGAAATCGCAAAGCCGGATAAGCTTGGTGACAAGCGTCGTGCGGGTATTCATCCTCCCCAGATTCTGACACAAGCCGGCACCATAATGCCGGCTCGTCTTCGTTGAATTCATATTATGCAGGGTCCGATCATGATCTCTTCTTCCACGCCCGAAACCGTCATCGATCTGGCCGGGCCCTGGCGCCTGAGTTCGGTGGAAGGAGATCATGCCACCACGCTTTCCGTTCCGGGCGATATTCACACGGCGCTCAAAAATGCCGCCATCATTCCCGACCCCTATCACGGCGCCAATGAGAAGGCCGTGCAATGGGTGGCGCAGCAGGACTGGATCATCGAGCGTACCTTCATCCTCGATGACGCAGATGCCAGCTGGTACCTCGATATCGATTATCTCGATACCGTCGCCATCGTCTTCGTCAACGATATCCCGATCTTGAGCGCCGACAATTGCTTCCGCCGTTACCGGCCCGATATTTCCCGTGCCGTGCGGCCGGGTGAAAACACCATCCGCATCCACTTCCATTCCAACATCACGGCCGGCGCCGAGCGGCAGGCGCGGCAACCCTTTTACATTCCCTATCACGAAGGCAATTCGCCCATCGCCAATGGCAACATGCTGCGCAAGCCGCAATGCCACTTCGGCTGGGACTGGAACATTGCGATTGCCCCGCTTGGCCTCTACGGGAAAATCCTGCTGAAGCGACTTGATACGGCCCGTATCGAACATGTTGTCACCTCCCAGCACCATGTCGAAGGCGGCGTCGAGCTGCATGTGGCCATCACGCTCTTTGCCGAGGGTCCGGCAAGTCTGCCGATCTATCTGTCACTCAACGATGAAAGGCTGCGGCTTGATTGCGGCGTCGGCGCGGGCGAAACGGTGGTGCACCACGTCTTTTTCATCGAAAATCCGGACCTCTGGTGGCCGGCCGGCAGTGGCGAGCAGACGCTCTACAACCTGACGGTGGAACTGCCTGACGAAACCGTCACCCGCCAGATCGGCTTCAGAACCATCGAACTTCTGACCGACAAGGATGAGGCCGGCAGCCGCTTCGCCTTCCGCATCAATGGCCGGGAGATATTCTGCCGTGGTGCCAACTGGATTCCATCAGATGCGCTTTATTCGCTGACCAGCCGGGAGAAGACGGAAGACCTCCTCTGCTCAGCCGTCGAAGCCAACATGAACATGATCCGTGTCTGGGGCGGCGGATTTTATGAGGAGGAATGGTTTTACGATCTCTGCGACCGTCTCGGCCTGCTCGTCTGGCAGGATTTCATGTTCGCCTGCAATCTCTACCCTTGCAGCGAAGACTTTCTCGACAATGTCGAACACGAGGTCGATTATCAGGTGAAACGCCTGTCCTCGCACCCCTCCGTTGCGCTCTGGTGCGGCGATAACGAGCTGGTCGGCGCGCTGACCTGGTTCGATGAATCCCGAAACAATCGCGACCGCTATCTCGTGGCTTACGACCGCCTGAACCGCACCATCGAAAGAGGCCTGAAAAAGGCCGCCCCCGAAGCGCTCTGGTGGCCATCGAGCCCTGCCTCGGGTTATCTCGATTATGGCGATGCCTGGCATGCGGATGGCTCCGGCGACATGCATTACTGGTCCGTCTGGCACGAGAACAAGTCGTTCGACAATTACCGTTCGGTGAAACCGCGTTTCTGCTCCGAATTCGGTTTCCAGTCCTATACATCCATGCCGGTCATTCGCACCTATGCGGAGGACAAGGACATGAACATCGCCTCCCCGGTCGTCGAGCTGCACCAGAAGAATGTCGGCGGCAATGAACGCATCGCCGGCACCATGTTCCGCTATTTCCGCTTCCCGAAGGATTTCGAAAACTTCGTCTATCTGAGCCAGGTCCAGCAGGCGCTGGCCATCCGCACCGCCGTGGACTACTGGCGCTCGCTGAAACCCCATTGCATGGGCACGCTTTATTGGCAGCTGAACGACACCTGGCCGGTCGCATCGTGGTCAAGCCTCGATTATGGCGGCGGCTGGAAGGCGCTGCATTATGCCGCCCGCCGTTTCTTCCAGCCGGTGGCGGTCTCGGCCATCCCTTCGCAAGCTGGACGCCGGGTGAATTTCTCCATGGTCAACGACACGGCGGAGGACGTCGAGATCGACATGAATATCGTTGCGCTGACCATGAACGGCAACCGCGTGCCGTTGAAATCCGCCAATGGCACTTGCACGAGCGACAAGGCCGCGACGCTGACCGATATCGACATGGACAGCCTGCCTGATGGCGCGATCCTTGCCTGGAACTTCATTGCTTCCAACGGCATGACCGGCGAAGGCCACCATGTGCGCGACACCTACAAGGCGCTGGAGCTTCAGCCCGCCGGCCTGACCTTTACGACAAACACCTTGAAAAACGGCCAGTTCGAAATCGACGTCTCGGCAACCGGTCTCGCACTCTTCGTCATGCTGGAGGCGGACCAGCCCGGACGTTATTCGGACAATCTGTTCGATCTTTCCGCTGGCGAGACCCGCCGCATCATCTTCACCCCGAAGGCGGCCGGCCCCCAGCCGCATTTCCGCGTCTTCGATCTTCATACCTGCCAATCCTCGCATTGAAACGATGCGGAGAAAGGCATAACCATCGCTCTTAAGAAAGGTGGGCGCCACGCGCCTGCCGTCGCCTATTCAAAGGGGTGCCGGGTTCTCCGGCAGCCAGTCATCAGCAAGTGGAGGAAGACCCATGGTTTGGCAACCGGCCGAAAACCGATACGCATCCATGAAATACAATCATTGCGGCAAGACCGGCCTGAAACTGCCGGCGATTTCGCTGGGGCTCTGGCACAATTTCGGCAACGACACGCCGCACCAGACCAAACAGGCCATTTGCCGCCGTGCCTTCGATCTCGGCATCACCCATTTCGATCTCGCAAACAACTATGGCCCGCCGCCCGGCAGTGCCGAAACCGCTTTCGGTGAAATCCTCAAGACGGATTTCAGAGGTTATCGCGATGAGATGATCATCTCCTCCAAGGCCGGTTACAACATGTGGCCCGGTCCCTATGGCGAATGGGGCAGCCGCAAATATCTGATCGCCTCCTGTGACCAGAGCCTGAAGCGCATGGGGCTCGATTACGTCGATATCTTCTATTCCCACCGTTTCGACCCCAATACGCCGCTTGAGGAAACCTGCGGTGCGCTGGACCAGATCGTGCGCTCGGGCAAGGCGCTTTATGTCGGCATCTCGTCCTACAATTCGAAGCGCACCCGTGAGGCCTCCGCCATCCTGAAGGACCTCGGCACGCCCTGCATCATCCACCAGCCGAGCTATTCGATGATCAACCGCTGGATCGAGGAAGATGGTCTCGTCGACACGCTGGAAGAGCTGGGCATCGGCTCCATCGTCTTCTCGCCGCTGGCGCAGGGCATGCTGACGACGAAATATCTGGGCGGCGTACCGCAGGGCAGCCGCGCATCGCAGAGCAAGTCGCTGAACCCCGCCTTCCTCAATGAACGCAATGTCGAGAACATCCGCGCGCTGAACAGCATTGCCGAACGGCGCGGCCAGACGCTGGCGCAGATGGCGATCGCCTGGGTGCTGCGCGGCGGCCGCATCACGTCGGCACTCATCGGTGCAAGCCGTGTGGAACAGGTCGAGGATTGCGTGAGGGCACTCGACAATGCCGATTTCTCCGTCGAGGAACTGGCCGAAATCGACCGTTACGCCAAGGACGCGGATATCAACCTCTGGGCAAAATCCGCCGAGCGCGTTTGATGCATTAAACAGACCGTCCGGCCTTCGCCGGGCGGTCTTGACCTGTAAAAGCGCGACGTAAATCCGCAACTGAAAGATTAACGACCGCGCCTAACCGTTAACAACCATTACATAATTGTAATTTTAAATTCAGTTTCCGTTCATTCGTTTATTCGTAGGTTCTTCTCATCGAAACCCGAGAGGAAGCATCCATGAAAAAGTTCGTCACCATTCTTCTGGCCGCCACCGTTCTTGCAGCTCCGATGGCGCAGGCGCAAAGCCGACACGATGATCGCCATCGCGGTGTCACCGTCGAACGTCACGTCACCAAGAAGGTCATCGTCAAGAAGCACCGCTGGGATCGTGGTCAGCGCCTTTCCGCTCGTGAACGTCGCAACATGGTGGATCGTCGTGATTATCGCCGTTACCATCTGGCCGAGCCGCGCCGCGACCAGCGCTGGGTGCGCGTCGACAACCAGTTCCTGCTCATCAATGCCGTCAGCGGCCTGATCGTCGGCCTCGCCGCCGCTCGCTGAGTAAATCCACAGCCGAATGAAAAAGGCCCGCTTGCGCGGGCCTTTTGTCGTTTATCGTTTAGCCGATCAGAAAATGTCGGCGCCGCTGCCCCAGGGGCCGTGCGGCTTGTCCACACCGTCGGTGCGCTCGAAGCCATGGGCGCCGAAGAAGTCGCGCTGCGCCTGGATGAGGTTGGCGCTGCCGCGGCCACGGCGATAGGCATCGAAATAACCAAGTGCCGAAGCCAGTGCCGAAACCGGCAGGCCCGACAGCACGGCGTAGGAAACCACACGGCGCAGCGGCGCGTCGGTATCCTTGACGATGCTGGAGAAGGCCGGCGTTACGATGAGGTTGGCCACATGCGGATCCTTGGTGAAGGCCGAGGTGATCTCATCGAGGAATTCCGAACGGATGATGCAGCCGGCGCGCCAGATGCGGGCGATCGTCGGCATCGGCAGGTTCCAGTTGAACTCCTTGGAAGCTGCCGACATGATGGCAAAGCCCTGCGCGTAGGCACCAACCTTGGCGGCCAGAAGCGCGCTTTCCAGATCGGCGATAAACGCCTTTTTGTCGGCGGGTGCTGCTGCAAGCGTCGGCAGGCCGAAGATTTTCTCGGCAGCCTCGCGCTCATCCTTCTGCGAAGACAGGATACGGGCAGCTACAGCCGCTTCGATGGCGGTTGCGGCGACACCCATGTTCTGGGCTTCGATGACCGACCACTTGCCGGTGCCCTTCTGGCCGGCCTTGTCGAGGATCAGATCGACCATCGGCTTGCCGGTGATCGGATCGGCTGCGCGCAGAACCTTCTCGGTGATTTCGATCAGGTAGGAATTCAGGCGGCCCTTGTTCCATTCGGCGAACACATCGGCGATTTCGACGGCGCTCATCTTCAGGCCATCACGCAGGATGCCATAGATTTCGGCGATCATCTGCATGTCGGCATATTCGATGCCGTTATGGATGGTCTTGACGAAATGGCCCGCACCGTCATTGCCGAGCCATGCCACGCACGGATCGTCATTATACTTGGCGGAAATGGAGGTCAGCACCTTCTCGACGCGCTTCCAGCTGTCCTCGGTGCCGCCGACCATGATCGACGGTCCGTGACGCGCACCTTCCTCACCGCCGGAAACGCCCATGCCGATAAAGGTCAGACCGCTATCCTTGAGGTTATCGAAACGGCGGATCGTATCGCGGAAATTCGCGTTACCCGCATCGATCATGATATCGCCGTTGGCCAGATGCGGCTTCAGGATTTCCATCTGCTGGTCAACCGGGTCACCGGCCTTGATCATGATGATGATCGGGCGCGGAGGACGAATGGCGGCGACAAATTCCTCAATGGTTTCGCAGGGGATCAACTGTCCCTGCAACTCACCCGCCTCGGCGTAGAATTTTTTCGTCGCTTCAGGGGTTCGGTTGAATACGGCAATCTTGTTGCCCTTTTCCGCGATGTTCAACGCCAGGTTCGAGCCCATGACGCCGAGACCGATCAAACCGATTTCTGCCTGTTCCAAGGGATGTGCCTCCATCTTGCTTTTTGGTGGTCGTGTTGTGGCACTGTAATCACCAAACGGCAAGGCTGGGGGCGACTGAAACGATTAAATTTTGATGACGCAAATCAGCTTTGCATATTTGCAGCAGGTCGAAGGAGCAGTTGCGCGAGCTCTCAAGATGGCGGTCGGGGCCGGTCATCGCCATCGTCTATGACCCGCCAGGCCGCCCCGTCCATATCCTCATATTGACCCGAGCGCACCGACCAGAGAAAGGCGAAAAGCCCAAGCGCGCCCAGGAACAGCGCGACGGGAATAAGATAGATCAGCATGTTCATGCCAGTTGCGCCCCCTCGCCCACAAATCCCGCCTTCGCCTCATTTTGAGGACGGACGGTGTCTGCCGCACCGGCAAGGCGCAACGCATTGGCGACGACGATCAGCGACGATGTCGACATGGCAATGGCCGCGATCATCGGCGTTGCATAACCGGCAATCGCGATCGGCACGGCGATGACGTTGTAGCCGATAGCGAGCGCGAAGTTCTGCCGGATCAGCCTTCCGGCCCGCTGCGATGTCTCGATCGCAAAAGGCACGGCGTCGAGATCCTCCTGCATGAACACGAAATCGGCGGCCTGCCGGCCGATATCGGCGGCGGTGGCGGGCGCCATCGACACATGGGCGGCGGCGAGCGCCGGCGCGTCGTTGATGCCGTCTCCCACCATCAGCACCCTGCGCCCCTCACCGGCAAGTTCGGCGCAGCGCGCCGCCTTATCCTTCGGCGACAGGTCCGCGCGCCAGTTGCCGATCCCCAGCCGCTGCGCCATGGCCTTGACCGCTGCCGCCCGGTCACCCGAGACGATTTCCTGCAAAAGGCCCCGCACTGAGCGGCTGCGCAATGCCGCAACCGCACCCGCGCGCGGATTATCCTCGAAGCCGAAGCTCGCCAGAGGCCGGCCATCAAGAGACAGCACCACTTCCGAACGGGCCGCGCCAGTCTCCAAAATCGCTTCATCAGGGCAGGCGAAACGGCGATTGCCGAGCCGGTAGCTTCCCGCTTCCGTCTCGGCTTCGACGCCGGAGCCCGGAATTTCGCGCACTGCCTCATAGGCCGGCAAGGGCCCGCCATAGGCGGCATACAGGGCTTTCGAAAGGGGGTGACGCGAATGGGCGGCGAGCCCCGCCGCAATCGCCATGGTGGCGGGCTTTATATCGCCGGCATCGACCAGTCTCGGTTTGCCGATGGTCAATGTGCCGGTCTTGTCGAACAGCACGGTGTCGATTTCGGCCAGACGCTCCATGGCCGAGCCTTCCTTGACCATGATGCCGTGCCGGAAAAGCCTTCCGGCGGCCACCACCTGCACGACGGGAACGGCAAGGCCAAGCGCACAGGGGCAGGTGATGATGAGAACGGCAATGGCGATCAGCATCGCCTGTTTCCAGTCGCCGCCGAAAATGTCCCAGCCGAGAAAGGTCATCAGCGCGAGAAGATGCACCACGGGCGAATAATAGCTCGCAGCGCGGTCGGCAATGCGGCGGTAACGCGCGCGCCCTCCCTCGGCCGCCTCCATCAATCCGATCACTTCCGACAGGAAGGAATCCTTTGCCGAGGCGGTCACCCGGGCAATCAGCGAGCCGGTCAAATTGAGCGTGCCTGCCTGCAGGCTATCACCCGCTGCAACACGGCGCGGCGCGCTTTCACCATTGACGATGGACATGTCGAGATCGCTGCTGCCGGAGATGACCACGGCATCCACGGCCACCCGGTCACCCGCCGCAATCGCAATCGACATTCCGGGTTCGATATCCGCAAGCGACCGGTAGTCTCGCACCCCATCCTCACCGATCACCGTTGCGCCGCGCGGCGAAAGCCGGGCAAGCCCGGCAATGGCCGAGCGCGCCTTGTCGCGCATGATGTGATCCAGCGTGCGGCCGATCAGCAGGAAGAACAGCAGCGACACGGTCGCGTCGAACCAGGCATGTTCGCCGTGATGGATCGTCTCCCACAGCGAAACGGCATAGGAGAGCGTAATGGCAAGCGCGATCGGCACATCCATATTGGTGCGGCCGTGTTTCAGCGCATTCCAGGCCGACTGGTAAAAGAAACGCCCGCCATAGATCAACGCCGGCGCGGCGATCATTGCCGAAATCCAGTGGAACATGTCACGCGTCGCCGCATCCGCCCCCGACCAGACGGAGACGGACAAAAGCATGATATTGGCCGAGGCAAAACCGCAAAGCGCCACGGCCCTGATCAGCTGCGAACGCAAGGCGTCGGAAGCATCCAGCCCACTGGCGAAAAGATGCGTTCGGTATCCCGTCGCAAGAATGGCACGGGCTAGATCGGCGGGATCGGTCCTGACGCCATCGACCTCCTCTTTCCAGACGATGGCAACACGTTTCGACGACAGGTTCACCCGCGCCCGCTCCACTTGCCGCAGACGACCGAGCGCGGTCTCGATGGTGGTGATGCAGGCGCCGCAATAGACATCCGGCACGCTGAGATCGGTCTGGCGCAGCCCCTGCCCCAGATCGCGGCTTGCCAGCAACAATTCCTCCGACGATGGCGGATTGACCGGTTCGCCGAGTTGTAGCGATCCTTCCGTTCCCGGTGCACAGCAGCTCATTTGCGCCCCCTGATGACGGCGATCCGCGTGCCCTCATGCACGATGATCCGCCCGTCCTTGACGGCGGTGACCTCGACGATCCACTGGCCCGGCAGCATGTCATGCGCGCCGATGAAGACGCCGGTGGAGGCCGGGGTCAGCTCCATGTCGAAATTCTGGTTTTCCCCAACCGGCCGGCGGAAATGCGCCGTCACGCTATCCGTATCGACGGGGCCTTTTTCCGGATGGAAGACCTCGTAGCGCACCGTCTTTTCATCCACCACGAGCCTTCCCTTGATGCCTGTTGCCGCCCTTGCCTTGGCGGCCTCCGCCTTGGCGTTGAACTGCTGGCTGGCCACATAGGTGTTGGGCACCACAAGCCCGCTCCAGCTGTGAACCGCATTCCACGCCATGATCATGTTGACGGTAATGATGGTGCCGAAGAACAGCAGCATGACGCCGAGCATGTGCCAGCCGGTGAAAACGAAGCCGGAGGCGCGTTGATTGTTCACTGTCATTTTTTCACTCCCGGAGCATTAAAGACGGCATCGTAACGGGCCGTTTCATGGCCGCCCGTATCGCTGACGATGAATTCGAAATTTTCCGCCGCACGTGCGACATCCCTGCCCGGAAGGGTGACGAAGACCTTCAGCGTCGTCGCCTCATCCGGCTCCACCGTCACTTCGAAGGCGCGAGCAACCGTATCCGGCATGCCGTTTATCTTCATCACCGCATTCGGAATGCCTTCGATCGTCAGGCTCATCGTGCGCGGCTGCGGCACCATGTTGAGAATGCGCACCGTATAGCCGTTGCGGATCGAGCCGTTGGATTCCAGCACATATTGAGGATTGCGGTCATGCAGGACGTTGAGCGCCAGCCGCTCGCGCGTCACCAGCGCAAACAGCATGCCGATGCCGACAGCAGCCCATATTGCCGTGTAAAGCAGCGTGCGTGGCCGGAAGACGATGCGCCAGTTGAAGTGGCGGACGCTCTTTTTGAAGCTGCCATCCTCCTCGCGCACATTGGCGGGACGGATGGCGTGCTGGCCGTTGCCGGTCGCGAGTGCCATGTTGGACTGGTATTCGGCGAGCGTCGCATAGGCGATCAGCCCGCGCGGCTTGCCGATCTTGTCCATCACCCCGTCACAGGCATCGATGCAGAGCGCGCAGGTGATGCATTCCAGCTGCTGCCCGTCGCGGATGTCGATGCCCATGGGACAGACTGCAACGCAGGCGTTGCAATCGACGCAATCGCCGATGCTCTCGCCTGCGGCCGCAGCCTTCTTGGCGTGCCGCGAGCGCGGTTCGCCGCGCCAGTCATTATAGGTGACGACCAGCGAATTCTCATCCAGCATCGCCGCCTGGATGCGCGGCCAGGGACACATATAGGTGCAGACCTGCTCCCGCATCAGCCCGCCGAAGACATAGGTGGTGGCGGTGAGGATGGCGACGGTCGAATAGGCGATCATCGGCGCCTGCCCCGTCACGAATTGCATCGCCAGCGTTGGCGCATCGGCGAAATAGAAAATCCAGGCGCCACCGGTCAGGACGCCGATCACCAGCCAGATCGCATGTTTCAGCACGCGCTTGCGCAATTTGGTGAATGTAAAGGGCGCGGCGTCCAGTTTCATGCGGGCGTTCCTGTCACCCTCGATGGCCCGTTCGACGACGAGGAAAAGGTCCACCCAGACGGTCTGCGGACAGGTGTAACCGCACCATGCGCGCCCGACCGCGGAGGTGACGAGGAACAGTCCCAGCCCGGCCATCACCAGCAGGCCGGCAACAAAGAAGAATTCCTGCGGCCAGATTTCGATGAAGAAGAAATAAAAGCGTCGGTTGGCGATATCGATCAATACCGCCTGATCGGGCGCATAGGGGCCACGATCCCAGCGCAGGAACGGCGTCAGATAATAGATGCCGAGCGTGACCAGCATCACCAGCCATTTGAACCGCCGAAACCTGCCCTCGGCACGCTTGGGAAAAATCTTCCTGCGCGCTTCGTAAAGAGGTTTGCGCGTTTTTGCGGAATTGACGGCTTCCGCCTCCAGCCTTTCGACGGGCTGTTGCGGGCGGTCCTGTCCGGCGCGATAGATGTTCATGGCAAGGTGTCCGTTTTTATCTCCTTGCTTTCTCCCATCTCCCCGGTGAAACATCCTTGACTTACATCAAGTGACGACAAAGTGGCGCAGTCAGAGGAACGCGCCGCCAAGGGAGGATGAAATGCCTGTCATGCAGTCGAGAATCATTCATCTGTCTGTCGAAAAACCCTGGGCCCAGGTCTACGACTTCGCCGCCGACCCGCAGAACATGCCCCGCTGGGCCGCGGGCCTTGCGGGCGGCTTGAAACCCGATGGTGAGGACTGGATCGCCGAGGGCGGGCCGCTCGGCGAAGTGCGCGTGAATTTCGCGCCCCACAACGAATTCGGCGTCATAGATCATGTCGTGACTTTGCCGGACGGATTGAAGGTCTATAACGCGCTGCGGGTCACCCCGAATGGCAGCGGCACGGAAGTCAGCTTCACGCTGCTTCGCCTTCAGGGCATGACGGATGAGGATTTCGAGCAGGACGCCAAGGCCGTCACGGCCGATCTGAAAACGTTGAAAGAACTGCTCGAAGCGGATTGATGGAGTAAATGATGACAGAAAATGCCAACGACCGGCGCATCGACTATGTCGAATTCAACGTCGCCGATATCGAGCGCAGCAAGGAGTTTTATGGCAGTGCCTTCGGCTGGACCTTCAAGGATTACGGTCCGCAATATTGCGAATTTTCCGATGGTCGGCTGACCGGCGGTTTCACCACCACCGCGCCGGTTTCGGCCAAGGGCGGACCGCTGGTGATTCTCTATGCCATCGACATCGAGGATGCCCAGCGCCGCGTCGAGGCAGCCGGCGGCCAGATCAGCGTCGCGCTTTTCGAATTTCCCGGCGGCCGGCGTTTCCATTTCACCGATCCGGATGGATATGAACTGGCCGTCTGGTCGAAAAACTGATCGGCAGGAGCCCGCCATGACTTTGACAACGCCGCCTTTTTTGTTGGTCGGTATCGATCATATCGTCTTCATCGTCGACGACATGATGCGGGCGCTCGATTTTTACCGGAACGTGCTGGGGTGTAGGGATGGTTACTCTTACCCCGCTCTCGGGATGGAACAGGTCTGGTGCGGAAATGCCTTGATCGTGCTGTGGGATATCACGCACCCCGGCGGCACAAAGGCTGCGCCGCCCGTCGCCGGAGGTCGTAATGTCGATCACATCTGCATAGCGACCGGTCCTCTGAACCATGATGCGCTTCGCGCACATCTGGCGAAATTTAACGTCACGATAGAACACGAAGCCTTTCACGGCGGCGCGAGAGGAATGGGACATTCGTTCTATTTCCGTGATCCCTTCGGCAACAAGATCGAGCTGAAGGGACCAGCCGAATATCCGGATGGACGCGCGGAAAACGCCTGATCTGAACAATAAAAAAGGGCGCCTCCCCGGCGCCCCTTCTTTTCATTCTACCTGCCTCATTCGCCCCCACCAAGCGAATGCACGAAGATCGCCAGCTGCTTGACGGTCGTATCACCAAGACGCTCTCCCCAGGCGGGCATGACACCATGCTTGGGCGACCGGATCTGCGCGACGATCCCTTCCTCCCCGTGCGCCTTCAGCCAGATCGCATCGGCCAGATTGGGCGCGCCGAATTCGCGATTACCCTTGGCATCTTCCCCGTGGCACGAGGCGCAATTGTCGGCGAAGAGCTGCTTGCCGGGCTCCACCAGCGCCGGGTTGGAGGGTGTTCCGGTAAGGCTGACGACATAGGCGGCAACCTCGCGGATTTCGTCGGATTTGAGAATGTCGCCGAAGGCCGGCATTTCCGAAGCGCGCGTATCCGCGTCGTCGGCAAAACGAATGCCGTGCTTCACCGTCGTGTAGATATCATCGACACTGCCGCCCCACATCCAGTCGTCATCATTGAGGTTGGGATAGCCCTGCCCGCCTTCGGCACCCGAACCGTGACACTGAATGCAGTTGACCTTGAAGGCGGCAGCACCGCCGGAAAGGGCAAATTGCATCAGGGTCGGATCAGCCTGAATTTCGGCGAGCGACGAATTGGCGATCCTGTCGACATAAACGCTCTGCGCCTGTTTCGCATCGGCAATATCGGCGGCAATCTCGCCACGGCTGCTCCAGCCGAGCAACCCCTTCGTTGCGCCGCTGATCAACGGATAAGCCGGATATGCAATGGTGTAACCGATTGCCCAGAGGATCGTGAAATAGAAGGTCCAGACCCACCAGCGCGGCATCGGATTGTTCAGCTCGCGGATACCGTCCCATTCATGGCCGGTAGTTTCGACGCCGCTGATGTCATCAATGTGTTTTTCGGACATATCCTAGTCCTCCTTGAGCGGAATGCTGGCGGCATCGTCCGCGGCCTTCTTCGAGCCGGGGCGAAGGGTGAAAACGACGACGCCGGCGAAGAACAGGGTCATGACAAGCAGGCCCCAGCTATCGGCGAAGTGGCGCATGGCCGTGTAGGTTTCCATGGCTCAGGCCTCCTCACCGGTATCCGGCGGCATCGTCATAGGTCGAGAAATCGACCAGCGTGCCGAGCATCTGCAGATAGGCGACCAGCGCATCCATTTCGGTGAGCTTGGCCGGATCGCCGTCGAAATCACCGACCTTGGCTTTCGGATACCGCGCCAGCAGTTCCGAGGAATCCGCATTCGGATCGGCCTGGGCGGCAAGATCGGCCGTGGATTTCTCGATCATCTCGTCGCTATAGGGCACACCCACGGCGCGGTTGGCCTTCAGCTCCATGGAGACGTCCGTGATCTTCAGCGGCGTGGTCTTCAGGAACGCATAGGACGGCATGATCGATTCCGGCACGACCGAGCGCGGATCGGCCAGATGCTGCACGTGCCATTCGTTCGAATAACGGTCGCCGACACGGGCAAGGTCCGGTCCCGTGCGCTTGGAACCCCACTGGAACGGATGGTCGTACATGGATTCCGCCGCCAGGCTGTAATGCCCGTAACGCTCCACCTCGTCGCGGAACGGACGGATCATCTGGCTGTGACAGACGTAACATCCCTCGCGGATGTAGATATTGCGTCCGGCAAGCTCCAGTGGCGTGTAGGGTCGCATGCCCTCCACCTTCTCGATGGTGTTTTCGAGATAGAAGAGCGGTGCGATTTCCACGATGCCGCCGATCGAGACGACCAGCAGGGAGCCGACCAGAAGCAGCGTGGCGTTGCGTTCGATGACGGCGTGTTTGTCGAGTATGGACATGTGCCCCTCCTATTCCGCGGGCTGTAGCGAACGGGCTTCGGCGGGCTGCGCCAAAGCTTCGGCATCCGTATGGAAGCCCTCGTCGCGTTGATGACCGAGGATGGTCATCGTGACGTTGTAGGCCATGATCAGCGCGCCGCTGAGGAACATCAGGCCGCCCAATGCACGCATCACGTAATAGGGGAACAGGGCCGCGACCGATTCCGCGAAGGAATAGACGAGGAAGCCCTGGCTATCATATTCGCGCCACATCAGGGCCTGCTGGATGCCGGCCACCCACATGACGGCGGCGTAGACGACGATGCCGAGCGTGGCGAGCCAGAAGTGCCAGTTGACGAGTTGCAGGCTGTAGAGACGCTTCCTGCCCCAGAGCTTCGGCGTCAGGTAATAGATCGCGCCGAAGGTGATCATGCCGTTCCAGCCGAGAGCGCCGGAATGAACATGGCCGATGGTCCAGTCGGTATAGTGGCTGAGCGAGTTGACGGCCTTGATCGACATCATCGGACCTTCGAAGGTCGCCATGCCGTAGAAGGCCACCGCCATCACCATCATGCGCACGACTGGATCGGTGCGGATCTTGTCCCAGGCGCCCGAAAGCGTCATCAGGCCGTTGATCATGCCGCCCCAGGAAGGCATCCACAGCATGACCGAGAACACCATGCCGAGCGTCTGCGCCCAGTCCGGCAGCGCCGTATAATGCAGGTGGTGCGGGCCGGCCCAGATATACATGAAGATCAGCGCCCAGAAGTGGATGATCGACAGGCGGTAGGAATAGACAGGGCGGTTCACCTGCTTCGGAATGAAATAATACATCATGCCGAGGAAGCCGGCGGTCAGGAAGAAGCCGACGGCGTTATGGCCGTACCACCATTGCGTCAGCGCATCCTGCACGCCCGAGAAGGCCGAGTAGCTCTTGACCCCGAGGAAGGAAACCGGAACCGCAAGGTTATTGACGATGTGCAACATGGCGATGGTGACGATGAAGCCGAGATAGAACCAGTTCGCCACATAGATATGCGGCTCCTTGCGCATCAGGATCGTACCGAGGAAGGCGACCAGATAGGCGACCCAGACGATGGTCAGCCAGATATCGACATACCATTCCGGCTCCGCATATTCGCGGCCCTGGGTGATGCCGAGCAGATAGCCTGTGGCGGCCATGATGATGAAGAGATTATAGCCCCAGAACACGAACCAGCCGAGATTGCCGCCGAACAGGCGCGCGCGACAGGTTCTCTGCACCACATAAAACGATGTGGCGATCAGCGCATTTCCCCCGAAAGCGAAGATCACCGCAGAGGTGTGCAGCGGCCGCATGCGGCCGAAATTGAAATAGGGCGCGATGTTGAGATCGGGAAAGGCGAGCTGCAGCGCGACCACGACCCCGACCAGAAAACCGACGACACCCCAGAACACGGTGGCGATGACGCCGTATTTCACCACTTCGTCGAAATATTCGGATTTCAGCCGGGCGCGCGCGGCCGGATCGACAGGCGCGAAGGAAACCCGGCGCAGCAGAAGCACCGTGCTGACCAGAAGCGTAAAGAACAGCACCCACATATGGGCGGCGAAAAGACTGTCATGGGCAAAGGCTGCCCCGAGCAACGCGAGAAAGGCCCCGAGGGCCACGATCGCGGTTTCTAACGTGTAATTCATTGTTGGTTTCCCCCAACGTGCAAGCCGACCGACGAAAGGCGCGGCACGCGCCCGGGAGAGCGGAAACGCGCCTTTGCGTCGGTTGGAGCATTGCCACCGGGCGGGGAAGGCCACCTTGATCCAGATCAAGAAAGCAAAGCTGTCGCAGCCCCCGTAAATCGGGCGGCGGCTTCACCGGAGGAATTGCGCAGGAGCAAAAAGACGGCGGTGGCGATTTCGCTTTCGCAGGCCCTTTTTCAGCCCTTCATCTTCAGCGGCAGTCCGGCTGCGACGAAATAGACCTCGCCGGCAATGGCGGCAACGCGCTGGTGCAGCCGCCCGGCATGATCGCGGAATTCGCGCGCCATGCGGTTTTCCGGCACTATACCGAGGCCGACCTCGTTGGAGACGAGAATGAGTTTCGCCCTGGTCGATGCGATCGCCGCCTCAAGCGCGACGAAGGCGGCGTCGATATCGGCATTTTCCATCATCAGATTGGTGAGCCACAATGTCAGGCAGTCGATGAGGATGACGTTCTCCGGCTCATCGAGCCGCTGCAGCACGGCGGCAATATCGACCGGCGCCTCATGGGTGGTCCATTCCCCGCCCCGCCGCTCCCGGTGATGGCTGATGCGGTCACGCATCTCGTCATCCCATGCCCGGCCGGTCGCCAGATAATGCAGGCACGCACCGGCCTGCCCCGCAAGTTCTTCCGCGAAACGGGACTTGCCGGAGCGCGCGCCGCCAAGAATGAAAACGGAGCGGTTTTGATCTGTCATGGAAAACCTGGATGAAGAGAATGAAACGGACCGGTGTCTTTTGCAATGTCGCAAGCCGGTGACAGGCGGACATGAAGGGAACGATTCGTAGAAAAAGGCGTCCCCCGGTTGCTCATGCCGGACTGCCGCTGATACCGGGCCGAAGAGAACAAAACCTGCCTGCACGATGCGGGACATTGAAGCCTTGGCCACCCCGGATGCCGGAAACACCGGTCCTCCAGAAAGGCTAGGTGTGAATGGCAATTCTGTCAATCGGCAGGATACAGGCGGAACCGGTACGCAAAACCTTACCCGGAACCGGCAGACCTTTCGTCCGCGAAGCGATTGATAAAGCGACTTGGTTACCGGAAGGTTAGCGAAAATCCGAATGATGGAACCGCAACAGAGAATATTCGGAGACGGCAGCCGCCGCCATTGCCTTGCCATAGCCTTCAAATCAATATGCTTTCGAAGATTCGCAAACAGCAAGGTGGCCTGCCCGTGATGACCGTCATGGACTATATCTCGATCATCGTTTTCATCCTGTTATGGGCCGCCTATACCCATATCACGACGGGATCGCGGCTGTTTTCGCGCGCCAGCCTCAATCAGGCCATGGCCGAGCGCCGGCGTCACTGGATTATGAATTCGCTGAAGCGCGACCTGAAGATGATCGACACGCAGATCATGGCCGGCCTTCAGAATGGCACCGCCTTTTTCGCCTCCACCTCCATCTTCGCCATCGGCGGATGTTTCGCGCTTCTGGGGGCGACCGAGCAGGTCGAATCGGTCTTCCGCGACATGCCTTTCGTGCATTATTCCGGGCGCACGGCCTTCGAGCTGAAGGTCATCGGGCTCACCTGCCTGTTCGGTTATTCCTTCTTCAAATTCGGCTGGTCCTACCGCCTGTTCAACTATTGCACCATCCTGTTCGGCGCCATCCCCATGGTCCACGATGTCGGTGCGGACCGCGAGGCGGCGGAACGCGCGGCCGAAAATGTCATAAAGATGAACATCATCGCTGCTAAGAACTTCAATGACGGCCTGCGGACGATCTTCCTGTCCATCGGTTATCTCGGCTGGTTCATCAGCCCCTATATCTTCATCGCCAGCACCGTCATCATCATCGTCGCACTCCTGCGCCGCCAGTTCTTTTCAGAAGCCCGTCTCGCCATCATGGAAGAAAACAGGCCTTGAAATCGCCGCACTTCAAGGGCCAAGCCCCAGGTCAATTCAAGTGATTACCGGCCCCTCGAAAAGCTGAAAAAAAGCGGAAACCATGGACACAGACACAGCCGCAAATGAAACCCGCCGCAGAGGCCGCATCGGCGGGCTGGATACGCTGAGAGGGCTCGCCCTCCTCGCCATGGCGTCCTACCACTTCACATGGAATCTGGAATATTTCGGCTATCTCGAACCCGGCACGGCGACGACGGGTCTCTGGAAGCTCTATGCGCGCGGCATCGCCAGTTCATTCCTGTTTCTCGCCGGCTTCAGCCTGTTCCTCGCCCATGGCAAGGGCCTAAACTGGCCGTCCTTCGGCAAGCGTTTTGCGATGGTGGCAGGCTCTGCGCTGCTCATCACCGTCGCCACCTATTTCGCTTTCCCGGACAGCTTCATCTTCTTTGGCATCTTGCACAATATTGCCACCGCAAGCCTTGTGGGACTGCTATTCCTGCGGGCGCCGGCGCCGGTGACTTTGCTTTTTGCTGTCATCGCATTTGTCCTGCCGCACTATCTGCAATCCGACCTGTTCAATGCAAAATGGCTGGCCTGGATCGGTTTTTCCACCATGCCGCCGCGTTCGAACGACTATGTTCCGCTGCTGCCCTGGCTTGCACCCTTCCTCGCCGGCCTTGCGGTTTCACAATTCGTCACGCCACGCAGCTGGCTGGACCGCTTTCGCAATCCAAGCTCGCCGCGCAATCTGGTCGCCAGCGCCGGCCGCCACAGCCTCGCCTTTTACCTCATCCACCAGCCGGTGCTGATCGGCCTCGTCTACACCCTGTCCGTCCTCGCCCCGCCTCCGCCCGTCGATCAGGTCGAGCTCTACAAATCGAGCTGTGAAAAAAGCTGCGTCGAGCAGCCGAACGGGCTGGAACTGTGCCAGCGTTTCTGCGGCTGCACGCTGGAGAAGCTGCAGGCGGAAAACCTGTTCGACACGATGATGGAAAGCAAGCTCAGCGCCGATCAGCAGACAAAGGTCAGCGAAGTGGCGCAACAGTGTACGGTTGAGGCGCAATAGGGAGACGTCAGGGCTTGCCGCCTTTTCTTCTCCCCGCCGGGGAGAAGAAACAAGCGGCGCACATTCGCTCCAAGGCGACCCATTGCCGCTCTAGCGATCACCCCTCAAAGGAATGCGGTAAAGATAAAAGGCTTGAGACCTGTTTCGGCATCAAGTCATGGAAGATCAAGCAGCACGAGCTGCTTTCAAGTCCCCACGCCGATCTCGGCAAGCCGCGTCAGGCACGCCTCTTCGACATTGTCGAGTTCCGCCAGCGTCTCTTCGATGTCCTTACGCTTCTGCCGAAGCTCGGCGCGCTTTTCGTCGACCTTCTTCATCAGCAGCACCAGCTGGCCCGATTCGCCCGGCGGTTCCTTGTAGACGTGAATGATTTCGCGAATTTCGGAGATGGTAAAACCGATACGGCGACCGCGCAGGATTTCCTGGATGAGTCGGCGGTCCGCAGCCCTGAAAAGCCGGGTGCGCCCGCGACGCTCAGGGTGAATCAGCCCCTCATCCTCGTAAAATCGCAAGGTGCGGGTGGAAACACCGAATTCGCGTGTCAGTTCGGTTATGCTATAATACTTGTCCAAGGGCCTATCCGATTCATGGTCGGAAGACATTATTTGACCTTCACGTAAAAGTCAATTTTTGCCCGCCTCGCCTATCCTGAAATACCGTACCACCAGGTGGCGATCCCCAGAAAGGCGAAAAAGCCGACAATATCCGTCACTGCCGTCACGAACACCGCCGATGAAACGGCGGGGTCGGCTCCAAATTTGTCGAGAACCAGTGGAATGAGAATGCCGGCGAGCGCTGCCGCCAGCATGTTGAGACACATGGCCGTGGCGATGATGCCGCCAATATGGATATCCTGAAACCAGATACCGGCAACGACGCCGATGGCACAGCCGAACAGCATGCCGTTCAAGATGCCCACCCCCGCCTCACGCCGGATGATGCGGGCGGCATTGTGAATATCGAGGCTTTTGGTGGCGAGCGCCCGCACCGAGACGGTCATGGTCTGCGATCCCGCATTGCCGCCCATGCCGGCCACGGCCGGCATCAGGATCGCCAGCGCGATAATCTGCTGGATCGTCGCATCGAACAGGCTGATGACCGAGGCCGACAGAAAGGCAGTAAGGAGGTTGACGGCAAGCCAAGGCACGCGCGAGCGCGAGGTGCTGACGATACTGTCCGACAATTCTTCGTCACCCACACCGCCGAGGCGCAGCAGATCCTCCTCCGCCTCTTCCTGAATGACGTCAACCACGTCATCGATGGTGAGCACACCGACCAGCCGGCCGTTATCGTCGACCACGGCGGCGGAGAGAAGGTCGTATTGTTCGAAAAGCTGCGCCGCCTCTTCCTGGTCCATCTCGGCCGGAATGGAGTGGTTGGTCTCGTGCATGATCGTTTCGATCTTCACCTGACGCTTGGCGCGCAGCACCTTGTCGAGATCGAGCGCACCGACCAGCTTGAAGGTGGGATCGATGACGAAAATCTGCGTGAAGGAATCGGGCAATTCCTCCTCCTCGCGCAGATAATCGATGGTCTGCCCCACGGTCCAGAACGGCGGCACGGCGACGAATTCCGTCTGCATGCGGCGACCGGCCGAGCTTTCGGGATAATCCAGCGCCCGCATGAGCCGCACGCGTTCGGTAAAGGGCAGCTGCGAGAGAATATCCTCGCGGTCCTCGTCGTCGAGATCCTCGAGAATATAGACCGCATCGTCAGAATCGAGCTCGCCGATACCGGCGGCGATCTGCTCGTTCGACATCTGGTCGACGATGTCGAGGCGGATGCCCTCATCCACCTCGGTCAGCGCCGTCATGTCGAAATCAGAACCGAGAAGCCTGACCAGCGCGTGGCGCTGTTCCGGCAGGATGGATTCGAGCACGTCGCCGAGTTCCGACTCATGCAGCCGGGCCACATTTTTGCGCAGGAAGAGCAGGTCGCGGTCGGCGATCGCCGCCCCCACCATGGTCAGGAAATCGGAGCGGACGGACCCATCCTCGGCGTAGATATCGGAGGGTGCCTCTGTCGGCTTCACGTCCTCGGGCGCGACAGGATCGTCGTCACGGTCTGTCATCTGGCGTCCCCTCGTATTTCAAATGCCGCAGTGCACGGATGCGCAGGCAGAATGGCGTTAAAAGGTATATTGTCAACAACCGGATAGCGGCAAATAAACAAGCTCTCCGACTGCGGCGAAAAATCCATTCAACATTCCTCTTCCTCTTCGCCGGCGGGGCCTCGGCCAGCGGCTATAGGCATGTTTAGCCGATCTTTGCAGCCTGCTTTGCGACAACGCCCACCCCCTTTACGCCGTTCCCGTTTCAAATGTCGAACGGGCAAAGAAAGGTTTCGCCGCAATGCACAATTAAGACATTGACAGGCCGCCTGGAACGGCGCTTCTGAAGATGCATTTTGACAATCGGCAAACGCCGACAGCCAAGCACGAGAAGACAGTTTCCGGGAATCAGGACCATGAGCAAGACGGATTTCATTGGCAAGGCGTCGACCGCCGCAGGCGGCTGGGGCGCACTCAAAAGTGTCGGCAAACGCCTTCTGGAATCCGGGGCCCCGATTTCCGGCGCGCGCACCCTCCTGAAAACGAACCAGCCGGATGGCTTCGATTGTCCCGGCTGCGCCTGGGGCGACCCCGAACATGGTTCCTCCTTCGAATTCTGCGAAAATGGCGTCAAGGCTGTCGCATGGGAAGCGACGGAAGCCCGCGTACCGCCGGATTTCTTTGCCAGCCACACGGTCTCCGAACTGCGTGGCTGGTCTGACTATGATCTGGAGAAGCAGGGTCGGCTTACCCATCCGATGCGTTATGACCGGGCGAGTGACAAATATCTGCCCGTCTCCTGGGATGATGCCTTCGCGGAGATCGGCCGCATCCTCAACAGCCTCGACAGCCCGAACCGGGCGGAGTTCTATACCTCCGGCCGCGCCTCCAACGAGGCGGCTTTCCTTTATCAATTGATGGTGCGGCTCTATGGCACCAATAATTTCCCCGATTGCTCGAACATGTGCCACGAAGCGAGCGGCGTCGGCCTGAAGGCATCGATCGGCGTCGGCAAGGGCACCGTGCTGCTCGAGGATTTCGAACAGACGGACGCCATTTTCGTCATCGGGCAAAATCCCGGCACCAACCACCCCCGCATGCTGGGCGACCTGCGCCGCGCCGCCCTTCGCGGCGCGCGGATCGCCGTCTTCAACCCCATCCGCGAAAAGGGTCTGGAGCGCTTTGCCGACCCGCAGGACAAGGTCGAAATGATCACCGGCGGCAGCACCCGCATCGCCACCAATTATTACCAGCCGCGCCAGGGCGGCGACATGGCGGCTGTGCGTGGCATGAGCAAGGCGGTCTTCGCCGCCGACGATGCCGCAAGGGCGGCGGGCGAGCCCGCCATCATCGATTACGACTTCCTCGCCGAACATGCGGCGGAGTTCGAGGCCTATCGCGCCGCCGTCGAAGCGACGGGCTGGGACAGCATCCTCGACCAATCCGGCCTCACCCGTGCGGAAATCGAGGAAGCCGCCCATATCTATATGAATGCCGGCTCCGTCATCGCCACCTGGGCCATGGGCGTCACCCAGCATCGGCACTCGGTCGTCATCGTCCGTGAAATCACCAATTTCATGCTGCTGCGTGGCAATATCGGCCGTCCCGGCGCCGGCCTCTGCCCCGTGCGCGGCCATTCCAACGTGCAGGGCGACCGCACGGTCGGCATCGACGAAAAAGCCCCGCCCGCACTTCTCGACGCGCTGGAGAAGGAACTCGGCGTCCCCATGCCGCGCGAGCCCGGCCACAATACCGTGGAGGCCGTGGCCGCCATGCTGGATGGCAAGGCCGAAACCTTCATCGCGCTCGGCGGCAATTTCATGCGGGCGACGCCCGACAGCCCGCTGATCGTCAAGGCTTTCGAAAAGCAGAAGCTGACCGTCAACATCGCCACCAAGCTCAACCATTCGCATCTGGTGCCGGGCGAAACCTCCTTCGTGCTGCCCTGCCTCGGCCGAACGGAAATCGACCTCAACTCGGCGGACCGGCCGCAGATCGTGACCGTCGAGGATTCCATGAGCATGGTGCATGGTTCCGGTGGCATCAATCCGCCGGCATCGGATGCGCTGCGCTCGGAAGTTGCCATCATCGCCGGCATCGCCGAAGCGACGCTCGGCAATGCCCATGTGAACTGGAAAGCGCTCGCCGATGATTACGATCTCATCCGCGACATGATCGAGAGGGTCATTCCCGGCTTCGACAATTTCAACGAGCGCGTCCGCGTGCCACGCGGTTTTCATCTGCGTAATGCGGCAGCGGAGCGGCAATGGGATACGCCGGCGAAAAAGGCGACGTTTTACACCGGCCCGCTGCCCGAACAGACCGAACACCAGCAGGCGCTCAGCCGCGACAATCTTTTCGTGCTGCAGACCTTCCGCAGCCACGATCAATACAACACCACGATCTACGGCATGGATGACCGCTATCGCGGCGTCTATGGCGAGCGCCACGTCATTTTCATGAACCCCAAGGACATGGAGGCGCTCGGCGCCCATTCGCGCCAGCGCGTCGATGTCATCGGCGAATATGGTGACGGCATGGAGCGCATCGCCAAAAACTTCCGGCTGGTGCCCTACAATATTCCGCGTGGCAGCGTCGGCGGTTATTATCCGGAACTGAACGTGCTGGTGCCACTGTCGAGCTATGGCGAGGGCAGCTTTACGCCGACATCGAAATCGGTGCTGGTTTCCGTCCGCCTGCTCGCCAATGCCGCCCCGTGAACGGGATGCCGCTTGATGGATGAGGAGCAATCCGCAGCCGCTTTCATGGCTGCGGTGGCGAGAATTCAGGCATCGTCTCCAGCGCTGACGGCGACGGGTGCCGCCATCCTTCTCGCGGTCCATCTGAATATCGCCACCGACAGCCGCAGCATCGCCAATCGTCTGGGGCTTGCGCATGCCCTCGTTCTGCGCGAAATCACTGTGCTGTCGCCTGGCTTCCTGCGGGTAACGAAACGCGACGCCCGCACCCAGCGCAGTTTTCTGGAGGTGACCGGGGAAGGACGGGCGCTTGCCGCCGCCTCCTTGCCGGCTTGAAACGAACGGAGCATTCCTTGGCAATCAGGCCGATCCTGCCCTACCCCCATCCCGGCCTGTCCGAAATCTGCGCGCCGGTGACGGCTTTTGACGATCATATGCAGGAACTGGTCACGGACCTCATCGACACCATGCGCGCCGCCCCCGGCGTCGGCATCACCGCGGCCCATATCGGCGTGAAGCAGCGCGTCTTCGTGCTCGAACTGACGCCGGGAACCGTCCTGACCTACATCAACCCTGAAATCATCAGCCAGTCCCCGCAAACCATGCGGCATGTGGAGGGCAGTGTTTCCATGCCGGGCTTTACCGACGAGGTGGAACGGCCGTCCGGGATCGAAGTGCGGTTTCAGGACGTATCAGGTGCGGAACACAGCCAGACCGCCGAAGGATTTCACGCCATCTGCATCCAGCACGAGATCGACCAGCTGGACGGCATTTTCTGGCTGAAGCGCCTCTCCAAGCTGAAACGCGACCGGCTGGTGAAGAAATGGGAAAAATCCCGAAAGCCGTGACGGTCAGCCGGTTATCGACAGCGCGAATTCCGCGTCGCCCTTCAGTGTATTGCTGACGGTGCAGATATCCTCCGCCATATGGGCGATTGCAGTGCGGGTCGCCGCATCGAAATCCCCGGCAATCGCAATCCCGATATCGAAACGGATGATACGATAGGGTTCCACAGCGGATTTTTCACCGGAGACGTCAACGGCAGCACCTTCGAATCGATCGAGCAGCCCCATGTGGCTTGCCGCGATACGGGCGCTGAGCGCCAGGCATGCGGCAAGCGACGCGTAAAGAAGATCGATCGGGTTAAAACCCGGCTCCGAGACACCGGTCACAATCTCCAGAGAGCCGCCGGTCACCGTCGAAACCAGCGGGCGACCAAGCCGCCCGACCTTCGCCGAAGCGCCGACCGGCCTCAATTTCACCTTCGCACCGTCAACCATTCTCACATCCTGATTTAATCGCGCGCAACCGACCGCGTGGAACAAAAACCTGTCTGGCGCTTTTTACTCACACAACGGTGAACGACCGTTGAACCATTATTTTACAGGGAGCTGGGACATATGGTTACATCTACGCTCGTCAGCATTCTGATCACTTTCCTGGTGATCGTGCTCGTCTTGTGGCTCATCGCGCGACTGCCGGTCGGCGGCGGCGTCAAACAGATCGCACAGGTGATCGTCATCATCATCGGCATTATTTCGCTGCTGAAATATCTCGCCGTCTTTTGATGTCCCGCTCGGTTGTGGTGACGATTTAAATGCTTATGAAAACAGGCGGCGAAAGCCGCCTTTTTTATGCGCGGATATTGTCCGCCCGTCGTTATTGACGAGGATCGAACTGATAGGCTTTTTTCAGGGTAATATCCCGAACGCTGCCTATGCCGAGAAACGGCGTATTCTCGGCGTCGAAAATCGCCCTGCCCTTTGCCAATATCCACCGGCTCGAACCATCCGGCAGATTGACCTTGTAACGCTGGTCGAAAAACACGCCGGTGGTGATACTGTCAAAAATCGCCTGCGCCACCTGCTCTCGCATTTCGGCGTCGATTCTTTCGAGAATTTCTTCGATCGTCACCCCGCGCGACGCAACCGGTTCGGAAAACCCATGACATTCCGCGGTGACCGCATCCATGATCAGCCTGTTGTCGGAAATGCTCCACATGTAATAGCCAAGCGCATTGTCTGAATCCGTTTTGTCCCCCAGCACGAAAACCCCCAGACTTTTTTCCTGACAAAAGCTAACATCAGACCTCTCAGATTCCACCCCTTGGTTTTATGGGGGAAAATGCCCGGCTACTGTAGCGTGCATCGATATCCACCGAAATTTGATGATGATCGAATCCAACTAGCATCCCGAAATGAATGATAAATTCTGAAGAGGCATCGCAAAATCACCCGCCCGCGCCTACATGGCTTGTGATGATATGTCGAAGGAGTTCAACATGGTGCGAGCCGCCCTCACTTTCGGATTGCTGACCGCAACCGTCTTACTAGCCGGGTGCCAGACTTGGCATAGTCCTTATCGTGGAACCGAGTGGCGCATGGATCAGGTGATGGATGGCGACCCCTACCGGGTCGGCGACGGGCAGCGCAACCGACGCTAGCCACCCCGTTCATTCAATCAGGACGGCGGCAGGTCGACAATTTGCCGCCCTCACTTATCGCGCTCTGGCTGCGGGGTAAAACAGATTGACGTGACCCGGGTTACATCCAATTCGTTCCAACAACCCCGGGACAGAAAACAGAGAGAAAGCTAAACGACTGGCTAAAAAAGAAAAAACCCGCCGAAGCGGGTTTCTTTGGTGCGGTCGAGAAGACTCGAACTTCCACGGGTTGCCCCACAGCGACCTCAACGCTGCGCGTCTACCAATTCCGCCACGACCGCATCGTGGTAGGCGTCGACTTGCGCCGACGGGGGTGCATGTAGCAAAAGGATTTTGGGTGCACAAGAGCGTCGTGACAGTTTTTTGAAATTAAAAATCGCACTGCACCATCCTATATGCAGGAAGCCCGGAAATGCTGGGGTTGCGGCCGTCTCGCCATTTTGCGAGAAGGCTGTGGAAAGGACTTTTTCATGCTCACACGCACGGATATCGAGACAAATATGTTCCCCGCCGCCGGATCACCGCCCGTTCGCTGGCGAATCTCGGACGGCCTTGTCCCCTATGAGCAGGCGATAGAGGAGATGGAGCGGGAAGTCGGAGCCATCGCTGCCGGCGAGGCCGACGAACTCGTCTGGCTTCTGGAGCATCCGCCGCTCTACACCGCCGGCACCAGCGCCGATTCCGCCGACCTCATCGAGCCGGAGCGTTTTCCGGTCTTCGCCACCGGTCGCGGCGGCGAATATACCTATCACGGACCGGGACAGCGGGTCGTCTACGTGATGCTCGACCTGAAACGTCGCCGGCAGGATGTCCGCGCTTATGTGGCGGCGCTCGAGGATGTCATCATCCGCACGCTCGACAAGATGAATGTGCGTGGCGAGCGGCGTGAGGATCGCGTCGGCGTCTGGGTCAGGCGGCCGGAAAAACCTCTCCTGCCAGATGGTGGCATGGCGGAAGACAAGATCGCAGCGCTCGGCATCCGCCTGCGCAAATGGGTGAGCTTTCACGGGCTGTCGATCAACGTCGATCCCGACCTCTCGCATTTCTCCGGCATCGTTCCCTGCGGCATCAGCGCCTATGGCGTTACCAGCCTTGTCGATCTCGGATTGCCGGTTATGATCGGCGACGTCGACGTTCTGCTGCGCGAGGCCTTCGAGGAGGTTTTTGGCCCGGCAGTGCCCGAAACCGGCGCAGGCGGCTGATCCCACCGCAACCTTTGTCGCAGGCCGGTGTTTGATGCATCGATCACCACAAGAGGAGGAACGACCATGTTCACTACGTCCGCTTATGCCTGCGATGACGGTTCTTCGCCGATGAAGCTCTCGACCATCAAGCGTCGCGATCCCGGCCCGCGCGATGTCGAAATCGAGATCGAATTCTGTGGCGTCTGTCACTCGGATATCCACACGGCCCGCAGCGAATGGCCGGGCTCCCTCTACCCCTGCGTCCCCGGTCACGAAATCGTTGGCCGGGTCGGGCGGGTGGGCTCGCAGGTTACCCGGTTCAAGACGGGTGACCGTGTCGGCGTCGGCTGCATCGTCGATAGCTGCCGGGAATGCGCAAGCTGCGCCGAGGGACTGGAGCAATATTGCGAAAACGGCATGACCGGCACCTATAATTCGCCCGACAAGGCCATGGGCGGCGGCGCGCATACACTTGGCGGTTATTCCGCCCATGTGGTGGTGGATGACCGCTATGTGCTCAATATTCCAGAAGGGCTCGATCCTGCGGCCGCGGCACCGCTGCTCTGCGCGGGAATCACCACCTATTCGCCGCTGCGTCACTGGAATGCCGGTCCCGGCAAGCGGATAGGCGTGGTTGGTCTCGGCGGCCTTGGCCATATGGCTGTCAAGCTCGCCAATGCCATGGGCGCGACCGTGGTGATGATCACCACATCACCTGGCAAGGCGGAAGACGCCAGGAAGCTCGGCGCCCATGAGGTGATCGTTTCCCGCGATGCGGAGCAGATGAAGAAGGCCGCGTCGAGCCTCGATCTCATCATCGATGCTGTCGCCGCCGACCACGATATCAACGCCTATCTGGCGCTGCTGAGACGTGATGGCGCGCTGGTGCAGGTGGGCGCGCCGGAAAAACCGCTCTCGGTGATGGCCTTCAGCCTCATCCCCGGCCGCAAGACTTTTGCCGGTTCGATGATCGGCGGCATTCCCGAGACCCAGGAAATGCTGGATTTCTGCGCCGAAAAAGGCATCGCCGCCGAAATCGAGATGATCGATATCGATCAGATCAATGACGCTTATGAACGCATGATAAAAAGCGATGTGCGTTATCGTTTCGTCATTGATATGAAGAGCCTGCCGCGCCAGAAAGCCGCCTGACCTCAAAGGGGGCGCTTTCCGGTGTCCCCTTTCCTCGTTGGACCTTTCGGTCGAAAGCGCAGCCCCACACATGACCAGCCAGACCGGTTTCAGCGATGTCGCCAGGGGCATGACCATTATGGCGGGCTGCATGCTGGTGCTGCCGGTCATGGATGCCATCGCCAAATATATGGCGGTAGTCGGTGGCATGTCGCCGGCACAGGTGACCTTCTATCGCTTCTTCTTCCAGGTGGTGTGCACCCTGCCGCTATTGCTTGTTGTATCTCCAAGGGCGCTGTTCAGCGCCAAGCGGCCATGGATGAACTGCCTGCGCGGGGTGCTGCATGCCTCCGCCAGCCTGATGTTCTTTGCCGCCGTTAAATACATGCCGCTTGCCGATGTCTTCGCGATCTATTTCGTCGAGCCCTTCATGCTGACGATGATGTCCGCCCTCTTCCTGGGTGACAGGGTCGGCTGGAAGCGCTGGACGGCGATTGTCGTCGGTTTTGGCGGTGCGTTGATCGTCATTCAGCCGAGTTTCGAAATCTTCGGCTGGACCTCGCTGCTGCCGGTCGCCTGCGCTTTTCTCTACACGCTTTACCTGTTCCTGAACCGCGCCATCGGCGATGCCGACAGCCCGCTTGTCATGCAGACCATGTCCGGCATTGCCGGGACGCTGTTCATGGGCGCAGCACTCCTCGCCGGCGATGCGCTGGGCGACAGGGATTTCGCCGTCTCGTTGCCGCAATCCGGATTCGCGCTTGCCCTGCTTGTCCTGCTGGGATCGATATCCGGCTACATGCATCTGCTGATCGTCAGGGCGTTCCGGCTGGCGCCGCTCTCCCTGTTGGCGCCGTTTCAATATTTCGAGATCATCTCGGCGACGATTCTCGGCTACGCGCTGTTCTCGGATTTCCCGACACCATCAAAATGGCTGGGCATCCTTATCATCGTCGCATCTGGCCTGTTCATCATCTGGCGGGAAAGCAAACAGGCCCATACGACGCCGCCGCTCGACGGGCAATGACGTTTGGCCACAGCCCCGTCAGCTCTCCGAGGGCAGCGGGCCTTCGTCGTGATGATCCTGCGCTTCCACAAGGCTGCCGAGCAGCCAGAGCGAAACTTCGGCCGCCTCTCCCGCTGACTTGAAGCGATAGGAGCCGCTATATTTCGGCATATCGAAGAAGGTGACGACAAAACCGTCGCCGCTTTCCAGGCTCTCGACCCGGATGCGCTCGGGATCGATCATCACGCACACATAATGCGAGCCCATGTTGCGCATGAAGCCGGCCTTGTTGTCGTGCAGCCGCACGAAGGCGGCGCCGCCATCCGCCGTCATGTGCAGGCTTCTGATCGCCTCATTGGGAAAGGCGCGGGCGAAATCCATGATCGCCTGCCCCACATCATGGCTGTTGTCTTCCTCGGTCGCCTGAGACATGCGCCAGGCATAAACAGCAAAGACCGAAAGCAGCACGAAAACGATAATCCAGATCGCCAAATTCATCCGGGACGCTCCCTCAGCATCGAAACTTTTCGATTCGCGACTCAAAACGACACGAACCCGGTTTGGGTTCATAAAGATCGAGGCTTGCGTGAAGTATGGCTCGCCGCGGCAGGCGGTTTGTACGATCAGAAGCGCTTGAGGAAAGAAGCCTTGGCCAGCAGCCATTGCCGGCGAAGCTGCGACAGTTGCAGGTCGCCGTCGAAAACGCCAGCTCCCGCCTTTCTGGCGGCGGCGATGACCGGGCCGGACAAAGCGACGGGCAGATAGGCAGCAAAGACAGTCTTCGCGATCTTTGCGCGTCTTGCCTTCTCGATATGATCGAGCGCATGGGTAGCGAAAATTTCAATGGCGATGCCGATACGCTGCCTGTCCTCACCCTCGAGAAAGGTTTCGCGATCAAGCCCGGCGGCCGAGAGCATGTCGGCGGGAATATAGACCTGCCCGCGACGCCGGTGGAGAGGCATGAGCAGCAGCATGCCCGCCATGGCCTGGGCCACACCCGCATGTCCCGCCGCCTCCGCGCTTGCAGCGGCATCCTCGGCGGAAAGCACGAGGCTTGCGAGCTGGATGAGGGCCGAGGCGGTTTCGCCGGCATAACCCTCAAGGGCGTTACGATCCTCGAACAGGTCGTCATAGAGATCGAAGATACGCGCCTCGATCATATTGCCCAGCACAGGGCGCGGCAGGCGATATTGCTCGATGGTGTTCAAAAGTGCCGCGGCTACGGGGTGTGACTGGCTGTCACCGTGCGGATTGCCGTCGAGAAGATCACGCCACCATTGCATGCGCACTTCGCCGGGCAGCGCCTCGCGCACGGAATCGCGGATACGGGCGATTTCGGCGTTGAAGGCGTAAAGTGCGGCGAGAGAATTACGCTTGTCGGCCGGCGACAGAAGGCAGGCGAGATAGCGGTCGCGATCGGTGTCGCGCAGCGTCGCGAGGCAGACGTCGAGATTTTCTGTGGGTGCCATGGTTCCCCGCGCGCGAAACGTCTTCAGCCTTCGACGGCAATCAGCGCCGCCGCTACGGCACGCGATTCCGAAAGCATGATATTATAGGTGCGCACGGCAGCACCCGTGCTCATCGGGTCAACCGAAATGCCCGCCTCCTTGAAGGCGGCACGCAATTCTTTCGGCAGGACCCGCATACCGTCACCCGTGCCGATCAGCAGCACCTCGATATCCTGCGCTTCCGCCAGAACCTTTTCGAAATGCGCGACGGTCAGTTCTTTCGCATCAACGGGCTCCCACCCGTAAATGCCCGAAGGCAAAAGCAGAAGGGAGCCGCGATGCGACATGTCGGCAAAGCGGAAACCGCCATTGCCATAGGCATCGATGGGCGCCCGGCCGGGAAAATGGGCCGGGCGTATTTCAATCCCGCCAGCCATCAGACGGCAGGCTTGCCGCCAATGGCGCTACCGGGCTTTTCATCCTTCTCGTCTTCCGCATCCTTGCTGTCGGGACGCAGCTTGAAGGCGATCAGCACCGGAGCGGCAATATAAAGCGACGAGAACACGCCGATACCGACACCGAACAGCATGGCGAAGGTGAAGGAGCGGATGACTTCGCCACCGAAGAGGTACAGCGACAGAAGTGCCAGAAGCACGGTCAGACCGGTGAGGATCGTACGCGACAGCGTCTGGTTCAGCGATACGTCGATGATCATCGACAGCGGCATCTTCTTGTATCGCCTGAGGTTCTCACGGATACGGTCGTAAATCACGACGGTGTCGTTCAGCGAATAACCGATGATCGTCAGGATCGCCGCGATACTGGTGAGGTTGAATTCTATCCCCAGGAAGACGAAGAGGCCGATCGTGAAGACCACGTCGTGCACCATGGAGATGACCGCACCGAGCGCAAACTGCCATTCGAAGCGCACCCAGATGTAGACCATGATCGCGCTCATCGCGAGCAGGATGCCGATCGTGGAGGTGAAGGTCAGGTCACCCGACACGGCCGGACCGACAACTTCAACGCGACGGAAATCGTAGTTGGCTTCAAGTTCGCCGCGCACCAGCGTGATGGCCGACTGCTCGGCATTTTCGCCGCCGTCCTGCGCCTGGATGCGGATGAGGACATCCTGCGGCGTACCGAAGTTCTGCGCCTGGATTTCACCGAGGTTCAGCTGATTCAGACGCTCGCGGATATCGGCGAGATCCGCCTCACCCTGCTTGGCGCGCACCTCGATGACCGAACCGCCCTGGAAGTCGATACCAAGGTTCAGACCCTTGCCGATGAAGCCGCCGATGCAGGCGAGCATGACTGCGCCGGTGATCATGAACACGACGCGACGATACCGCATGAAGGGAATGTCGCGGCCGTCGAACATGGCGGTGCGAACACCCTTCGGCAGGTGCTTCGGGCGGCTGCGGCGAACCCAGTAGCCGAACATCCATGCCGTCAGCGTATAGGCGGTGAAGACGGTGGTGATGATACCGACCGCAAGCGTAACGGCGAAGCCCTTGACCGGACCGGTGCCCATGTAGAACAGAACGCTCGCCACGATCAGCGTCGTCAGGTTGGCATCGATGATCGTCGCAAAGGCACGGGTGAAACCGTTATCCAGGGACTGGATCAGCGGTTTGCCGCTCTTCACCTCCTCGCGTATGCGCTCATAGATCAGAACGTTGGAATCCACCGCCATGCCGATGGTCAGAACGATACCGGCAATACCCGGTAGTGTCAGCGTCGATCCGATCACACTGAGGACGGCCAACAGCATGACGACGTTGACCACAAGGGCGATATTCGCGAGCAGGCCGAAGAAGCCGTAGAAAACGAACATGAAGATGAGGACGCCGATGGCGCCGATGGCACTGGCCGTCAGGCCGGCGGTGATGGAGTCGTTACCGAGGCTCGGGCCGACCGTGCGTTCTTCGACGACCGTCAGCGTGGCCGGCAGTGCACCGGCGCGCAGCAGAACGGCGAGGTCATTCGCGCCCTGCACCGAGAAATTACCGGAGATCTGGCCCGAACCGCCGATGATAGGCTCGCGGATGACAGGCGCGGAAATGACCTGGTTGTCGAGCACGATGGCGAAAGGCTTGCCGACATTCTGCTGCGTCGCCTGCGCGAAGCGCTGCGCGCCGCGGCTGTCGAAGCGGAAGGTGACGACCGGTTCGTTGGTCTGCTGGTTGAAGCTTGCCTGCGCGTCGACGAGATTGTCGCCGGAGACGAGTGCGCGGCGTTCCACCAGATAAGGAACCGGCGGATCGTCCTGCGAATAGAGAACCTCAGACGTTGCCGGCGGACGGCCATTCATGGCCTCCTGCACCGGCATCGTCGTGTCGACCATGCGGAAGGAGAGCTTTGCCGTCTGGTTGAGAAGCGATTTCAGGCGCTGCGGATCCTGAAGGCCCGGCACCTGCACGATGATGCGGTCGGAACCCTGGCGCTGGATGAGCGGCTCGGTTGTGCCGACTTCGTCGACGCGGCGGCGCACGACTTCGATCGACTGCGACACGGCCGAAGACAGGCGGTAATCGATGCCCTCATCCGTCAGGTTGAGCCTGAGCAGATTGTCGCCGCCATCATTCATCGTGACTTCGGTGATGGAGCCGCCGACCAGCGTGCCGGCGGAGACCGGCTGGGTCAGATCACGGAGTGCCGTCTTGGCGGCTTCCAGTTGAGCGGGATCGCTGATGCGGACCTGGATCTGCTGGCCGTTGCCGGTCAGCCCCGAATAACGGATGTTGGCGTCGCGGAGCTGCGTGCGCACATCACCCACGATCGTTTCAAGGCGTTCCTTGACGATGTCGGTACGCTCGATCTTGAGCATGATGTGCGAACCGCCCTGAAGGTCGAGACCGAGCGTTACCTTGTTGTCCTTGTACCAGGCAGGCATGCCCTCCAGCTGCTTGTCCGAAAACAGGTTGGGAGAGGCGATGAAGACGCTTGCCAGCACAAGCAGCCAGATGAAGACTGTTTTCCAACGGGAAAAATGAAGCATTTCGATCTCGGTCAGGGTTGGGGTCGCGCGCAGCACGCAACCCGTCAAAATTCGGAAGCGAACACTCGGTTGTCCGGCAGGATCAGGAAGCGGCTTCCGTCTTGACCACTTCGCCCTTCACGCGCACTTCGGCAATGTAGGCACGAGCGGCACGGATTTTCACGCCTTCGGCGATTTCGACTTCGAGTTCATTGTCGTCGATGACCTTGGTCACCTTGCCGACGATGCCGCCGCCGAGAACGACCTGGTCACCACGGCGAATGTTGGTCAGCGTTTCCTGGCGCTTCTTCATCTGCGCGCGCTGCGGGCGGATGAGGAAAAAATACCAGACCACCATGAGCGGCGCAAACAGGAAAAGCATCTCAAGGCCGGAACCGAAGGCCGATGCGCCGCCTGCTGCGTCCTGGGCAAAAGCTTGACTAATGAACATATAAAACTCCTCAGAATTACGGCACGACCTTGGATGCCGCCCCAGCTTTCAAGCCGCCGGAATATAGTGGGGAACGCCGGGATTGCAACAGATGCAGGGCCCTCGCCGTACCGATTCCGGACCTCTTAACCTTTATGGGCCTGAAACACCATGCTAGGCCGGGCGCAAAAGAGAGTTTTGAACACCAGACAAGCGGAAGAAACACCATGATTCGAGAAGAAACGGCCTCCCTGCTTCTTTCAGAACTGCGCCGGCTTACCATTGCCGTGGAACGGCTTGCCGGCCCCGCACCCGCCGTAAACGACTGGAATGCGGCGGATTGTTTCGTCTGGGCACCGGTGAATTCCTTTCTCCAGCCGGTTCCCCGACCCAACCGCATCGCGCTGAAGCTCATTCGTGGCGTCGACCATGTCCGCGATATCCTGCATGAAAACACGCTGCGTTTCGCCGAAGGTTTCGCCGCCAACAACGTGCTCCTCTGGGGCGCGCGCGGCATGGGCAAATCCTCGCTGGTCAAGGCCGTTCACGAAGATGTGCGCGCGGCAAGCGGCGTTTCCCTGAAGCTGGTGGAAGTGCACCGCGAGGACATCCACACCCTGCCCGCTTTGCTCGACATAATGAAGGCGTCCGGCCAGCGCGTCATCGTCTTCTGCGACGACCTCTCCTTCGATCATGACGACACGGCGTATAAATCGCTGAAGGCCGCGCTCGACGGCGGCATCGAGGGACGGCCGGACAACGTCCTGTTTTACGCCACCTCCAATCGCCGCCATCTCCTGCCCCGTCACATGATGGAAAACGAACAGTCCACCGCCATCAACCCGTCCGAGGCGGTCGAGGAAAAGGTCTCGCTCTCCGATCGCTTCGGCCTGTGGCTCGGTTTCCACAAATGCGGCCAGGAAGACTATCTGACGATGATCGAAAGTTATGCCGCGCATTTCGATCTGGGGCTGGACCGCGAGACCCTGCACCACGAGGCGCTGGAATGGGCGACGACCCGCGGCGGCCGCTCGGGCCGTGTGGCCTGGCAATATATCCAGGATGCCGCTGGCCGCCTCAGAAAACCGCTCGACCGATAACGCCACTGCGACGCCGGTGAAAGCCGGTGTCGTTACGGCCACAACGCGTGTCGTATTCCCGAACGCGACATCTCCCGCCAAATGGTTTGCTACGCCATGGAGTCATCCTGCCCGCGGAGGAGCTGGCAGGCACGGTGTTCAACCACGGAGGAGATGGATATGAGCAGGAACAGAGGCGTCGTTTACATGCGGCCGGGTCAGGTCGAGGTTCGCGATATCGACGACCCGAAGCTCGAGGCGCCGGATGGCCGCCGTATCGAGCACGGCGTCATTCTCAAGGTGATTTCCACCAATATCTGCGGCTCCGACCAGCACATGGTGCGCGGCCGCACCACCGCGATGCCGGGCCTCGTCCTTGGCCATGAAATCACCGGTGAAGTCATCGAAAAAGGCATCGACGTCGAGATGCTGCAGGTCGGCGATATCGTCTCCGTGCCGTTCAACGTCGCCTGCGGCCGTTGCCGCTGCTGCAAGTCGCAGGATACCGGCGTCTGCCTGACGGTGAACCCTGCCCGCGCCGGCGGCGCTTATGGTTATGTCGACATGGGCGGCTGGATCGGCGGACAGGCCCGTTATGTCACCATCCCCTATGCCGACTTCAACCTGCTGAAATTCCCGGATCGCGACAAGGCGATGTCGAAGATCCGCGACCTCACCATGCTGTCGGATATTCTGCCGACCGGCTTCCACGGCGCCGTCAAGGCGGGCGTCGGCGTCGGCTCCACCGTTTATGTCGCGGGCGCCGGTCCGGTCGGTCTTGCCGCTGCCGCTTCCGCCCGTATTCTGGGTGCGGCCGTCGTCATGGTCGGCGATTTCAACAAGGATCGCCTCGCCCACGCGGCACGTGTCGGTTTTGAACCCGTCGATCTTTCCAAGGGCGACCGGCTGGGCGACATGATTGCTGACATCGTCGGCACTAACGAGGTGGACAGCGCCATCGACGCCGTCGGCTTTGAAGCACGCGGCCATTCCGGCGGCGAACAGCCGGCCATCGTTCTTAACCAGATGATGGAAATCACCCGCGCCGCCGGCTCGATCGGCATTCCCGGGCTTTACGTCACCGAAGATCCCGGTGCGGTCGATAATGCTGCAAAGCAGGGCGCCCTGTCGCTACGCTTCGGTCTTGGCTGGGCGAAGGCTCAGTCCTTCCACACCGGCCAGACGCCGGTGCTGAAATATAATCGTCAGCTCATGCAGGCCATCCTGCACGACCGCCTGCCGATTGCCGATATCGTCAACGCCAAGATCATCGCCCTTGATGATGCCGTGCAGGGATATGAAAGCTTCGATCAGGGCGCGGCCACCAAGTTCGTGCTTGATCCGCATGGCGATCTGCTGAAGGCGGCCTGACGTCGCCGAGAGTTCGAAAATACGGCCCATGAACAACGCCCGCGATGGTATCCATCGCGGGCGTCTTTGTTTTCAGTCCGGCATGGTCACCATTCGGTGAAATTTACGGCTCCGCCGCAAGCATAGCCTCCAGTTCTGCCGTCGCCTCCGGGGAAAGGTAGGGCCGGAACAGGCTCGATACCTGGCGCAGGCCCCAGTCGATCTGCTGAGGCCCGAATTCCGTGACCCCTTCCTGGAGATTGAGATAGGACGCCCAATAGGTGGAGACGATCCACAGATTCGTCAGAACGGCCGGGCGCTCCCGTTCCGGAATAGCGGCAAGTCCCGCCTTCTCCATACGACCGACAATATCGCCGACGGCAACGCGCATGGCCGCGCTGACGGCGCCTATCGGTTCCACCAGCGCCGGGGCGGAAGAAACGAGACCGATCAGATCACGGAACAGGAAGCGGTAATTCCACACCAGCGAAAACCACTGCCGCAAAAGGCCGCTATAGGTCGCCGAGGCCGCCTCATCGGCTCCGTCGATCCTGGCGACGATCGCCAGCGCATCTGCTTCAAACCGGGCAAACAGTGCCAGCACCAGCGCTTCCTTGGTGCGGAAATGATAATAGAGATTGCCGCCATTGATTTTCACCGCCGCCGCAATCTCGGCCGTCGTCACATGGTCTGGCCCTCGCTCGTTAAACAATGCGAGAGTGGCGGCAAGGATGCGCTGGCGTGTGGATAAAGGGCGTTTCGTCATCTTCCCGGTGCCGTTTTTCGTCATTGATAGTGAAGCTGGCATTGAAGCATAAGGTGGGCACCTTAGATATTTAAAAATAAGGCATACACCTTAAAAGGAAATTTAAGTGACCAACGCGAATAATGGACCTGTAAATATGACCGGAACCGACCTTCGCACCGCCTCCCCGGAAGCGCCCGGGACCGTGTCGCTTTCCAAATTTGCCACGGCACGCCTTGCCCTGTCGCTTATCCGCAATCCGCTGAAAGCAATGCCGCCGGAGATCTTCAGCGAACCGGCGGTCTTTAGCCGTCTCGGCGGCAAGATGCGGGTCCACCTTGCCGATCCCGCCCTTATTCACGAAGCCCTGGTCAAGAACGCCCATCTGCTCGCCAAGGGGGAGGATGTGCGCCGGGCGCTTGGCCCCGCACTCGGCCAGGGGCTGCTGACGGCCGATGGCGATCACTGGAAATGGCAACGGCAATCCGTCGCCGCCGCCTTCCGGCATGAAAAACTGCTGGAATTGCTGCCTGTCATGATCGATTCCGCGCGGCGAACCGGGCAACATTGGCATCTGTCCCCTTCCGGAGACATCGATATCAGCCATGAAATGATGCGGACAACCTTCGACATCATCGTCGAAACCATGATGTCCGGCGGCCATGGCATCGACATAGGACGCGTCGAGCAAAGCATCACCGATTATCTGAAACCCACGGGTTGGACCTTCGCGCTCGCCGTGCTGGGCGCACCGGAATGGCTGCCGCATCCCGGCCGGCGCAAGGCCCGCGCGGCGGTCGATTACCTGCGCGCCAGCCTTGCGACAGTGGTGACCGGACGGCGGCAAAACCCCATGGGCCAGACCGATCTTGTTTCCATGCTGCTTGAGGCGAAAGATCCCGAAACCGGGCGCATGATGAGCGATACGGAAATCGTCGACAATCTCTTGACCTTCATCACCGCCGGCCACGAAACCACCGCGCTTGGTCTCGCCTGGACCTTCCATCTTCTATCGCAGAACAGGGAGGAGGAACGCAGGGTCGTCGAGGAAATCGAAGCCGTCACCGCCGGCGAACCGGTCGCCGCCGAACACATCGCCCGCCTGACCTATACCAGACAGGTGTTTTCCGAGGCGATGCGCCTTTACCCGCCCGCCCCCATCATCACACGCACCGCGCTGCAGGACTTCACGCTTGGCGAACACGATATTCCGGTCGGAACCGTCCTTTATGTGCCGATCTATGCCGTGCACCGGCACACGGCGCTCTGGAACGAACCCGAACGTTTCGATCCGTCACGCTTCGGACCCGAGGAAACCAGGGCCCGCCACCGCTATGCCTATATGCCCTTCGGCGCCGGCCCGCGCGTCTGCATCGGCAACGCCTTCGCCATGATGGAGGCTGTCGCTATCCTCGCGGTCGTTTTGCAGACCGTCCAGCTTGAAAACAGCTCCGCCGCAAGGGTCGAGCCGCTGATGAGGGTGACATTGCGGCCGGAAAACCGCCTGATGATGCAGGTGAGGCAGCGAAAAAACAAATCGCCCGTAGCGTAGACCGCCACGGGCGACTGATGAATGCGAAAACCCATCCGTCACCGGATGGTGACGATCACAGATCGACGTCGAGGATCGCCATGGAGAAGTTGTAGGAACGGTCGCCGTCCTCGTCGTCGATGTAGACGACGCCGAGAAACTCTTCGCCAAGATACACTTCGGCGGAATCGTCCTTGCGCGGACGCGCCTTGACCACCATCGTCGGATTGAAGGTGCGCTTGAAATAGGCGTCGAGTTTTTTGATTTCGTCGGCTTTCACCACTATTCTCCTGTGCGGTTCGCGTTGGCCCGCTTTTGGCATGGGACAAAGGCCAAAGTAAAGTGAAAGCGGCAAGTCATCCGTGTCTTCCACACGGACGACCGTAAAAATGCAGGCGCCGTCAGAGCGTAAAAGGCCCCGTCAGATATCGGCTCCGATAAGCTGGTCCATCAGGCGCGAGGGTTCGGAACACCCTGCTTCTCCAACCACCCGTGCCGGCACGCCGGCAACCGTGGTCTTGGGCGGAACGGGCTTCAACACAACGGAGCCGGCGGCGATGCGCGAGCAGCTGCCGATCTCGATATTGCCGAGGATTTTCGCCCCCGCCCCGATCATCACGCCATTGGCGATCTTCGGGTGGCGGTCCGCCCCCTCCTTGCCGGTGCCGCCGAGCGTCACGCCATGGAGAATGGAGACGTTGTCGCCGATGACAGCCGTCTCGCCGACCACCAGCCCGGTGGCGTGATCGAGGAAGATGCCCTTGCCGATGCGCGCAGCCGGATTGATATCCGTCTGGAAGATGCTGGACGAGCGGCTTTGCAGATAAAGCGCGAAATCCTTGCGACCCTTCTGCAGCAGCCAGTGCGCCAGCCTGTGGGTCTGGATGGCCTGGAACCCCTTGAAATAGAGCAGCGGCTCCATGAAGCGCGTGCAGGCCGGATCACGGTCGTAAACGGCCTGGATATCGACGCGCAGCACGCTTCCCCATTCCGGCCAGTCATCCAGCATGTCCTGGAAGGTCTGGCGCAGAAGAACGGCCTGCATGTCGGGATGATCGAGAAGCTCACAGATACGGTAGATCACACACTCTTCGAGGGACCGGTGATTGAGGATCGTCGAATAAAGGAAGGCAGAAAGCAGCGGGTCCTGCGCCGCAGCGCTACGCGCCTCATTGAGCAGGCTGCCCCAGATCGGATCGACGATCGCCAGCTGTTCGGGCTGACGGGCCTCGGTACGTGCGACCATGAATGGTCTCCTCGTTTGCAGTGGTCGTTCTTTATACAGAAAAAGACGTGCATTAGAAATGGGATTCGAATGCCGACTTTAAAGACGGCAAGGATTCAGTTTTTCTTCATGCAGCATGAAAAACCGTTTCTCGCCGCCGGCGCTCACAGCGATCGGTAGAACTCCAGAACCGCCGCCTTGAACACCCGGTCACCGACAGCCAGCATATGGTCGCGGCCGGGAATGTCGATCGCCCGCGCATGTGGCATGATCGCGGCAAGCTCCGCACCCGATCCGGCGATGTCGTCCTTCGTTCCGACCGCGATCAGCGTCGGCGCGTCGATCTTTTCGGCCTGTTCGCGGCTGACGAGAACCCGCGACGTCTCGATACAGGCGGCGAGCGCCAGCCGGTCGCTTTTCGTCTGGTCGGCAAAGGCGCGGAACATACGGCCGCGCTCATGGGTGACGACATCGAGCGAAGGTGCCAGAAGCGCCTCGGCGATCGGATCCCAGTCGCCCACACCTTCGACCATGCCGATGCCAAGCCCGCCGAACACCAGCGAGCGCACACGCTCCGGATGGGCCATGGCCAGAAAGGCCGAAATGCGCGCGCCCATGGAATAACCCATCACATGGGCTTCGGCGATGCCGAGATGATTGAGCAGCGCCACCGCATCACCCGCCATGACCGACGGATAATAGGCTTCCGGATCATGCGGCTTGTCACTTGCGCCATGGCCGCGATTGTCGATGGCGATCACCCGGTAGCCCGCATCTCCCAGCGTCTTCAGCCAACCGGGATGCACCCAGTTAACATTGGCGCTGGAGGCGAAGCCGTGGATCAACAAAACCGGATCGCCCGCCGGATCGCCCTCGTCGAAATAGGCAAGGCGAAGGCCGTCATGGGAAAAATCGGAAAATTGCGGCGTGTTGAGATTCATCAAGGACATCCTTTTTGCCGGACCATATGGCAGGAATTCGATGAATTGACCATGTTTTGCTGACGATTTTTATGGAGATGCAATGCGTTTGAGGCTACATATCCGCGACGACGAGCCGATGCGCGAAGACGGATCGCGGCTCGATAACGATATTGCATTTGGAGACGAACATGGCCGGGCATTCCATTCCCCACTTCCAGAACGATGGCGGACACCGCATGATCGAGATCGGCGTCAAGGAATTCATGTGCACCGGCGCTTCCGTGCCTTTCGATCATCCGCATATCTTCATCGATATGGGCGACGACAACGAGAAGGTCTGTTCCTACTGCTCCACCCTTTACCGCTACAATCCGTCGCTGAAGGCCGAGCAGACCAATCCCCCCGGCTGCGTCTTCCACGTGAAGGCCGCCTGACCTTTCCCGATCGGGGCGCATCATGCCCATAAAATCCGTGGCCATCGTCGGTGCCGGCATCGCCGGTCTCACCGCCGCCCTGTCCTTTGCCCGGCACGGCATCGACTGTGACATCATCGAACAGGCCGGCGAACTGACCGAAGTGGGTGCCGGCCTGCAACTGTCGCCCAATGCCGCCCGCATCCTGGCCACGCTTGGCGTGCTGCCGGAAATCGAGGCACGCTGGACCGAGCCGGTGAGCGTCGATCTCGCCTCGGGAAAATCCCTTGCCACGCTCTTGTCCCTGCCGATGGGCGCAGTCGCCCGCAGCCGCTGGGGCGCCCCCTATGGCGTGCTGCACCGCTCGACGCTGCAAGGCGCGCTTTTGAATGCGGTCAAGCGCAATCCGCTCTGCCGGCTGCATCTTGGCAAACGAATCGAGAATGCAACCGCGGATGTCATTGCCGCGACGACGTTTCGCGATCACGACCTGGTCGTCGGCGCGGACGGCGTCTGGTCGGCAGCCCGTTTTGCCGTGCCTGCCGCACCCACCGCCACCTTCTCCGGCAATGTGGCCTGGCGCTTTACGGTCACCGACAGCGATGTTCCATCCGCCATCAACAAGAGCGCCGTCACGGCCTATCTCAGCTCCGGCGGCCATATCGTCGCTTATCCGCTGAAGGAAGTCGGCGGTTTCAACATCGTTGCCATCGCCCTCGGCGCCGATCCCGGCGCGACATGGCGGGCGGAATCGAGCGGACGGCAGAAAGCCCTGCTGCTGGAGCAGTTTCGCGGGTTCAGCCCGGATCTGCTGCGGCTCTTGAATTCATCCGAAAGCCCGACCTTCTGGCCGCTCTATCAGGCCGGCCCCGGCCGCTGGCACAATGGCCGCGACACGGTGCTGATCGGCGACGCGGCACACGCCATGATGCCGTTTGCCGCACAGGGCGCGGCCATGGCGATAGAGGATGCGTTTGAACTTGCGGGCGCAGTGGCCGGCAGTAATGGCGAAAAGCCCCTGCCCGTGCCACAGGCCCTTGCCGCCTTCGAGGCCTTGCGTCTCCCGCGCATAGAAAAGGCCCGCAAGCGGGCCTCTCTCAATCGTTTTGCCTATCATGCCAAAGGTCCGGTCCGGATTGCCCGCGACCTGGTGTTTTCCACCCGCCCCACGGAAGCGTTCCTGAAGGACTTCGACTGGCTCTACGGCTACCGCGCGAAGGGCTGAGGGTTGGGGCTGGGTCAGACCCCGGCCGCCGCCGCAAATCCGGCCTCAAGATCCTTCTTGAGATCGGCGATATCCTCGAGCCCGATCTGGAGGCGGATGACCGGCCCTTCCGATGGGCCCTTGGCGATGGTCCTGTCGATGAGCGAGACCGAGACGGCAAGCGATTCGTATCCGCCCCAGGAATAACCAAGCCCGAAGAAGCTCAGCGCATCGAGAAAGGCGGCCGCCGCCTGCTTGTATTTGCCTTCTTCCGCCTTCAGCACGAAGGAGAAGACGCCGCTCGCGCCCTTGAAATCGCGCTTCCAGAGTTCATGCCCGGCAAAGCTCGGCAGGCCCGGATGCAGAACGCGAACGACATCGTCCCGGCTCTCCAGCCATGTGGCGATGTCGAGCGCGCTTTTCTGATGGTGCGCCAGCCTGATTCCCATGGTGCGCATGCCGCGCAGGATCTGGTAGGCATCGTCGGACGTGACGCAGATGCCAAGATTGGCATTGGCCTGATAAAGCGCCTTCCAGTGCTTCTCATTGGCCGAAACGAAGCCCATCAGTACATCGGAATGGCCGGATGGATATTTGGTGGCGGCGTGAATGGAAATGTCGACGCCGAAATCGAGCGGCTTGAAATAAAGCGGCGTCGCCCAGGTATTATCCATCGTCACCACGCAATCGTGCCGGTGAGCGATCTCGGTAATCAGCCGCACATCCTGAATCTCGAAAGTGTTGGAACCCGGTGCTTCCAGATGCACCAGCTTCGTGTTCGGCCGGATGAGCGCCTCAATACCCTCGCCGATCGCCGGATCGTAATATTCGATCTCGACACCCAGCTTCTTCAGCATCGTATTGCAGAAGCGGCGGGTCGGGAAATAGACGGAATCAACCACCAAAGCGTGATCGCCCGCACTAAGATAGGCCAGAAACGGCACGGTAATCGCAGCAAGCCCGGAGGGCACGAGAATGGTTCCGAAAGAACCTTCCAGCTCATTGACGAGATTGCACAGCGCGTCCGTCGTCGGCGTGCCATGGGTGCCGTAGGTGTATTTCTGGTTTTCGGTCGAAAGCGTCTCCGCATCGGGAAAAAGTACGGTCGAGCCGCGCACGATGGGAGGATTGACGAAACCGAAACAGTCCGCGGGATCGTTGCCGCCATGGGTCAGGCGCGTATTCACACCTGCGGCGGAAAGCAGGTCATTGGTTTTGGTCATTTCAGATCAGCTTTCGAAGGAACATTGACGGGTGCGACAATGCTGAGAGCGCACCGCAAGGTCAAGTCCCGCAGCGGGCATCGAATATGGCCGATTGATCCATCGCGAAGCAGAATACAAGAAGTATACAAATTTAGTGCAAGTGCAATTTTCCGCAAAAATATGCTTATATTTTCACCCTTTGCACACTTCCCGACCAAAAATTGGAAAATTCCGTTTTATAGGCACAATTATTGCCCGCACGTCTTGACCCCGCTGCCAATTGCGATTGTGATAGAAAAAGCGGATCGAAAAGGTCTTGCTGAAGGGGGAGCTGGGGTAAAACAAACATGCCGGTCCCCTTCCATCGACGATAACAAACAAAGGTTGGGAAAAATGAAAAAGGCAATTCTGTCAGCCGCCATCGGCGCAGCAGTTTTGGGAGGAGCCTCGGTCGCTTCGGCTGCGACGCTTCAGGACGTGAAGTCGAAAGGTTTCGTCACCTGCGGCGTAAGCGCTGGCATTCCGGGATTTTCCAATCCCGATGACAAGGGCGAATGGTCCGGCATCGATGTCGACTATTGCCGTGGTATTGCCACTGCGGTTTTCGGCGATCCTACGAAGGCCAAGTTCGTCGCACTTTCGAGCAAGGACCGTTTCCCGGCTCTCCAGTCCGGTGAGGTCGATGTTCTGACCCGTAACACCACCTGGACGATCAGCCGCGACACCTCGCTTGGCTTCAACTTCCGCACCGTCAACTATTATGACGGTCAGGGCTTCATCGCCAAGAAGGGCCTGAACGTGAAGTCCGCGCTTGAGCTTTCCGGCGCCGCCGTCTGCGTCCAGACCGGCACGACCACCGAGCTTAACCTCGCCGACTACTTCAAGACCAACAATCTGCAGTACAACCCGGTCGTTTTCGAAAAGGAAGCCGACGCGACCTCCGCTTATGATGCCGGCCGTTGCGACGTCTACACCACCGACCAGTCGGGTCTTTATGCAATCCGTCTGAAGCTGAAGAACCCGGACGACAACATCGTTCTGCCGGAAGTCATCTCCAAGGAGCCGCTCGGACCGGCCGTTCGCCAGGGTGACGACCAGTGGTTCGACATCGTGACCTGGGTTCACTATGCGATGGTCAACGCCGAAGAACTTGGCATCACCTCCAAGAACGTTGACGAGCAGAAGACCAGTGCCAACCCGGACGTGAAGCGTCTGCTCGGCACGGAAGAAGGCACCAAGATCGGTACCGATCTCGGCGTCGGCAATGACTGGGCCTACAACATCGTCAAGCTGGTGGGCAACTACGGCGAAGTCTTCGACCGCAACGTCGGTGCGGGCTCGCCGCTGAAGATCGAGCGTGGCCAGAACGCGCTGTGGACCAAGGGCGGCCTGCAATACGCACCGCCGGTCCGTTGATCGGCCCATCATCGGCTGGATCATGACAGGAGGCTGGGCAACGCCCGGCCTCCATTTTAAAATTATACAAATAAGCTCGCAAAGAGCATATAAAAGGGAAAGGTGCCTATGGCAGGCAACGCGGTCAGTTCGCAACGATCGCGCGCGCAAAGCGCGTCGTCACTTATCTACGATCCACGCATACGCGGCATTTTCTACCAGGTTCTGACAGTCGTCATCCTGGCCGCCTTCGTCTGGATCATCGTGACGAATACGATCACCAATCTTCAACGATCAAACATCTCGTCCGGCTTTGGCTTCCTCGATGGAAGAGCCGGTTTCGACATCGGCCAGTCGCTGATCGCTTATTCCAGCGACGAGACCTATGGCCGGGCTCTGCTCGTTGGCATTCTCAACACGATCCAGGTCGCATTTTTCGGCATCATCGCCGCCTCGGTCATCGGTTTCATCGTCGGTATCGCCCGGCTGTCCAACAACTGGCTGATCTCGAAGCTCGCGCAGGCCTATGTGGAAATCTTCCGCAACATCCCGCCGCTGCTCGTTATCTTCTTCTGGTACAAGGGTGTCATTTCCGTTCTGCCGCAGGCGCGTGAATCGGTGTCGCTTCCGCTCGGAAGCTACCTCAACAATCGCGGCTTCTTCTTCCCCAAGCCCATCTGGGGGGACGGCATCTGGCTCGTGCCGCTGGCCTTTATCGTCGCCATCGTCATCGGCTTCTTCGTTTATCGCTGGGCAAAGGCGAGACAGGAAAGAACCGGCCAGCAGTTCCGCACCGGCATCACGCTCACGCTGCTCCTCATCGGCCTGCCGCTCGCGACATTCCTGGCGCTCGGCGCACCGCTGACATTCGACTACCCTATTGCCGGACGCTTCAACCTCTCCGGTGGCGCGGTCGTCGCACCTGAATTCATGTCGCTGTTTCTGGCGCTTTCCTTTTACACCGCCTCTTTCATCGCCGAGATCGTTCGCGGCGGCATCAAGGCCGTGGCGAAGGGCCAGACGGAAGCTGCGGAAGCGCTGGGGCTCCGTTCCAGCATCACGACGCGTCTGATCATCGTTCCGCAGGCGATGCGCATCATCATCCCGCCGCTGACGAGCCAATATCTCAACCTGACCAAGAACTCCTCGCTTGCGGTCGCTGTCGGTTTCGCCGACATCGTCTCCGTCGGCGGCACGATCCTGAACCAGACGGGTCAGGCGGTCGAAGTCGTTGCGATCTGGCTGGTCATCTATCTCTCGCTGTCCCTGCTCACGGCCGTGGTCATGAACTGGTTCAACGCGAAAATGGCCCTGGTGGAGCGATAATCGATGACGATCAGCAATCACGCCTTCGTGCGCCAGACCATTGAGGAAGCCCGGCCCGCCCCTTCGAGCGCCGTCGGACTTGGCTATTGGCTGCGTACCAAACTTTTCGCCACGCCGAAGGACACAGTCCTTACGGTTATCGCCCTTGCCCTGCTCGTCTATCTGGTGCCGCCGATCATCGAATGGCTCTTCATCGATGCGGTATGGACCGGTAGCGATCGTATCGCCTGCCTGACCGCTTCGCAGGGCGGTGCGCTACCGGACGGCCAGTCCGGCGCGTGCTGGGCCTTCGTATCGGCCAAGCTCGGGCAATTCGTCTTCGGCCGCTATCCGCTCGACGAGCGCTGGCGTCCCATCGTGGTGATGGTGGCATTCGCCATCCTGCTCATCCCGATGCTTATCCCGAAAGCGCCGTTCAAGCGCCTCAACGCGCTGGCGCTTTTCATCATCCTGCCCTTCATTGCGTTTTTCCTGCTCATCGGCGGCGTCTTCGGCCTGCCGAAGGTGGAAACGCAGCTGTGGGGCGGCCTGATGGTAACGCTCATCCTGTCCTTCTTCGGGATCACGGTGTCGCTGCCTTTCGGCATTCTTCTGGCACTCGGCCGGCGTTCGAACCTACCGGTCATCAAGATGCTCTGCGTGCTCTTCATTGAGGTTATCAGAGGCATTCCGCTGATCACCGTCCTGTTCTTCGCCAGCATCATGCTGCCGCTGTTCCTGCCCGAAGGCTGGACCTTCGACAAGTTCCTGCGCGCACTTGTCGGTGTCTCGCTGTTCTCCTCGGCCTATATGGCGGAGGTGATCCGCGGCGGCCTGCAGGCCATTCCGAAGGGGCAATATGAAGGGGCGGATTCGCTCGGCCTGAACTACTGGCAGAAGACGAGACTGATCGTGCTGCCACAGGCGCTGAAGCTTGTCATTCCGGGCATCGTCAACACCTTCATCGGGCTGTTCAAGGACACGTCGCTGGTTTCGATCATCGGCATGTTCGACCTGCTCGGTATTGTCACACTCAACCAATCGGATGCGAACTGGGCGACGCCTGTCACGGCAATGACTGGCTATATTTTCGCAGGTTTCGTATTCTGGATATTCTGCTTCGGCATGTCGCGTTATTCGCTGTTCATGGAACGGCACCTCGACACCGGGCATAAACGATAAGGGACGCTCAAAATGGCAGAAACCCAAGCAAAAAAACTGGCCGTCTCGACAACGGACGTGGCAATCGAACTCACCGGCATGAACAAGTGGTATGGTGATTTCCACGTGCTGCGCGACATCAACCTGAAGGTCATGAAGGGCGAGCGCATCGTCATCGCCGGCCCCTCGGGCTCCGGCAAGTCAACCATGATCCGCTGCATCAACCGGCTGGAAGAACACCAGTCGGGTTCGATCCAGGTCGATGGCATCGAGCTTACCAATGATCTCAAGAAGATCGATGAAGTGCGTCGCGAAGTCGGCATGGTGTTCCAGCACTTCAACCTCTTCCCGCATCTGACGATCCTAGAAAACTGCACGCTGGCGCCGATCTGGGTTCGCAAGATGCCCAAGAAGGAAGCCGAAGAAGTGGCGATGCACTATCTGAAGCGCGTCAAGATTCCCGAGCAGGCGCACAAGTACCCCGGCCAGCTCTCCGGCGGCCAGCAGCAGCGCGTGGCGATCGCCCGTTCGCTCTGCATGAAGCCGAAGATCATGCTGTTCGACGAGCCGACCTCGGCGCTCGACCCGGAAATGGTCAAGGAAGTGCTCGACACCATGGTGAGCCTCGCCGAAGACGGCATGACTATGCTGTGCGTGACCCACGAAATGGGCTTCGCCCGCCAGGTCGCAAACCGCGTCATCTTCATGGATCAGGGCCAGATCGTCGAACAGAACTCGCCCGCCGAGTTCTTCGACAATCCGCAGCACGAGCGCACCCGGCTGTTCCTCAGCCAGATTCTGCACTGATTTTTGGACGGCATGCGTCCGCAACGGGCACTTCTATCCCAGTTCCGGACCAAGACGCAGATACGGGGCCATACGGCCCCGTTATTCTATCGAAGGGTGACAGAGGGCTGTGAGTAAAACCACGGCCCTCTTTGATTCTCGGTCAAGGCGGACCTTGAATTCGAGAATGGTCGGCCTCACGTAACTACTGCGGTGAGATAACGACATTTTCAGGCGGATTTCGCAATGAGCGATCTGGTTGGGTCCCTGGCAGACCTTTTGGGCTACCTGACATCGGGCCATCCCTCAAAATCAAAGTTCGTCCGGTGGGTGGCACGTCTTATCAATGGGGCAATCGTGATGCTCATCGTTCTGGTTTTATACAGGGTCTATTCGACATAATATCCACCTTGGGTCGATACGATTGAAATACCTGGATTCGCGAAACCATCGCTGCCCAGCGATAGTGAAACGCATAAAACAGTACACACCACTCGACACACCGCCCATTTAACCATTTGTTACGAAACAAGAATCCTTGTTTCTCAGGGCTTCTGGCCACCCATGTCATTTTTTTGTCAAATCATGCATTTTTCCGCTTGCGGACCAACCGGAGCCTGACTATAAGGGCGCCACACCACAAGCGCACGCGCCCTTCGTCTATCGGTTAGGACGTCAGATTTTCATTCTGAAAAGAGGGGTTCGACTCCCCTAGGGCGTGCCACTTGCCTTCGTGTTCTTCCCCTTCAAAAATGTGAACGCCTCATTCAACGCTACGATTTTGTCGCGCGTCATCATCGCGCGGAACCGATTCTCTATCGGCACGTTAGAATGGCGTCCCCCCGATGGAAGGCAAGCCGGACGAAATGCCACCGGGCAGATCAACCGGCTTGCCTTCCCCCCTCACCTCACTCACAGCGTCTCTTCTGCCAAGACAGCAGCCTGATGCCAGCTAAGGGTTGGGAATCCACCTGCCCGGCCTCCCACGACGTGTGAGTGCATTGTCGGCGCGCAGTGATAGGGGCGACATTTCAAGGCCTTGGCCAGTCCCGATGCAGTTTTCCACAGGCGTTTCGGCTTCCATAAAAAAACTCGTCCCGAAGCGAAAAAAATCAATTTTTCCGCTTGCGGACCAACCGGAGCCTGACTATAAGGGCGCCACACCACAAGCGCACGCGCCCTTCGTCTATCGGTTAGGACGTCAGATTTTCATTCTGAAAAGAGGGGTTCGACTCCCCTAGGGCGTGCCACTTGCTTCTCCTTGAAAATCAGCAGTCTGTACGAAAATCTTCACGCATCGCGTAAAGACCTCGACGCACGTCTGGCTCTCCCGTCAAAGACCCTTGTTTCTCAGAATTCCGGATCGTTCGGCAGCCCCGTCAGGGCGCGAAAGCCGCATCCAGCACCCGCAGCTGCACGCGCCTCTGGCCCTGCCAGAGATCGGCGCCCACCGTGCCTGCAACATGAATGTTCCTGCCACGCGCATTGAGCAGCATCTGCCCCAGAGGCGCTTCGGCGGCGCGGAAGGCGATACCGTCCAGCCGCGAGCCATCCATGGCCTCCAGCGTGATCTTGACGTGTGCTGTGCCCACAAGCCGTACATCGCGCAGGCGATGGGCCGGCACGGCAAAGATCGGCTGCGAATGGCCAGAACCATAGGGACCGGCCTGTTCCAGCTGGTCGACAAGCTGCAATGTCGCACCCGACGCGCCGATGGCGCCGTCGATCTTCAGCACGCTGCTTTCCACCAGCTCATTCACCGTCTTTGCGGCCGCTTCCTCGAAAAAGGCCCGGAGCCTGCCAAGATTGGCCCGTTCCACCGTCAGGCCGGCCGCCATGGCATGACCACCACCCTTGACCAGCAATCCCGCCTCCACGGCAGCGCGCACCATGCGGCCCATATCGAAGCCGTTGATCGAACGGCCGGAGCCGGTGCCCTTGCCGGATGGATCGAAGGCAATGGCAAAGGCCGGACGACGGAAACGGTCCTTCAGGCGCGAGGCCAGCAGGCCGACAATGCCGGGATGCCAGTTCTCGCGCGCGGTGACGATGACGCCGGCACCTGAGCCGTCGCCATATTCGAACAGCGCCTCGGCTTCCGCCTCCGCCAGCATTGCCGCTTCCATGGCCTGCCGCTCGCGGTTCAGCTCATCCAGCCGCTCGGCAATCACCTCCGCCTGCGAGGAATCATCAATGGTCAACAGGCGGCTGCCGAGGGCCGCATCGCCGATACGACCGCCGGCATTGATGCGCGGCCCGATCAGGAAGCCGAAATGATAGGGCGTGACAGGCCCACCCAGCCCCGCCTTCTTGAATAGCGCCGCAAGCCCGGCATTGTTCATGTGCCGCGCGGCAATCAGGCCCTTGACGACATAAGCGCGGTTGAGGCCCTTCAGCGGCACCACGTCGCAGACCGTCGCAAGCGCGACGATATCAAGCAGCGACAGCAGATCGAGCGTGAAGGCCTGCCGGTTGCGTCTGTCCTTCAGCAGCCGCAACGTGGCCACCAGCACGAGGAACACAACGCCGGCTGCGCAGAGATGCCCCTGCCCCGACAGATCATCCTCCCGGTTGGGATTGACCAGCGCCACGGCCGGCGGCAGTTCCGTGCCGACCTGATGGTGATCGATCACCACCACATCCGTTCCGGCATCCTTCGCAGCCTTGAGCGAGTCATGGCTGGTTGAGCCACAATCAACCGTCACGATCAGCGTCGCACCATTGGCGGCAAGCTGCTGCATCGCCGCCGGGTTCGGCCCGTAGCCCTCGAAAATGCGGTCGGGAATATAGATTTCCGGCGTCAGCCCGAAATGCCCGAGAAAGCGATACATCAGCGCCGAAGAGGCAGCACCGTCGACATCGTAGTCACCGAAGATCGCCACCTTCTCGCCGGTGTCGATGGCGCGCACCAGCCGCTCGGCGGCCTTTTCGCAATCGGTCAGCATATGCGGGTCGGGCATCAGGGCGCGTATGGTGGGATCAAGGAATGCCAGGGCGTCATCAACACCCACCCCGCGCCCGGCAAGCACGCGGGCAATCAATTCGGGAATGGCGTGGATCTGGGACATGGCCAACGCACGGTTCTGCCCGGCCTGATCCAGCCGCGACACCCAACGCTGTTCTGTCGCCGACCGCTCCACGCTTAAAAATGCGCGGGCCACGGTATCGGCCGGCTCCATCATTGCCATACTGTCCATTCGCCCTGTCATGCGCACTTATCCGCGCTTCAGCAACGGGCTAAATGGCGTCAGCGCGTTTTTCAAGCAAAAACGCGCCTGACAGGACCTACGCCGAAAAAATCGAGAGAAACGGGCTGATGATCGAGACAGTGGCGACGAGCAGCAGTAACGAGAAGACCGCGAGCGAACACCAGTTGCGCTCATGTTCCGCCATGTCGAATTCCATGCTGCGAATATTGTCATTGGCATTGTGGCGCGCCCGGTGATGGGCGGCGGCAACGCCTGCGTGCTTATTGTCCTTGAACAGGATGATCGATGTCACGGCCACGCCTCCCTCGCTTGGTGAACAGGATTAACCATAGTGCCGAATCGCCTTGTTTTCCAGCGGTTCTGGCGCCATCCCCTCAAATTTTATGGGCGTGGAACGAGCGGCACGATGCAGGCCGGCACACAACAAAAAACCGCGCCTCCGGATGGAAGCGCGGCTCTCGATGCCATCAAAATAATAAAGCGTCTCAGGTGCGCTCGATGCGGATGACCTGCGGCTCGCTGACGAGATATTTCTCGTTCTTGATCGCCTTCACCGCCTTGCGGATCGCATCTTCCATCGTCGCATGGGTGACGAGGATGATGGTCTGCGGCGCGCCTTCCACATGTACGCGCTGGCGCTGCACGATGGATTCCAGCGAAATGTTGTTATCCGCCATGCGGGTAGCGATCGAGGCGAAAACGCCCGCCTGATCCTTCACCGTCAGACGGATGAAATAACCGCCCTCATGGCTCTTCATCTTGGCGCGACGGTAATCCGTCAGCGACTTGGCCGGACGGCCGAGCACGGGCACCTGCTGGGCGCCGGGACGGCTCTTGGCGATATCGGCGATGTCACCAAGTACGGCGGATGCCGTGGCGTTGCCGCCGGCACCCGGGCCGACCATCAGCAATTCGCCGAGAATGTCGGATTCGATCGCCACCGCATTGGTCACGCCATCCACCTGGGCGATAACGGAATCGAGCGGCACCATGGTCGGATGCACGCGCTGCTCGATGCCGGAGTCGGTCACCTGCGCCACACCGAGAAGCTTGATACGGTAACCAAGCTCGGCGGCCGCCTGAATATCCTCGATGGAGATATTGGTGATGCCTTCGAGATAGATGTCGTCGGCAGCAATCTTGTTGCCGAAGGCAAGCGTGGTCAGGATCGAGAGCTTGTGCGCGGTGTCATTGCCCTCGATATCGAAGGCCGGATCCGCTTCGGCATAACCGAGCCGCTGCGCTTCCTTCAGGCACGCCTCGAACGACAGGCCTTCCTTTTCCATCTTGGTCAGGATGTAATTGCAGGTGCCGTTCATGATGCCGTAGATGCGCGACACATGGTTGCCGGTGAGAGACTCACGCAGCGCCTTGATGACGGGGATACCGCCGGCCACCGCCGCCTCGAAATTGAGAAGTGCGCCCTTGTCTTCGGCAATGGTCGCCAGTTCGACACCGTGCTTTGCAAGCAGCGCCTTGTTGGCTGTCACCACATGGAGACCACGCGACAGCGCTGCCCGCACCGCATTTTCCGCCTGACCGGAAGCACCGCCGACCAGTTCGACAAACACGTCGATATCGGCTTCGCTCGCCAGCTGTTCCGGCGTATCGAACCAGGTAATACCCTTGAGATCGATGCCGCGGTCGCGCGAACGGTCGCGCGCGCTCACCGCAATAATCTCAATCGCGCGTCCGCAGGTAATCGCAAGTTCGTTGCTTCTCTGCTGGAGGATGCGCACGAGCGAAGCGCCGACAGTGCCGAGCCCCGCTATGCCGATTCTCAATGAATCTGCCATGGGTATGTTCCTGATTTGCTGGTGATGGTGGCGGCCGAGGCCCGGCCGCCTTCGGTTGCCCTTATCTGTGGGCGTTAAGCGAAACGACGTTGTGCATCGTTTCGTCTGCGCTCGACAGGAAACGCTTCAGATTGCGCGCTGCCTGACGAATTCGATGCTCGTTTTCCACGAGCGCGAGACGGACGTAATCATCGCCCATCTCGCCAAAACCGATGCCGGGAGCAACGGCGATATCAGCCTTCTCGACCAGAAGCTTGGAGAATTCCAGGCTGCCGAGATGACGGAACTTTTCCGGGATCTTCGCCCAGGCGAACATCGTCGCCGCCGGCGGCGGAACTTCGAAGCCGGCCTTGCCGAAGGTGTCGACCATGACGTCGCGGCGGCGGCGATAGACATTGCGCACTTCGGCGATGTCGGAGCCGTCGCCATTCAGCGCATGCGTCGCCGCAACCTGGATCGGCGTGAAGGCGCCGTAGTCGAGATAGGATTTCACGCGGGTCAGCGCCGCGATCAGCCGCTCGTTGCCGACGGCAAAGCCCATGCGCCAGCCGGGCATGGAGAAGGTCTTCGACATGGAGGTGAATTCCACCGCAACGTCGATTGCGCCCGGAACTTCCAGAACGGATGGCGGCGGATTGTTGTCGTCGAAGTAGATTTCCGAATAGGCAAGGTCGGAGAGCACGATGATCTCGTGCTTCTTGGCGAATGCGATGACGTCCTTGTAGAAATCAAGCGAGGCGACATGTGCCGTCGGGTTCGACGGGTAGTTGACGATCAGCGCCAGCGGCTTCGGGATGGAATGGCGCACGGCGCGTTCCAGCGGGCCGAAGAAGCTGTCATCGGGCTCGACATTCATGGAGCGGATAACGCCGCCCGCCATCAGGAAGCCGAAGGCATGGATCGGATAGGTCGGGTTCGGGCACAGGATCACGTCACCAGGTGCCGTGATGGCCTGCGCCATGTTGGCGAAGCCTTCCTTGGAGCCGAGCGTGGCGACGACCTGGGTATCGGGGTTCAGCTTCACGCCGAAACGGCGGGCATAATAGGCGGCCTGCGCGCGACGGAGGCCGGGAATGCCCTTGGACGAGGAATAACGATGGGTACGCGGATCCTGAACGACCTCGCAAAGCTTGTCGACGATCGCCTTCGGGGTCGGAAGGTCGGGATTGCCCATGCCGAGATCGATGATATCGGCCCCGGCCGCTCGCGCGCTCGCTTTCAAACGGTTGACCTGTTCGAAGACGTATTGCGGCAGACGCCGGACCTTGTGAAACTCTTCCATCTCTTTCCTCATGGGAATGGACCGGTTCTGCCGGCCCATAACGAAGGTTCGTCTTTTGTTTTTAAACGCCGCCGACACGAACCGACCCGGCAGGCGTTATTCATTGTAGCGCAAAGCACGGGAAAACCTACAAGGCTTTTCTCGGGCCCACGCGGCATCACGATCATCCGCCCGTGCCTCTGGCACAGCCTTTTCAGCCCCTTTGGCAAGGCGGATCGCGCAATAGGATCAAGGAACTTGCATAACGCCAGATTCTGGGAAAATGCAAGGCAAGCCATGCTCAAGAACGGCCATTCCTGTCGTTCAGCCGCGCTCGCCCTTCACAATTGCCGCGCGGATGACCGAAAGCACGCGCTCCGGCTTGATATCCGTGCAGACGAGCTGGCTCGGATGCCCGTCCCAGTCGCCCGGCGGAAAGGCGCGACCATCCGGCTTCTGAATGGTCTGGCCATCGGCAAGACCGCCGCAGACGACGCGCACCGGGCCGCTGCGGGTCTCAAACAGCTCCGGCGCCACGAGATAGACGCAGGCGCAGCTGTCATGCACCACCATGCCGTCGCCGGTGCGGGTCTTGTAGAAATCGATATAGAATTGCGAGAGGTCGGAGAGAAGCTGCACGGGCTTGCCGCCGGCCTCTGCCATCTCCGCCATGAAGGCGCTCGTCATCACGGTCTTTGTCGTGACGTCGAGGCCGACGACGACCACCCGCCAGGGCGCGGTGAAGACGAAATCGGCCGCCTCCGGGTCGCCGTGAATATTGGCCTCTGCCGCCGGCGAGACGTTGCCGTTCATATCGAAAGCACCGCCCATGACGATCACTTCCTTCACCAGCGCGGCGAAATCCGGTTCCTCGCGCAGCGCCAGTGCCAGATTGGTCATGCGGCCGACGGCGATCAGCGTCACCTCGCCGGGATTGGCCTTCACCGTCTCGATGATGAAGCGATGCGCGGGGCGCGGATCGAGCGGCAGATCGATGGTTTCGGGAATATCGATATCGCCGAGGCCGTTTTCGCCATGGATGAAGGTCGGCCAATGGCCTTCCTTACGGGCGGGATCGAAGGTCACGCCGGCCCCCCTGGCGACCGGTGCTGTCATCTGCCATTCCCGCTTCAGGAAAAGCGCATTGCGGGTGGTGATGTCGATGGGCGCGTTGCCGAAGACCGTGGTGACGCCGATCAGATCGATATCGGGGTGACGGTGCAGGAACAGAAGCGCCATGGCGTCATCCACACCGGGGTCCGTATCGAATATCACTTTATGCATAATGCCCTCATCCGTATGTCTGAAGCGCCATCGACCCTTCCGGCGACGCGCCACGGAAACATAACGATAAGCGGCCACACCGCAATCCCCCTGCCCGCGCCCAAGCGCGCAGAAAGAGATTGCGCGGTGGCCTTTTCGGTGAAAGAAGAAGCCCTCTCCTCCCGCCTGCCCGGACATTCCCAGTGCAAGACATCGCCCTCAACATTTTCGTCATTCTCTTCTGCGTCGCCATCTTTGCCGGATTTATCGATTCCATCGCCGGCGGCGGTGGTCTCATCACCATTCCGGCCATGATGATCATGGGCATTGCGCCGCTCGATACGCTCGGCACCAACAAGCTGCAGGCGCAGTTCGGCTCGGCCTCCGCGACGCTTGCCTATGCGAGACGCGGCCACGTCAATCTGAAAGAGCAACTGCCGATGGGGCTGATGGCGATGGCCGGCGGAATGCTCGGAGCACTGACGGCCGCCTTCGTGCCGGCCGATCTCCTGCGCACCATCATGCCGTTTCTGCTGATCGCGATTGCGCTCTATTTCGCCTTCAAGCCGCAGCTCAGCGATATCGACAGCCATCGCCGCATCACGCCCTTCGTCTTCGGCCTGGTGGTCGCGCCGCTGATCGGTTTTTACGATGGCGTTTTCGGCCCCGGCGCGGGTTCCTTCTACATGCTCGCCTTCGTGGCGCTGGCAGGTTTCGGCATGCTGAAGGCAACCGCCCATACCAAGCTGCTGAATTTCGGCTCGAATTTTGGCGGTTTCGTCGTTTTTGCGATTGGTGGCGCGGTTTTGTGGAAGCTCGGCCTCGCCATGGGCCTCGGCCAGTTCATCGGGGCGCAGGTCGGATCCCGCTTCGCGATGAAAAACGGCGCGAAGATCATTCGCCCGCTTCTCGTTCTGTCATGTCTCGCCATGGCGACAAAGCTCCTTGCGGATGCTTCATCCGCATGGTCCATCGCCGCGATCTGGGAAACCATCTTCCCGAAGTAAGGGATAGCGGAGCGCCTGCCTGCCATTGAGACGGCAGGCAGCGGGCGTCTTATGTCACGCCGTGGCGCGGCGTCGGCGGTCGGCGATCTCCCGGATCACCACCATGGCGCCAACGAGTTTGTAGGCGGAAGAATAGCAGGGCGACATTTCGAGCGACTTCACGATCGTGCGGCCGTTCTGGTCTTCCGCATAGGTATATTTCGACGTATCGCCCTTGAAGCAATTATCGAGCTTTTCCCTGAGGTCGTTCTGGAAACGGTGGACACCGACCAGTTCGGCGATGTGGCAGCCGATGAGCCCTTCCGGGGCGTTGCGCTGAAACGCATCGAGGGCATTGGCGAAGGACACGCGGTAACCGGGAGAGACGACCACCACGGGCTCGTCCAGATCGTTGAGCATGTCCTCGTCGAGGATCAGATGGCGATGATGCCACGCCAGCGTATCCTCGTCTTCGTCACCGATGACCTTGGCCTTGGGCGGCATGCCGACATATCGATCGACAAGCGTTCTGAGAAGCTCGGAGTTACGCTGCACGCAGCCCAGATCTTCCGCCTCGTGGTTGAGGAGGTCGATGGCAAAACGGAACTGCTCGCGAATATCCTCGGAGCCTCCGGTCTCGCGTCCGACGATCCGCTCGAGAAGCTGCTCCAGTTCACGCTCCAGCACGGCAATCTTGTTGGATTCGTTTTTACCAACGGCAGATTGCAGTTCCGTATAACGCAGCCAGAACAGCTCAATCAAATCTTTCAACCCAACTCTCCCTGAACGGGCAAACACCCCGCTTCCAATGCGGACGGATGCACCCTCTACCCCCGATTATAGCGTCTTCGCGCTTAAAAATGACGTAACGAAACGTAAAAACACCGCGGGGATTATTGTTTAAAATATCACAGCCGCCGCTATTTTTTCAATTTCGATAATCCATGAACGAAAAATGAGGTTCCACGAATACGGAAAAACGTCGAAATGCCCAATCTCGCGGTCGAATTTCGTAAAAAACCACGCTGATACGGTCAATCGGCAACGACGTCAAATCAGGTGCTTCACATCCCAGCGGTCGTGATACCACAGCCATTGTCCGGGATATTCGCGCACCCAGCTTTCCACCTTGTCGTTCAGAAGCTGCGCCGTCGCCTGAATATCGACATTGCCTCTTTCATCGCGCGGAATTTCAACCCTGGGCTCTATTTCCAGCCTGTAGCGATTGTCGGGAAGACGCACGCAGCGGGCGGGATAAACATCGCAGTTGAACTGCCGCACCAGCTTGGCAAGCAGCGGATTGGTACGAACTTCGAGCCCGAAGAACTTCGTCGTCAGCCCCTTGGCGAATTTCTGGTCAACGAGCACGCCGACACCGCCACCCTTTTCCAGCTGCCGCGCCAGGGCAAAGGAAGAGCCGGCATGCGAAGGCACGAGATTGCCCATGCGCTCCTTGCGGAAATTGAACACCTTGTCGGCCACGAAGGGATTGTTCGGCGGCCGGAACAGCACCGTCACATCGAGACCGAAGGCCGAGCCTGCGACCGGCAGCAGCTCGAAATTGCCGCTGTGAGCGGTAAAAACGATGAAGGGCCGCGGATTGTCTCGCAGTTCGAGAAAGGTCGGGATGCCCTGCACTTCGATGCGGCCGGGCTCGTTCTTTTCCGGATCGAAATCGAACAGCCGGTCGAGAAACACATATTCCGCCGCAAGCCGGCCCATATTGGCCCAGCTGTCCATGGCGATCTCCAGCCGCTCCTCTTCCGATTTTTCCGGAAAGGCGCGGGCCAGATTGTAAAGCATCAGCTTGTGGCGGCCGGTTTTCGGCCCCACCCAGCGCGCCAGCCGGTCGGCGGCACGGATACCCGCATCGGCGGGAAAAAGCTTCAGCAGGTTGAGGAGGCCGAAGGCGAATGTCGCGATCAACCACTGCCGGAAGTGGTCCAGTTTCAGGACGATCCGTGTCAGGAACAGCTTCAAGATGCTCAGTCCATCCGCAGAACGATCTTGCCGAACACCTGGCGCGTTTCCATCCGCTCCAGCGCCCGGTTGATATCGTCGAAGGTCACTTCGGTATCGATGACGGGATGCACGATGCCGCGCGCCATCTTCTGCATGGCATTGGCCATGTTTTCCATGCGGCAGCCGAAGGAGCCGAGCAGCTTCAGCTGCTGCTGGAACAGCATCATCAGGTTGATTTCGGTGGAAACGCCCGAGGTGGAGCCACAGGTGACAAGACGGCCACCGCGCTTCAGCGAGAACATCGAGGCGACGAAGGTATCCTTGCCGACATGTTCGAAGACAACGTCGACACCCTTCTTTTTCGTCAGCTTGCGCACCACGCCTTCGAAACGGTCGGTCCGGTAGTTGATGACATGATCGGCCCCGAGCGCCTTCGCCCGTTCGATCTTGTCGTCCGAACCGACGGTGGTGATGACGGTGCAGCCCATCTTCTTGGCAAGCTGGATCGCCGCCGTGCCGATGCCGGAACCACCGGCATGGATGAGGATGGTTTCACCGGGCTCGAGCTTGGCATTGTCGAACAGCATGTGCTCGACGGTGCCGAAAGTCACCGGCGCAAGCGCCGCAGCAACGGCGTCAATGCCGTGCGGGGCCGGCACGAGCTGGCGGGCGGGAATATTGATCTTTTCCTGCGCGAAACCATCGAGATGGAAACCGTGCACGCCCTGAACATGTTCGCACAGATTGTCGCGGCCCTCGCGGCAGGGCTTGCAGAGCCCGCAGGTGCGCGCGCCGTAGACCGAAACAAGCTGGCCGGGCAGAACATTCGAAACGCCGGGGCCGATGGCCTCGACGACGCCGGAGGCTTCCGCACCGATGGTGAGCGGCATCTTGCGCTTGGCGAAAGCCATGCCGCGCCAGCCCCAAACATCGATGTGGTTGAGCGCCACGGCCTTGACGCGCAACGTCACCTCGCCCGGGCCCGGAGCATCCGGTTCGGGCAGGTCCACTTTTTCGAGCTTCCGGTCGTCCACGAGTTGAAGAGCGCGCATATATCAGTCCTTCGCCCGAGGGCGTTATCTAAAAATCATTCCAGCAGAACTCTGTAACGGTTTTGCGGCCGGAATGCGTAATCAAAGAAGCGAGAGCGTTTCCGCAATTCATTTGGAAACGCTCCTGTTAGTGACGAAACCGATCAGGCCGGTTCCCGTGTCATGACAAGGCTTGCATTCTGCCCGCCAAACCCGAAGGAGTTGGACAGAACCGCGCTCACCTGCGCATCCCGCTTCACATTCGGCACCACGTCGAGCGTGATGGTCGGATCGGGATTGTTGTAGTTGATCGTCGGCGGCAAGGTGCCGGTCAGCATGGTCTGCAGCGAGAACACCGCTTCCACGGCACCTGCTGCGGTCAAGGTGTGACCGATCATCGACTTGTTGGACGACAGCGGAATATCCTTCAGGCCTTCACCGAAGACGGCGAGCATCGAGCCATATTCCATCTTGTCGTTTTCGGGCGTCGAGGTGCCATGGGCGTTGATATAGCCGATATCGCTTTCAGCCACGCCCGCATCGGCCAGCGCCGCGCGGATCGTCGCAATCGCCGGGCCGCCATCGGGCGAAGAGCGCGTGCGGTGGAAGCTGTCGGCCTTTTCACCGGCGCCCTTGATGATGCCGAGCACCTTCGCGCCGCGTGCAACGGCGGATTCCAGCGATTCCAGAACCAGCGTCGCCGCACCTTCGGCAATCACGAAACCATCGCGATCCTTGCTGAACGGCTTGGAGGCCTTTTCCGGCGGGTCGTTCTGGGTCGAAAGCGCGGACAGAAGCGAGAAGCGGATCAGTGCCTCGGCGCTGACAGAACCGTCGGTCGCAACCGTGAGAGCACGTTCGGTACGGCCCTGGCGGATCGCTTCGACGCCGAGCTGGATTGCGGTCGCACCCGATGCACAGGCCGTGGACAGCGTGACCGGCAGGCCGCGTGTGCCGAAGCGATCGGAAAGGCGCTCGGAAATCGCACCGAAAAGCGCTGCTTCCTGGAATGCCGGATCGGGACGCTGACGGAAGGCCGTCAGGAACCGCTCATACGCATCGCCCGGCTGGGCAGCCGGCGGAGACCGGTCGGCAAGCTCGAAACGGGCGCTCCATTCCGGCTCGATCGGCGGAGCTGCGAGAAACAGAGGGCCATCGAAATCGCCGGAGATACCGGCCTGCGCCAGTGCCTCGATGGTGGTTTCACGCGCGAAGGCATAAGAGCGCTCGACGGAATTCGGAACCGGGATGTCGATGAAATCGACCGTGCCGCTGATGCGGGTGGAGAGCCCTTCGGTCGGGAAACGGGTGATCTTGTGGATGCCCGACTTACCGGCCGTCAAAGCCGCCCAGTTGTCCTCAAGCCCCTGTCCGAGCGAGGTGATGATGCCCATGCCGGTGACGGCGACGATCGGGCGACCGAGATGATCCCTGAAATTGGTCATGGTCTTTTCTCCTCACACGTCACGGGACAGGACGGCAACACCTTCGCCGCGCACATGGCCGACGGTGGTGACGACCGCTTCGGTTGCCGCTTCGCCCATGGGCTTTTCCGCGGCAGCATCGAAAGTAGGAACCTTCGCCCCGCTTTCAAGCGTGAGCGCCGCGAGCGCGAGGCCGAGCGGAAACTGTGCTTCAAGTCCATGGCCGGTGATGCCACCGAAACCGCGAATGGCGGCCTGCGGCAGGGCTTTTTCGAGAATGGTCTTTTCGCGGGCCGTGACATCGTCATAACCGCTGGCGCCGGAGAACACGACGGTCGCAGCGCTGTCCTTTGCAGGGGCCAGCAGGCGCTCCATGCGCTTTTCCAACTTGCCGTCATCGCGGCTGCCGCGGTCACCCTCGATGGCGTCGATGCGGGCATAGATGCGGGCGCTCCGCTCGCTGGCATGCTTGCGCGATTCCAGCACGAGGAATGCACCAAGCGAACCGGAAATCATGCCGCCGCCGTTCTGATCCTCACGCGACCACAGTGGCTGCCAGCCGCCCTGCGCATGCGCGCCGATGGCTTCGAACAGCAGGATCATGTCGGGACGTTCGGCGGAGAAGGCGCCGCCCACAAGGGCGTGGCTCGATTCGCCGGAACGGATGCGGTGGAACGCGGTTTCGACGGCGGAAATGCCAGCCGCTTCCTCGCCCATGAAGGTGCGCGACGACCCGGTGACCTTGTGCACGATGGAGATATTGCCGGCCATCAGGTTGGAAAGCTGAGCGAGAAACAGCGTCGGGCGCAGCTCCGTCGTCAGCTTCTCGTTGAGCAGCTTTTCGCGGTCGTTGCGCTTCAGCGCCTCATCGACAATCAGCGTATCGACATTGATGTCGCGTTCACCGCCACCGGCAGCAACGATCATGTCCATGGTGGCGCAGGCTTCGGCATTGTCCTTCAGCCCGGCATCATCGAGTGCGAGACCGGCGGCGAAAACGCCGAGACGCTGCCAGTTCTCCATCTGGCGCTGGTCACCACGCTTGGCGATCTGGGCCGACCAGTCGATTTCCGGCATGGGATGGACCGGATAGGGCTTGAACTTTTCGGTCTCGACAACCGGCTCCGGCACGGCGGCTCCAGAAAGAAGCGCCACATGCGCCTGGCTGCCAACGCCGTGACAGGTCACGATGCCGACCCCTGTTATCACCACATCATTGTCAGATTTCATCGTCTGTCATCCTTTGCAGCCGGCCCCGCCGAAACGGTCACGGCTATCCACAGCGGTTGCGAACAACCACTTCATGCGTTGCGGAATAAAGCGCGCGATGCGGATTGGCAATGGTGAAGGCCCGATCCGCCGTCGCGAGCCCACGATTTTCACGCGTCAAAACCGGGCCGACGGGAAAAACGCTCCCCTTAGAAACGGGCGGAAGCGCTTATTTCTGCGCATCCGCGGCAATCGCCGCCATCAGGCCGACTTCCTCGGCCCGCTTCCTGACGATGGGCGCGAGCGGAATTTCGCTGAAGGGCATCGTCCTGAGTTTGAGCTGCGCGTCGCAAACCTTCTTGCCATCCGAGGTGATCTTCGCCTTGGTAACGGCAAAGCCCGAACCGTCATGCTCCAGCACGGCCTCGATATCGAGAACCGCGCCGGGCTCCACGAAGGTACGCATCTTGGCACCATCGACCGACATCAGGAACGGCATGGAGGCAAAATCGGAAAATGCCAGAACCAGCATGCCGGAGGCCTGCGCCATCGTCTCGATCAAAAGCACACCCGGAACCAGCGGCATGCCGGGAAAGTGGCCTTCGAAAACCGGGCTCTTGTCGGGAACAACGGACTGCGCCTTCAATGTGCGCGTCGTCATGTCCACGGCCTCGACCTTGTCGATCATCTGGAAATATTCAAGCAGCATCCGTCCGGCCCGTTTCTGGTCGGTTGCGACCCGCCATTACAGGCTGGGTCCAGAAAGAAAAATGCCCGCCGGAAGCGGGCATTGTCACATCAGCCCTTGGCTGCGCGCAATTCGTCGATCTTGGCACAGAGGTTCTTCAGCACGAAGTACTCTTCGGTGGAAACCTTGCCTTCGTTGACTTCCTGCGTCCACTGCTCGAGCGGGATCTTGATGCCGAATTCCTTGTCGATCGCGAAAACGATATCAAGAAAGTCGAGGCTGTCGATGCCCAGATCGTCGATCGTGTGGCTCTCCGGCGTAATGGTTTCGCGGTCGATTTCGCTGGTTTCGGCGATAATGTCGGCAACCTTGTCGAATGTAGCTGTCACGCCCATAATCCTTATTGTCGTTCGTATGAATTATCCTATCAGACGCACCACATAGGCAAGTCGCACAAAAAAGCCAATGGTTTCGTGACGTAACTTTGAAATTTGCCCCAAAACTGTTGCCTAAACAGCAACCGAATGGCGGCCGCGTCCATTGCCGAGATAGGTGTCGAAGATTGCCGCGATATTACGCACGAAGGGTTTCCCCGTCTCCGTGACGGCAAAAATCCCGGCTTCCATACGCACCACACCGTCGCTGTTGCCGGCAGCGAATTGCTGCGCCTGCGTCCGCACGGAATGGCTCGCCCTGCCGAAACGGTGGTCGATATCCGCAAAGTCGAGCGCGAAATCGCACATCAGCCGCTCAATGACATGCGAGCGCACATGATCCTCTTCCGAAAGTTCTATGCCCTTGACGACGGCAAGCCCGCCCTCGCCCACCATGCGCTGATATTCCCCCGTCGCCACCATGTTCTGCACATAACCCTGCGGCAGCCGGCCGATGGAGGATGCGCCGAGCCCGATCAGCGCATCGGCCGTATCGGTGGTATAACCCTGGAAATTCCGACGCAGGGCGCCGGCTTCGACAGCCTGGCATAAAGTGTCCGCCGGCTTGGCAAAGTGGTCGATGCCGACCGCGCGATATCCCGCCTGCTTCAGCATCTCGCCCGCCATCGTCATCTGACGATAACGCTCGGCAACGTCGGGAAGCGCGTGTTCGGGGATCAGCGACTGGTGTTTCTTCATCCACGGCACATGGGCATAACCGAAAAGCGCCACCCGGTCCGGATTTAGCGAGACGATCTGATCCACTGTCTTCTTCAGCGTCTCGCAGGTCTGGAACGGCAGGCCATAAAGAATGTCGCAATTGACGGAGTGAACACCCCTCGCCCGCACGGCATCCACAACGGATTTCGTCTGTTCAAAGGACTGGATGCGGTTGATGGTTTTTTGCACTTTGTCATCAAAGTCCTGCACACCGAGGCTGGCGCGCGACATGCCGACGGCGGCAAGCGCATCGTAACGGCTGTCATCAAGATCGTTCGGGTCCATCTCGACACTGATCTCGGGGTCCAGCCCGAAGGTGAAATGCCGCCGCAGACAGTCCATCAGGCTCTGCATGTCCTCCGGCTTCAGCATGGTGGGCGAACCGCCGCCGAAATGCACGGCGCTCACCACCGCATCGGGTGAAACGAGCGCGCCAACGGCTGCAATCTCCTGCTTAAGTGCTTCAAGATAAACGGCAATCGGCTCATATTTCAGCGTGTGCTTGGTGTGGCAGGCACAGAACCAGCACAGCCGGTCACAATAGGGAATGTGCAGGTAAAGCGATATGCGGTTCCTGTGGCCAAGCGCGCCGAGCCAGCCGCGATAGGTCGTATGATCGATTCCCTCGTGGAAATGCGGCGCGGTCGGGTAGCTCGTGTAACGCGGCACTGCACCCGAATATTTGCGAAGAAGTTCGGTATTCATCACCGGATTTGCCTTTTATCAAGAAAATGTCGATTTCCTCTCTTTCAGTAACCGCTGCGACAGTTTGCAACTTTGACTTCAATCAAATTGCGCCATAAGTTCTTGCTAAAGTAGACGCGGGGACGACGGCTACATGGCGCAAGCCTTCAACAAGACCGGATTTGACACCCACGGTCGCATTCGTTCCGAAAAAGCCAGCATTGGAAAAGGCTTATGGACACGCTGCAGAAGACCATCCACAATTCCGAAGAACCCGTCGTCTGCCGCTCCTGCGAGGCGCGACACGGCGGTCTTTGCAGCACGCTGACACCACAGCAACTGTGCGATCTGAACCGCCATTCCAGCCGCAAGAAACTGGAAGCGGGCAATGAGCTTCTCGGCCAGGGTGAGCTCGTCACCTCCTATGGCAACATTCTCAATGGCGTGGTGAAGCTCTCCAAGATGATGTCGGATGGCCGACAGCAGATCGTCGGCCTGCAATTCGCGCCGGATTTCCTCGGCCGTCCCTTCCTGGCCGAAAGCAAGATGACGGCGGAAGCCGCGACCGATGTGGAGATTTGTCTCTTCCCGCGCCGCGTCGTCGACCGCATGGTCTCCGAAGTGCCTGACATGGAACGCAAGCTGCACAACCAGTCCCTGAAGGAACTGGACGAGGCGCGCGACTGGATGCTGACGCTTGGGCGTAAATCGGCACAGGAAAAGGTTGCCAGCTTTCTTTATATGATCGCCACCCATATCGACCCGGAAAATGAAGACAAATCGTGCTTCGACCTGCCGCTTTCACGGGCCGATATAGCTGATTTCCTGGGTCTCACCATCGAGACCGTTAGCCGGCAAATGACCAAGCTGCGCAAGGAAGGCATTATCCGCATCGAGAACAACCGCCATATCACGGTGCCTGATCTCGACGTTCTGAGCGAAGCCGCCGGTAACGACTGACAAAATTAGCCCTGTCACTGCCCCTGAAACGCGGATGCCCCGAAATTGATGTGTGGCGCCCGCGCCTGAGCGGGTGCGAGCGCAAAACCGGCAAGAACCAGCAAAGCGGCGATGCATTTCATGATATTTCACCCGTGCCCCGCTTTTTCAGCGGCCTGTTTGTTATGGCCGCATCATAAGCGGCAAACCGCCTCCATCCGCTTAACATCTTCGGTAAGCGGATGGTTCAGAGGCAGGGTAAAGAAGGGGTTAGGATTGCCGAACGGCATGCCCTGTCAGCCTTTAATGTCGCTACGGAAGGCTCGGCATCACCACGAGTTTCTTCTCCCCGCCGGGGGAGAAGAAACAGGATGCACCCGCTCGCTTCATATGCAGCCTTTGGCTCATAGGAACGGGTCCATTTGGGGTATGTGAAGACGTTAAGGAGCAGTCCCGGGAACCGTGCAAAATGCGCGGCCGAATCTCACTGCGAAGCAGGCGTCGCAACCGGCTTCTGGTTTTCGGCAAGCGCCCGCAGCTCGGCCACCCGGCGCTTGTATTCAGCTTCCGAAATCTGGCCGTTGCGCCGTGCCGCACCGAGGCGCGAAAGGCTTGTTTCCATCTTGGAGGCCTCGTCATCGCCCATCTGGCTGCCCGCAGCCGTCAGCGGCTGGGAGAAGGTCGGATAGGTGTCGGTGTCGCGCTTCTGGCTCACCGCAGTGTCGCTGACGGGCCGCGGACCGACGATTTCAGTCGTCGGGCGGCGCATATGGGCCGGTGCGACGATAGGCTCTGGGGCCTTGCAGGCCGCAAGCGTGGTGACGAGCATGGCGCCGGAGAGCGAAAGAACAGCGATTCTCGCGGCGTTTTCCGCATATGTTCCCCATGTGCCCATGTGCTTGCCCATCGTCCTGTTCCGCCTGTAAGGATATCTGCCGATATCAAATTCGACCGCGGTTCGGCCCTTTGTGGCCTCCCCTTGCTGGTGGAACTTGTATTCGTTTTCATGCAGAATGTGCAAACACAAATTTGGTGGAGGATAGCGCATGGCAGGTGTTGACGGCGGGGGGGCGAAAAAGGGTGGCAAAACGCCCGGCTTCGACGCCAGTTCCGCCGAGGCCTACCTGATCCGCGACCCCGAAACCTTCGCGATCAACATCGCCCGCGCGCTCGAAAACCTCGGCAAGGCCGCCTCGGAATGGCTGGCGCCGCGCGAACGCGGCGAAATTCCCCAGGCAAGCGCCGACCCGATGACCGACCTCATCAAGACGCTCTCCGACGTCGCCGAATACTGGATGGCCGAGCCGAAGCGGTCGCTGGAAGCGCAGACCCATCTTCTCTCCAGCTATTACGACCTCTGGGCAAAATCGCTGGCACAATTTTCCAGCGAGGCCGATTCGCACTCGGAAAATGCGGCCGAAAGCGGCCCTGCCCAACGCAGAAGCAAGCGTTTTGCCGATGCCGACTGGCAGGCCAATCCGTTCTTCGATTTCCTGCTGAAAGCCTACCAGACCACCGTCGGTTTCGCCGACCGGATGGTGACGGAGGCCGAAGGCCTCGACGAGCACACCCGCACCAAGGCGCTGTTCTACATGCGGCAGGTCACGGAGGCTCTCTCTCCGGCCAATTTTGTCTTCACCAATCCGCAGGTCTTCCGCGAAACGGTCGCCTCCAGCGGCGCCAATCTCGTCAAGGGCATGGCGCAGCTGGCGGAAGATGTCGCGGCCGGCAATGGCCATCTGAAACTGCGCCAGACCGATTACAGCAAATTCGTCATCGGCCAGAATATCGCCGTCACCCCCGGCAAGGTGGTGGCGAAAAGCCCGCTCTGCGAAATCATCCATTATGCGCCGACGACGGAAAAGGTCTTCAAACGGCCGCTGCTGATCGTGCCGCCGTGGATCAACAAATTCTACATTCTCGACCTCAACCCGCAGAAATCCTTCGTCGGCTGGTGTCTTGAGCAGGGCCACAGCGTCTTCATGGTCTCCTGGATCAACCCGGATGCGCGCCTCGCCGAAAAGGGCTGGGACGACTACGTCCGCGAGGGTATCGATTTCGCGCTCGACACCATCGAGGAACGGACCGGCGAGAAGGACATCAACGCCATCGGTTATTGCGTCGGCGGCACGCTTCTGTCTTCGGCGCTGGCGCTGCATGCGCAGGAGGGCAATGAGCGCATCCGCAGCGCCACGCTGCTGGCCGCCCAGACGGATTTCATCCATGCCGGCGACCTTAAGGTCTTCATAGACGAAGGCCAGCTGGCGGCGCTCGACAAGCACATGCAGGCGGTCGGTTATCTCGATGGCTCGATCATGGCCACCGTTTTCAACATGCTGCGCGCTTCAGATCTCATCTGGCCCTATGTGGTGGATAATTACCTGCGCGGCACCGAGCCCCTGCCCTTCGATCTCCTCTACTGGAATTCGGATTCGACCCGGGTGACCGCCGCAAGCCACTCCTTCTATCTGCGCAATTGTTATCTCGAGAACAATCTCGCCCGAGGATTGATGCGCGTTGCTGGCAAGCGCATCAATCTCGGCGATATAACGATCCCCGTCTACGATCTCGCCACCCGCGACGACCATATCGCGCCGGCAAAATCGGTCTTCACGGGTGCTGCGCTGTTCGGCGGGCCGGTGGAATTCGTGCTCGGCGCGTCCGGTCACATAGCAGGCGTCGTCAATCCGCCGCAGCTCGAAAAATATCAATATTGGACAGGGCCGTCACCGGCCGGAGACTTCGATGCCTGGCAGGCCGCCGCGACGGCCCACAAGGGCTCGTGGTGGGTGCACTGGCAGAACTGGATCGAAGACCAGAATGCCGAGAAGGTGAAAGCGCGAAAGCCGGGAGCCGGCAAGCGGCCCGTACTCGGCGATGCGCCGGGAACCTATGTCCTTTCCTGACCACGCCCATCATTTCTCACCTTCAAGGCCCCATGTTCTTCACGCCCCCACTTATTCCCGCCACGCTCATTTCCCGTTACAAGCGCTTCCTGTTCGATGCCGTCTTGGAAGACGGCACGGCGATCACCGGTTCCTGCCCCAATACCGGCTCCATGCGTGGGCTCACCACACCGGGTTCCCGCATCTGGCTCTCCGAACATGACAGCCCCACGCGCAAATATCGCCACATGCTGGAAATGGTCGAGGCCGATGGCACGGTGGTCGGCATCAATACCGGCATGCCGAACCGGCTGGCGGAAGAGGCGATCCTCACCGGCCGTATTCCAGAACTTGCCGGCTATTCGACAATCCGCCGCGAACAGAAATACGGGCGCAATTCCCGCATCGATTTCCTGCTGTCGGAAGAAGGTCGGCCGGATGCCTATGTGGAGGTGAAGAACGTGCATTTCATGCGCGAGAAAGGCCTCGCCGAATTTCCCGACACCGCCACCAAACGCGGCGCCAAACATCTGGAGGAACTGGGTGACGCAGCGGAAGCTGGTTGCCGTGCGGTGATGCTTTATCTCATCCAGCGCGACGATTGCGAGCGGATGCGCATCTGCGACGATCTCGATCCCGTCTATGCGCTGGCGTTTCAACGGGCGATGGCGCGCGGCGTGGAGGCCTATGCGGTGAAATGCACGGTCTCGCCCTCACAAATTTCGGTCAACGGAACGGTTAAGATGGACGAATGGCGTCCGGCTGTTTTATGAACAGGGACGTAAAGAGACAGAAAGCACTATGATGGTCACCTATATCGACGCAGCCTCCGCCCCCCTCAAAAACACAGGCGTCATCCGCCTTTACAGCCCTGAGGATTTTGATGGCATGCGCAAGGCGTGCCAGCTGACGGCACGCTGCCTCGATGAGCTGGCGGCGATCGTCAAGCCGGGCGTGACGACCGACGCCATCGACCGTTTCGTCTTCGAATTCGGCGCCGACCACGGCGCACTGCCGGCAACGCTGAATTATCGCGGTTATACGAAATCCGTCTGCACCTCGATCAACCACGTCGTCTGCCACGGCATTCCGGATGAAAAGCCGCTGCGCGAAGGCGATATCGTCAATATCGACGTGACCTATGTGCTTGACGGTTGGCACGGCGATTCGAGCCGCATGTATCCGGTCAGCCAGATCAAGCGTGCCGCCGAACGGCTGATGGAAGTGACCTATGAATGCCTGCTGCGTGGCATCGCGGCGGTGAAACCCGGCGTGCGCACCGGCGCGATCGGCGCTGCGATCCAGGCCTATGCGGAAGCGGAACGCTGCTCCGTTGTGCGCGATTTCTGCGGCCACGGCGTCGGACGCCTGTTCCACGACACGCCGAACATCCTGCATTACGGCCACCCCGACGAAGGCCCGGAAATCCGCGAGGGCATGATCTTCACCATCGAGCCGATGATCAACCTCGGCAAGCCGCATGTGAAGGTACTCTCCGACGGCTGGACGGCGGTGACGCGCGACCGTTCGCTCTCCGCGCAGTATGAACATGTCGTCGGCGTGACAGCCACGGGCTGCGAAATCTTTACGCTGTCGCCGGGCGGCTTCGATCGTCCGGGCCTTCCGCCACTCGCATAAGGCCAGACCCGCCTATGGCAAAACGCCCTGCCCCGCCTTCCGCCGATCTTTCCACGACACCCGGCTTTGAGGCGGGCGAAGGCGATCTGTTCGACGGGGCGGATGAGCGCGGCTTTTTTGCCGAACCGCGAAGCGCACCGAAGAAGGTCGAGCGGGCCGCAGCCGTTACAGAACAGGAAGCGGATGCCGCTCACTATCACGGCCACCGGGACCGGCTGCGGGCGCGTTACCGCGATGGCGGCGATGCTGCGCTTGCCGATTATGAATTGCTGGAACTGCTGCTGTTCCGGCTGATCCCGAGGCGCGACACCAAGCCCATAGCCAAAGCCCTCATCACCCGTTTCGGAACATTGGGCGGCGTGCTTGGTGCGCCTTTGCCGCTGTTGCAGGAGGTGAAGGGCGTGGGCGAGGCCGTGGCGCTTGATCTGAAGCTCGTCGCTTCGGTGTCCCAACGCATGCTGAAAAGCGAAATCCGCAACAAGCAGGTTCTCGGCTCCTGGTCGTCGGTCATCGACTATTGCCACGCCGCCATGGCCCATGAGACGCGCGAACAGTTCCGCATCCTGTTCCTCGACAAGCGCAATGTGCTGATCGCCGACGAGGTGCAGGGTCAGGGAACCGTGGATCACACGCCGGTCTATCCGCGCGAAGTGGTGCGCCGCGCCCTTGAACTTTCCGCTACTGCATTGATTTTAATCCACAATCACCCGAGTGGCGACCCCACCCCTTCACGCGCGGATATCGAGATGACCAAAACCATCATCGATACCGCAAAGCCGCTCGGCATCGCCGTTCATGATCACATCATTATCGGCAAGGACGGCCATGCGAGCTTCAAGGGCCTTCGGCTGATCTGAAGCTGGCGGGTGCTGACGCGAAGATTATTTCCCGCCTGCAACCCACAAGAGCGACGTCAACACAAAATTAACACCCATAAATTAGCATTTCCGAAAATAATAAATCAAGGCATCGAACCTTGATGCCTTAAGGAACGGGGGTGCTTTATGCGTAATGGAGTACGTTTCTTTCGCGATCGATCCGGTTCGTCCGCAATCGAGTTCGCCATCGTCGCGCCAATCTTCTTTCTCGTCCTTTTGACCATGATCGCCTACGGCATCTATCTCATGGCGGCCTATTCGGTGCAGCAGGTCGCGGCCGATGCAGCGCGAACGGCGGTTGCCGGGCTGAATACGACCGAGCGACAGCAGCTTGCGCGGGATTTCGTCACCAAAAGCGATCTCAGCTACGCTTTCATGGACAAATCGCGCTTCACCGTCGATGTCGCCACCGATCCAGCCAATGCCAACCAGTTCACGGTGAAGGTCGAATACGACGCCAGCAACCTGCCGATCTGGAGCCTCTACAGCTACACCCTGCCCGAGCCGGTCATCCGGCGTTTTTCCACCATCCGGATCGGAGGAGCATGACATGCGCGATATCCATTCCCTGCTTCCCCGCTTCCTCAAGGACAGAACGGGCAACATCGCCATTTCGGCCGGGCTCACTGCACCGCTCTTCATCGGCATATTGGCGCTGGGCGTCGATTACGGTTATCTGACATTGCAGAAGCGGCAATTGCAGCAGACCGCCGATCTCGCGGCCATATCGGCAGCAGCCAGTTCCACCGACGCCGAGAAGGCCGTCCAGCAATATTTCGCCCTCAATGGCATGGATCTCGGCGTCAAGACGGACAAGGGTCTCCTGACCGCAAATGGGTTGCAGCCCTTCGATCCCTTGAATGAATTCGCCAGCAGCAAGGGTTATGCCGAAGTCATCAAGGGTCACTACGAACCGGATGCGACCGTACCGGTCGGCCAGCGTTTCGTCGACAATGCCCTGCCCACCAATGCGATCAAGGTGAACATTGTCGAGCAGGGGCAGATATTCTTCGCCTCCGCCTTCACCAAGCCGCCCAAGGTCTCGGCGGTGGGAACGGCCTCGTCGCAGAAGATCGCCGCATTTTCGGTGGGATCACGACTGGCGAGCCTCGATGAGGGAATTCTCAACAGCCTGCTCGGTGGCCTGCTCGGCACCACGGTGTCGCTGAAGCTCATGGATTACCAGGCGCTTCTCGCCGCCGATGTCAATGCACTGAAGATCGTCGAGGCGCTGGCCATCGATCTCAACCTCACCGCCGGCACCTACAAGGATGTGCTGAAGACGGAAATCACCTACGGCAAATTCCTCGACGTGCTGACAAAAACCACAGGGTTACAGCCGGCGGTGGTCAACATCCTGAATACGCTGCAAAAAACCGTCAACAAGAGCAACGTCAAGATCAAGCTTGAGGAAATCCTCAATCTCGGCCCCTTCTCCGACAAGCTGATCGGCACGGGTGAAAACCTCAAGGTAACAGCCGGCGTCTTCGATCTCATCAATGCCGCTGCCGTGGCGGGCAATGGCGGTAACCAGCTGGGGCTTAATCTCAACGCCAATATTCTTGGCCTCGCCTCGGTCAAGGCAACGCTCGCCATTGGCGAACCGCCCGTCGAAACGCCGTCGCTCGCCGTCGGTGGTCAGGGCACCATCGTACGCACCGCGCAGACCCGGCTGGCGGTCAATGTCGTGGTCGACGGATTGCAGGCCATTGCCGGCCTCAAGGTCAATATTCCGCTCTATGTGGAAGTTGCCCATGCCGAAGCGCGGCTTGCCGATATTCGCTGCACGGGCGGTGGACAGGGTACCGTCGATATCGAGGTCGTTCCCGGCGTCGCCGAAATCGCGCTCGGCAATGTCGATACCACGGCCTTTGCCAATTTCGGCAAGGACCCGCGCGTCACCAAGGCGGCCATCGTGGATTCAGCGCTGCTTGCCATCAATGGCAGCGCCCTCATCAACGCCACCAACATGACGAAGACCAAGCTGACCTTCACCCAGTCGGATATTACACAAGCCAAGATCAAGAGCGTCTCGACCAAGGACACCGTTACCACTCTTGTCAGTTCACTGCTGAAGAACCTCAACCTGGATATCCGGATTCTCTTCCTCAACCTCGATCTGGGAGGTCTGGCAGGCATTCAGTCAGCGCTTGCCAACACGCTCGCGGCAGTCACGGCTCCCGTCGATCAGCTGCTCTACAATGTGCTTCTGGTTCTCGGCGTCAAGATCGGCGAAGCCGATGTGCGCGTCACCGACGTCCGCTGCCAGCAACCGGCGCTGGTGCAATAGCTCAGCACCGCGCATGAAAAAGCCGCCGGAGGGTCTCCCGGCGGTTTTTTTCGTTCACGGCGTTACCTTACGCGTTGGCGATCGCCAGGCGCTTCTCGTCACGGCCGCTCTTCATGCGCTCGGACAGCAGGAACGCCAGTTCCAGCGCCTGATCGGCATTGAGACGCGGATCGCAATGGGTGTGGTAACGGTCGGACAGTGAATCCGCGGTCACGGCGCGCGCGCCACCCGTGCATTCGGTCACGTCCTTGCCGGTCATCTCGATATGGATGCCACCCGGATGCGTGCCTTCAGCGCGGTGGATCTGGAAGAAGCTTTCGACTTCCGACAGGATACGCTCGAACGGACGCGTCTTGTAGTGGTTGAGCGTGATCGTGTTGCCATGCATCGGATCACAGGACCAGACGACCTTGCGGCCTTCCTTCTCAACCGCACGGATGAGCTTCGGCAGGCTGTCCGCCACCTTGTCATGGCCGAAGCGGCAGATCAGCGTCAGACGGCCGGCCTCGTTTGCCGGGTTCAGCGCATCGATCAGCTCGATCAGATTGTCGGGCGTCAGCGACGGGCCACATTTCAGGCCGATCGGGTTCTTGATGCCGCGGAAATATTCCACATGCGCATGGTCGAGCTGGCGCGTACGGTCGCCGATCCACAGCATGTGCCCGGAGGTCGCATACCAGTCGCCGGATGTGGAATCGACGCGGGTCAGCGCCTCTTCATAACCAAGCAGCAGCGCTTCATGGCTGGTGAAGAAGTCGGTCTCGCGCAGGCTCGGATTGCTGTCCGCGCTGATGCCGATCGCCTTCATGAAATCCATGGTTTCGGAGATGCGGTCGGCCAGCTTGCGGTAACGGTCCGCCTGCGGGCTGTCCTTGATGAAGCCGAGCATCCACTGGTGAACGTTTTCAAGGTTGGCGTAACCACCCATGGCGAAAGCGCGCAGCAGGTTCAGCGTCGCCGCCGACTGGCGGTACGCGTCGAGCTGGCGCTCCGGGTTCGGAATGCGCGAGGCCTCGTTGAATTCGATGCCATTGATGATGTCACCGCGATAGGACGGCAGCGACACGCCATCCTGCACTTCCACGTTGGAAGAGCGCGGCTTGGCGAACTGGCCGGCAATACGCCCCACCTTCACGACAGGCAGCTGCGCGCCATAGGTCAGCACGACGGCCATCTGCAGGAAAGCGCGGAAGAAGTCGCGGATATTGTCGGCGCCATGCTCAAGGAAGCTTTCAGCACAATCGCCGCCCTGCATCAGGAAGGCGTTGCCTTCAGCCACATTGGCGAGCTGTTTTTTCAGGCGGCGGGCTTCACCTGCAAAGACCAGCGGCGGATAGGTCGCAAGGGTGGCTTCCGTGGCCGCAAGCGCTGCCGCGTCCGGATATTCGGGAACCTGCTGGATCGGTTTCTGTCGCCAGCTGCCGGGGGTCCAATTCTGTGCCATGTTCTTACCCTTTTTTCGCCCGCGCGACTGCCGCGCGACCGCCTCGAAAAATTGAGCGGCTTATAGCTCCAAGCATCGGCTTTGCATAGCCGATCCCCGAGCTAACAGGCTCATTCTGCCCGTTTTGGGCGCTCCAGATACACAAAAGTCAATTCAAACGATTTAACAACCCGCCGCCATCCGAAAAACATCGGTTTTCAAAGGGCGGCGGAGGATGAGTACAGCGATTATATCACGCCTGTATCGGCGTTACACACGCTCACCGTTCACCACGCGGTAGCTCGGCGAATACATCGTCACCAGCTCTTCCGCCGCCGTCGGATGAACCGCCATGGTGCGGTCGAAATCATCCTTGGTGCAGCCGGCCTTCAGCGTGATGCCGAGAAGCTGCGCCATCTCGCCCGCCTCGTGGCCGAGAATATGGACGCCGACAACCTTGCGGTCGGCGGCATTGACGATCAGCTTCATGATCGTCTTTTCCTGACGGCCGGAAAGCGTCGCCTTCATCGGCCGGAACTGGGCGCGATAGACCTCAAGCTCCGGATATTTCTTGCCGGCTTCCTCTTCCGAGAGACCGACGGTGCCGATTTCCGGCTGCGAGAACACCGCCGTCGCGATCAGCTCGTGATCCGGCTTGGTCGGGTTGTTCTTGTATTCGGTTTCGATGAAGCACATCGCCTCGTGGATCGCCACCGGCGTCAGCTGTACCCGGTCGGTGACGTCACCCAGCGCAAAGATGTTCGGCACATTCGTGCGCGAATACTCGTCTACGATGATCGCGCCGCGCGCATCCACCTTCACACCGGCATTTTCGAGGCCGAGGCCCTTGGTGTTGGGATCGCGACCGAGCGCCAGCATCACCAGGCCGACATTGAGCGATTTGCTCTGCTTCGTGCGGGCCACGAAACCCTCCGCCCCGTCCTTGCGGACGTCCTCGATGATATCTTCCAGAAGGATGCGGATGCCCTTGGCCTCCATCGCTTCATGCAGGCCCTTGCGCATGTCCTGATCGAACCGCGACAGGATTTCCTTGCCGCGATAGATCAGTGTCGTTTCGACACCGAGCCCATGGAAGATATTGGCGAATTCCACGGCGATATAACCGCCGCCAGCGATCAGGATCGATTTCGGCAGCTCTTCCAGATTGAAGGCCTCGTTGGACGAGATCGTCAGCTCATGACCGGGCAGCGCCCTGTGCTCGTTCGGCGTGCCGCCGACGGCAATCACGATACGCTCGGCAGTGAAGGTCTCGCCGGTCTTGATGAGTTTGACGGTATGGGCATCGACCAGCTCAGCCCGGCTGTCGAAAATATCGGCCTTGGCGTTTTCCAACCCCTTGCGGTAAAGCCCTTCCAGACGGGCGATTTCCTTGTCCTTCGCCGCGATCAGCTTCTTCCAGTCGAAACGGCGCTCGCCGACGCTCCAGCCGAAACCTTCGGCATCCTCGAAATGTTCGGGGAATTGCGAGGCATAAACGAACAGCTTCTTCGGCACGCAGCCGCGGATGACGCAGGTGCCGCCATAACGATATTCTTCAGCGATCCCCACGCGCTTGCCGAGCGAGGCTGCCACGCGGCCGCTGCGCACGCCGCCGGAACCGCCACCGATGACGAAAAGATCGTAGTCATAAGCTGTCATAGTCAAACCCCTGATCAACACCGCGCCATGCATCCCGAGGCGGGCGAGCGCGTATTCACGGCACATATAGGTGCTGCGACGCACAAATGAAAAGCCCGGTCCTGCGACCGGGCTTTGAATATTTCTGAAAGTGGCTTTTGCCTGGGCATCGGATTTTGCCGAAACCGCGTTACGCTTTTCGGCCCGGCGCCCTTCCTTCGATCAGGGCTTATGTGCCGGAGCACCGCCCGTGGCGCTCTGATCGGCCGGAAGCGGCTTCAGATCAGCGCCGGCAACCTTCTGCAGCTCCGACATGGAGGCGGCATTGAGGTCACGGTTGATGCCGGCTGCCCAGATATCAGCTGCCTTCATCAGTTCGCGCGTAGCGATCGGGCCGTCCTTCAGAAGCTTCTTGCCGGCTTCACTGCTGTAGAAGGTGGAAATGGCGTTCAGCTCTTCAACGCTGAAGGCGCGCGCATAGGTCAGCGCTGCTTCGCGTTCCAGATCGGCGCGGCGCGGCGCAAGCTCGAGCGCCTTGGCATCGACGGTCTCGGTGATCGCGTCCTGCACATTCGGCGAGGCCTGAATGAGTTCGGCCTTCAGACGCTCCGCCAGACCCGGCAGAATGTCGTCAAAACGGTCGGTAACGCCAAGAGAGGTGATCGCCTGCCGTGCGGCAGCGATATGCGCTTCCGAAATTTCCTGAGCGCGTGCGGCAGTACCGAACACGATGCCGGAAATGAGGATCGAAGCAGCGGCAGCTTTGCCCAGTCCCGCTAGTTTGACCATGAAAATCTCGCTCCTGTTATACTGCCTGCATCACGCGGGCGCCTTCAGGACCCGCGATAATGGCAAGCGATGCCAAATTTATGAAAAGTCCGTGCTCGACAACACCGGGAATCGTGTTCAGCTCGCGTGCTAGCGCTTCTGCATCAGGAATACGGCCAAAAGATGCGTCGAGGATCAGGTGTCCGCCATCGGTCATGAAGGGGCCGTCGTCGGAAGAACGCAGCGCCAGCGTGCCGGAAAGCCCGGAACGGGATGCCAGTTTTTCGATGGCGATGCGTGTCGCCATCTGGCCGAAGGAATTGATTTCGATCGGAAGCGGAAAGGCGCCCAGCGTCTCCACCACCTTGCTCTGATCGGCGATGACGATCACGCGGGCAGACGCAGCCGCGACGATCTTTTCGCGCAGAAGCGCGCCGCCGCCGCCCTTGACGAGGCGCAGTGCATGATCCACCTCGTCCGCGCCATCAATGGTCAGGTCCAGTTCCGGCAATTCGTCGAGGGATTTCAGCGGCACGCCAAGCTCGACGCACAGACGCGCGGTACGCTCGGATGTCGGCACGCCCTCGACCTTCAGGCCGGCCGCGACCTTCTCGGCCAGCAGACGAACGAATTCCTCGGCCGTCGAACCGGTGCCGATACCCAGCCGCATCCCGTCCTGCACGTGGGACAATGCGGCCTCGGCGGCCTTGATCTTCATCTGGCGGGCATCCATGTGCCTGAAACTCCGGTAGCTTTATCGTCGCCGTGCTGTTTACACGGGTCGAAAGCCAAACGAAAGCCTTTTTCAAGGCAACGAACAGAACGTTGTGACGCGGTTGCAAAGACACGCCCCTTTGCCTAGGCTTGGCGCGAATGAAAGCACCGATAGCTCAGCACCCGTATTCCGCAAGAGGCCCGTTTCCGTGACATCCCGCCCGCTCTCCCCGCTCGCCATTTTTGACCTCGACGGCACGCTGGTCGATACCGCCGCCGATCTCGTCTCGAGCCTCAACCACACCATCGCCGCAGCCGGACTTGCCCCTGTCACCTATAACGACCTGACGCATCTCGTCGGCCAGGGCGCGCGGATAATGATCAAGCGCGCCTTCGCATTGCGCGAGACGGAATTGCCGGAAGCCGAGATCGAACCGCTTTATGAGCGTTTCATCGCCCACTACCGCGCCGAAATGCCCGGCGAAAGCCGGCCCTATCCCGGTATTATCAGCGCGCTGGATGCACTCTCGGAAGCCGGCATCACGCTCGCCGTCTGCACCAACAAGACCGAAATCCTCGCTTTGCCGCTGCTCGAAGAACTGGGCCTTACCCGTTATTTCGCCGCCATCACCTGCGGCGACACCTTCTCCTTCCGCAAGCCGGATGCGCGCCATATTCTCGGTACCATCGAAAAGGCCGGCGGTGACGTGCAGCGCTCGATCATGGTCGGTGACAGCATCAACGATATTCTCGCCGCAAGGAACGCGGCCGTGCCGTCGATCGGCGTGGCTTTCGGTTATTCGGATGTGCCGATGGTGGAACTCGAGCCGGATGTCGTGATCGACGATTTCGCTGAGTTGACGCCCGCGCTGTTCGAGGAACTGGTTGCGAAGGGTGCGGCCGCGGCCTGAGAGGCTGGATGTTGCCGTCACACCCGACATTCCTGACAGACTTTGCCTATAAACTAAAAAGCGCCGTTTCCGGCGCTTTTCTCGATGGTATGCTGATCAGATCGACGCGGCCCGCGCCTTCGTCGTCACGGCAAACGCCTTCTGCACATAGCTGTCGCGATCATAGACATCATCGAAGAACTGCACCTTGCCGTCCCTGTCCGGCCAAGCCGTAAAGTAAGCAACGTAGACCGGAACCTTCTCCGGCACCTGCACGGCGCGGTTCTTGCCGGACGCGATCTGTTCGCCGACCTTGTCGATGCTGGTACCGAGAACGGCCGCCGCCATGCGGCGCGGATCAACGAGGCGGATGCAGCCATGGCTCAGCGCCCGCATGTCGCGGTTGAAGAAGCTCTTGGCCGGCGTGTCATGCATGTAGATGGCATGTGCGTTCGGGAACAGGATCTTCAGGTCGCCCAGCGCATTGTCGCTGCTCGGCGGCTGACGCACGGAAACCGCATTGGTGGAGCCGTACCAGTTGACGCTGGTGGAAGAAACCGCACGGCCACCCACCTGCACTTCGTAACCGAGCCGATCAAGATAGGACGGATCGCGGCGCAGCTTCGGCAGCATCTCGTTGACGATGATCGACTGCGGCACGCCCCAGTAAGGGTTGAACTCGACAGTCTGGATTTCGTCCTGGAAGAAATAGGTCTGGTTGGCCTTGGAGCCGACCACGACCTTCATGCCGAACTGTTCGGTGCCTTCATTGTGGTAATAGGCCATGAAGGCCGGCTGGTTGATGAAGACGTAACGCTGGCCAAGATCGGCCGGAAGCCAGCGGACCTGCTCCATGGCCACCTGCACCTTGGCGATCTTCGCGTCGTTGCTTTCGCCGACCATGGCACGCACGGTGGCACGGCCGATGACGCCATCGGGTTTCAGGCCGTTTTCGCTCTGGAATGCCTTCACCAGATCGACGAGATCGGGCGTATAATCCGGCGTCTGCTGATAGGCGGAAATGATCGCCGCATGCTCGGCCTTGAAGGCCGGCGAAGCGCGATGCTCGATCGCCTTGACGACATTGGCCATATCGGCGCTGCTATTGCCGGGTTTCAGCACCAGATCGGCAGGAACGCGAACGGTGTGAGCCGCGTCACCCTCGCCGCGCAGGCGGGCGAGTTCTGTCTTCAGCGCCAGATATTCGGCGCTCGACGGTTCACGGCTGCGCAGATAGGCGGCGACATCGGGGCTCAGGCCCGCAAGCTTCAGCACCGGCGCGAGGTTGACCGTCTTGCGCTTGAAATCGTGATAACCGGAAAGCCGGTTAGGATCGACGCGGCCACGGGTCGTATCCTGCACATAGGCGAGAACCTTGGCGGAAAGCGCCAGCTCGAACTGCATCTGTGCCCGCTGATAGGCATCGGACGCAGGCGCCGAGGCCGTTTCCACCGGCGTACCGGTTGCAGCCGTGCCGGAAGTATTGCTGATGCTGGCCGTCACATCCCTTGCCGGTGACGAAATGCTGTAATCGGCCGGATCGAGGCCACTTTCGCCGACCGTCTCGAAAAAGGCGATGACAGCGTTGGCGCGCGCGGTCAACTCGCCTTCCGAAACCCACAGCGTCTTGCCGCCGGCGCCGTAATAGGCTTCCAGCGACTTGGCGATCTCGGGGGTAGCGCTGAATTTCAGATTGGCGAGGCCTTCACCGAAATTCGCGGTGTTCACGAGACGGGCCGTATCCGCCTTGTAGTCGTAATAGCGCGGGCCGGAAACACGCGGCAGCGGCTCGGGATCGGAAGCGTCCGCACTCTGGCCTGCGCTCGATCCGGAGGGCGAGGTGACGATGCCGGCCGGCGGCAATTCACCGCGATCACGCGCGATCTTGCCGGGACCACCGCGCAAAAGATCCATCAGGGTCACCGCGCCGGCGCTGCCGGGAAGAGCGGTGGAAACGGAAAGACCGAGAGCCAGCACCAGCGCTGCCGATGTTTTTCCAGATGTGACTTGCAATTTGATCCTCGTAGCACCCAGCACCGCCTGCGAAACGGCGGGCATCAGTTTCATGCCTGTCTAGCCGATCAACGGCCCGTTGAAAAGAAAACGCCCAAAGCCCACAACCGTGCCGAAATGAACTTCATAATACAGCCAAAGCCATAAAAACGTAATTTCCAGAATTGGCGAGAATGGTTAAATTTCCATTTATTTCATTAACTTTGCCCTGGCTCACCGCCTTATTCGGACGGCCGTGAAACGCCGGTTTTCCGGCCTTTTCGCCACGTAGTAAAAATGACACGCCGTCGCCTTTTTCACCCTTCGTCGCCCCGGCTGGCGAAATCGCTTTTCCAGGGCGGGAAATATCTACCCCTGCCGCATTGCAGCGCTTTCATTGCCGGCGCGATGATTCTATATATCGGCGCGCGCAAGGCGGGCGAAGGCCCCGTTTTGGCGGAGGAACACGAGTAAAAAGGCAAGATTGATGACAGCCACACGGACGGAAACCGATACATTTGGCCCCATTGAAGTTCAGGCCGATCGCTACTGGGGCGCGCAGGCGCAGCGCTCGCTCGGCAACTTCAAGATCGGCTGGGAAAAGCAGCCCGCCTCTGTCGTTCGCGCGCTCGGCATCGTCAAGCAGGCCGCCGCCCGCGCCAACATGGCGCTTGCCGGTCTCGATCCCAAGGTGGGCGATGCCATCATCGCCGCCGCGCAGGAAGTCATCGACGGCAAGCTGACCGAGCATTTCCCGCTCGTCGTCTGGCAGACCGGCTCCGGCACCCAGTCCAACATGAATGCCAATGAGGTGATTTCCAACCGCGCGATCGAAATGCTCGGCGGCGAAATGGGCACCAAGAAGCCTGTCCACCCCAACGACCACGTTAATATGAGCCAGTCCTCGAACGACACCTACCCGACGGCGATGCACATCGCCTGCGTGGAAGAAATCGTTCATCACCTGCTGCCGGCCCTCAAGCACCTGCACAAGGCGCTGGAAGCCAAGGTCAAGCAGTTCGAGAAGATCATCAAGATCGGCCGCACCCACACACAGGATGCCACGCCGCTGACGCTTGGCCAGGAATTCTCCGGTTATGCCGCGCAGGTGGCCTCCGCCATCGCCAATATCGAAACCACCCTGCCCGCGCTATCCAAGCTCGCTCAGGGCGGCACGGCCGTCGGTACGGGCCTCAATGCGCCCATCGGCTTCGCCGAAAAGGTTGCCGAGGAGATCTCCAAGATCACCGGCCTTTCCTTCGTCACCGCACCGAACAAGTTCGAAGCGCTTGCCTCGCATGATTCCATGGTCTTCTCGCACGGCGCGATCAATGCGGCAGCTGCGGCACTCTTCAAGATCGCCAACGACATCCGCTTCCTCGGCTCCGGCCCGCGCGCTGGTCTTGGCGAATTGTCGCTGCCGGAAAACGAGCCCGGCTCCTCGATCATGCCGGGCAAGGTCAACCCCACCCAGTCGGAAGCGCTGACGCAGGTCTGCGCCCACATCTTCGGCAACAACGCGGCGCTCTCGTTTGCCGGCTCGCAGGGCCACTTCGAGCTCAACGTCTATAACCCGATGATGGCCTACAACTTCCTGCAGTCCGTCCAGCTTCTGGGCGATGCGGCCGTCTCCTTCACCGACAATTGCGTCGTCGGCATCGAGGCGCGTGAAGACAATATCCGCAAGGGCGTTGAAAACTCGCTGATGCTGGTGACGGCGCTGAACGGCAAGCTCGGCTACGACATCTGCGCCAAGATCGCCAAGACTGCACACAAGAACGGCACGACGCTGCGCGAAGAGACCGTCGGCGGCGGATACCTCACCAACGAGGAATTCGACCAGTTTGTGCGCCCGGAAAACATGATCGGCCCGAAGTAAGCCAGTCATATGCAATAGACATGGAAACGGGCCTTCGGGCCCGTTTTTGTTCGTTCGATTGACACGGCACAGGGCGGCCGTGACAGCGCTGGCCCGAACCGAAATATCCGGTTGCCTCCATATTGACCTGTTGGTTTTTTATATCGGCCTCATACACTGCTCTTCCGGGGGAATACCGGATCCAAATGCGCGATGAGGATGACGTCATGATTTGCCGCCGTAGCCTGCTTCTTGCGGGCGCATTCCTCGCAACAGCGATCAAAGTCCCAAACCTGCTTGCTGAGGACAATCGGTCTCGCATTGCCCTCTGGCCCGGCCTGCCTCCCGGTGGCGGCGGCCCGGACGGCCCTGCGGAAATCAACAAAAAAGGCGCAGTCACCAATATCGCCATACCAAGCCTTGAGATGTTTGCCCCTGACAGGCCCAATGGGTCCGCAATGATCATAGCCGGTGGCGGCGGATATAAACGCATAGAGGAAGGCAAGGAATCCTATCCCGCTGCACGCTGGCTCGCGACCAGAGGCATTTACGCTTTTGTCCTCAGCTACCGCCTGCCAATTGAAGCATGGGCCGCCGGGCCGCTCGCACCGCTTCAGGATGTGCAGCGCGCATTTCGTCTGGTGCGTGCACGCGCCCCGGAATGGCAGATCAATCCACACAGGGTCGGCGCGCTCGGCTTTTCTGCGGGCGGGCACTTGATGGGGCTCGCCGCCGCCCGTTCAGCTTTCACATCTTATGAAGGCGTCGATGACATCGACAGGCAATCAGCCCGGCCGGATGTCGCAGCGCTGATCTATCCGGTCATTACGCTTGCAGCTCCCTATGACCACACATCAACCCGCAGATCACTTGTCGGCAGGCACCCGGCAGATGAAGCAACGCGGCAATGGTCGGTGGAAAGTCACGTGAGCAAAGACTGTCCTCCGGTCTTCCTAACACAGGCGGAGGATGACCGGATTTCCAATCCCGCCAATAGCCGTATCATGCGAGAGGCCTGTGAAAAGGCTGGTGTGGATGTCGAATTCCATCCAATCGCATCCGGCGGCCACGGCTTTGGCATGGGCAAGGCCGGCACCCCGTCGGAGGAATGGCCAAACTGGTACGAGGTGTGGTTGCGGAGACAGAACTTTCTGGCATGAGGCAGCCCGGCGATCCACCGCACCGCGTATTCAGGCCCGCTATCACCCCAATAAAAAAGGGCCGCAAAAAGCGGCCCTCTTCGTAATCATTCAAACCATCAAACCAGCCGGCTCTGTTCCATCGCCGCTTCGACGAAGCTGGCGAAAAGCGGATGCGGGTCGAGCGGGCGGCTCTTCAGTTCCGGGTGATACTGAACACCGATGAACCACGGATGATCAGGATATTCAACCGTTTCCGGTAGGACACCATCCGGAGACATGCCCGAGAAGACGAGGCCACAGCCTTCCAGCCGATCCTTGTAATCCACATTCACCTCGTAGCGGTGACGGTGGCGCTCGGAAATATCGGTGGTGCCGTAGATATCGGCAATCTTCGTATCTTTCTTCAGCGCCGCCTTGTAGGCGCCGAGACGCATCGTTCCGCCGAGATCGCCCTTGGAGGAGCGCTTCTCCAGCTCGTTGCCCTTCACCCATTCGGTCATCAGGCCAACGACCGGCTCGGATGTCGGACCGAATTCGGTAGAGGAAGCATTTTCGATGCCGGCCAGATGACGGGCCGCTTCCACGACCGCCATCTGCATGCCGAAGCAGATGCCGAAGTAAGGCACGTTGCGCTCACGCGCGAACTGCGCCGCCATGATCTTGCCTTCCGAACCGCGCTCGCCGAAGCCGCCGGGCACCAGAATGCCGTTGACCTTTTCGAGATAAGGCGTCGGATCTTCCTTTTCGAAGACCTCCGACTCGATCCACTCCAGTTTGACCTTGACGCGATTGGCGATGCCGCCATGGTGCAGCGCCTCGATCAAGGACTTATAGGCATCCTTGAGGCCGGTATATTTGCCGACGATCGCGATCGTCACTTCGCCTTCCGGCGTGCGGATGCGATTGCAGACTTCTTCCCACTGTTCCAGACGCGGCTTCGGCGCCGGCTCGATGCCGAAAGCGGCCAGCACTTCCGAATCGAGGCCTTCCTTGTGGTAAGCCATCGGCACGTCATAGATATTCGCCGCATCCAGCGCCTGGATGACGGCGGACTCACGCACGTTGCAGAATAGCGAAAGCTTGCGGCGTTCCGCTTCCGGGATTTCCCGGTCGGCGCGCACAAGCAGGATGTCGGGGTGAATACCGAGCGCCTGCAGTTCCTTGACGGAATGCTGGGTCGGCTTGGTCTTCAGCTCGCCGGCTGCCGGAATATAAGGCATCAGCGTCAGGTGAAGATAGATCGCCGTGCCGCGCGGCAGGTCGTTGCCGAGCTGACGGATCGCTTCCATGAACGGCATCGCCTCGATGTCACCCACCGTGCCACCGATCTCGCAGATGACGAAGTCGTAATCGTCATTGCCTTCGATCACGAAATCCTTGATCTCGTTGGTGACATGCGGAATGACCTGAACCGTTGCGCCGAGATAATCGCCGCGCCGTTCCTTGTCGATGATGTTCTTGTAGATGCGACCGGTGGTGATGTTATCGGTCTTGGTGGCCGAACGCCCGGTAAAGCGTTCATAGTGGCCAAGGTCGAGGTCCGTCTCGGCACCGTCATCCGTCACGAACACTTCGCCGTGCTGTGTCGGGCTCATGGTGCCGGGATCAACGTTCAGATAGGGGTCGAGTTTGCGAAGCCGCACCCGATAACCACGGGATTGCAGCAAAGCTCCGAGTGCCGCAGCTGCGATGCCCTTACCGAGAGAGGAGACCACGCCGCCTGTGATGAATACATATCGCGCCATGGGATTCACCGGATACCTTTTTACCTCTGATTCCGCCAGCCCAAATTTCATTGTTTCGAAAATTCGCTGTTGACGAATCTGCGATGGGGCAAGCCGGAATGCGAACAAAAGAAAACCGGCAGGCTTTTGGCCTGCCGGAGCGTTAAATCAAAACCGGGCTTATTGACCGGTCGGAACTGCGTTCGGATCGGCGGGCTGTGCCGGGGCCGGAGCGGCCGAACCGGAAGCGGCCGGAGCCGGCGTGGTCTGCGCAGGAGCGGCAGCGCCATTATTGGTCGGAACGCCATTTTCAGCCGGAGCCGGAGCGGGCGTCGTGGACGGGCCGAGCGTATCGAGAATGCCGTTACCCTGGCCCTGCGTGGCCGGAATACGGTTCAGGATGTCGGTCGGTCGCGATTCGTAGCGGGTCAGAAGACCAAGGCCGAGCGACGTTGCGAAGAACAGCGCGGCAAGGATCGCCGTGGTGCGCGTCAGCGCATTGGCCGTTCCGCGCGCGGACATGAAGCCCGAACCGCCGCCGATACCGAGGCCGCCGCCTTCGGAACGCTGGATCAGGACCACGCCGACAAGCGCCAGCACGATCATGAGGTGAATAACAATCAAAACGGTCTGCATGACAATCCATTCCATGCCCCGCGCGGAGCACCATAAAGAAGGTTTTGCGGCTCTTTACATGAGGCGAAGGCTTATTCCAAGCCCCTTTCCCATCCCCGTGACAGGAAAGCTTGGATCAAGCCGTCAGTTGCTCGTATGCCGCATAGATGGACAGGAAGTCCGAGGCTTTCAAGCTCGCGCCGCCAATCAGCGCGCCATCCACGTTCTCGACACCCATCAGCTCCAGCGCATTGGCGGGCTTTACCGAGCCGCCATAGAGGATGCGCATGGTCTTGCCGGCACCGCCGAAACGCTTGACGAGCTCGTCGCGCATGAAGGCATGGGCCTCGCGCACGTCTTCAACGGTCGGCGTCAAACCCGTGCCGATCGCCCAGACGGGCTCATAGGCGATGACGGTGTTTTCGGCCGTCGCCTCATCCGGCAGGGAGCCGGCGAGCTGGCGCTTGAGGATATCGAGCGTCTGGCCCGCCTTGCGCTCATCCGCCGTCTCACCGATGCAGACGATGGCGATGAGTTCGGCCTGATGGGCGGCAACGGCCTTTGCACGCACGAGATGATCGGTCTCGGCATGGTCGGTGCGGCGCTCCGAATGGCCAACAATGACATGGGTGCCGAAGCAATCGGCGATCATCTCGGCGGAAATATCGCCAGTATGGGCGCCGGATGCGTTCTGATGGCAATCCTGCGCCCCGATCATCAGCGGGCTGTCATCGCACAGCGCCGTTGCCACGTAGAGCAATGTCGAAGGCGGGCAGATCAGCGCATCCACCTTTTCGGACAGCGCGCCCTTGACGCCCTCTGCCATGGCCTTGATCTGATCGAGCGAGGCACGGGTGCCATTCATCTTCCAGTTTCCGGCAACAAGCGGTCGAACATTCGGCGTCATGCGTATCCCATTCCCTTTGTCTTAGGCCCGCCTTGGGCGGCGCCCCTTCCCTCAGCCGTATCACGGCCCTTAATCACGACAGAAGACCTGCCGGAAATCCCGGGATATTCCTTTAACTGCAGCTGGCCGCAAATGGTACAAAAAAGCGGTCCGAAGGTTCAAAACGGCGGCCGATTTCGCAAATTTCGCCGCTCCCGACCCAAATAGCGGCCTCAGCGGCCCAAAATCCAGTTCAAAACCGCCCGCCAGTCGGTCATGCGCACCGGTGTGCCATGGCTGCCGGTCTCATAACGCGTGAACCGCGCCGGCTCGCCGGCCTTCAGCGAGGAGCGGAAGATCGTCGCCTGCTGATCCGCCGAATAGACCTTGTCGGCGCTGCCGTGGGTGAACCAGACCGGCTTTTTCGCCTTGGCAAAGGCGCTTTTCGGAAAATCGGGATCAACCGCACCGCCGAGTATCGCCATGCCCTTGAGATTGGCGACGGCCGCCTTGTCGCGGCTGATGCCGTAGCAGATGAAACTGCCCATCGACGCACAGGTGAGCACCACCGGCTTGCCGCCGGATTTTCTGGCCGCATCGGCAATCAGTGCCGCAACATCGGCAACGCCGTTTTCGTCGAAGGAGCGCACGCTCGGCGCGTAATAGGTGCCACCATTGGCGGTGGCGAGGTTCTTCAGCCGGTTGAAATTGCCGCCGAAGGTGTAGTCGTTCATGCCGAGCCGCCGGTCACCGCCGCGCCCATGGATGAAGATGACCGTGAAGGCCTGGCCGCTTGCCAGCCCGACGCGGCCGACCTCGAGAGCCCTGCCCTCGACGGAAACAGTTTCCAGCGCCTGCGCCTTCTTCGGCGCCATGTCGACATATTGCCGTTTCACCCGCCGCTCCGGCACCTCGTCGCGGCCGTTGATATCCCGCATTTCCTGGTAATCGATGACTTCGGATGCGCCGCCATCGCCGGTGGAAAGCACCGTCTGGGCGGAAAACAGCTCGTCCTTGAAAGGCCGCAGCGGCCCCTCAGCGGCCGAGGCCGCAACCGGCATGGCCGCAACAGTCAGGCTGAAAAGAGTACAAAACGTGAAATGAGCTGTGGACATGCCTTGGCTAACCGTTCATTCGTGGCTGCGAGACTTGCCATTGCGGCATCGCCAGCGCAATCCTCCTGTTGCGAAACCCTGACACAATCGTGGCATAGGATGTGCCGCGCTTGCCAGACGGACCCACTGGAATCGGACGGGAACCGCGTTTGGCGTTATGATTGGCGCTACAGGCATAATGATTCGCATGGCGAAATTCTGACACACGACTTTGAACCTTGGACATGATGGACGACAGCAACGATCTCTTCTCCGGTCTTCCGGCGGCACGAAACAGCGATACGGACACGAACGAGGACACGGCGAAAACCGTGAAGGCCCCGGCGACCGCAGCCGCCAACGTGAATGTGCAGCCGAAACCCGCAGCCGTTGCGGCCGTCACGACTTCCGCTCCGCCCGCCCCCGCGTCACCTGCCGGTGACGACTACGGCGCCTCGTCGATCCGCGTGCTCGAAGGGCTTGAGCCCGTGCGCATGCGTCCGGGCATGTATATTGGCGGCACCGACGAAAAGGCGCTGCACCATCTCTTTGCCGAAGTCATCGACAACTCCATGGACGAGGCCGTCGCCGGCCACGCCAATTTCATCGAGGTCCATCTCGATGCCGAAGGTTTCCTGACGGTCACCGACAATGGCCGCGGCATTCCCGTGGAAAACCACCCGCAGGTTCCCGGCAAGTCCACGCTGGAAGTCATCATGACCAAGCTGCATGCCGGCGGCAAGTTCGACGGCAAGGCCTATGAGACATCGGGCGGCCTGCACGGCGTCGGTGTTTCCGTGGTCAATGCGCTGTCCAATCTTCTCGAAGTGGAAGTGGCGCGAAACCGCAAGCTTTACCGCCAGCGCTTTTCGCGCGGCCTGCCGATCGGTCCGCTGGAAGAGCTGGGCGACGTACATAATCGCCGCGGCACCCGCGTGCGTTTCCATCCCGATCCGCAGATCTTCGGCGATCACGCCAAGTTCGAACCGGCGCGCATCTTCCGCATGGCCCGCTCCAAGGCCTATCTTTTCGGCGGCGTTGAAATCCGCTGGAGCTGTGATCCCGGCATGGTGCCGGCCGGTGGTGAAATCCCCGAAAAGGCGGTTTTCCATTTCCCCGGCGGCCTCAAGGATTACCTCGCCGCCACGCTCGGCAAGGAATTCACCGTCACCCGCGAGATTTTCTCCGGCCGCACGGAAAAGACCGGCGGCCACGGCGCGCTGGAATGGGCTGTCACCTGGTATGGCGGCGACACGCAGATCCATTCCTATTGCAACACCATTCCAACGCCCGAAGGCGGCACGCATGAGGCGGGTTTCCGCATCGCGCTCACCAAGGGCCTGAAGAATTATGCCGAACTGACGCAAAACAAACGCGCCAAGGACATCACCACCGATGACGTGATGATTTCGGCAGCCGGCATGCTCTCCGTCTTCATCCGCGAACCGGAATTCGTTGGCCAGACCAAGGACAAGCTGGCAACCGTCGAAGCCCAGCGCATCGTTGAAAACGCGCTGCGCGATCCCTTCGACCATTATCTCGCCGGCAATCCGGGCGAAGCGGACAAGCTGCTTGACTGGGTGATCGAGCGCGCCGAAGAGCGCCTGCGGCGTCGCAAGGAAAAGGAAGTCAACCGCAAGACCGCCGTGCGCAAGCTGCGCCTGCCCGGCAAGCTGGCGGACTGCGCCCAGAACACGGCCGAAAATGCCGAACTCTTCATCGTTGAGGGTGACTCGGCTGGCGGCTCGGCCAAGCAGGCGCGCAACCGCGCCAACCAGGCCATCCTGCCGCTGCGCGGTAAAATCCTCAACGTCGGCAGCGCCAGCCGCGAAAAGCTCTCCGCCAACCAGCAGATCGCCGATCTCATTCAGGCACTCGGCTGCGGCACCCGCACCAAATATCGCGAAGAAGATCTGCGGTATGAGCGCATCATCATCATGACCGATGCGGACGTCGATGGTGCCCATATCGCCTCGCTGCTCATCACCTTTTTCTATCAGGAAATGCCGGAACTCATCCGCGGCAACCACCTCTATCTGGCCGTGCCGCCGCTCTACGTCATCCGTCAGGGTGCCAAAAGCGCCTATGCCCGCGACGACGCCCACCGCGCCGAGCTCATGGAAACCGTCTTCAAGGGCAAGAAGGTCGAAATCGGCCGTTTCAAAGGCCTTGGCGAGATGATGGCCCAGCAGCTGAAGGAAACCACCATGGATCCCGAAAAGCGCACCCTGCTGCGCGTCGAGATCGATGACGTGGATTTCGAAGGCACCCGCGAGGCGGTCGACAATCTGATGGGCACAAAGGCGGATGCCCGCTTCCGTTTCATTCAGGAACGGGCGGCTTTTGCGGATAATCTGGATATCTGATCATCCGGATGACCCCTTGAAAGGCAGCGCATGGCGCTGCCTTTTGTGTTGATGTGGAGGCAACATCATGCGGATAGTGCTGACGGGCAGCTCCGGTCGGGTCGGCCGCGCGATTTTTAGTGCCCTGGCCGGCCGGCATGATGTCATCGGCATCGATCGCTCCCCGTTTTCCACCACCCATATCATCGGCGATTTCGCGGACAAGGCGCTGCTAGGCTCTGCTTTCCAGCAGGCGGATGCGGTGATCCATGCGGCGGCGCTGCATGCGCCCCATGTCGGCGTCGTTCCCGATGCGGAATTCCAGCGCATCAACGTCGAGGGAACCCGCATGGTGGCGGAAGCAGCGATGGCAGCGTGCGTACAACGGATCGTTTTCACCAGCACCACGGCGCTTTACGGACACTCGGTTTCTTCAGGGTCCTGCACCTTCATCGACGAAGACACGCCGCCCCGACCGAAAAGCATCTATCACCGCACCAAACTCGAAGCCGAGCAGGTGCTGGAAGCGATGGCAGGCCAACACCTCGCGGTACGTGTGCTTCGCATGTCCAGAAGTTTCCCGGAGCCCGCCGACGTGATGGCGGCTTACCGGCTGCATCGCGGTGTCGATATCCGCGATGTCGCCGATGCCCATGTGCTGGCGTTGACCAATGCGGGAGACGATTTCCAGCGCTATATCATATCGGCAACCACCCCGTTTTCCGCTGACGATTGCGACAGCCTCGCCGAAGATGCCGCTTCCGTTCTCCGGCAGCGGACCCCGGCTCTCGCCGCCGCTTTCGCGCAGCGGAGATGGGCGCTGCCGGCGATCATTGACCGGGTCTATTCACCCGCCCGCGCCGTAGACGGGCTTGGCTGGACATCCCGCTTCGGTTTCGAAGAGGTCTTGGCGGAGCTTGCCCGGCGCAGCCTGGAAGTGCTGCCGGCCGGCGCGAGTGTCAGCAGGAAATCCGAATAGGCCCCAGCCTAAGCTAAGCCGCCGCATCCTCGCGGACTTCCAGAATGCGGTCGATCAGGCCCCATTCCAGAGCCTCCTGCACCGTCATGAAGCGGTCACGATCCATCGCCTTTTCGAACTCGTCGTAACTGCGCCCGCAATGCTCGGCATAAAGCCGTGTCATGCGATGTTTCGTCTGCCTGATTTCTTCGGCATGAATGAGCATATCCGACGCCTGCCCCTGAAAACCGCCGGAGGGCTGGTGAATGAGGATGCTGGCGTTGGGCAGCGCCGCCCGCGTGCCCGGCTCACCCGCCATCAGCAGGAACGATCCCATCGAGCGGGCCGTACCCATGCACAGCGTATGCACCGGCGCGCGAATGTAACGCATGGTGTCATACATGGCGAAACCGCTGGTCACCATGCCACCCGGCGAATTGATATAGAGATGGATCGGCTTCTTCGGGTTTTCCGCTTCGAGAAACAGCAATTGCGCACAGACCAGTGCTGAGACCGTATCGTTTACCTCACCGTTGAGGAAGATGATCCTCTCCCGCAACAGGCGGGAATAGATATCGAAAGACCTTTCTCCCCTTGACGATTGTTCGACTACCATTGGGACGAGTTGCATCGTTTCGCGCATCGGCGAACTCCTGTCGGTTGAAAGATTCGGGAAATGTGGCGGATCAGGCGGCGAGCTTGATCGGCGAACCGTTGTGGTTTGCGGCGGCCTTCGTCATGCGGCCGGTATTTACGGGCAGGTCGTGAATGATGCGCAGGCTGGTGCCGCCATGGGCATTCGCCGCAATCCTGAAGGTGACGGTGCTTTCCAGAAATGGCGGATTATCCTCGCGCAGCCGGTAGCGCACCTCCTCGCCGGGCTTGATATCGATCGCATCCGGTTCCGCCAAGGCCTCCTTCGGCAGCCAGTTTTCACGAAACGCCGGAATACTGATTGCGCGCCAGACCTTTTGTGGCGGCTCGTCCAGATCATATTCAAGCTCGATGCCGTTTGCCGGCGCTTCCGGTGTCTGCCTGTTCATTGATCCATATCCTTCAGCAGGAGCTTCAGAGCCTCGATGCGCTGCGGCCAGTAAGCGCGATATTTGCCAAGCCATGCAGCAATGCGCGTCAACCCTTCCGGATCGACCTCGTAATTGACGAAACGGCCCTGCCGCCTTTCAACCACCAGCCCTGCCCCGCGCAACACTGAAAGATGCTGCGACATGGCCGGCTGGCTTATCTCGATCCCCTCACGCAAGGCAGAAGCGTTCATGGCGCCGTCCGCCAGCTTTTCGAAAATGGCACGGCGCGTCGGATCGGCCAGTGCCCGGAAAATATCATTCTCTGTCATGACGACACATAAGCATACACTTATGTCATTCGCAAGCTCTTTCGGCGCGTGAAAAACGCGCCTTTTTCATTCCCATGGCATGAGATGCCGTGAACGCTTTATCCCCTCGCGCGTTTTCATCCGGCCTGATAGGCTTCGGGCCGGGAGCGATCAAAACAAGTGACTGCATTTACGGTCTTCATCGTCATTCTTCTTTTGGTCATCGGGCCGAGCCTGTTCGTCGTCATCGGCAAACAGCGGGAAAAGGCCATTCCCAAGCGCCCCTCCACCGCCCTGCCCGTCGCCGAGGAAGGAACCGCGCTGGACAGGCACTGGCAATCGATCAGGAACGGCTGGAACGAGAAGAATGCGCTCTGCCTGCTGCATTCCAACCTGGATGCCTTCGCCGTGCGCGTGGCGGCTGCACGGGCCGCCGGGCGCAGCCTCGATCTCATGTATTACATGTGGAATGCCGATCTGACCGGGCGGCTGATGATGCGCGAGGTGATCGCCGCCGCCGATCGCGGCGTGCGCGTACGGCTGCTGCTCGATGATCTTGGCGTGTCCATCTCGGACCGAATCTTCCACGCCATCGACAGCCATTCCAATATCGAACTCAGGCTGTTCAACCCCACGAGGGCGCGGGAAAACATCCTGCATCGGAGCGTCGAACTGGTGCTGCGCTTTCGAAGCGTCAACCGCCGCATGCACAACAAGGCATGGATCGCCGATGGGCGCACCGTAATCGTCGGCGGGCGCAATATTGGCGATGCCTATTTCGATGCCGCCGAGCGGGCGAATTTCCACGATTTCGACATTCTCGGTTTCGGCCGGATCGTCGCCGACGCCACCGAAATCTTCGACGATTACTGGAACAGCGCCGTTTCCGTGCCGGTACGCTCGCTGCTGGCGCGCAGACCGAACAAGCTTGCCAGATTGCGGCACGAACTGGACGCATTGCCGCAAAGCGAAGCCGCCAAACCCTATCTGGAGCGGGTGGAGAGCCAATATGGCCGTGATCATTTCCTGATGTCGGACCGGCTGCACTGGGTGGATACGGCGGATATTCTCGCCGACCCGCCGGAAAAGGCGGCAGGCAAACGCCGCAAGGGCCACAATTTCCTGATGGAAAGTCTGCTGCCCCTGATGCAGGCGGCAGGCGAAAGCCTGCACATCACCTCCCCCTACTTCATTCCCGGCAGGGAGGGCATGGAGATTTTTCTCGATCTCGCCGAACGCGGCGTATCGCTCGCCATCCTCACCAATTCGCTGGCCGCAACGGATGTGGCCGCCGTTCACGCGGGTTACGCCCGTTATCGCAAACCGCTTCTCCTTGGCGGGGTACGCCTGCATGAGCTGCGCGCGCAGGCGGATCAATCGAACTTCACGCTACGCGGCTCGGGACAGGCAAGCCTGCATACCAAGGCCTTCACCCGCGATGGCAGGACCGGCTATATCGGCTCGCTGAATTTCGATCCGCGCTCCGCTTCGCTCAACACCGAAATGGGTGTCGTGTTCAATTCGCCGCCGCTGGTCGCCCGTATGGACGAGATATTCACCGGGGAAATCCGCCGCACGATGAGCTTCGAACTGGATGTGGACAGCCGCAAACGCATTGTCTGGACGACGGAAGAACAGGGGCGGACGAAGACATACCGGCGCGAACCCGACGCAGCCATCAGCCGCCGCATCGTCGCGGGCATCATGCGCTTCCTGCCATTGGAATCGCAGCTTTGACGGTCGAAAGGCCCGCCAAAGCCGCCTCCTCTCAGGCCGCCGGCCTTACGCCGGACTTGGCCAGCTGTATCTGCACCAGCGTATCGAGGTTCTGGTTGACGCGACAGTAAAACTCCTCGTCGATGAAGGGCCGCAGCATGAAATCATTGCCGCCCGCCTTCAGGAACCGCGCCGAAAGCAGCCGGTTGGTGGAGGAAGAAACACCGATGATGCGCAGCTCATGCGACCCGCGCACCGTGCGGATGCGCCGCGTGAGTTCGAAGCCATCGATGTCGGGCATGTTGTAATCGGTCACCACAAGGCCGATATCGGGATTGGCCTTCAATATATCGAGCGCCTTCGCACCGCTATCCGCCAGGCTGACGCGGAAATTATAACGCTTCAGCCGGCTTGAAAGCAGCGCCCGCGCCGTCGGGCTGTCATCGACGATCAGCACATGATGGCGGTGGTTGGTAAGGAAGCGACAGACGGATTCCGTCAGCATGTCCACGGCGAAAATATTATCTTTCAGAATATAATCGACCACATCCTTGGCGATCAGCGTTTCGCGCGTCGCTTCGTGGAAGGTGCTGGTGAAAACGATGGTCGGGATCGAAAGATCGATCAGATATTCCAGCGCCTCACCCTTTTCTGCCCCCGGCAGGTTGATGTTGGAAATGGCGAGCGTCACCGGTTCGGGAGAATGTTCGTAACAGGCCTGCAGCTCCTCGAAGTTGCGGCACACTTCCACGGTAACGCCCAGCAGCTCCTTCAGGCGCATGCTCACCATCTGGGTGAACACATTGCTGTCTTCCGCCAGCAAAATGCGGTTATTGCTGAAAGGCACGCCAGAATATTGCATGCCCGTGATGCCTAGAAAATTCATTCTGCCCCGATCCCCCATCGTATGTCAGCGAAAGATAGCAGCCGCATTTTTCAGAATGATTAATAACACTTTTGCCGGAAGGCCAGTTGAGCACATGCTTACTTAAACGGAAATACGGCCCGCAAGGGGCCGTATTCCAGCTTTGGGAGGGGAATGGTCTTATGCGCGCAGAAGCGCATTATCGGTGTCGAACGGGCTTTCCTCCACCACTTCGGCATCATAGGACGTGCCGAGAATGCGGATTTTAAGCTTGGTGCCGACAGCCGCATATTCCGGCTTGAGCATGGCGAGCGCGATGGATTTGCCCATACGCCAGCCGAAACCGCCGCTGGTGACACGGCCGGCAAGCGCGCCGTTTGCATCCACGATCGCTTCCGAACCGCGCGCATCGACATCGGTATTGCCGGATACGGTCAGCGTCGAGAAGACCCACTTCACGCCGGCTTCCTTATAGGCCACCAGCTTGTCGCGGCCGATGAAGTCCTTTTCCGGACGCAGGAAGCGGTCCAGACCGGATTCATAGGCGTTATATTCGACGGAAAGCTCGCGGCCCATGTTGCGGTAGGATTTTTCGAGCGACATGGAGACCATGGCGCGGATGCCGAAGGGCTTGATGCCGAATTCGGCGCCCGCTTCCATCAGCCTGTCGAAGATGTAGTTCTGCATCTCGATCGGATGGTGCAGCTCCCAGCCAAGCTCGCCGACGAAGTTGACGCGCAGCGCATGCGCCGTCGCCACGCCGACGGAAATCTGCTTGCCGGTGAGCCAGGGGAAATCCTTGTTCTCCAGGCTGGTGCGGGTGAGTTTCTTCAGCAGATCGCGCGACTTCGGACCGGCCAGTACCAGCACGCCGTATTTCTGCGTGATCGGCTGCAGCACCACGGAGCCATCGGTAGGTGCCAGACGACGCAGAACGTCATGGTCATGCGCTTCCAGACCACCGGCCGAAACCATGTAGAAGCGGCCCGGCGCCCATTCATAGACCGTGAATTCCGCCTTCACGCCGCCATTCGGCGTCAGAAGATGGGTAAGCGCGATGCGGCCGCGCTTCTTCGGCACCGCATTGGCCAGAATGCTGTCGAGCCAGGCGCGTGCACCGGGGCCGGAAACCTCCATCTTGGCAAAGGCTGACATGTCGAGCACGCCGACATTCTGATGAACGTTCTTCACCTCGTTGCCGACATGTTCGAAATAGTTCGAACGGCGGAACGACCACTTTTCAACGATGCGGCCGTCTTCCAGCGCCGGCGCGTGATTGTGGTTGGTGATGACATCGGCACCGACGCCGAGAGCTTCCTCACGCAGCGCATAACCTTCCGGTGCATACCAGTTGGCGCGCTCCCAGCCATAGACGGAGCCGAACACGCCGCCGAGCTTCTTCAGGCGATCATAAACCGGTGTCGTCTTCAGCGGACGGGCGGCGGAGCGCTCTTCGTCCGGGTAATGCATGGTGAAGACGTTGGCATAGGCTTCCTCGTTCTTGGCGATGAGGTAACCTTCCGTTGCGTAAGGGCCGAAGCGGCGCGGATCGACGCCCATCAGGTCGAGCGTCGGCTCGCCATCGACGATCCATTCCGCAAGCTGCCAGCCGGCACCGCCGGCGGCGGTGATGCCGAAGGAGTGACCTTCGTTCAGCCAGAAATTCTTCAGGCCGGGAGCCGGACCGACGATCGGATTGCCATCCGGCGTATAGGCGATCGCGCCGTTATAGACCTTCTTGATACCCACTTCGCCGAAGGCCGGAACGCGCACCATGGCGGTTTCGATATGCGGCATCAGACGGTCAAGCTCTTCCTGGAACAGCTCATATTCGCTTTCATCGGAGGGACCGTCGACATAACAGACCGGCGCGCCGACTTCGTAAGGACCGAGGATCAGGCCGCCCGCTTCTTCGCGCATATACCAGGCCGAGTCAGACTCGCGCAGGACGCCCATTTCCGGCAGGCCCTGCCGGCGGCGTTCCTGAATGGCCGGGTGCGGCTCGGTGACGATGTACTGATGCTCGACCGGAATGACCGGGATGTTGATGCCGACCATCTCGCCGGTCTTGCGGGCGAAGGAGCCCGTGCAGGAGATGATATGTTCGGCGATGATCTCGCCCTTGTCCGTCGTCACCTTCCAGTGACCGTCTTCCAGCTGCTCGATGGCGGTGACGGTGGTGTTGCGGTAGATGGTGGCGCCACGGTCGCGCGCGCCCTTGGCCAGTGCCTGCGTCAGGTCGGCGGGCTGGATATAACCATCGTCGGGATGCTGGATGGCGCCGAGCAGGCCGTCCGTCTCGCAGAGCGGCCAGATTTCCTTGACCTGCTCCGGCGTCAGCATGTTGACACGCACACCAATGGTCTCGGCAATGCCGGCATAATACATATATTCGTCCCAGCGATCCTTGGTGCGGGCGAGACGGATGTTCGAAACCTTGGAGAAGCCGACATTCATGCCGGTCTCTTCCTGAAGCTCCTCGTAGAACTTCACGGAATATTTGTGGATCTGGCCAACCGAGTAGCTCATGTTGAACAGCGGCAAGAGGCCGGCCGCGTGCCAGGTGGAGCCCGAGGTCAGTTCCTTGCGCTCGATGAGAACGCTGTCGCTCCAGCCCTTCTTGGCAAGATGATAAAGTGTCGAGACGCCGACAACGCCGCCACCGATCACCACCGCCCGTGCATGTGTCTTCATTTACAGAACCCCTGAAAAGCGCCGGCCTTGCCTTATTCCGCCGACATTGGATGGGAGGAATATGAAGCGCTTGCGGGTTGTTCAGCCGCCTGATTGCGACATGGCCATAGGGTGCTGCGACAGGCGTGAAAATGACGGCATGCCGGGTGAAAGGCTTCCCACCCCTTTCTTCTCTCGCCGGGGAGAAGGTGACCCGAAGGGCCGGATAAGGAGGCCACGTTGCCGAATATCCCGACGCTAGCCCCCACCACCCGCTACCGCGACCTCCTCCCCCGCGGGGAGAAGGTGACAGGCGGCGAGCCCCTGCCCGGGACTCGGGATCCTCAAGCAACAGCCTGCTACGCTTTCGCGCCGGGTTTCTCCTTCGGCTCAGCCGCCTTCTCGCTCTTCGATGGCTCTTTCTCTGGCGCCGCCGCCCCCGTATGGGCCACCACCGCCTTGTCGCCCTCTTCCGAAAGCAGCGCCGCCAGCATCTGCGGATTGGCGTCGCCTTCCACATGGATGTTGAGGTTACGCTGCGGGAACGGGATGGCGATGCCCTCTTCGCGGAAGCGGTGGAGAATGGCGATGCGCAGCGCGTTTTTCACGGCAAGCCCGTTCGACAGGTCGGCAAGGTGGAAGCGCAGCTCGAAATCCAGAGAGAAATCGCCGAAACGCAGAAATTCCACATGCGGTTCGGGATTGCGCAGCACCGGCGGCTGGGCGCGCACCAGCTCCAGCAGAATATCCATCACCTGCTGCGGATCGGAATCATAGGCGACAGACACCGGAATTTCCGCCCGCATGATGCGGTTGCGGTGTGTCCAGTTGCCGACAGAGGAATTGATGAATTCCGAATTCGGCACGATGATCGACTGCCCACGGAAGGTCTCGATCTCGGTGGCGCGCACGGAAAGCCGCTTGACGGTGCCTTCCGTCGTGCCGGTCACCACCCAGTCGCCCACCTTGAAGGGACGCTCGACCAGGAGGATGAGGCCGGAGACGAAGTTCGAGACGATATTCTGCAGACCGAAACCGATACCGACCGAAAGGGCGGAAGCGACCAGTGCGAGGCTTGAGAGGTTGAGACCGGCGGAGGAGACACCAAAGATCGCCGCAACGGCGATACCGAGATAACCGATGCCTGTCTTGACCGAGTTGCGCACCCCGGCATCCACCTGGCCTCGCGCCATGACGTTGTTATCAAGCCACTTCTGGAACCAGCGGGTGATGATGTAACCGATGGCGAAGACGAGAACACCGCCAAAAAGTCCGATCAGCGAGATGGAGGCATTGCCGACGGTAATGCCGGTCAGCAGGCGATAGGCCCAGCTTTCGATATCGCCCGGCTGGAAGCCCCAGGAAAACAGGATGAGCGGCACGCCGAAGGCAAGCGCCACGGCATAAATGCCAAGCCCCGCGGCAAGGCCGGCCTGATCAAGCGCAACCGGCCCAAGGCCGAAGCGCCGCGCGAGATAACGCCCGGCAAGGGATTCGCCAAAGGCGCCCTGCCGCGAAATCGCCTTGCCGGAGAGAATGCCGATATACATGGTCGCCAGCACCGCACCGGTCGCGACGATCTGCGTGGCGAGGAAGCGCGCAAGACCGACATAACCGGTCAGGCAGGCGCCGATGAGGATGAGACCGCCCACCCGCAACAGAATGACGAGCCAGCGCGGCAGGCGCTGGTTGCCGGTGTCGTAATCCTGCCCCTCACCGATCATCGGCCGCAGGAACGACACGGTGAGCAGAATGAGCCCGATGATGATGGAGGCGACGAAACTCTTGGCGACGGTGACGATCAGCGGCGAATAAAGCGTCTCGCTGATCGTGCCGAACAGGTAATCGAGACCATTGACGAGCGCCATCAGCAGCACCGCCGAAGACAGCGTATGTGCGCCCTTGTTCGATACTTTCAGCAGGCGCCATTCCGGCTGTGTCGGCGCAAAGATCGCATAGCTCAGCCGCGAGACGAAATAAACGAAACCGGTGATCGCCATCGCCCCGAAGAGGATCGGCGCTATGTCGGACCGCAGCACGTTGAAATTGTCGAGGAAGAAGGCCGAGGTGACGAGAAACAGGAACAGCGACAGCGACTGCACCATGGTCGACCAGAAGGCCACCGAAAGCCTTCTGAGATAGGAAGGCTCGCCCGTAAAGGCGCGCCGGTCCATGCGGCTGCCGAAAAAGCGGTAACCGCCGACCAGAAACAGCAGCGCCGCCATGATCGACAGCATCACGGCCCCGAACATCGGCAGCCGCTTGTAATTCCAGACATAGGCCGCCCAGTTGCTGAAGGCATTGTTGAGGTTGGTGAGTTCGGCGAGAAAGGCGGAAGACGCATCCCCAAGTGTCTGGGCGGAAACTTCCGTGCGCTTGAACAGGGTGGCGGCGAAAAGCGCCCGGCGCACCGCCGTGATATTGTTGGAAATCTGCGCGGCATTGTTGGCGGTGGCCTCCACCTCGCCGGCCATGGCATTCAACTCGCCGCGCTCCGCCGTCAGCCGGTTCCGCTCCTCCGTGACGAGGCTCGCCTCCGGTGGCTGGCCTTCGCCAGGCGCCGCACCCAGCGCATCCAGCCGGGTCTTGATCTGGTCCAGCCGCGCCCGAAGCTTGGCATTGGCGGCGGCGGCATCGGCAGCGATGCCATCGGCCCGTCCCTTGAGGTCGACGAGCTGGACATCGTCGCGTCCGCCCGCCTCCACCTGTCCCGAGATGAATGCGATATCCGCCTTCCATTTTTCGAGATCCGATCTCGCCTGCTCGACCGTCGAGACCTGGATGGCGCCCGGCGTTGCCGGCGTCGTTGTTTCCTGCGCCAGGGCCGGCATCACCCAGAGGCTGCTGAAGAGGGCAAAAAGAACGGCCAGTATCGGGGCCATGCCGCCACCTCGCCGGCCAGCGCCCGCCCGCTCGCCGAACACCCGCCTGCCATCCATCAATCCGCCGACCATCAACCGCACATCCATGCCTTTCGTCTCTTTACGCCGCATCAGGCTATTTAGCGCCTGCCACGCGGAAAACCACCCGCATAAAGCGAGGTTTTCAGGAGTTTACCTTGCTTTTCGCCACGAGAATCATCACCTTCGATTATGCAGCAACATGGGAGGAAATCATGGAATCTGCTGGCATTGGCTGGATCGCAGCCATCATCATCGGTGGTGTCGCCGGGTGGCTCGCCGAACAATTCATGAAAAGCAATATGGGTGTTTTCATGAACATCCTTCTTGGAATCGTCGGCGCGATCGTCGCCAACGCCATCCTGTCGGTATTTGGAATCGCTCTACAGGGTTGGCTCGGTTATCTCATCGCCGGCTTCGTCGGTGCCTGCATCCTCATCGCCATCGGCAGAGCCTTCAGGCGCGGATGACCAAAAAGAAAAATCCGTAAAACCCCGGATTTTCAGGCTTTTCCAGCGCGACTGAAATTTTTTCGTCATAAAAATCGAAGAAATTTCATTTCCGCGCTGGACAAGCCCAAACTTCCCCTTTATAGCCCCCCTCACACCGCCACACGGTGCCGGTCGGGTGATTAGCTCAGTTGGTAGAGCAGCTGACTCTTAATCAGCGGGTCGTAGGTTCGAGCCCTACATCACCCACCAATCTTTCCAAACACTTAGTGTTTAATTCAGCCGCAAAGCGGCTCGAATTTTTCCCCTGCAGCCTGGAATAAAATGACCTTGAAATCCGCCTTTGGCGACAAGGTCCGCACCCTCGCGCCAGCAACTCGCCATAGCAATGTTCCCGCCCCTCGGCAGCAAGGATGGAGCGGACGCACCCTCCTGATCAAAAGGCGCGAAACGCGGCTGTGAGCGCCCACTGAAGCCGCCCACAGAAAACCTCTCTGCCAAGCTGCGGCGCTCGTCGAACGCCAGCGATACCTTTCATGACAGAGTGAAAAATCACCCGTTCTGACTAACCGCCGCTTCCGCTTTTGGTGCGGAGGCGCTTCTGCGGCGATAGGCTTGATTTAACGGAGCCTCGACGAAGCGGTAGGCCATCAAACTCAGCAGCGTCGTGGCGAACAGGGCCAAGATGGCAGCCAGGGCTACCGAAAGGATGCCCGGACCCCAAAGCGCATTGACAGCTTTGGCGGATGTTTGAATGAGCAGATTGTGTATGAGATAAATTGAGTAGCTGGCATTACCAAGCTCGATAATCCATTTGTTCTTTAGGCGAAATCCGTTTTTCTCCAGCAGCACACATCCGGACACCAATAGAAATCCAGCCACGCCCCAGCTCAGAGGCCGGAATATGCCGGTGCTGTGAGATAGCCCCAGGCCAAAGCCCGTAGCCACGATCAGCACCACGCCCAAAATCAGGAAAGACCAACCCGCAGACGCGGCGGTCTTATTGTCCGACCACCGTGCTCCGGTCAAAAGATATGCCGCTCCGATGGCGACCCCGAAGACGAAGTCCAGTATTATCGGCTTTGCGTAATATGCCATATATCCGAGCGGGAGAACTTCGCCGGAAGCGACAAAAATCGCCAGAACCGCCGAAAGGAAGCAAATCCTGAGGAGGAAGTTCTTTATTGGCAGGAGAGAGGCGAAGACAACGTAGAAGAACATCTCGTAGTTCAGCGTCCATCCCACCGACAGAATTGGCTCCCACAGGCCGTTGCGTGTAAACGGTATAAAAAACAGCGAGTTGAATATATAATCCGCGCGCAGCTCCATCACGCCGACAGGGCGAAAACCTATTACAAACAAAGCAACGACAAAAAGCGTTACGATCCAGTACATGGGAACGATGCGAACAATTCTGTTCAGCATAAATCGAAAAGGATCGCTCTCTTTATTAAAAGTCGTGACGACCATAATAAAACCGCTCAATACAAAAAATATATCGACCCCTGCGGCACCGAACTCATAGCTCTTTGCATTGGGGAAATAGGGTGTTAGATTTGGAACAAAATGATGAAAAAAAACAAGATAAGCGGCAACCGCTCTCAAAACCTGCAAATTAAATATCATTTAAAATATCCTGAAAAATATACTGTATAAGGTATAACGGATTTAACATATGAAGCCAAAAGCTTTTTTGCGCACCACCGCCGCAGCCGCGATGGGGAGCGCCATTTTCTTTTCCACCCCGGTTTCCGCAACATGTCTGCCCGAACAGGTTTCCTTGAAGCCGGGTTCGAAGATCGTTTTTGAAGGAGACAGCCTCACCTACGGCTTCGACGAAGCCGAGATGAACGGGGCGCCGAAAATCAACAATGGATGGGCGAGAAGAAGCCAAACCCCCTACCCCGAAGAAGTGGGAAAATCCCTGCCTGGCGTCCAGATCGTAAATCATGGCTTCCCCGGAGACAGAAGCATTGACGGAATTAAACGGTGGGCTTCCTCCAGCAATGGCGACCTGACGGTACTAATGTACGGCACCAACGATGCCGGCAATTTCGGCAAACTGGAAAGAACCCTCACGACGCAAGAGTTTCATGCAAATCTGCAGAACCTGATTGACCGCCGTATCTCGGCAGGCAGCAAGGTCATTCTTGTCACGCCTCCGCCGATCGCCGATAGCGCGGTAGACGCAGGCGTGGAGCGATACCGGGACGTCGTCCGCAACACCGCGCAGGCAAGGAACATGGCTTTGGTCGAGGCGCCGCAGGCCCTGGCGGATGTTGCGACCAAATGGGTCGACGGCCTCCATCTCAGCCCCGCAGCCAATCAATCCCTGGCAAAAGCGCTTGCAAAAAAGATCTGCCTGACAGTCTCACCTTAGCTGAACCGTCGCTTCGCCCCGGTTGGCGCGAAGCAGATAGATCGACAGCCATTTCCGCATGAGCTTGTGCATTGGCGCCTCCAACAGGCGCCACGACATAACCCCAACCAGCAGAATCAGCCCCAGCCCGCCTATCAATGTCATCGCCGCAAAGATCACGGGGAAATCGGCAAAACGGGACGCAATTTTCGATACGAGATGCAGAACGAGAGGATGCGTGAGATATATCGCATAGCTCGCCGAGCCAATTGTGATGAGGAACGGATAATCAAGGGTCCGGCCTTGCCGCTCCAAAGCGATCAGCACAAGGATTATGAGACTTCCGCCCACGCCCCATGTCAGCGGCCTGATGAAACCGTCCAACTGCGGTATCGGCGTGATGTCCGGCAGCACAATCAACAATATCCCCGCCAATATCCCTCCAATTGACACGGAAGCGGGAAGGCGTTGCAGATCGGCCCTCATGGAAAGGCGCGCGAGCCAGATGCCGAACACGAAATCCAGCATGATCGGCCTGGTGTAAAACCAGGCAGACGTGGAATTTTCTATCCTCAGGACAAACGGCAGCAGGACCAATGCGAGAATGATGCCCGTTACCATGACGGAAGCGCGGACCCTGTCCTTCAAACTTACAAATGCACCAAAAATGAAGTAGAAAAAGACCTCATAGATCAGGGTCCAGCCCACATAGACTATCGGCTGATACAGCCCATCGCGCTCGACAGGCAGAAACAGATACGACCGCAAGACAAGATCGAATGGCAGATCAACCACCCCGATAGGCTTCATCCCCGCAAGATAAGCGAGGCATATTACAGTCGTTATCGCCCAATAGAGGGGAGCAATCCGCGCTATTCTGTGGAAATAAAATACCAGTGGCGTCAGCTTCGATTGCTCGGTGGTCAACACCATAAGAAATCCGGACAGAACAAAAAATATGTCAACGCCGGCATTACCAGAAACCAGCATGGGGAAATTGTCATATACCTGACGCATTTCTGGGCCGATGTGGACATATACGACCATCAGCGCCGCGACAGCCCTAAGGACATGGAGATTCTTAATCAAAATCGCCTCTTAGCTTAAATAAATTAAATACCCATCTGGTCGTAGACCACGCATTCGGTATATTAGTTTTTTATTTACGATAAAATATTGGGACAAAATGAATATTGCGCTGACGCCGACATGTCGGAAATCGATGCGGATTTCACCCGCTTACGAATGAACAAAGAAAAAATATTCTCTAATTTAGCTTGATGACGTTCTTATAAATAATTGAGAGATTCAATCTCGTGCAACAATCTAAGCACCACAATCGACGGCTGGCAAGCAGGATGCCCGCATTCGTCAACGCCATGCCCTACTATCCCGGCAGGATAGTCGGCCCCAGATTTCTGATCCAGTGTTTCGTCCTGGCCTTTGGTTTCTTTTCACAGCTCAACGTGATCCCAACCGCCTTCGGTGTTCCTTTTTTAAGAATTACCGACATCATCGTCATAACCACGCTGCCCATCATTTATCTGGTCTATATCAGAATAATCAACTCCACACTTTTCCTGATCCATACGACGCCCATAGTCATGACATTGTTCATAGCTCTGCTATTGTCGTATAATCGTGCGGATGGAGAACATTATTCATCGATTTTTACGTTTCTATACATCCTATATTTCCTGCCATTTACTTTCGCCCTACTCAAGGAGGATTGCCTTGAACTATTCTGCTGGGGCGTATTATTGGGTTTCGGCGCAACCGTCATGTGTCTGCTGTTCGATCTCTATAGCCCCTCTACCCTTTCGAGGTTCGGGCTGGCTCTCGAATTTGACTACCAGGCCGTGGCAGACGCCGCAGCGACGGGCGACGTCAATGCGTCACTGATACGTTTCGAGAAAGCCGGAGGCCTGTGGTCCCAGGGCAACGAGGCCGGGCCGGTATTTGCCCTTGCGGCGGCCGCGGCGGCATATCTGGCGGAAAAGCGCCGAAGTTTTCTTATATTTGCTTCGTTTTTTCTTCTCTACATAGTTTCTTTCAGCGCCACATTGAACAGATCCGGCATGGGAACGGTCCTTCTGGTCTCGATCCTTTCCTACACCCACTCCCTGTCGAACAAAAAACTCAAGCTGACGGCCTTATACGCCGCCCTCGGCGCATTCTTATTGTCGATCATTCTTCCGCTTGGTCTTTTCGGCTTGATCGAAGGCGCGGTTGCGAAACGGTTCGTTGAAGATGACAACGCAGCCTCCAACGTTTTCGACCGGCTGGAATCACTCGGATATGGTGTGCAGGTCGCGATGAATAGTCCGTTCGGCATAGGCCTTAGTGCCAGAGTGGCCGAAATGAACGCGCTTGGCCATTTCGGCAGCCCTCACAATGGCTTTATCTCGACAGCCTTCACGGCCGGCGTCCTCATCAGCATTTTCGTATTGGGCTCCGTCGCCTATCTCATATTCCGCCGCCGTAAGATCCGTTTTTTCCTCTACGTGGCAGTGACATTGACCTGCGGCTATCTTTTCGAAGAACTCGACGTCAATCCCGCCTTCATGTGTTGGGCAGGACTATTGATCGGCTACACGGCCCTGGATCTGGACTTCCGTCTGGTCAGGGGGCCCTCGATCTTGCGCAGAACTCTAAATCATTCCCCCGATGAATATCCGCAAAGAGGGTATGTGAGCGTGGCACAGTCATAGTGAGGGTCGGAGAGACAAGCTCCTCATAATCCACAAATTTCCCAATAGATAACAAGTTATTGTGATGCTTATTTAAAGCATAGAATGAACCATTGTTGCCTATGCGACCCGTTTCGCCTTTGGTAGAGCTCACGCACAATGTCGTCGCCACCGCCGGCAGCGCAACGACGCGTCCCGCGAAGGATGAAATAGGCCTTCCACTGACGGCCTTTCCCCAAAGCTGTCTCAATCATCCTTATGATCGGGACCATGAGATTGATCGTCAACATATTGATTTTCGTCCTCGGCGCGGTCGGGAGCGGGGTATGTGCATTTTTATTGTCGGCGGCCTTGGCCGATTCCGGATTTCTCGGCTCCTGTTTTGAGGGAAATTGCGCCTATGCGGCGCTTTTCATGGTGCTGCCCGTCACCTGGTTCGTGATTTTTGCGCTTTATGTCATGGCGCTGCTGATCTGGAGGCGAAAGCCTTTTCGGAATGGAAGGCTCTGAAAATGCGTCTGGCGGGGTCATCGCCGCCGCAGGCTCGTTGACAGCCATCAAGACTTGCCGTTAACGTCCGCCTGCTGGGGGATTCGCTGCCAGTGATGTACGGGCCTTGTAGAGCATACCCGATATCACCGGCCTCTGAATGTGCATGTTCCGATTTGCGTTTCGCGTATGATGGGCATGACGGAAAACAGGGAGACCAAACGATGCGGGCCGCAATCAATTCCCCGTCGCTTTCGATCGACACCATGGACTACCAGGCCGAGTGCCAGTTCGCGCTGGAGCCTTCCATTCACGGGCTGATCGAAAAAGCGGAACATGCCGGCTGGAACCGCCAGCAGGCCGCCCTTGCCATCGTTGCACTCGCCAGCGAGTATCTCACCGACCTCATGTCCGCCGGCGGCCTTCCCGCGCCGGATCAACGTCCCCTCTCCTGACATCTTCGAGCCGGGGCGGATCAGCGCCCGCGCCGTCGAGACAATCATCGTAAAAATCGATCGAAGAGATCCGGAGCGTCCCTGTCGCCCGTCGGGAGCGTTGGCTCGCGCCGTGACATTGTTTCGGTGCGGCCGGTCCTGTGCGACGGGCAACACCCGGTGCAGCCGGTCGCACCCGGAGGCTTGTTATCCCACGGGCACATCGCTCGCCGGCCCCCTGCCACAGTGTTGACACAAGCCCCCAATAATGAGAACATAAAGTGAACATTATGGAGGTCAGCGATGAACACAGCAGACGTAACCATAGAAAATGCCCTTTCCGTCGTGGCCCGCTCGCGCGACATGCGTGAGCGCGCGCTTGAACGGCGCCGTGAACTGCAGCGGCGAACGGAAGTCATCATCACCCGGCCGCTCTACGTTCTCAAAAAGAACGAAGGGCCGAAGCAGCTGTCGCTCAAACTCGATAGCTAGTTGTCATGGAAATGCCGGAGAAGGCTAGCAAGGCAGGCCTCACCGCAAGACGTTCCTGCTTCCCGTTTTTCAAAAAGCGAAATCCCGTGCGGATCACCTCACGCACGGGATTTTCTGAATGAAGAGGTTGTTGTTCCGGCCTATTGCATGCGTTGCATTGCGGCTTCGGGCTCACCGGTCGTCGCAACCGCAGCCGGAAGGCGGTCGGTCTTTTTCAGGATGACGACGGGTTTGTCGACGGGTTCCGTCGGCGGCACGATGCTTGCGGTCTTGAATTCACGGTCTACGGCAGGAACGGAAGCGTTGATCTTTTCATGACCTGCGCATTCCGCAAGCGCTGCACTGGCGGAAAAACCAAAGACAGCGGCGATAATGAGAACTGATTTCATGTCATTCTCCCTTCGCTTTTGTGGCAATCTCCAGTCTAGGTGGAGACGCGCCGGATTGAAAATCACACTTTAGAGACATCTAAAGCTCATCATCATTTCGGCAGTCGTCATCGATGTGCAGCCAAGTGAAAGGGCACTGTCATCGCCCTATTTTTTCCGCACATCCAGCGAATTTCGGCAAAGCGGCCTGCGAAATATCATCGCCACGTAACTTCCCTTCAGGGAAATGAGGCTTGGCGTGTAAGTCGAAACCTTCGCCGTGTTGGCGGCCCTGATCGTTCTTCCTCCAGAGGAATTCTGCTGCATGGCACGCCTCCTTCCATGAGCGATAACGAAAAAGCACGGGTCTTGTTCCCGCAGCCTTCGCCCTTTCCCCAAGAGAGGGCAAGGCGCTGCCGCTTGTTTCTTCTCCCCACCGGGGAGAAGGTGGCCCGAAGGGGCGGATGAGGGGGCTCGCTCAAGGGATATCTCTGCCCTCGCTCCCTCATCCCGCTGCCGCGACGTTCTCCCCCTCGAGGAGAAGAAACAAGCGGCACCATCCCCGTGACAGTGGCTGCCCCCAGCCCCAAGCTTGAAAATTCCGCCCAAAAGCTCTATATGCCTCAACGCGAGGACGACCTCGGCCATATTGGCGACAGCATGCGGGACGGCCCGGTCACATACCGGAGAATGAAATGCGTTCCCTGCAAGATCGTATCCGCCACGCGCTCAGCTTTGAAATCATCGGCCTTCTGCTCGTCATCCCCTTGGGCGCGCTGCTCTTTGGCATGCCGATGGAAGATATCGGTATCGTCGGCCTCGTCAGCGCCACGCTCGCCACGATCTGGAACTATGTCTACAATCTTGGCTTTGACCATGCCATGCAGCGGCTGAAGGGCACGACGTTGAAGACCCCGGCCATCCGGGTCGCCCACGCCGTGTTGTTCGAGCTCGGCCTCCTGATCGTGCTGATGCCCTTCATCGCCTGGTATCTGAATATCAGCCTTGCCCACGCGCTGGTGATGGATATCTCGTTTGCGCTGTTTTACGTGGTCTATGCTTTTGTCTTCAACTGGAGCTACGACCGGGTTTTCCCGCTGCCGGAATGGCAATCGCAGCAGGACGCCGCCTGATCGACGGCTTCCGCGTCCGCCAAGAGCGGTTCAGCGCAGCGACGCCTTGAAGAAACTGACGACATCGGCGTTAAAACCGCGATGGAACTCCGCCCGATCGAAGTCCGCCGCGTCGCTGCAAATCTGGGGCGCGGCTTTTGCCATCTCCGGCGGGCAAGGGGCAATGAACGAAAAATGCCCTGCCCCTTTCACCATCCGATAATCCGGTTTCACCGGCAGATCGTCGCGCAGCCTTGCAATATCCTGCGGCACAACCCCATCGCCGCCCCGTTCCGAACTCCACAGCTGGACGGGGATCGCGATGGCCTTCAGGTCGCCCGCGCCGGGAAAGGCATTCAACGGGTCGGCAACGACCACAGCCTTCACGCGCCTGTCCTGACCGCCGTGCTGCGGTAGCGCCGTCTTCTGCCGCATCTGCGTGCAAATCGGCGCCTGCGGGTCAGGACAGGGCAGCCCGGCATTGGCAAAATCGGGAATGCCGCCGGCAAGCACCAGCGCGGTATAACCGCCACGCGAAAATCCGAAGACGCCGATCCGCCCGGCATCGATGGAGCCGGCTTCGCTCCAGCCTGCGAGCAGATGATCCAGCACTCGGGCAATATCCGCCGGCCGGCCCGTCAGCGCGGAAAGTTCACCCGCCTTCTTCATCTCAAGCGCGTTGTCTCCGGGGTGATTGATCGCCGCGACAATGAAGCCGGCATCCGCCAGCGCCGCCGCCGTGTCGCGATGGCTGAAATAGGTGCCGCCAAAGCCATGGGAGATGACAACGAGCGGATATTTCCCGTGAGGGATCGGGCAATCCCGCACGGCGGGCAAAAGGAAGGGGCCGATCCTGACCTCTCCCGGCGCGGCCGCGCAGGGCGACCACACCGCAGCCTTCATGGCGGCTTTGCCATTCGCGGCTGGAACATCGACCAACCGGAGACCGGCCGCCGTGGCGGCATCCGTTCCGGACAGTGCGGAAAGCATAAGGCAAAGCAGCAGCAGAAATCGCATCACGAACTCACGGATCGGCAACATTACGCATAAACCGATCGGCGACCGGTCCTGCGCAAACATAAAGCGGTTTCTCGTGACGGCAATGACTGCCGGGCGCTTAAAGCGATTTCAGCGTCCAGGCCACGATGTCGCGGGTGGCCGCGGCAAAGGCCTGATCGAGCGCCTTGACGAAATTGGCGTTGCCGGAACCGCTGACGCGGGCGCTGGCGCGGAACACTTCCTGCGCCTTCACCGTGCCGTTGCGGTCGTTCAGGAGCTTCACCGACATTTCGATATTGGCGATGTTCCTTGCCGTATCGATTTCGAAGGCGCGGATATCGGTCACGACCTGATAATCGATCGCCAACCCCTGCCCCGGCCGGCCGACGCCGCCGAGCTTGCCGGTATCCTCGAAGGCTTCCACGAGCTTGGATTGCACCATGCGCGGCAGGCGGTCGCTCCATTGCGAATTGCCGAGATATTGCACTTCCGAGCCGGAAAGCCGCACCACGATGTTTTCGCTATCGAGCGCCTTCAGGGCGGTCGGATCGGCGATCAGCAATTGCCGGCTCTTCAGCGAGGGCCCCTGCGCTACCACCGCCGAGGATACGGAAAGATCGAAGGTATCGTTCGTCGGCGCACCTGCACAGCCTGCCATCAAGGCGGCAAATAGCGGAGCCCGAAGGAGGGCGCGGCGTTTTTGGCCGTTCATCGATAGTCTCATTGGCCGATACCCCTCTTAGCGCCTTGTTCTGCCATCATATTGTTTCACGGTTTCGCCGCCGAAAATCAACCGCTGCGGATCGCGGTCGATATTGGTGATGGCATTGTTGAGATTGTCGACAGTGACCCGCGTGCTGCCGATCAGCGCCTGGAAATCTTTCAGGCCGGAGCTGGAGAAGCGGGTCAGATTGTCGGCAATCGGCCCGATGCGGGCATTGAGATTGTCGGCCACCGCCTTAAACGAGGTCAGCGTCTCGCGCGCCTTGGCAAACAGGGAATTGGCATCGTCAGTGCCAAGCATGCCATCCACCCTGGCGAGAATGCCATCGACACGACTGGAGGCAAGGTTCAGCTTGCGGCCCATCTCGGTGAAGTCGGAAACCGCCTGATCGATATCGGCGCGACGGGCACCGACATCATCGGCGATCCGCTTGAAGTTCGCCACGGCATCACGCGCATCGGCGGTCGCTGCGGAAACATCGCCCACCACGGTGCTGACCTTGGCGGGATCGACGGAAGCCAGAAGCTCATCCGCGCGCTTCACGACCGTCTGTACTTCCGTGCTCGCCGCCTCGAAATTGCGCGCCGTGCTCTGCACCGTCTCCATGATGCCCTGAATGTCGCTGGAGGCGGAAGCGACATCCTTCGTCACCTTGTCGACATTCGACAGGATGGAATCGATCTTGCCGGCATCCACCGCCTTCACCAGATCTTCGATGGCCGTCAGCGTGCCGTCGAGGCGTACCGAGACCGATTGCACCGTGGTGGAAAGCGAGCTCAAGCTCGCAATGAAGTTCTTGATGCCGTCGGAATTGGCCGCCAGCGCATCGGAGAATTTCTCGGCATTACGCACCGTCTGCGTCAACGGGCCACGGGCATCCTGCACAAAGCCCTGCAATTCGCCGATCGCGCCATCGGCGCGCTTCAGGATTTTATCAGCCGTGGCAAGCAGGTTGGTAACGCTGGAAAGATCGGCCGTCAGCTCGGCGGGAACGCCACTTTCGACGGCTTTCTGCAGAATGCGCTCGCCATCCTTGTTGCCGCCGGAAAGCTCGATATAGGCGGCACCGGTCAGGCCCTGAATTTCAAGCACGGCGCGAGTAGACGGAAAAACCGGCGCATCCGCCTGCACTTCGGTAAAGGCGATGGAATAGGCCGGGTCATCGCGGTCGATGGCAAGGCCACGCACGGTGCCGACGGGAATGCCGTTGAAGCGCACGGGAGAACCGACGGAAAGGCCGTTGGCGGAGCCCGGAATGCGCACGACAAGCTGCGCCGTCGGGCCGCCACGGCCGAATTCCGCCATCCAGTAAACGAAGCCGAATGCGGCGGCGATCACGATCAGCGTGAAAATTCCGACTATGGTGTAGTTCGCCTTGGTTTCCATGCTTCTCGTTACTCCACCGGATTTTCATGTTTGCCGTCCGGAAGAACGACAGAGCGCGCCCGTTTGCCGCGGAAATAGGACTGCACCCATGGGTCGTCGCAGGCGAACATGTCCTGCATTGTCCCTTCCACCAACACCTTCTTCTGGCCGAGAACCGCGATGCGGTCACAGACGGAGAACAGGCTGTCGAGGTCGTGCGTCACCATATAAACGGTCAGGCCGAGCGAATCACGCAAGCGCGAAATCAGCATATCAAATTCCGCCGCCCCGATGGGATCGAGGCCGGAAGTCGGCTCATCGAGGAAAACGAGGTCGGGATCGAGCGACAATGCCCGGGCAAGGGCCGCACGCTTGATCATGCCGCCGGAAAGCTCCGACGGGTATTTGTCGCCGGCATCGGGCTTCAGCCCCACCATCTCGATCTTGAGATAGGCAAGCTCGTCCATCAGCTTCTTCGGCAGGTCCAGATATTCCCGCATCGGCAGCTGGATGTTTTCCTTCACCGTCAGACCGGAAAACAGCGCGCCCTGCTGGAACAACACGCCGAGCCGCTGGTCGAGCATCATGCGGTCGTCTTCGCTTGCCCTGTCGTAGTCAGTACCGAGAATGCGGATCGCACCCGCCTGCCGCGGCAGAAGCCGCAAGATCGCCCGCATCAACACGGATTTGCCAGCACCGGAGGGGCCGATAAAGCCGAGGATTTCACCGCGATAGACATCGAGGTCGAGATTTTCGAGCACGTTCCGGCCGTTGAAACCGACGGTCACGCCCTCGACGGAAAGCACCACCTCTTTGCCGTCTTTTCCGGTTCTGGTCTGCTGCTGCGGTGTCTGGTCCTGTTTCTCCAACGCGGCCCCCTTAAAAATCGATGGCTGCGTAGAAGATGGCGAAAAGGCCATCCACCAGAATGACGACGAAGATCGACTTCACCACCGAGGAGGTGACGTGCTGGCCGAGCGATTCCGCCGAGCCGCCCACCTTCATGCCCTCCACCGCCGCGACGATGCCGATGATGAGCGCCATGAATGGCGCCTTGATCATGCCCGCAGCGATGGTCGATTCCTCCACCGCGCCGTGCAGGCGCGACAGGAACACCTCAAACGTGATGCCGGAATAAAGCAGCGCCACGACGGCCGCGCCGAAAAGGGCGGCGAAATTGGCGAGAATGGTCAGAAGCGGCAGCGCGATGGTCAGCGCCACCAGCCGCGGAAACACCAGCACGCCCACCGGGTTAAGCCCGATGACCTTCAGCGCGTCGATTTCCTCGCGCATCTTCATCGAGCCTATTTCCGCCGTGATGGCGCTGCCGGAACGGCCGGCGATCATGATCGCCGTCAAGAGAACGCCGATTTCACGCAATTGCAGAATGCCTACGAGATCGACGACGAAGACTTCCGCACCGAAATATCTGAGCTGGAACGCGCCCTGCTGGGCGATGATCGCACCGATCAGGAACGACATCAGCATGATGATCGGCACGGCGCGCACGCCCATATGGTCGATCTGGTTGACGATCGCCGCCGGCGACACGCCACGCCCGCGCCCGAGCTTCATCTGGGCGCCACGCACGGCGGAGCCGAGAATATACATGCCCGCCAGAAAATCCGCGCCGTTCTGGATGACGGCCTTGCCAACAGGCGCGAAGATACGTTCGACCAGCCCCTCGCGGGCGGCGGGTTCGACCTCCATATCCACCTTTTCGGGCAACTGGCCGATGACCTCCTGGATACGGTCATTGCCCGTCACCGTCACGGTGGCGCCGTTTTTCTCGAGATCTTTCCGCAGACGCTGGATGATCCACGCACCTGTCGTATCGATTGCCTCGACGGAAGAAAGATCAATCTCCACCGGTCCGGCGGATCTGGTTCTTTCGATCTTTTCGAGAGTGTGGAAAACGCCGGAGAGATTGCTGTTGCGCCACGAGCCGCTCATGACATAACGCAAGCCGCCGCCGGAGACGGTGTCGCCTTCGGTGATTGCGGCCGGGTTCGCCTGTTGCCGTGGGTCCTGTTCTTGCATAATGCTCCGAGCGAGTGCAGCCGTCACGAGAATCTTAAAGGTTTCATAACGTTTCGGTCTCCGGCAGGCCACAGTGACCGCCGACAATTCGTGATAAATTTGGCGTCATGTGTCTTTTGCCGCCCAATCGGAAGTGAAAAAACATGCCCCGTTACCTTCAAGCCACAACAGACCGTTTCCCCGTCGCCGGCAGCTTCACCATCTCACGCGGCACCCGCACGCATGCGGATGTCGTAACGTGCACCATCCGCGATGGTTCCTTTGCCGGCAAAGGCGAATGTGTGCCCTATCCGCGTTACGGTGAAAGCATCGAAGGCGTCATCGCCGATATCGAGGCGATGGCGGAACGGATCGCCGGCGGCCTGACACGGCAGGAATTGCAGCAGGTGATGAAACCGGGTGCCGCCCGCAATGCCGTCGATTGCGCGCTGTGGGACCTAGAAGCGAAGATGAGCGGCAAGAGTGCCGCCGAGCAGGTTCTCGGGCAGACGGCTGAACCACTCGTCACCGCCTATACGATTTCGCTTGCCGACCCCGACACCATGGCCGCGAAGACCGCCGAGAATGCCGCCCGCCCACTCCTGAAGATCAAGACCGGCACCGCCGATGACGAAGCCCGCCTGCGGGCCGTGCGCGCCGCAGCGCCCGAGGCGCGCATCATCATCGATGCGAACGAAGGCTGGAACGACGGGAATATCGAATATTACCTGGGACTGGCCGCCGAACTGAAGATATCGCTGATCGAACAGCCCCTGCCCGCCGGCAAGGACGCCATCCTCGCCCGCATCGACCATCCCGTGCTGATCTGCGCCGACGAAAGCGTGCATTCGACGAGAGACCTCGCCGGCCTGCGCGACCGTTATGACGCGATCAACATCAAGCTCGACAAAACCGGCGGCCTGACGGAAGCGCTTGTCATGAAGGCGGAAGCAGAACGGCTCGGCTTCACCATCATGGTCGGCTGCATGCTCGGCACCTCGCTCGGCACGGCACCTGCCGTGCTGGCCGCTCAAGGCGCGACCTTTGCCGATCTCGACGGGCCGCTGCTGCTGGCTGAGGACCGGCAGCCCGGCTTGGTCTATGAGGGCTCGTTGGTTTATCCGGCGCGGCCGGAATTGTGGGGGTAAACCCAGAATATCGGAGGGAAAGGGATGCAAACGTCGCGGCTGGTTTCTTCTCCCCGCCGGGGAGAAGGTGGCCCGAAGGATCGGATGAGGAAACTCGCTCTCCGGATATCTCCACCCTCGCCCCCTCATCCCGCTGCCACGGACTTCTCCCCCTCGGGGAAAAGAACAAGCGGTGACAGCTCGCTCCATATGAGCTAGCTGCGGTTCGTCTATGAAGGCGCTGATTTGTCCGGCCCGGCCGGAATTATGGGAGTAGTGGTGACGTTCGGGTTTCGCGTGCAAACACTGCGCCGACCGTCAAAGCGGTCCATGCAGCATCATATCAAGACGACCACCCACTTTGCCGCAGATTCAACGTCATCCTCGGGCTTGTCCCGAGGATCTATCCACGTCGCGTAAAATCGATCGGTTGCCGATCCTCGGGACAAGCCCGAGGATGACGACAGAGAGTAGGGCCACGCCTGGCGATGAACCGCCCCCATCAAGCAGCAATTCAAGCCGCGTGCTTGCCAATCAGGCCCGGGATTTCCACCGGCTCCATTTCTCCCGAAACATGTTCGGAAGCACCGCTCGTCTGCATCCAGGTGATCAGCTCAAAGCTGCCATCGGCATTTTCGGCGATCGCCGTGCAGCTTTCCACCCAGTCGCCGGTGTTGATGTAGCGAATGCCGTCCATGTCCTCCATCACCGCATGGTGAATATGGCCACAGATGACGCCGTCGACATTGTTGCGGCGCGCCTCGTCGGCCACCACGCGCTGGAATTCGCCGATGAAGTTGACCGCGTGCTTGACCTGCAGCTTGGCCCAGGCCGAAAACGACCAGTAAGGCAGGCCGATGCGGCGGCGCACGGCGGCGATGGCGATGTTGATGGCGATGGCCGCGTCATAGGCCCAGTCGCCAAGATAGGCGAGCAGGCGGGCATTGCGCACCACCACGTCGAACTCGTCGCCGTGGATGATGAGGTATTTCTTGCCGTCGGCCGCCTCGTGGATCATGCGCTCGGCCACTTCGATGCCGCCGAAATGCATGCCGGGGAATTCCCGCAGGAATTCATCGTGATTGCCGGGAATATAGACGATGCGCGTGCCCTTGCGGGCCTTGCGCAGCAGCTTCTGCACCACGTCGTTGCAGCCCTGCGGCCAGTACCAGCTGCGGCGCAGGCGCCAGCCGTCGACGATGTCGCCGACGAGAATGATCGTCTCGGCCTCGTGATATTTCAGGAAGTCGAGCAGATAGTCCGTCTTGGCCGCCTTGGAGCCGAGATGAACATCCGAAATGAAAAGCGTTCTGAACTGTCTGGTTTCGATTTGACCGGCCACGGATTTCATCCCCCTGTTCGGTTGCGTCCCTGCGGCTTTCTTACCTCTCAGAACCAGACTCGTGTTGCAGCAACATGACAGACGCCGGTTTTTATAGGGAATATGACGAAAGCCTTCACGAAAACGCGAATAAGCCGTGGCCGCATTTGCATAAGATGCCCGTAAATAACGGCTGTACCGCAGGGAAGTTTGTTGTATTCAGAGGGCCGGAATTGAACCAGACATGACGGTGGAAGAATGACCTCTCACGATAAGAACAACACGCCCGCCAACACGGCAAAGGCCGACATCGAGGAACAGGCGCTCTTTTTCCACCGCTATCCGCGCCCCGGCAAGCTGGAAATCCAGGCCACCAAGCCACTCGGCAACCAGCGCGATCTCGCGCTCGCCTATTCGCCGGGTGTTGCCGCCCCCTGCCTCGCCATCCATGAAAACCCGGAAACCGCAGCGGAATATACCGCCCGCGCCAATCTCGTCGCCGTCATTTCCAACGGTACGGCGGTGCTCGGCCTCGGCAATATCGGCCCGCTTGCTTCCAAGCCCGTCATGGAAGGTAAGGCCGTCCTCTTCAAGAAATTCGCCGGCATCGACGTCTTCGATATCGAGATCGACGCCCCCGGCATCAATGACATGGTGTCGACCATTTCGGCGCTGGAGCCCACCTTCGGCGGCATCAACCTTGAGGATATCAAGGCGCCGGAATGTTTCGAGGTGGAACGCCAGCTGCGCGAGAAGATGAATATCCCCGTCTTCCACGACGACCAGCACGGCACCGCGATCATCGTTGCCGCCGCCGTCACCAATGCGCTGGAACTGGCCGGCAAGTCGCTCGCGAGCGTCAAGATCGTCGCCTCCGGCGCGGGTGCTGCTGCCCTTGCCTGCCTCAACCTGCTTGTCGCCATGGGCGCGAAAAAGGAAAACATCTGGGTTCACGACATTGAAGGCCTCGTTTATGACGGCCGCAACACGCTGATGGACGAGTGGAAGGAAGTCTACGCCCAGAAGACCGACAAGCGCGTGCTGGCTGAGTCCATCGACGGCGCCGATGTCTTCCTCGGCCTTTCGGCCGCCGGCGTGCTGAAGCCGGAACTGCTGGAGCGCATGGCGGAAAATCCGCTGATCCTCGCGCTCGCCAACCCCAATCCCGAGATCATGCCGGAAGCGGCGCGTGCGGCCCGTCCGGATGCGATGATCTGCACCGGCCGTTCGGATTTCCCGAACCAGGTGAACAACGTTCTCTGCTTCCCTTATATCTTCCGCGGCGCGCTGGATTGCGGCGCGACGACCATCAACGAAGAAATGAAGATGGCCGCCGTGCAGGCCATCGCCGAACTCGCGCGTGAGGAAGTTTCCGAAGTCGCCGCCAGGGCTTATAGCGGCGAAACGCCGGTCTTCGGCCCGAACTACCTCATCCCCTCGCCCTTCGATCCGCGCCTCATCCTGCGCATCGCGCCGGCCGTTGCCCGTGCCGCCGCAGCAAGCGGTGTCGCCGCCCGGCCGATCACCGATTTCGAAGCCTATCTCGACCAGCTGAACCGTTTCGTCTGGCGCTCGGGCTTCATCATGAAGCCGGTCTTTAACGCCGCCAAGGCCGCCGAAAAGAAGCGCATCATCTTTGCCGAAGGCGAAGACGAGCGCGTGCTGCGCGCCGCCCAGGTGCTGCTTGAAGAAGGCACCGGCATTCCGATCCTCATCGGCCGTCCGCAGATCATCGAAACGCGCCTCAAGCGCTTCGGCCTGCGCATCCGCCCGCATGCGGATTTCGCGGTGGTCAATCCGGAAGACGATCCGCGTTACCGCGATTATGTCGATGATTATTTCGCCCTTGTCGGCCGCGCCGGCATCAACCCGGAAGCGGCGCGTACCATCGTGCGCACCAACTCCACCGTCATCGGCGCGCTTTCGGTGAAGCGTGGCGAAGCGGATGCGCTGATCTGCGGCATCGAAGGCCGCTACGACCGCCACCTGCGCGACGTGAACCAGATCATCGGCAAACAGGAAGGCGTGCGTTCCTTTGCGGGTCTCAGCCTGCTCATTACCCAGCAGGGCGCGCTGTTCCTCACCGATACTTTCGTGAACTATGACCCGACCTCCGAGGAAGTGGCGGAAATGGCCATTCTCGCGGCCAAGGAAATCCGCCGCTTCGGCATCACGCCGAAGGTGGCACTCGCCAGCCACTCCAATTTCGGCTCGCGCGATTCCGAAAGCGCCCGCAAGATGCGCCGCGCCCTGAAGATCGTGCAGGAAGCCGCACCGGAACTGGAAGTCGACGGCGAAATGCAGGGCGGCTCGGCGCTGTCGGAAGCGCTGCGCAAGCGCGCCATGCCAAACAGCGTGCTGACCGGTGAAGCCAACCTCCTGGTCTTCCCGAACCTCGATGCCGCCAACATCACGCTCGGCGTCACCCGCACCCTGACGGAGGGCCTGCATGTCGGCCCGATCCTGCTCGGCACGGCCCTGCCCGCCCATATCCTGTCGCCCAGCGTCACCTCGCGCGGCGTCGTCAACATGGCGGCCTTTGCCGTGGTGCAGGCCTCGCACCCTTCGGTGTGATAGAGGCCGCATTAACGCAATTTTGAACAGGCTGTTGCCGCATTGCGGCAACAGCTTATGTTATCTTCCTGAAACACGGATTTCGTGAAGTATAACGCCCCTGCCACCGGCCGGGGACATCGAACGGATCGCACAATTGACCCGGCGCAGCCGCATCATCGGCCTCCTGCTTCCCCTTGTTTTCATGGCCCCGGCCGCCGCTTTTGCGGATCAGGTCTGCGATACGCTTTATGCGCAGTTGCGCGAGCCGCCGCGCGTCGTCGGCAACACGGCCGAGGTGCGGCGTTACGCCAATGCGCTCGCGCGCCAGAACATCGTGATCCGAAAGATCAGGAACGATCTGCGCGGTTATGGCTGTTCGTCGGGCAGCGTCACTGTTTATGGCAATCCCAATGCCGGCCTCTGCGCTGAAATCGGCGATGCGCTCGCCGAGGCGGAGAGCGAACGGGACGCCATCATCCGCGACCGTGACGATGCCATGGCAACCGCGCGCAGCGACAACGGCGACATCAGACGCCAGCGCATTCTCGCCGCCCTTGATGCCAATGGCTGCAGCCCCGCCCCGGAAACGAACGCGCAATTGCCGCCGGCGCCCGATGTAACGCGTTATCCCGATGCCTTCCGGCAAAATGGCAACGAGCCGGGACAAGCGGGGCTTTCACCCTACCCCAACGCCGCCGCCGAGGGTGGGCTTCGCACACTGTGCGTGCGTACCTGCGACGGCTCGTTCTTCCCGATCGCCTCCAATGCCTCGCCGCTCGATTTCCGCGCCCAGGCCGAACAATGCCAGAAAATGTGCCCGGGAACCGAGACGGAGCTTTATTTCCATTCCATGGCGGATCAGGAAACCGCCGACATGATCTCCGCCGAAACCGGCAAACCCTACAAGGACCTGCCGACCGCCTTCGCCTACCGCAATTCCTCGACGAAAGCGCCCGGCTGCGCCTGCAACATGGCGGCCTATCACGAAGACATGCAAAAGCAGGAAGAAGCCGCCCGGCCGGAATCCGAAAAGCCCTATTCCAGCATCACCACCATTCCATCACCCCAAGGTGACAAGAGTGGCGACAAGCAGCAGAAACCCGCCGAACAGCAACAGGCCGCCAAGCCACCGGAACAGCCCGTGCCCGAGCGCGACTATGATCCGAACGACGCCAAGGTGCGCGTTATCGGCCCGAAATTCCTGCCGGACCAGACGGGCCGGATCGACCTGAAGAACCCGGCATTGAAGGGCATTCAGCCGCAGCAGTGACATGCGTTGTGGAGCGAGTGGATGCCACTTGTTTCTTCTCCCCGCCGGGGAGAAGGTCGCGGCAGCGGGATGAGGTGACAAGGGTCGAGATATTCGGAGAGCTAGCCCCCTCATCCGACCCTTCGGGCCACCTTCTCCCCGGCGGGGGAAACAAGCGGCAAGGCCCCACGTCACTCACAGACCGTTCTACCTATCTCACCGCCCGCCCCAACGGTTGCGAAACACCAGCTCTTCCAGCGGCACACGCTGGCGCCAGCCCTTCACCGCCAGTTCCGGCTCGGTATAGAGCTCATTGACCCGCCCAAGGCACAGCCAGGCGACGATCTCGATATGCTCGGGGATATCGAGAATGGCGCGAACATCGCTGTCATGGAAAATGCTGACCCAGCCGACGCCGATGCCTTCGGCGCGGGCGGCGAGCCAGAGGTTCTGGATGGCGCAGACGGTGGAATAGACATCCGTGCGCGGATTGTGGGTGCGGCCCAGCACCACCTTGCCACCGCGCGTGGGATCGCAGGTGACACAGATGCTGAGCGGCGCCTTGCGGATACCTTCGAGCTTCAGGCTGCGATAAAGCGCCTGCTTTTCCCCCGCAAACATCGCCGCCGCCTCTTCATTGGCGCGGCTGAAGGCCACCCATGCCGCCTGGCGCACGGCGCCATCGGTGACGAGGGTGAAGTTCCATGGCTGCATGAAACCGACGGAAGGTGCGGAATGCGCCGCCTTCAGGAGGCGCTCGACGAGATCATCCGGCAGCGGGTCCGGCAGGAACTGGTCGCGCACATCGCGCCGCGTCTCGATGGCGCGGTAGATCGCCTCGCGCTCCTCCCCGGAAAACGGGCGGACGGGCGAAAGTGCGTGACTAAATGGGTTAACGTCAGGCGACGTGGTTAGAGGCGGTTCGGTCGGCATCGTTTATCCCCAACAATGCGGGCGCGCCGGTGCCGAAACCATGCCGGTTTGCAGCGACGACGCACTTTTTCAGCAACCTGCCGCCGTCCGCGCGGTTCGGTCTATCCTGCCAGGCCGGTCTTCTGACTAAGCTTCATCCGCCCCTTTTCGCCTTCCCGAATTGCTTCAGTGGCATGAGAAAAAGAGCATCCGCCTCACAGCGTTGGGCACGTTCCGGTCTCTCACCGGATTCCCGATTCTCCCGCCGCAAGGGCGGGCACCTGACCGGTAAAGCTATGGGCAAAAAGGCTTGCGAACGCAAGTATCGCCAAGGCCGCGCGACAATATGACCGTGCTCCTCACCTCCGTCATTCCGGCCTTGAGCCGGAATCCAGCCGACGCGGCTCTCACGCAGCGGAGGGCATCCTTTCAGCCCAAGGACTTGGGCTGGCTGGATACCGGATCAGGTCCGGCATGACGGAAGAGGGTACACCGCCTCGTCAGAACCGCATCACCCCACCGGGAAATATCTGACATAAGCGAACTCATCCCCATCCGGTGACCAGTTGGGCGAGTTCATCGTGCCCTGCCCGCCAAAAAGCTCAAACAGCGTTTCGACATTGCCGCCATCCATATCCATCAGCCGCACCCGCACATCAAGATCGCGCGGATGGTCGAAGACATCGCCGTCATAAGAAACGAACACCACCTTGTCACCCTTCGGAGACGGGTGCGGAAACCAGTCGCCATAGGCGCTGTCGGTAATGCGCTCGACGGCGGAACCATCCACCCGCACCCGCCAGATCTGCATCAGCCCGGTGCGGCTGGAATTGAAATAGATCCACGCGCCATCCGGCGAATAATCCGGCCCGTCATTGCGGCCTTCACCATGGGTAAGGCGTGTTTCAACACCGCTGTCTATGTCCATGGAATAAATATCGAAAACCTGATCGCGAATGCCGCAATAGGCAAAACCTTTCCCGTCGGGAGACCAGCCATGCCAATAGGAAGGAAGGTTCTTCGTCATCAACCGCGGCGCGCCGCCGGCCGAAGGCAGCAGATAGATGGCGCTCTTGCCGAATTCCACCTTGTCGGAAATGGCATAAAGCGAACCGTCGGGCGAAATGCCGTGGTCGTTGTTGCAGAGCGTGGCAAAGCCGGTATCGACCTTTTCCGGCGAAACATCACCGGCAAAGGACAGCCGATAAAGCAGCCCTTCGCTGTTCAGCAGCAGATATTTGCCATCCGGTGACCAGTTCGGCGCCTCAAACAGCTCAGGTGTCTGCCACACCACCCGCATCTTGCCGGTGCGGATGTTGAAGATTTCGATGGAGCTGCGCATTCTGCCTCCCGGGCTTGTCAATGTTCCGACCGAAACGGCGCAGACATTCCATTTGCATCCGCCGCCGCCGTGGCTATGATCCTAGGGCGGCAGGCACCGTCCTGCAAATTCAAACCGGAAAAAACGCCAGCGCCCCGGCACCGTCCGCACCGCTTGCCGTTTCTCCCAGACCCGAGGTTCCGCGATGAATACCATCGCCGATCACGGCATCCGCTTCGGGCGGATCGCCGCAATGCTTCCTGTCAGGAATATCGAAAAGGCCCATGATTTTTATGTCGGTGTGCTTGGTTTCGAAAAGACCTTCGAAAACGGCAACCCCGTCGGTTTCATGATCCTGAAACAGGGCAATGCCGAACTGCACCTGACATTGCAGCCAACGCATAAGGCAGCCCCCTTCAACGTGGCGCATATGCTGGTGAGCGATGTCGATGCGCTGCATGCGATTTGCAAGAGCCATGGGCTGCGTATCATCAAAGGGCTGCAGGACAAGGAATATGGCCTGAGGGCCTTTGTGTTTGAAGACCCTGATGGCAACCGTATCGATGTGGGGCAGGTCATTTGAGATGAGCGGGCGGCGCGGGGTTTTCTCCGCGCCGTCCGTTTAAACACGAAGGCTTATTGTGAACCGAGCGCCCGCCGAACCTACCCGCGATCACCGATCCCGGAACCGGTTGGTAATCGGATAACGCCGGTCCCGCCCAAAGTTCTTCTTGGTGATCTTCACACCCGGGGCCGATTGCCGGCGTTTGTATTCGGCCAGATAAAGCAGATGCTCCACCCGGTGTACGGTTGCCACATCATGGCCGCGCGCCAGAATTTCCTCGACCGACATTTCCTTCTCGACCAGGCATTCCAGAATATCGTCCAGCACCGGATAGGGCGGCAGCGAATCCTGGTCGGTCTGGTTGGGGCGCAATTCGGCCGACGGCGCCTTGGCAATGATATTGGCGGGTATCACCTCGCCGGAAGGGCCGAGTGCGCCCGGCGGCACATGGGCGTTGCGCCAGCTGGAAATGGCATAGACCTGCATCTTGTAGAGGTCCTTGATGGGGTTGAAACCGCCATTCATGTCGCCGTAAAGCGTCGCATAACCCACCGACATTTCCGACTTGTTGCCGGTCGTCACCACCATCGAGCCGAATTTGTTCGAGACAGCCATGAGGATGGTGCCGCGTGTGCGGCTCTGCAGGTTTTCTTCGGTAATGCCCTCTTCCGTTCCCTCGAAGAGATCGGAAAGCGCCGAGAGAAAACCTTCCACCGGCTCGGCAATCGGCACGATGTCATAACGGCAGCCAAGCGCCTTTGCGCAATCGGCCGCATCCTTCAGCGATTCTTCCGAGGTGTAGCGGTAGGGCAGCATGATGCAGCGCACCCGCTCCTCGCCCAGCGCGTCGACCGCCAATGCGGCACAGATCGCCGAATCGATGCCGCCGGAAAGGCCGAGAACCACGCTCTTGAAACCGTTCTTGTTGACGTAATCCCTAAAGCCCAGCATGCAGGCGCGGTAATCCGCCTCCTCACCTTCCGGAATTTTCGAGAAAGGCCCGCTTTCGCAATGCCAGCCATCCGCGGTGCGTTTCCAGTCGGTAACGGCAAGCGTGGCCTCGAACTGGCTCATCTGGAAGGCAAGCGTCTTGTCGGCATTAAAGCCGAAGCTTGCGCCGTCGAACACCAGCTCGTCCTGCCCGCCCAGCTGGTTGGCGAAAACCAGCGGCAGGCCGCTTTCAATCACCTGCCGGAGCGCCACCTGATGGCGCACATCCAGCTTGCCGCGATAATAGGGCGAGCCATTCGGCACCAGCAGGATTTCCGCCCCGCTTTCGGCGAGCGTCTCGCACACGCCCATATCGTTCCAGATTTCCTCGCAGATCGGAATACCGATCCTGACACCGCGGAAATTATAGGGCCCGGAAATCGACCCTTCGGAGAAAACACGCTTTTCGTCGAACTCGCCGTAATTCGGCAGGTCGATCTTGTCGCGCAGCGCGATGATCTTGCCGCCATCCAGAAGCGCCACCGAATTGTGCCGGCCCGTCTCGCCCTGACGCGGGAAACCGATAACCACGCCCGGCCCGCCATCGGCGGTTTCGGCCGCCAATTCCTCGACAGCCTTGAGGCAAGCCTTCAGGAAAGCCGGCTTCAGCACCAGATCCTCAGGCGGATAGCCGGATATGAACAGCTCGGTCAGAAGCAGAAGATCGGCACCCTGCGTCGCCGCATCGGCCCGCGCCTCACGCGCCCTGGCGAGGTTGCCCGCCACGTCGCCAACAGTCGGATTGAACTGCCCGACGGCAATCCGGAGATGGTTCTTGATATCGTGTCTGTCGCTCATGCCCATTCAATACCGCGCCCGTGGCCGCTCCGCAACGCGGCAATTGCATGCCGCAACCCGGCTGCGCGAACAGGTATCCGCGTTCACACGAAGGTTATCGCCGCGCCCGCCAGGTTGCGCAAAGTTCATGTCGCATTCATCGCGCTTATGTGACAGTTACATGACACTTTTGCGACGCCCGATTCACCTCCCCGGATCGGTGCTGCCGCCTGCAATACCGGAGTAACAGGTTTGAGAGATTCGGCGCCAAAAACAACGGCTTCCGAAAAGGCTGGTTTCGTCTTTTCGCCTGCGGGACTTAGGAGCCTTTCGAAGCTTTCGGGCACGGCCTATACGCTTGCCAATCTGACGGTCGCATCCATCGTGCTCGTCGTGGCGCTGGAGTGGATCGCACGCGGTTCGCTCCATGATGTCGGCGCTTTTCTCACCTCGTCCGCCCGCCCGGGCGTGACCACCATCGCCGCCGTGCTCGCCCTTCTCCTGGCGCTGGATGCGCTGCTTGGCCGGCGTTACCTGTCTCTGATTGCCGTTGCGCCACTCTGCGCGCTGATGGGGCTGATTTCGGCGCAGAAACAGACCTATCTCTCCGATCCGCTTTATCCCTCCGACTTGCTGTTCGGCCGGCAGATCCTCGAGCTTCTGCCCACCATGCTGAAGGCGCAACCCTTGACGGCGGTGCTGGTGGGTCTTGGCATCTGTGCCGCCATCGCAACCCTTGTGGCGCTGTGGCTGCTGGCCCGCCGCCATTCGCCGGGCTTGAGCTGGCGCGAGCGCGTGGCAGGCCTCGTGCTGGCGCTACCGCTTCTTGCCGGTCTCGCCTCGTTGATGGATTATTCGCATTATTCCTGGGTGCGCGATCGCCTCAACATCATTCCCATGATGTGGGACCAGCAGGAAAACTACCGCCATAACGGCTTCCTGATGGCCTTCGCCTTCAACATTCCCATGGCCAATGTCTCGGCGCCCGAGGGTTATGGCGACAACAGCATCGCCGACCTTACCTCGAAGCCTGCCTCCTTCGCCGCCAACAAGGGCGATTACCCCGATGTCATCATGCTGATGAGTGAATCGCTGTGGGATCCGACCCGGCTGGAAAATGTCGAACTGTCGGCCGATCCTATGCCGACGATCCGCGCCAAGCAATCCGGCAACGTGTTCTCGCCGGAATTCGGCGGCATGACGGCCAATGTGGAATTCGAGGCGCTGACCGGCTTTTCCAATGCCTTCCTGCCCTATGGCAGCATTCCCTACCAGCAATATATCCGTCGCCCTGTGCCCTCGCTCGCCAGCTTCTTCCGTGGCGAAGGATATTCCGCCATCGCCATGCATCCATTCCAGGAATGGTTCTGGAACCGCAAGCAGGTCTATAAAAACTTCGGCTTCGAGGAGTTTCGCTCCGAAGAAACGCTGCCACCCATGGAAAAACGCGGCAACTTCGCCTCCGACGATGCGCTGATGGACGAGATCATGGCGACCGCCGACATGGCGAAGAACCCGCTCTTCCTCTTTGCCGTCACCCTGCAGGGGCACGGCCCCTACGAGGCAACCCGTTATGCCGAAAACACCATCGGCATTGAAGGCGGCCTTTCCGCCTCGGCCTCGCAGGCGCTCGCCACCTACTCTCAGGGCGTGGCGGAAGCCGACGAGTCGCTCGCCAAATTGATGCGCTGGGCAAAAAAGCGCGACCGGGAAACCATCATCGTCCTCTTCGGCGATCACCTGCCGCCGCTCGGCCAGTCCTTCGTGGAAAGCGGTTACATGCCGGGCATGGTGGCCAGCCGCCGCGCGCCGCTGGAGGTGATGAAGAAGGAGCACGAGACGCCGCTTGTCGTCTGGTCATCGAAGAAGGGCGTGCGCAGGAATATCGGCACCATCAGCCCGGCGCTTCTGCCCTACCATGTGCTGAAGACCGCCGGTTTCTCCGATCCCTTCTATACCGGCACGCTGGGTGACGTTCAGCAGGAATTTTCCGTCATAGACCGCCATATGCTGGTAGCAAGCGACGGCAAGGCCCTGCCCGACTGGTCAATCGCGCCGAACGCCATTCCGGACGCGGTGCGCGATTACCGCCTGCTGCAGTTCGACATGATGTTCGGCCGGCAATATGGCCGCGAGCGCTTCTTCCCCGGCTTCAACTGGCTGCATGAGGGCACGCCCTCCGTGTGATGTTTTTCGGCGGGGGCGCTGAACCGCATGGTGGTGGAAATCGTTTGAATTCCGCCACCATGCGGGTTTATCTCGGGAACATCCGCATCGCCCCATCAGAACCGGAGACACGCCGTGTCAGATATCTCCGACTATATCGTTTCGCATTTCAAACGCTCCTCCCGCGAAATCGGCGAAGTGGAGCGGCGCATTCTGGAACTGTCGCACCAGAAAAAGCTGATTTCGCGCGATACCAACGCGGAATTTTCCGCCGGCGCCACGTTAGGCGACAGGCTGGCCGACAATATCGCCAGGGTCGGCGGCTCCTGGGGTTTTATCCTCGCATTCTGTTTTTTCCTGATCTTCTGGGCCGTGATTAATACCATCATCCTGACCACCGGCGCCTTTGATCCCTACCCCTTCATCTTCCTCAACCTGCTGCTTTCCATGCTGGCGGCCATCCAGGCGCCGATCATCATGATGTCGCAGAACCGGCAGGCCGCCCGCGACCGTTTCGAGGCCGCCAAGGACTATGAAGTGAACCTGAAGGCCGAGCTGGAAGTGCTTTCATTGCATGAAAAGATCGATGTGAAGGTGCTGGCCGAACTGGCCGCACTCCGGCAGGATCTCGCCGCCCTGCACCGCCACGTCACCCGCAAGGAAGACTGACGCCGGAAAAACTCATCCCCGCTTTTCCCCACCCGGTTCACCGCTGTTATCCTCTCACCAGTCCTGCCGGGTGGGCGCCAGACGTGGCGGAAACCGAGGGACGGTTCTGATGGGGACGGTGGCGCGTTCGTGACGACAGGACCATTTCGCAAGGCGCGGTGCACGGCCCTTGCGAGATACGGCATGGTGAAAGACCCGGCTGCGCAACGCATCCGACCCACACCAACCCCAACCGAAGCGCAGCCGGGCAATCGCCCGACGTTCTCCATCCATCCCCCGCCCGGCGGCGCCGTGCGGGATGAAGCTGTTGGGTTTTTGGGGGCCTTTTCAGGACGTGTGGGGGGCTTACCCCCCTCTGCCCTGCCGGGCATCTCCCCCTCAAGGGGGGAGATCGGCAGGAGGCTCTCCTACCGCTTCATTCTCAACCGTCGAGATGGGCGAGACCTTGCCGCAGATCGATCTCCCCCCTTGAGGGGGAGATGCCCGGCAGGGCAGAGGGGGGTAAGCCGCACGCACCTCGGTTCGCCGTGAACAGACAACCTCCCGAAACTTCACCCCCAGTTACGAATCCGTCAGATTCTTACGCTACAGATTGACGCAGGCGTTTGTTGCATTGCACTCTAGCGGGCAAGGCTGAAGGGGAATCACTCCCCGTCGTCAAAATGGCATCACGACCATTTCGCAGCGACGCCATGCCGGGTGCGACATCCGGTATCCAAATACATTCTGTTCCGGGGTTTTTCATGCACCAGTTCGATCTGATTGTTGTCGGCAGCGGTCCGGCGGGAAGACGGGCCGCCATTCAGGCCGCCAAGCTCGAAAAGAGGGTTCTGGTCATCGAGAAAGGCAGCCGCGTCGGCGGCGTTTCGGTGCATACCGGCACCATCCCATCAAAGACCCTGCGCGAAACCGCGCTCAACCTCACCGGCTGGCGCGAGCGCGGTTTTTATGGCCGTTCCTATCGCGTCAAGCAGGAAATCGACGCCGAAGACCTGCGCCGCCGCCTGCTCATCACGCTGGATCATGAAGTGGAAGTGCTGGAGCACCAGTTCGCCCGCAACCGCGTGCAGCATATTCGCGGCACGGCAAGCTTTGTTGACGCCAACACCATGAAGGTGGTGAAGAACGACGGCGAGATCATGAACGTCACCGGCACGTCCATCCTGCTCACCATCGGCACGCGCCCCTACCGGCCGCCGCATATTCCCTTCGATGGTGAGGCGGTGCTTGATTCGGACGAGATTCTCGAGATCAAGGAACTGCCACGCTCCATGGTCGTGGTCGGCGCCGGCGTCATCGGCATCGAATATGCCACGATCTTCAGCGCGCTCGACACGCAGGTAACGGTGGTGGAGCCGCGCGAAACGATGCTGGAATTCATCGACAAGGAAATCGTCGAGGACTTCACCTATCAGCTGCGCGACCGCAACATGAAGCTGATCTTCGGCCAGAAGGCGGAAAAGGTGGAACGGGACGAAAGCGGCAAATGCCTCGTTTCGCTCAGCAATGGCCGCGTGCTGAAAGCCGAGACCGTGCTCTTCGCCGCCGGCCGCGTCGGCGCCACCGATACGCTCAATCTTTCCGCCTGCGGGCTGGAGGCCGACAGCCGTGGCCGCCTGAAGGTCGATCCCGAGACCTTCCAGACCTCGGTGCCGAACATCTATGCCGCCGGCGATATCATCGGTTTCCCGAGCCTTGCCTCCACCTCCATGGAACAGGGCCGCATCGCCGCCCGCCATGCCGTCGGCGCACCGGCGGGCGAACCGCCGCAGTTTTTCCCCTATGGCATCTACGCCGTGCCGGAAATCTCCACCTGCGGCCTGACGGAAGAAGAAGTCATCGAACGCAACATTCCCTATGAATGCGGTATCGCCCATTTTCGCGAAACCTCGCGTGGCCACATCATGGGCCTCGACAGCGGCTTGCTGAAGATGATCTTCTCGCTGAAAACCCGTCGCCTGCTCGGCGTCCACATCGTCGGCGAAGGTGCCACCGAACTGGTGCATATCGGCCAGGCGGTGCTGAACCTGAAGGGCACGGTGGAATATTTCGTCGAGAATACCTTCAACTATCCGACACTCGCCGAGGCCTACAAGATCGCCGGGCTGGATGCCTGGAACCGCATGGGTGAGATCAAGAAGGATTAAGCGGAGTATTCAGCGGGACCACAAATGCCATGCGAACGCTTTTGGCAGGGTCGTAGCCTCCCCTCCTCGACACCCCGGACTTGATCCGGGGTCTGGCCGGCCCAAGTCCTTGGGCTGAAAAGACTTTCCTCACGGCGTAGACGCGCCGTGGCTGGATGCCGGATCAAGTCCGGCATGATGGAAGAAGACATTCCTCTGCTTCTTCCCCTTTATCCAGAGACGACCACGGCGCGAACAGTCCGCCCCTCACCATCTAATGCTATACCGCGCACTCACCCCCGGCCGGAAATGATCCGCATATCCCTGATCGAGCGTGCCCCGCACGGTCAGGTGATCGCCGATCTTCTGCTCCACCGCCACGCCGCTGCTGAACTCGTTGAAGCTGTTGCGGCTCGCCCCCGTCAGGATAAAGGCCGTACCGGTTTCGGCGCGGGACAGCCGCAGCGACTGCGATACATCAAGCCCGTTCCATTGCTGCGCCGTGCCGTCATAACGCACGGTGAAATTACGGTTCGCCTCGATGTCGAGTTCCGGCGTGACAATGCGCTTCTGCTGCGAGGTCACGGAAACGCTGCTCGAGCCTGTCAGGGCATTGAAGATGACGCCGACATCACGCGCAAGCGAGACGCCGGGCAGCTGTTCGGCCAGCAGCGTGACATTGCCCCACACCCGCACCGGCGTATCCACCACCTGCCCCGCCTTCGAAGCACTCATGCCCATTTCCAGCCCCGCCCGAATGGGCGTATCGACCGGCAGCTTCGCACCGATGCGGGCCGTATAGGAGCGGTCGGAATTCTTGACCGGCTTCCAGATCAAGCCGGCCTCATCGGCATGGGCTCCACCGGCGGCAGTGAAGAGCGATAATAAAAGGGCAGAACCCGTTCGGAGCGACATACTTGTCCCCTGGCAAATTAAGGGCGCGCGGGGAGAACCCGGCAGGCACGGTAAAAGCTCAAGGCCAATGGTTTGGCAGCGATGACGCCACATCAAAGCGGCGCACAATGCCCGAGCGGCCGCATTCCGCGGCCGGGGCAAATCATGCTGCGCAGGGTGCCAGATGAACGGGAGATGAACAAGAGCAGATGCAGCAAAAAATCATGCTGCACTGCATTGTGATCAGAGCGAGGACGCGGGAAGCTCCGGCCGCTACTCTTTTTCGACCGGAGGCGCGCACCGGAAGAGAATATCATCCACCACCACGGTCAAAGGTCTGGATGAATCGAGGACCGTTGCATCAACGGGGATGTCTTCCTTCGTTGCATGGAGTTGCTGGACAAATTCCCGCTCCTGCGGGTTTCCGCCGAACTCGTCCGCGGGTCTCTCGATCAGCCGTCTTCGCAAGGTCTCACTATCGAGATCGAGAACGAAGACCTCATCGAACACATCCATGAAACGCTGAAAATTTCTCGAGCCACCGCAAAAGAATGTGAGTGCGTGGCTGCGATCGGCGGCAATCCGCCGAACCTTTTCGACATCCCAGATATGATGCCGATGCCGGAAAGGCATATCGGTCGCATCGCCCCGCAACAACGCGGGATCGAGCGGTTCGCCCGTTTCAGGGTCGCCCTTGTAGGCAAGCTCCCGGTCGCCGTGGATCACATGATGACCACGCCGCTGAAGTTCTGTTGCAACCGAGGTCTTGCCGACCCCGGAGACACCCTCGACCAAGTAATTTCTCACACCCATGGCACTGCCGTTCGACATTCCTCGACTATGGCCCGTGAGGCCTGCCCCAGTGATATGGGTTTCGACCATAATAACCGGGAATGACGCAACGATGTCGAAGGATTGAGAAGCGGGCGATTGCGTAACCGAATAAGCGAGGCGCTCAAACAAAAAGGCCGCAGCTTTCGCCGCGGCCTTTTGTTCAATCAGCTTGCACTGAAGAAGATTATTCGGCGTCGCCTTCAGCGGCCTTCTTCTTGGCCGGAGCCTTCTTCTTCGGAGCGGCTTCTTCGCCTTCAGCAGCGTCGTCAGCCTTGGCAGCAGCCTTTTTCTTGGCCGGAGCCTTCTTCTTGGTTTCCGTTTCTTCTTCGCCGTCGTCAGCCAGCAGCTCTTCCTTGGAAACGGTCTTGTCCGTTACCGAGATTTCCGTGAGCAGCTTGTCGATGACCTTTTCTTCGAAGATCGGAGCGCGCAGCGAAGCGGAAGCGCCGGGGGTGTTGCGGAAGAAATCGAGGATTTCCTTCTGCTGGCCCGGGAACTGCTGCAGCTGCTGGAACAGCGCGCGCTGCATTTCTTCTTCGGTCACTTCAACGCCGGCCTTTTCGCCAATTTCGGAGAGAACGAGGCCGAGACGAACGCGACGTTCAGCAAGCTTGCGATATTCTTCGCGGGCTTCTTCTTCGGTCGTGTCTTCGTCAGCAAAGGTCTTGCCGGACTGGGCAAGATCGGTGTTGATCTGGCGCCAGATGTTGTCGAACTCGGCGTCGACGAGGCCAGCCGGCGTGTCGAACTTGTACATCTCGTCGAGCTGGTCGAGAATCTGACGCTTGACCTTCTGGCGGGTGACGTTGCCGTACTGGCTTTCGATCTGGCCCTTGACGATTTCCTTCAGCTTTTCAGCCGATTCGAGACCGAGCTTGGTGGCCAGTTCGTCGTTGATTTCAACGGCAGCAGCGGCGGCAACTTCCTTGACGGTGATGTCGAAGTTGGCGTCCTTGCCAGCGAGGTTCGCAGCCGGGTAGTCGGCCGGGAAGGTCACGGTGATGGTCTTTTCGTCGCCGGCCTTGACGCCAACGAGCTGGTCTTCGAAGCCGGGGATGAAGCGGCCCGAACCGAGAACCAGTTCTGCGTCTTCAGCAGCGCCGCCGTCGAAGGCAACGCCGTCAACCTTGCCGAGATAGTTCATGGTGACGCGGTCGCCGTCAGCAGCCTTGCCCTTCTTGGTCTCGTAGGTGCGGGCGCTTTCAGCGATCTTAAGGATCTGCTCGTTGATTTCGTCTTCGGAGACTTCAACAACTTCGCGGGTAACCTTGATGCCGTCATTGGCCTTCAGTTCGATGGCCGGAATGATTTCGTAGGCAACGGTGAATTCGAAATCGGATTCGGCCGACAGGATCTTTTCGGCTTCCTGCTCGTCTTCGGTCATGGAGATCGCCGGCTGGGTAGCAGACTTCTCGCCGCGGCTGGAAAGGATTTCGGAAGGCTTTTCACGAACCAGCTCATTGACGAGGTCAGCCATGATGGACTTGCCGTACATCTTCTTCAGATGGCCCATCGGCACCTTGCCGGGACGGAAACCGTTGATGCGAACCTTGTCCTTGGCGTCAACCAGGCGCTCATCCAGGCGGGCCTTCATGTCGGCAGCCGGGATAACGATTTTGAGTTCGCGCTTCAGCCCTTCAGCGAGCGTTTCGATAACCTGCATTTTCTCAAACCTTCACATCATGGCGGCGGTGCTCAGACAGCCGTTGGTTTACTTTCGAGCACTGCGCCGGAAACATCGTTCCCCGGCCGTGGCTTCCCTTATTTCTTTACACAAGCGCCTGCCGCACATCATTACGCCTGCACCGGAGAAAAAGACCAAAGGGGAGAAATGAACCCCGAAGCTCCCCGCATCTTATAAAGATGCACTCTGGCGCAAGCGTGGCACAGCCATGCCTTGCTTGTGGTGCGGGTAGAGAGACTCGAACTCCCACGCCGAAGCGTTGGTACCTAAAACCAATGCGTCTACCAATTCCGCCATACCCGCACGTTGGGCGGCGGTATGTCACAATGTTCAGAAAGGGTCAAGCACGCCTTATCGCCGCCTTTCGTTTCCTCCGGACTTTTATTGACTACGCCGAATTGCTGGAAGGCGGCGAGCCCTCTTCCGCTCCTTGCCACCAGCGCCGGACGGAAATGAACAGGCAATCAGACAGGCGTTATCCCGAACCGGAGAACCGCCCGCATCTCCACCCCTCGCTCTCAATGCGGCCCCGCACCTGCACGGGAAGCGCATGCGGCAAGGCGGGAAATATTTATGCGGCTATGCTGACATTATATATAGCACCGCCTGCGGCTGGCATTGCCGAAGGGTCCCCGACCGTCAAATCCGCAATCCAGCCTTCCGCCCTCGCCCACGGCACGGCGCCGGCGTTGCCGCACGTCTTCGCATCACTGCCCCCTCTAAAGCCACCAAAAGCTCATAAATTGGTCACAAATTATGCATGAATCGCCGCAATCGGGTCAATTTACCGGCTTGCCTTGCATTCCGTGCATAGGTGACATCTTGCTTTGTCTGTTTTTGTTTCGCTTAAACCGATTATATTCGTGGTCATACAGAGATCAGTTCAGCCCCGGACCAAAGCCTCCCAAGACTGGCCGCAGAGACTGAACAGCACGAAGAGGAAGATGAAAATGAACATTGCACGCTCGCTGACCAACTGGCGCAAGTATCGTCAGACCGTAACCGAACTCGGCCGCATGAGCGACCGCGAACTGAATGACCTCGGCATCGGCCGTCAGGACATCCGCCGCGTCGCCAAGACCGCCGTCGGCTTCTAATAATAAAACGCGCCGCCGCTCATTGCGGCGGATGCGAAGACGACCTCCCCAAAAAGGCCTGAGGCTCCCGCCTCTGGCCTTTTTTCGTTTGGGCAATCCTGAACCCGGCCACGCTTCCTTGCGCATGCGCGGTGCCTGGATGAAAAATGCATCGGTCGAACAAGGCCCATGCGGTCCTCTTTGCCCTCTTTTGTGCCTCCTTCGACACGGCTAAAGCCCGGAACCCCTGCCAAATCCGTCAAAAACGCCTGAAACGCGGGCATTTCCGCTCATATTTTGCTCAGATGATATTCAAAGCCGCAAATTTAGCCGACATAGTGCACAAATGCATGGCAGTAGCCTAAATTCTGCACTGCACAACATGGCTCAATGTCTATATATAAAACCTCAACAGCCGAGAGCACAGAGAAACACTGAGCCGGCAGACGAAATCACAAAGATAGATTGAGGAAACGACCATGAACCCTATCCGCATTGCAAAGAACTGGATCTCCTACCGCCGCACGATCAACGAACTCGGCAGCCTCTCCAACCAGGCTCTGAGCGACATCGGTCTGACCCGTTACGACATTCGTAACGTAGCAGCCCGTTCGTTCCGCTAAGGCGTAAACGATCGTCCCGCTGCCCGACCTCCAGGGCGCGACGATCGAGCGACAGGTTAAAAAGCGGCGCCTCTGGCGCCGTTTTTGATTCTGGGGGTTTGCTGGAGATCGGCCTTCGCCATCGCATCCAGAATCATGGGCTGCAAGGAAGACCGCAGCATCGCGGTATATTTCTTCTCCCCGCCGGGGAGAAGGTCGCCCGAAGGGCCGGATGAGGGGGCAACGTTGCCGATTACCTCTACCGTCGCCCCCTCATCCCGCTGCCGCGGACTTCTCCCCCTCGGGGAGAAGAAACAAGCAGTAACCGCTCGCCCCCCAAATACCTGCCTGCTTTTTCAGCCCTGCCGAGAACCTGGCAGCCTGACACCCCACAGCCCCCCCCAACCCGCAAAAACATTTGGCTGCCCCGGCCATGCATGCTAGTGCATCCGCAAACAATGCCGCGTCCTGAACGGACCCGCGCGGAACCAGCACTCGAAAAATCGCCGCCGGACGGGAGCCTCTGCCCCGCGGAGGCCCATGGACGCCAGCATGCAAGACAAGACCATTTCTCCCATTCACGTCGTGGGCGGCGGACTGGCCGGCTCGGAAGCCGCGTGGCAGATTGCTGAGAGCGGCGTGCCCGTCATCCTGCATGAAATGCGCGGCGTGCGCGGCACGGATGCGCATAAGGGCGATACGCTGGCGGAACTGGTCTGCTCCAACTCCTTCCGCTCCGACGATGCGACGGCCAATGCGGTCGGCGTCATTCACGCCGAAATGCGGCTTGCCGGTTCGTTGATCATGGCCTGCGCCGACAAACATCAGGTGCCGGCCGGCGGCGCGCTTGCCGTCGACCGCGACGGATTTTCGCAGGCCGTAACGGACAAGCTGGAAAGTCACCCGCTGGTGACCATCCTGCGCGAAGAAGTAACCGGCCTGCCGCCAAAGGAATGGGGCAGCACCATCATCGCCACCGGCCCGCTCACCTCGCCGGATCTGGCGGCTGCGGTGCAGGCCCAGACGGGCGAAGATGCGCTGGCATTCTTTGACGCCATCGCCCCCATCGTGCACCGCGACAGCATCAACATGGATATCTGCTGGTATCAGTCGCGTTACGACAAGGTCGGCCCCGGCGGCACCGGCAAGGACTATATCAACTGCCCCATGGATGAGCAGCAATATAACGCCTTCATCGATGCGCTGATCGCCGGTGACACGGTGGGCTTCAAGGAATGGGAAGGCACGCCCTATTTCGACGGCTGCCTGCCGATCGAGATCATGGCCGAACGCGGCCGCGAAACGCTGCGCCACGGCCCGATGAAACCGATGGGCCTGACCAATGCCCATAACCCCACCGTCAAGGCTTATGCCGTCGTCCAGCTGCGCCAGGACAATGCGCTCGGCACGCTCTACAACATGGTCGGTTTCCAGACCAAGCTGAAATACGGCGTGCAGGCGGATGTCTTCCGCATGATTCCAGGCCTCGAAAATGCGGAATTCGCCCGCCTCGGCGGCCTGCACCGCAACACCTATATCGATTCCCCCATCCTGCTCGATCACTCGCTGAAGCTGAAATCGCGGCCGGACCTGCGTTTCGCCGGCCAGATCACCGGTTGCGAGGGTTATGTGGAAAGCGCCTCCGTCGGCCTTCTCGCCGGCCGTTTCGCCGCCGCAGAACGGAAGGGTGAGGCCCCGAGCCTGCCGCCTGCCACCACCGCACTCGGCTCGCTGCTCAACCACATCACCGGCGGCCACCTCTCCTCCGATGATGAGCCGGGCAAGCGTTCCTTTCAGCCGATGAACATCAATTTCGGCCTGTTCCCGGAACTGGCGCCGGGCTCCATCGTCAAGCCGGAAGGCGTGAAGCGGTTCCGCGGCAAGGACAAGACGATCATGAAGCGCCAGCTCGTCGCAGCGCGGGCGCTCAAGGATTGTGCGGCGTGGCTCGGCGTGGAACACGTCGCAACGAAACAAGCGGGCGACGCAACGCCATAGGCCTGCCCCGCATCTATCAGCCAAAATGAAGGGGCGTGTGTCCGCACACGCCCCTTTTCCATTCCGGGTCACCGGATTTTGCCTTGCCCGGCCAGCCGCGCTCGGGCAAAACCTTTTTACTTCGACATTAAAAGACTGAGGAGATCGAATATGGACGTTCGCGCCGCTGTTGCCATTCAGGCAGGAAAACCGCTTGAGGTCATGACCGTTCAGCTTGAAGGTCCCCGCGCCGGTGAAGTGCTGATCGAAGTCAAGGCCACCGGCATCTGCCACACCGACGATTTCACCCTCTCGGGTGCCGATCCGGAAGGTCTGTTTCCGGCGATCCTCGGCCATGAGGGCGCGGGCATCGTCGTTGATGTCGGACCCGGTGTCACCTCGGTCAAGAAGGGTGACCACGTCATTCCGCTCTATACGCCGGAATGCCGCGAGTGCTACTCCTGCACCTCGCGCAAGACCAATCTCTGCACCTCGATCCGCGCCACGCAGGGCCAGGGCGTGATGCCTGATGGCACCTCGCGCTTCTCCATCGGCAAGGACAAGATTCACCACTATATGGGCTGCTCGACCTTCTCGAACTTCACTGTTCTGCCGGAGATCGCGCTCGCCAAGATCAATCCGGACGCGCCCTTCGACAAGGTCTGCTACATCGGCTGCGGCGTGACGACGGGCATAGGTGCGGTCATCAACACCGCCAAGGTGGAGATCGGTTCCACGGCAATCGTCTTCGGTCTCGGCGGTATCGGCCTCAACGTGCTGCAGGGCCTGCGCCTTGCCGGTGCCGACATGATCATCGGCGTCGATATCAACCCGGACCGCAAGGCCTGGGGCGAAAAATTCGGCATGACCCATTTCGTCAATCCGAAGGAGGTCGGCGACGACATCGTGCCCTATCTCGTCAACATGACGAAGCGTAACGGCGACCTGATCGGCGGCGCGGACTACACGTTCGATTGCACCGGCAATACCAAGGTCATGCGCCAGGCGCTGGAAGCCTCGCATCGCGGCTGGGGTAAATCGGTCATCATCGGCGTTGCTGGTGCCGGTCAGGAAATCTCCACCCGTCCGTTCCAGCTGGTCACCGGCCGCAACTGGATGGGCACCGCCTTCGGCGGCGCGCGCGGCCGCACGGATGTGCCGAAGATCGTCGACTGGTACATGGAAGGCAAGATCCAGATCGACCCGATGATCACCCACACCATGCCGCTTGAAGACATCAACAAGGGCTTTGAGCTGATGCACAAGGGTGAATCGATCCGCGGCGTCGTTGTTTATTGATCGATGAAGATGAAGACGGGTGCGCATTCTCGCGCGCCCGTCCATTCATGCAAATGTGATCGCCGCCAGCCCCTTGCAGCCATTGCGATTAACGGGACAGTAAATCTATCCTCGTATGCCAATACTGCGCGGCGGAGTTGAAAATCTCTCCCCGGCCGGAGCAAGGCCAGACAGCGGAGAGCGACCCCTGAAAATCGTACTGATCGACAACGGAAACCGCGCCGCCGCCGTTGGCCTTCTGGCGAAAGGTTTTCCGGAAAAAAGCGAGGCCTTCTGGGCGCGCGGCCTGTCGCTCATCAGCGAACATCACGAACGGCGCGAACTCGGCCCGATCGGCCAATTGCTGATGAAGGGCGACAATGCCGCAGGTGTCCTGCTGACGATCAGAAGCCGCCTGCCCGATACCGGCCAGGTTATCGTCAATCTTTCAAGCTGGTATGTCGAGCCGTCCTGCCGCTGGTTCGCGCCGCGCATGCTGCAAATGGCGTCATCTGACGAAAACGAACTCTTCACCGATCTCACGCCCTCCGCCGAAGCCTGCAAGCTGAACGAGCGGCTGGGGTTTCACACGGTGACGGATTGCACATTGTTTTATCCCCTGCCGCTGGCGGCATTTCGCCCCGCAGGCGCGCGGCTTCGTCCGCTGACGCAGACAATGGCGGAAACCCTGTCTTCTGAAACACGCGACGTGCTGGAAGACCACGCCCGCCTCGGCTGCATCGTGGCCATCATGGAGGCGGAAGGGCGACGCCACCCGCTGGTATTCCTGAAAACAACAACCAGGAAACTGCCCTCCGCCCGCCTGATCTATTGCGAGGACCGGCAGATTGCGCAAAGGCACCTGCCTGCCATTGCCCGCCACCTGCTTGGCAAAGGCCGACTTGCCCTGACAATCTCGGCTTGCGAAAAAGACCGGCATGCTGGCGGCTTTGCCGCACATAAATTCGCACCGATACAAGTAAAAGGCGCATGGAACCCACGGTTTATTAACGAAACTTACTCAGAGTTGGTGTTATTGCCACCCTAGGTATTCTAGTGAATCCTGCGCGACCCGATGGAATCCTGGCCTTTACAGGCGAAACGGCATTCCGGGGCGGGTCCGAGCGGATCAAACGGGAAATTGGAGAACAAGCATGCTCGTAGCGAAAGAAAATGAAATCGACATTGCCGACACCATTTATTCCTACCTTGCCGACCGTTTTCCCGCCTACGCGCCCTTCTCCGCCGATACCGAACTTCTCGAAGGAGGCGTGATCGATTCGCTCGGTTTTCTGGAGCTGATGGTCTTTCTCGGCGAAAGTTTCGGCATCATTCTGAATGACGAGCATTTCACGCCGGACAATCTCGGCACACCCGCCGATCTCGTCACCTTCGTTCTCAGGGAACGGAGGAGATGACACCCCATTTCCTGCTGCACCATCTTCTCACCGCACGGGCGGCAAGCGAGGATCAGGCGCTTGTTCACAAGGAACAAACGCTGAATTATCGCGAATTCGCGGAGGCGGCGGAACGTTGTGCGGCGACATTGCAGGAAGCAGGCGTTGAACGCGGCGACCGCATCGTCATCTACCTGCCGCGCGGCATCGAAGAATGCTGGTCGATCTTTGGCATTAGCATGGCATCCGGCGTTTTTGTGCCCGTCAATGCACTGCTGAAGGCGCAGCAGATCCGCCATATCGTCAGCGATTGCGGCGCAAGGATCGTCATCAGCAACGCGGCGATGATGGGTGAACTGAAGGCGGCACTGGGTGACCTTCCCGATGTCACCATCCTGCTCGCGGAAGAGATCGCGGCACGCAAAAGCCCGTCCGCCCGCCCTTCGGCGGCAATCGGCGAGGACCTTGCCGCCATCCTTTATACGTCCGGCTCCACCGGTTCGCCCAAGGGTGTGATGCTGTCACATCGCAATCTTCTGGCCGGCGCGCGCATCGTGCGCACCTATCTCGATATTACCGGCAAGGACCGCATTCTCTCCCTCCTGCCCTTCAGCTTCGATTATGGCCTCAACCAGCTGCTGACGGCGGTGGAACAGGGCGCGACCACGATCATCTCCACCTTCCGGCTGGGCGACGAGATCGTCCGCGACCTGCGTGACCACGCCGTGACCGGCCTTGCCGGTGTGCCGACGATCTGGGCGATCCTGACGCGGGCGGCCCCTTTGCTTGCGAAAACGCCGCTGCCGCATCTGCGCTACATCACCAATTCCGGCGGGCGTGTGCCGCAGGAAACCGTAAAGGCGCTGCGCGAGAAGCTGCCGGATACGAAAATCTACCTGATGTATGGCCTCACCGAAGCCTTCCGCTCCACCTTCCTGCCGCCGGATGAAATCGACCGCCGCCCGACCTCCATTGGCAAGGCCATTCCCGAGTGTGAGATATTCATCGTCACCGATAAGGGACAAAGGGCAAAACCGGGCGAACCCGGCATTCTCGTGCATCGCGGCCCAACCGTTTCGCTTGGTTACTGGAACCGCCCGGAAGACACGGCAAAGGTGCTGCGCCCGCACCCCTTCATTCCGGCGACGCTCGGCGGCGAGACGGTGTGTTATTCCGGCGATCTGGCCGTGGAGGATGAAGACGGTTTCTTCAGCTTCGTTGCCCGCAACGATGCCATGATCAAATCCTCCGGCTATCGCATCAGCCCGACCGAGGTGGAGGAAAGCCTGATGTCGACGGGGCTTTTCCGTGAGGTCGCCGTCATCGGCCTGCCGGACCCCTTTGCCGGTGAAAAGGTGCATGCCGTGGCAACCGCGGCCAATGAGAATATCGATGTGTCGGCAGCGCTGAAAAAGGCTGCCGAAATGCTCGCCCCCTTCATGATCCCGCGCACCATCGAACTGGTGGAACGACTGCCGGTAACGGCCAATGGCAAGGTGGACTACCGCGCGCTGGTGCGCGAACGGACGGACAATGGCGCCCACGGATAAATCCCAGAACCACGGCCCGACCCTTGCGGCCGGGTTATTCGACATTCGCGAAAACGATCTGATGATCGGCGGACTTGCGGTTGGCGATATCATCGCCGGGACGGAAACGCCGTGCTTCATCTATGACGCAAGCGCCATGCGCCGCGCCTACCGCGATCTCGAAACGGCGCTCGCAGGCTTTGCCGATATCTATTATTCGGTGAAAGCCAATCCCCTGCCCGCCATCATCGCGCTGTTCCGGCAGGAAGGTGCGGGCGCTGAAATCGCCTCCGTCGGCGAATATCGCGCTGCCGTGAAGGCCGGTGTCGCGCCGGAAAACATCATCTTCGCCGGCCCCGGCAAGGGCATGGCCGAATTGCGCGAGGTGATCGAGGGCGGTATCGGCGAAATCCACATCGAGAGCGCCGAGGAAATCGCCCGCATCGAGGCGATCGGCCGGCCGGTGAAGGCGTCAATCCGCATCAACCCGGTGCCGGATGCGCAGGCGGGCGCCATGCGCATGGGCGGCAAGGCCACGGCCTTCGGTTTTGATGAAGAAGAGCTGGAAAATGTCCTGAAGCTCTTTGCGGACATTCGGCATATCGATCTCGTCGGTATCCATATTTACGGCGGCACGCAGATCCTCGATGCCGAGATGCTTGTCTCCCAATGGCGACACGCCATCGCCCTTGCCGCGCGCATGGCGGACATGCTCGGCAAGCCGCTCGAAACCATCGATCTCGGCGGCGGCCTTGGCATCCCCTATTTCGCCGGGGAAACACCGCTCGATCTCGCGAAGGTGGCCGCCGCCATTCTCGATCTCAAGGCGCTTCTTAAAGAGCACCCGCTGATCGCCGATGCCCATGTCATCGTCGAACCCGGCCGCTTCCTTGCCGGTCCCGGCGGTCTCTATGTGGCGGAAGTCAATTCGGTGAAGACATCACGCGGCACCACCTTCGTGGTGACGGATGGCGGCATGCACCATCACCTCGCCGCCTCCGGCAATCTCGGCCAGATCGTCAAACGCAACTACCCCATCGTCGCACCGGCCATGATGCAGGCGGCGCATGAGGAGACGGCCACCATCGTCGGCCCGCTCTGCACGCCGCTCGACACGCTGGCCCGCAATGCGGCCCTGCCGAAGCTGAAGGCCGGGGATCTCCTCGCCATCCTGCAATCAGGGGCTTATGGCGCGACCGCCAGCCCTGCGGGTTTTCTTAGCCATGCGGCCGCGAAGGAAGTGCTGGTGGAGGGTGGTGTGTTCACGGTGATCGGGCGCTGACCGCATTCCAATAGCGAAAAACCGGGGCCGTTTTTCCGCGGGCATATTCGCGATGTTTCAGCCTTCGGTCATACCAGTCTTGAGCAAGTATCCAGTCAGCCCAGGTCTTTGGGCTGAAAGGACGGAAGCGAGATGGACAGAAATTTAAACGGGACAACAATGGACTGGTTCCGGGAATGAAGAATCGGGCTGAAATCTTCGCTCACCCTCGCAGCAACCTTTCCCCCACCGCGAATTTCGATTTCAGCAGACACTCGTCATATTCCGCCTCGGCAACGGAATCGAACACGATACCGCCGCCGACATTGAAGACCGCACGGCCGTCATCGAACAGCGTCATCGTGCGGATCGCCACCGAAAAGCGCATATCACCATCCGGAGATATAAAGCCGATCGCGCCGCAATAGGCGTTTCGCGACGACGCTTCCAGCTCACGCAGGATTTTCATCGCCCACATTTTTGGCGCGCCTGTGACCGAGCCACAGGGAAACAGCGCCGCAAAGATGTCCTCCACGGTCACCTCGGGCAAAAGCTTCGCCCTGACATGGCTGACCATCTGGTGCACGGTGGGATAGGTCTCGATATCGAACAGGCGCGGCACATCGAGGCTGCCGACTTCGGTGATGCGGGAAATATCGTTGCGCAGCAGATCGACGATCATGCGGTTTTCGGCAAGCGTCTTTTCGTCCGCAAGCATCGCCGCGATGATTGCCCGGTCCTCTTCCGCATCCGCCCCGCGCGGCGTCGTTCCCTTCATCGGATGAGTTTCGATGAAACCCTCGCCATCGACCGAAAAAAACAGTTCCGGCGAACGTGACAGGATGACCGGGCCGCCAAGATCAACAAGCGCGCCGTATTTCACCGGCTGCCGTTCGATCAGCGACCAGAAGGCGGTGAGCGGATCGCCATTCCAGCGGGCATGAACGGGCATGGTCAGATTGCCCTGGTAACAATCACCCCGGCGCAGGTGGTCGTGCAGCTTCTCGAAACGCTGCTTATATTCGGGAAGCGTCCATGCCGCCACCGGGTCGGTCAGAAACGCGTCCGCATCCGGCACCTCCTCAGGCCGCGCAAAGCGGCCTTCATCCGGCTGCGGGCCGGAGAAGACGCCGAAGTTCAGAAACGGCACGTTGCGGGGCTCGGCGGCAAAAGGCGCAAGCTTCGGCTCGAACAGGAAACCGGCCTCGTAGGACATATAGCCGGCGAGATATTTTCCCGCGCGCCGCAACTCTTCCATGCGTTGAAGCGCGACAAAGAAAGCCTCCGGCTCGTCCGCGACGATGATCTCTTCCGGCTCGGTGAAGGCTGTCACCGTGCCGGTCGTATCATCCCGGAAAAGAACGTAAGGCGCATGTGCCAAGGAAAAAATCCGTAGTGGGTAAGTTCGGGATTTCAGAGTGGCGGAGAGACCTTTCCGTCGTCATCTTCGGGCCTGTCCCGAGGATCTGCCGCCCGTTGATTTCAGCTACCTCGGCAGATCCTCGGCACAAGGCCGAGGATAACGTCGAGTGTGTAGAGACGTCGCGACCCATTAAACCGGGTCTATGTCGCCCCGCGCCCACATTTCGATGGTTTCCGCATAAAAATCGGCGAAACGGCCTTCCTCGATCGACTTGCGGATACCCTGCATCAGCTCCTGATAATAGGCAAGATTGTGCCAGGAGAGCAGCATGCCGCCCAGCGCCTCGTTGGCGCGGGTGAGATGGTGCAGATAGGCGCGGGAATAATCACGCGAGGCCGGGCAGTTGGACTGCTCGTCGAGCGGGCGCATATCCTCGGCATGGCGGGCATTGCGGATATTGACCTTGCCACGACGGGTAAAGGCCAGCCCATGGCGACCGGAACGGGTCGGCATCACGCAGTCGAACATGTCGATGCCACGCGCCACCGATTTCAGGATGTCATCAGGCGTGCCGACGCCCATCAGGTAGCGCGGCTTTTCGGTTGGCAGCACCGGCAGGGTGATGTCGAGCATGCCGAGCATCACATCCTGCGGCTCGCCAACGGCAAGACCACCGACCGCATAACCCTTGAGATCAAGCTGCTTCAGCCCTTCGGCGGAACGGATGCGCAGGTCCGGCTGGTCGCCGCCCTGCACGATGCCGAACATGGCCTTGCCGGGCTGTTCGCCGAATGCGACTCGGCAGCGTTCCGCCCAACGCAGCGACATTTCCATGGCGCGCTCGATTTCCTTGCGCTCGGCCGGCAGCGCGATGCATTCATCGAGCTGCATCTGGATATCGGAATCGAGCATGCCCTGGATTTCGATGGAGCGTTCCGGCGACATGTGGTGCAGCGATCCATCCACATGGCTCTTGAAGGTCACGCCCTTCTCGTCGAGCTTGCGCAGGCCGGACAGCGACATGACCTGAAAACCGCCGCTGTCGGTGAGGATCGGATGCGGCCAGCGGATCAGCTCATGCAGGCCGCCAAGGCGCGCAACACGCTCCGGGCCCGGCCGCAGCATCAGGTGATAGGTATTGCCGAGAATGATATCGGCGCCCAGTTCGCGCACCTGATCCAGATACATGGCCTTGACGGTGCCGACGGTGCCAACCGGCATGAAGGCGGGCGTGCGGATGACGCCGCGCGGCATGGCGACCTCGCCAAGGCGCGCGCCGCCGCTCGTGGCTTTCAGGGTGAAGGTGAATTTATCGTGCATCAGTTTTTCCGGAACAACAGGCTGGAATCGCCATAGGAATAGAAGCGGTATCCGGTTTCGATCGCGCGCTTGTAAGCGTCACGCATCGTTTCGAGACCGCAGAAAGCCGAAACCAGCATGAACAGCGTCGATTTCGGCAGGTGGAAATTGGTCATCAGAATATCGACTGCCCGGAAACGATAACCGGGCGTGATGAAGATGCCGGTCGCATCGGACCATGGGTGGATCACACCATTCTCGTCGGTGGCACTTTCGATCAGGCGCAGCGAGGTGGTGCCGACGCAGACGATGCGCCCGCCGCGCGCCTTCACCGCATTCAGCCGGTCAGCGGTTTCCTGCGATACGTGGCCGATCTCGAAATGCATCTTGTGATCATCCGTATCGTCGGACTTCACCGGAAGGAAGGTGCCTGCCCCAACGTGAAGCGTCACGAAATGCCGCTCGATGCCAGCCTTGTCGAGCGCCGCAAACAGATCGGGCGTGAAATGCAGCCCGGCGGTGGGTGCGGCAACCGCACCCTTTTCGCGGGCATAAATGGTCTGGTAGTCGGTCTGGTCCTGCTGGTCCTCCGGCCGCTTGGCGGCAATGTAAGGCGGCAGCGGAATATGGCCGACGGAGGCAATCGCCTCATCCAGCACCGGGCCGGAAACGTCGAACAGCAGGGTTATCTCGCCATCCTCGCCCTTTTCCTCGACGGTGGCTTCCAGATGGGCAAGGCCGCAGGCATTGTCGCGCTCGTAACCGAAACGGATACGGTCTCCCTCTTTTATCCGCTTGCCGGGCCGGGCGAAGGCCTTCCAGCGCGACTGGTCGGCACGCATGTGCAGCGTGGCGGAAACCGCCGTCTCCGGCGCCCCCTCGCGCAGCCTGACACCTTCCAGCTGGGCGGGAATGACGCGGGTATCGTTGAAAACCAGCGCATCGCCGGGCCTCAGGAAGGACGGCAGGTCGAAGACGCGGTGGTCCTCCATGCGATCCGCATTCGGATCGACCACCAAAAGGCGCGCGCTGTCGCGCGGGTTCGCCGGGCGAAGGGCGATATTCTCCTCGGGCAGATCGAAATCGAACAGGTCTACGCGCATTGCAAGGGCTCTCGAAAATATCAAAACCCGCCTCGCAGCAAACTGCCGGCGGGTCGTTGTTGGTGAAGGGGCTTCCTCCCCTCGACGTCATCCTCGGGCTTGACCCGAGGATCCACGACATCGCCGGGTGATGGATCCTCGGGTCAAGCCCGAGGATGACGCCGAGTGCGAGGAACACTCCATCAGCAAAACATCCGCCCGCCCTGCGGATCAGCAAGGCGGGAGAAAATCTTTACTCTCAAGCCGCAGAAGCGAGCTTGATGGAAACGATCGAATCGGGATCCTTCACCGGCTCGCCGCGCTTGACCTTGTCGATGGCTTCCATGCCCTCGATGACCTGGCCCCAGACGGTGTACTGCTTGTTGAGCCACGGAGAATCCGTGAAGCAGATGAAGAACTGCGAGTTGGCGGAGTTCGGGCTCTGCGAACGGGCCATGGAGCAGGTGCCGCGTACGTGCGGAATGGCGGAGAATTCTGCCTTCAGGTCTTCCTTCTCGGAGCCGCCCATGCCGGCGCGGGCCGGGTTGAAGCTTTCCGAACCCTTTTTGCCGAACTTCACGTCGCCCGTCTGGGCCATGAAGTCTTCGATGACGCGGTGGAATACGACGCCATCATAAGCGCCTTCCGATACCAGTTCCTTGATGCGGGCGACGTGGCCCGGAGCCACTTCCGGAAGCAGCTGGATCACGACCTTGCCGGTCGTCGTTTCCATGATGATGGTGTTTTCCGGATCCTTGATCTCGGCCATGGTTATTCTCCTCTGTTCGGGCTCTATTGCCCTACCTTACTTCTTGCCGACGGTGACCTTGATCATCCGGTCGGGGTTGGAAACTTCGCCGTTGCCGCCGGCACCACGCTTGATCTTGTCCACTGCTTCCATGCCGGACACGACCTTGCCGACCACGGTGTACTGACCGTTCAGGAACGGACCGTCGGCAAACATGATGAAGAACTGCGAATTGGCGGAATTCGGATCGCTGGAACGGGCCATGCCGACCGTGCCGCGCGTGAACGGCGTCTTGGAGAATTCGGCCGGAATATCGGCCATGTCGGAACCGCCGGTACCGGCGCGCTGGGCGTTGAAGCCCTTCTCCATGTTGCCAAACTGCACATCGCCGGTCTGCGCCATGAAACCATCGATGACGCGGTGGAAGGCGACATTGTCATAAGCGCCCTTCTTTGCCAGCGCCTCGATCTGCGCCACGTGCTTGGGCGCAACGTCAGGCGCAAGCTCGATGACAACAGGACCGTCCTTCAGCTGGATGGTCAGAAGTTCGGCGGCCGAAGCAATGGTGCTGGCGGCAAGCGCACCGGCAAACATGGCACCGGCAAAGGCAAATCGAACGAGTTTCATCGGATTGGCTCCAGAATGTGAGGCTGAAGTCAGCGCTTCAGCTTGGTGTTGAGGGCTTCAAGCACGGCTTTCGGCACGAAGGCTTCGACATTGCCGCCCATGGCGGCGATCTGCCGGACCAATGTGGCTGTAATGGGTCGCGACGAGGTGCCGGCGGGCAGGAACACGGTCTGAATATCAGGCGCCATCTGGCGGTTCATGCCGGCCATCTGCATTTCATAATCGAGATCGGTGCCGTCGCGCAGGCCACGCAGCAGAAGCCGCGCGCCATGCTGGCGGGCTGCGTCCACGACCAGATTGTCGAAGGAAACGACCTCCATGCGCGCCGCCTCGCCCGGCAGCTGCTCGGCAAGCGCCTGCTTGATCAGCGCGGCCCGCTCCTCGAAGCTGAACATCGGCGCTTTTCCGGGATGAATGCCGACGGCGACGATGACTTTCGACGCCACGTTCAGCGCCTGGAGAAGCACATCCAGATGTCCGTTGGTCATCGGATCGAAGGATCCTGGATAAAAGGCAATCGTCATATCGCTCTCAGGTGGTGGGCGCGCTTCGATGCTGGGTATCGTGTGCCCGCCTTTTGTCATGGAGAGACACGCGGCGCAAGACTTTATAACCGTTTGGCACAACCAGGGCGGCGGCGTGAACCCCGGATGAATGGGCCGTTCAGTGCGGTTTCAGAGCTATTTTGTTTAAATCCACAACATCGGGAAACCGAAACGCCCCTCACTCGTTAAGCATCCGGAGAATTGAAAATGCTGGCCTTCATGATCGTCCTTTCGGTCATCTCGTCATTCGCAGCCGAGTATTTTTTTCTCGATTGACGGCTTTAGCCAGTTTCCTGAACGCCAGATGAACGAGCCATTCAAGGAAGTTTCACCGGGGCGATGCTAATCGATTTTTACGGTTGACGCGGAACATGTCGAGACATGCAGCGTTAAGAAAGAACCAAAGGAACGGACAGATGTTTGTAAGAGAAAAACAGTCTACTTCGGCGAAAATCAGCGTCATCAGCACCGCCTGGACAGTACTGGTTATCGCAATGGTAGCAACGACGTTTAGCCTTTATGAGCAGAAGCCTGAAGCCCAGGGACCGGACTACCCGCAGCTGACCGCCCGTTACCAGTATATGAATTATTACTGAGTAAACGGGGAGAATTTCCTCAAAACTCCCGGAGACGATATCATGTTCACATTTCTGACGATGCTTCTGGCCCTGATCAGCGTAATGTTCGTGACATCCATGATCTCCGTCGTCGCCGAGATGCGGCGTGAGGATGAGGAATTCAAGGCGACGATCCGGCGCGACCGCGCCTTCTGAGCGCGGCAGACCGGCTTCACGGCCGCTTCAAGAATGATTCTTTGCAACCGCCTGGACCCTCCGGGCGGTTTTATTTTGCCGCCTCACAGAGCAATGCGGAGAAGATGACGGCGGAAAAACAGCCCTCCAATCACACAAGCGTTTTCAAAACCCCGTTTTTCCAAGGCAAATTCCCTTCAATTTCCGTTTGGATTGATTTAAGGAACGCCGATACGTTGCGGGCCGGATAGCCGGCAACCGCGACGACGTTCCTGTGAGGTTTGCATAACGATGCTCGATTCCCTGAGAAATGCTTCTCGAACCATGGCAGCCAAGCTGCTGCTTCTCCTGCTTGTTGTTTCGTTCGGCGTCTGGGGCGTCTCCGCATCGCTTGTCACCGCCAATTCCCACGCCGTCATGACGGTGGGTGACCAGACGGTCAGCCCGCAGGAATTCCGCCTCGCCTATCAGCGCCAGATTTCCGATCTCAGCCGCCAGTTCGGCACAAGACTGACGACCGAGCAGGCCAAGGCCTTCGGCATCGACCGCCAGGTGTTCAGCCAGCTTGCGGCCGGCGCGGCGCTTGATGAACTGGCCTCGAAGATGAATCTCGGCCTTTCGGAAAACCGTCTCGCCAACCTCATCGCAGAAGACCCGGCCTTCAAGTCGGTCAACGGCCAGTTCGACCGTAATCTCTTCAGCGAACGCCTGCGCAATTCCGGCTTCCGCGAGGACGATTACATCAAGGAACGCAGTAAGGTTGCCGTCCGAAGCCAGATCGTCGAAGCCGTCTCCGATGGTTTTGCCGCACCGCAGGTGCTGGTGGATGCGCTGAAGCAGTATCGCAACGAACAGCGCGCCGTCGATTACGTCATTCTCTCCAACGCCGTCATCCCGCCGGTGAAGGCGCCGGGCGACGACGTGCTCACCCCCTGGTTCGAAACCAACAAAACGAAATATCGCGCACCGGAATTCCGCAAGTTCACCTATGTGAAGCTGGAACCTGCCGATATCGCCGAGCCGGCTTCGGTAACGGACGCGCAGATCGCCGATTATTATAACAGCCACAAGGACAGCTTCCGCACCGCCGGCCGCCGCACGGTGGAGCAACTGACCTTCCCGGACAAGGAAATGGCCGCCGCTGCCGCAGAACAGATCCGCCTCGGCAACACCACCTATGAGCAGGTGGTGAAGGATCAGGGCAAGACCGCGTCCGACGTCACCCTCGGCGAATTCACCAAGGATACCATCCCCGACCAGTCGATTGCCGATGCGGCCTTCGCCATCCAGAAGGATGGCGGCGTATCGCCGGTGGTTGAAGGTTCCTTCGGCCCGGTCCTGCTGCGCGTCACGGGCATCAAGCCGGAAACCACCCGCACGCTGGATGAGGCCAAGGAAGATATCCGTAAGGATCTCGCCACCACCGCCGCCGCGGAAGAAATCACCAATGTGCACGACCGTTACGAGGATCTGCGCGCCGGTGGCTCCTCGCTCGCCGATGCCGCCAAGCAGCTCAACCTGAAGCCCGTCACCATCGATGCGATTGACGCCGCCGGCCTTAATGAAAAGGGCGATGCCGTCGAGGGCCTGCCCTCGCCGCAGCTGGCGCAGGAGGTCTTCAAGACCGAACCCGCCACCGAAGCCCTGCCGATCAATCTCGGCCGTGAAGGTTATATCTGGTTCGACGTCGAGCAGATCATTCCTGCCCGCGACCGCACGCTTGCCGAAGTCCGCGACGATGTCGTGGCCGACTGGACGGCGGAGCAGCAGCGCAACGCGCTTGCCGCCAAGGCTGAAGAGCTGAAGGCCCGTGTTGAAAAGGGTGATACGCTGGAAGCCGTGGCCGGTGAACTGAGCCTTGCCGTCGAGCAGAAATCCGGTCTGCGCCGCACCAGCGAGGACGCGATTTTTGGTCGCCAGACCATCGCCGCGGTCTTTTCGGGCGCCGAGGGCAAGGTGGGCACGGCGGCTGACGCCGATGGCTCCAGCCGTATCCTCTTCAAGGTCACCTCGGTCGACACCAATGCGCCGGCAGATGCGCTTGCCAATGACGACCAGCAGTTCGCCGCCATTGCCCGCGCGGCCGGCGACGACATGCTGGACCAGATGGTCAACCGTCTGCAGAATGACTATGGTGTGACGATCAACCAGGCCCTCGCCGATCAGGCGATGGTCGGTTTCTAACCGGGGGGCGAGACATGGCCGAACTGAAGCCGCTGATCGCCAAGGTCGCGAACGGAGAAAGCCTGAACCGCGAGGATGCGCGTACGGCTTTCGACATTCTGATGTCGGGCGAAGCCACCCCGTCGCAGATCGGCGGTTTCCTGATGGCGCTACGGGTGCGTGGCGAAACGGTCGACGAAATCGTCGGCGCCGTTTCCTCCATGCGCGCCCGCATGTTGCCGGTTTCGGCCCCCGCCAATGCCATCGATATCGTCGGAACCGGCGGTGACGGCATCGGCACCTATAATATCTCGACGCTGGCATCGATCATCGTTGCCGGCACGGGCCTGCCGGTCGCCAAGCATGGCAACCGGGCGCTGAGCTCCAAATCCGGCACGGCGGATGCGCTGTCCGCGCTTGGCGTGAGGCTCGATATCGGTCCCGAACTCATCGCCCGCTGCATCAGCGAGGCGGGTCTCGGCTTCATGTTCGCGCAGATGCACCATTCCGCCATGCGCCATGTCGGCCCAAGCCGGGTCGAACTCGGCACACGCACCATCTTCAACCTGCTGGGGCCCCTCTCCAATCCGGCCGGCGCCAAACGGCAATTGCTCGGCGTCTTTTCGCCGCGCTGGCTGGTGCCGCTTGCCGAAGTGCTGCGCGATCTCGGTTCGGAAAGCATCTGGGTCGTGCACGGCGACGGCATGGATGAAGTCACCACCACCGGCGTTACCCATGTGGCGGCGCTGGAAAATGGCAAGATCCGCACCTTCGACCTGACGCCGAAGGATTTCGGCGTCGAACCGGCCAAAATGAACGATCTGAAGGGCGGCGACGGCATCGCCAATGCGGCAGCACTGCGCGAGGTTCTCTCCGGCCGCCGCAATGCCTATCGCGACGTGTCGCTCTGCAACGCCGCGGCGGCGCTGGTGATCGCCGGCAAGGCGGAGACGCTGAGCCAGGCCATGACGATCGTCAGCGAGGCGCTCGACAGCGGCAAGGCCGCCGCCGCACTCGACCTTCTGGTCGCCGTATCCAACGAGGAATGAGAGCGAAACCATGAGCGACATTCTCAAAAAGATCGAGACCTACAAGCGCGAAGAAATCGCCGCCGCCAAGACGAAGGTTTCGCTTGCCGATCTGAAGGCCATGGCCGCAGACCAGACCGCGCCGCGCGGTTTTTACAAGGCGCTCCGGGCAAAACAGGCCGAAGGCAAATTCGGCCTCATCGCCGAAATCAAGAAGGCCAGCCCCTCCAAGGGCCTCATCCGTCCCGATTTCGATCCGCCGGCGCTGGCGGCCGCTTACGAGGCGGGTGGTGCCGCCTGCCTCTCGGTCCTGACGGATACGCCGAGCTTTCAGGGGGCGCCGGAATTCCTGACCGCCGCCCGCAATGCCTGCGCCCTGCCGGCGCTGCGCAAGGATTTCATGTTCGACACCTATCAGGTGCATGAGGCCCGCGCCTGGGGTGCGGACTGCATTCTGCTCATCATGGCCTCGCTTTCCGACGACGAAGCCAAACGCCTTGAAGACGAAGCTTTTGCGCTGGGCATGGATGTGCTGGTCGAGGTGCATGATGCGGAGGAAACCGAACGTGCGCTGAAGCTCGCCTCGCCGCTTCTCGGCATCAACAACCGCAACCTGCGCACCTTCGAAGTCAGCCTCGAAACCAGCGAGAAATTGGCGGGCCTCGTGCCGGCCGACAAGCTGCTGGTCGGCGAAAGCGGCATCTTCACCTTCGAGGACTGCCAGCGTCTGCAGAAGAGCGGCATCAGCACCTTCCTCGTCGGCGAGAGCCTGATGCGCAAGGACGATGTGACGGCGGCCACCAAAGCGCTGCTGACAGGCCAATCCGGCATTCTGGCAGCGGAATAAACCCCGATGAGTGAGACGACCAAGCTCACCCATATTGATGCCGCCGGCGAGGCGCATATGGTCGATGTCGGCGACAAGGCCGAAACCGTCCGTGTCGCCGTCGCAGAGGGCTTTGTGAAGATGAAGCCGGAAACGCTGGCGCTCATCCGCGACGGCAATGCCAAGAAGGGCGATGTCATCGGCACCGCCCGGCTGGCCGGCATCATGGCCGCCAAGCAGACGGCCAATCTCATTCCGCTCTGCCATCCGCTGATGCTGACCAAGGTGGCGGTGGACATTACCGAGGATACCGCCCTGCCCGGCCTCCGGGTCGAGGCCATGGTGAAACTGTCCGGCAAGACCGGCGTGGAGATGGAAGCGCTGACCGCTGTCTCCATCGCCTGCCTGACGATCTATGACATGGCGAAAGCCGCCGACAAGGCGATGGAAATCGTCAATATCCGCCTTCTTGCAAAGAGCGGCGGCAAATCCGGTGATTTTCGCCGACAGGAGAGCTGAATGAAACCGCTGCTGCCCGTGGACGAGGCCATCAAACGCCTTCTGGAAGCAGCAGCTCCGGTAACGGACAGCGAGACCCTGCCGCTTGCCGACTGTGATGGCCGCGTTCTCGCGACAGATCTGGCCGCACGCCTCACCCAGCCCCCCTTCGATGCTTCGGCCATGGATGGCTATGCATTGCGCAGCGCCGATGCGCCGGAGATCGGCTCGGTCCTCACCGTCATTGGCCAGGCGGCTGCCGGCCATGCTTTTACGGGCACGGTGGGCAAAGGCGAAGCCGTGCGCATCTTCACCGGCGCACCCGTGCCTGAGGGCACCGATACGATCCTCATTCAGGAAGATGCGGAAGCGCTGGAAGACGGTAGTAATATCCGCACCGGCTTCGCTGTCGCCGCCGGGCGACATATCCGCCCGCGCGGACAGGATTTCACTGAAGACGAAACGGCTCTGGATGCCGGGCGCGAGCTTGGCTTCACCGACCTGACGCTGGCGGCGGCCATGAACCACGCCGCACTTTCCGTCTATCGCAGGCCACGCATCGCCATCCTCGCCACCGGCGACGAATTGTTGCCGCCGGGAAGCGCACCGCAACCCGCGCAGATCATTGCCTCCAACACCTTCGGTATCGCCGCACTGGCCCGGCAGGCGGGTGCGGAGGTGATTGATCTCGGCATCATTGCCGATGATGACAGCCTCATCCGCGCCGCCATCGGCAAGGCCGTCGCGGCCGGGGTGGATGTGCTGGTGACGCTGGGCGGCGCCTCGGTCGGCGACCATGATCTGGTGCAGGCGGCATTGAAGGCGGAGGGCATGCAGCTCGATTTCTGGCGCATCGCCATGCGTCCGGGAAAACCGCTGATGGTCGGGGCCATCGGCAGCATGCAGGTTCTCGGTCTGCCCGGAAACCCGGTCGCCAGCCTCGTCTGCGGCCTGCTCTTCCTTGAACCGCTGATCCGCAGGATCGCCCGTCGTGCGCCGCTGGAGCGCGGGACCACAGCCCGCACCGCGACCCCGCTGAAGGCCAATGATCATCGGCAGGACTATCTGCGCGCCCGTTTCAGCACGGACGAAAACGGTGTGCTGGTGGCGGAAGCCCATGCGAAGCAGGATTCATCCATGATGAAGATATTGGCCCATTCGGACGGCCTGATCGTGCGCCCGCCGCATGCGCCGGAAGCGGCGCCCGGCGCGATATGCCCGGTGATACGACTGAAATTCTGACACCCAGGCCCTCCGGGCGGGCTTACGACCGGCAACATATGGGCGTCCCTCCCGAACCTGCGGAAGAATTGCTGCGCCGTCATCCATCCTGAAATGCGCGAAAACAAAGAGATGGAACGGTTTTGAGATTGAGCAAAGGCGAAGCGACAGCATCGCAACCTCGAACAGGACTGTAACATTCCTGTCTCCTGACACGTATGACAAAAGAAACCGCCCGAAAGCGGGAAACTCGACGTATTCAGAATCCACCCTCTCGATGCATCCCGAAACTATTTCGCGACATTGTTGTGCCAAAATAAATCACATGAATCCTTTATTGGGATTGACAGAGTAAATGCGATGCTGTCACCAAGACGAATAGTAGAGAGGAAAATTTCAGGAACTCTTCGAAAATGAAAATTACTTATAATTATCAATTAAATAAGATAAAAAACGGCAAAAATGAAATTTCCGGAAATAAAAATTAGTTTCCCGTAAATTAAGCTTTCTAAAACGAGCTTAATAATAATAATCATAGTCGATAAGCAGACTCACTGGAGTTTCTTGATGAACACGGCATCCACGCCCAAAACCACGGGGCCAGACATTGCCGGGCAAATTGCCTATGCCATGCGGAGCATGGGTGTTTCGCCGATCCCGCGTAACTACAGCCTGTTTTACGAAGCCTATATCGGCTCAAACCCGGCGCTGACGAAGGATCTGGCGGCACTTGGAAACCGCGTCACGCAGGAGGATCTGGATGATCTCTCTTCGCGTTACGGCGAAGGCAATCCCAACCGCTCCATCGACGATGCGCAAGAGAAGCTGCGGCGCGAGCTGGAGGCGCTGCTCGGCACGCTGAAGCGTGAACAATCTTCCATCGAGAACTACAACAGAATTCTCGGAGAAACGCGCCAGCGCATCGATGACAAGAATGCCGCCAGCAGCAATATTCTCAGAAATGCGATCGCGTTGCTGGCCGAGGCCACCGGCTCGAAGATCATCGATGGGGAAAAGGCGTTCAACGACGTCAACCGCCATGCCGAGGAAATGCATCAGGTGCGCCTCGAACTCGATGAATACAAGCGCATCGCCAATACGGATTCGCTGACGCGCCTGTCCAACCGCCGCGCCTTCGACGACCGGCTGGCCTCGGTCTATGACAGCTCCATCGGCCTGCAATATACCACGCTCGTGCTGCTCGACATCGATCACTTCAAGCGGATCAACGACACGTTCGGCCATCCGGTCGGCGACAAGATTCTCGCCACCGTCGCTTCGGTCATCCGCGCCAATGTGCGCAAGGATGGTTTCGTCGCCCGCAGCGGCGGCGAGGAATTCGCCATCATTCTTGACGGCAACACGCCGGAAGAGGTGATGGTGGTGTGCGAGCGCATCCGCCTGTCACTGGAAAGCACACCTTTCCGCAATTCGAGATCAGGCGCCGATTACGGCACGGTCACCATCTCCATCGGCTTCGCCTCCGCCGCCCAGGCCGGCAATCCGAGCGAGCTTTACGCCCATGCCGATACGGCGCTCTACCATGCCAAGGAAACCGGCCGGAACCGTTCCGTGTTTTACGAAGACGGCATGCAAAAGAATTATGTCGGCAAGAACTGGCTGATTTATCGGACGTAAGAAGGGCGGCGTCCAAAAACATCCCAACCGTCATGCCGGACTTGATCCGGCATCCAGTCAGCCCAAGTCCTTGGGCTGAAAAGACCCTCTCACCGCATCGACGCGCGTCGGCTGGCCCCCGGGTCTAGTCGCCGCGCTCTCGCTGCGATCCGATGCTCACCCAAACAGAGCGCATCACCACATGGTCTTCGCCGCCCGCGCCGCCCATTCCCGGTCATAGGTCTCCTGATCGAACTCCGCCTTCGCCGCCTTGAGCAGCAGGCCGGGTGTCGGCAGCAAAGCCGGATCGACGAAATTGTCGGGGTTCCACAGTTCAGAGCGCATCAGCGCCCGGGCGCACTGGAAATAAACCTCGTCAATCGTGACAACGATGACGGTGCGCGGATGTTTGCCGTCCATCTCGAAGCTCTGCAACAGCTCGGCATCGACGGAAACCACGGCGCGGCCATTGATGCGCATTGTCGTATTCGAGCCGGGGATCAGGAACATCAGCGCCACGCGCGGATCGCGCACAATGTTCAGAAGCGAATCGACGCGGTTGTTGCCGCGCCAGTCCGGCAGGAGCACGGTCCTGTTGTCAGCCACCCGCACGACGCCGCCCTTGTCGCCGCGCGGCGAACAGTCCATGCCTTCGGGCCCCACCGTCGCCAGCGCGAGGAACGGTGATGCCTCGATCATCTGCCGGTATTCCGCCGTCAGCGTGGCCGTCACCTTGGCGACCGAGGCTTCGCTCGTGCCGTCATAAATGGCCTTCAGTTCCTCAACCGTGCGAATGATCGTCATATCCGTCCCAATCCCTCGAAATCACGCTGCGCCACCGACGGGCGCAATCCCCTACTCTTCCGCCGCTTCCGCCTTTTCCCGTTCCGCCCGCTCGCGTGCGGTGCGTGCGGCAACGAGATCGGCCGGCTGGGCATTGCCGCGGATCAGCGAACGGCCGGCATAAATGCCGCCGACGACTTCCATGGCAAAACGCTCCTCGTCGCGGTCGCGGAATTCCTCCACCAGGCGGGCAGCGTCTTCCCGCTCCTCGCCCATGGCGCCCAGCACTTCCTCGCTGAAATTCAAGGCCGATTCCAGCGTCTCACGAATCTGGTAATCGACGCCCGCCTTCAGAAGATCGATCGCGTGACCACGGTCAAAGGCACGGGCAAGGACGGGAACCAGCGGGAATTCGTGCTTGACGATCTCCGCGATCCGCACGGCCGCTTCCTTGTCGTCGACGCAGATGAGCACGGCCCGCGCCGTGCTGGCGCCCGCTGCGTGCAGGATTTCCGCCCGCGAGCCATCGCCATAATAGACCTTGAAACCGAATTCCGCCGCATCGCGCACGAACTCCGCGTCCTTGTCGATCAGCGACAGCGTATAGCCGCGCGCCAGAAGCGGCTGGCTGACGATCTGGCCGAAACGCCCGAAGCCGATCAAGAGAATGCTGCCTTCGACATTCTCAGGCACATCGAGATCGTCGGTATTGGGAACCGCCGCCGGCACCAGCCGATCATGCAGGATGACCATCAGCGGCGTCAGCACCATGGAGATGATGATGGTCGCCGTCAGGATGGCGTTGGCCTCCCGGTCGAGAATGCCGGCGCTGACGGCGGCGGAATAAAGCACGAAGGCGAATTCGCCGCCCTGCGCCATCAGCACCGCCCGCTCCAGGCTTTCACGCCGCGTGGTGCCGAGCGCCCGCGCCACGCCATAGATCAGGAAAGCTTTCAGCAGCATGTAGCCGGCGACGCTGACGACCACGAGCTGCCAGTTGGAGGCGATGACGGCAAGGTCGATCGCCATGCCGACGCCCAAGAAGAACAGGCCGAGCAGAATGCCGCGAAACGGCTCGATATCCGCCTCGAGCTGATGGCGGAAGGAGGATTCCGACAAAAGCACGCCGGCCAGAAACGCCCCCATGGCCATGGAAAGACCGCTGACCTGCATCAAAAGCGCCGACCCCAGCACCACCAGCAGCGCCGCGGCTGTCATTACCTCGCGCGCGCCGGAGGCCGCCAGCAGGCGGAAGAACGGGTTCAACAGATAACGCCCGGCGAGGATGAGCGCACCGACGGCGGCAAGCGCGATGCCGATCGAAAGCCAGCGCTCCGAGGCGGTCACATGCTCCCCACCCGAACCGAGAAAGGCGACAAGCGCCAGCAGCGGCACGATGGCGAGGTCCTCGAACAGCAGGATCGCAATGATGCGCTGACCTTTCAGGCTCGACATGCTGTTGCGCTCCTGCAGCATCTGCATGACGATCGCCGTCGAGGTCAGCACGAAACCGGTGCCGGCAACAAAGGACATGATGACGGGAAAACCGAGGCTGACACCCACCAGCGTCAGGCCGCCCATGCAGACCAGCACCTGCAATGCACCCAGCCCGAAAATATCCTGCCGCATCGACCACAGCCGCGACGGCTGCATTTCAAGGCCGATGATGAACAGGAACATCACTACGCCCAGTTCGGCTATGTGCAGGATGGCCTGCGAATCGGAGAAGAAACCGAGACCATAAGGCCCGATCACAAGGCCGGCGGCCAGATAACCCAGCACCGAGCCAAGGCCGATGCGCTTGAAGATCGGCGCGGCCACAACGCCAGCCGCCAAAAGCACGACCACCTGGGCCAGATCATTTCCGTTCGCTTCTACAGCCACACGCCACCCCGCTGAAAATTGATTAGACGAGGGTGTTCCCTCCCCCACTTCCTAGCGCATCGGCGTGAGAATCGAAAACGATTTTCGTGAAGGACGATGCATGGATTCAACGGGTTATTTGCTGCCGGGACATGATGGCTACAGATGCGGCAGCCCCTCTTCCTCATCCCGGTGCTCACCACGGGAATGAGGGAGGCAAATATGGCAACCGGCAAAGGCAAGACGTATCGCCTACCGGGAGCGCGGCTCCCTGCTCAAGCCCTTCTCCGCAAGCTGCCGCTCATAATCAGCAAACAGCGCGTCGCCGGTCTCACCCAGCTCCTTCAGATATTTCCAGGTGTAGATGCCGCTGTCATGGCCATCGTCAAACACGATGCGCACCGCGTAATTGCCGGTGGCGACCATGGAACGGATGGCGACATTGCGTTTTCCGGGCACCGTGACCTTTTGTCCCGGTCCGTGGCCCTGCACTTCCGCCGAGGGCGAAAGCACGCGCAGCATCTCGGCGCCAAGCCGGTAAATGCTTCCATCATCGAAGGAAACGGTCAATTCACGCCGGTCTTTCGACACAAGCAGCTCGGTCGGCCAGGCATCACTCATTTTTCACTTCCGCAGGCTCGTCATATGCGTCAGAATTACGGACTTGCCTCACGATAGGCAAGCCACTACATCAGCTGTAGGCCACACATTCGGCCCCGTGTGTCCGGCGCGTGACGCAATGAGGATGGAGACGTGAACGGTTTTTCCGGCTCGCTTGAAAAGGCGAAAACCCTGGCGGAAAACAACGCCCCGATGGTGGACCCCTTCGGCCGCGCCATCACCTATCTGCGTGTCTCCGTGACCGACCGCTGCGATTTCCGCTGCACCTATTGCATGTCCGAGCACATGACCTTCCTGCCGAAGAAGGATCTGCTGACGCTCGAAGAACTCGACCGGCTCTGTTCCGTCTTCATAACGCGCGGCGTGCGCAAATTGCGGCTGACCGGCGGCGAGCCGCTGGTGCGCAAGAACATCATGTCGCTGGTGAGGAACCTCGGCCGGCATGTACAAAGCGGCACGCTCGACGAACTGACGCTGACCACCAACGGCTCGCAGCTTGCGAAATTCGCAGCCGAACTTGCCGATTGCGGGGTGCGCCGCATCAATGTCTCGCTCGATACGCTCGACCGGGATAAATTCCGCCAGATCACCCGCTGGGGCGATATCGACCGGGTCATGGAAGGGCTCGATGCCGCGCAGGCGGCTGGCATCAAGGTCAAGCTCAATGCGGTGGCGTTGAAGGATTTCAACGACGCCGAAATGCCCGAGCTGATGCGTTTTGCCCATGGCCGCGGCATGGACCTGACCGTCATCGAAACCATGCCGATGGGCGAAATCGAGGAAGACCGCACCGACCGCTATCTGCCGCTCTCGCAGCTGCGCACCGATCTCGAGCAGAACTTCACGCTTGTCGACAGCGACTACCAGACTGGCGGCCCCGCCCGTTACGTGACGGTGAAGGAAACCGGCGGCAGGCTGGGCTTCATCACGCCGATGACGCATAATTTCTGCGAAAGCTGCAACCGCGTCCGCCTCACCTGCACCGGCACGCTTTATATGTGTCTCGGCCAGGACGATGCCGCCGATCTGCGCACGGCGCTGCGCGCTTCCGACAGCGACGCCTATCTTTCCGCCGCCATCGACGAAGCGCTGCTGCGCAAGCCGAAGGGGCATGATTTCATCATCGACCGGACCCACAAGCGCCCGGCTGTCGCCCGTCATATGAGCGTGACCGGCGGCTAAGCGGCGGCTGAACTTCTTTCTCGTCCACCCACCCATATAAACGGTTGAATTGCCAGCTCTACCGTGCCACGTCTCTATGCATGGAGGAATGCGTGGTCGTGCCCGAGAGGCGGCCCACACCGCCCGGCAAGGGCGGCGGGAAACCGCGCATGGTCTGGGATATTTGGGAATGGCATTGACGGACAATACGCGCGGCGCACTTTTCATGGCGCTCGCAATGGCAAGCTTCACGGCCAACGACGCGCTGACGAAGTCCGTCACCCCCTACATCAATACCGGCCAGATCATGTTTGTGCGCGGCATCATGACCGTGGTGCTGATCTATATCGCTGCCCGGCATTTCGGGGCGCTCCGGCCGCTGAAGACCCTGCTGCGGCCCATCATCATCCTGCGCTGTCTCTGCGAGGTGACAGCCGCCGTTCTCTATCTGACGGCGCTCGGCCTCATCGAATTTTCCAACGCATCGGCCATTCTCCAGTCCCTGCCGCTGGTGGTGACGCTAGGGGCCGCACTTTTCCTGCGCGAGCCGGTCGGCTGGCGGCGCTGGGTGGCGATCATCGTCGGTTTCATCGGCGTGCTCATCATCATCAGGCCCGGCCCGGAAGGCTTCACGCCGGGGGCGCTGCTGGTCGTCGCGTCGCTCGCGGCCACTGCCGCGCGTGATCTGCTGACCCGGAAAATGTATGCCGATGTGCCCTCGCTCGCCATCACCGTCATCACCGCCTTCGTCAACATGGCGGTGGGCGGGCTTCTGATCGTGCCTTTCGGCGGCTGGCAGCCGATGAATTTCACGATCGTGTCGCATCTGGCCGGTTCGGCCATTCTGGTGCTGGTCGGTTACCAGGCCATCATCCTGTCGATGCGCACGGGCGAAATCTCCTTCGTCGCACCCTTCCGTTACACCGGCCTGCTCTGGGGTTTCATGATCGGCGTGTTCTTCTTCAACGAAAAGATCGACAGCTACACCATCGTCGGCGCCATGATCGTCATCGGTTCCGGCCTTTATACCTTCTATCGCGAAAGCCTGCGCAAGCGCTCGCAGATGGCCAAGCGCGCGGCCGCGACACCCACGGCCGCAACCACGGTGCGACCGGCTTCCGTTACGAAAACTTCCGTAACGGAAGAGGCGGGAGAATGACATGAGAAGCAGCCGTTTCCTCGACCGCACCACCCCGCCCCATATCATCACGCTTGTCGTCATCGCCGGCGTCGCGGCGCTGTGCATGAACCTGTTCCTGCCCTCGCTTTCGGCCATGGCGCTCTATTTCGAGATCGACTACGCCGTGATGCAATTTGCCGTCTCCGGTTATCTTGCTGCCACGGCCTTGCTGCAATTGGTGATCGGCCCGCTCTCTGATCTGTTCGGCCGCCGTCCGGTGATGCTCGCCAGCATCGCGATCATGATCGCCGCCACGCTCATCTGCATGCTGGCGTCCGATATCACCGTCTTCATGATCGGGCGCGTGGCGCAGGCGGCCGTCGTGTCCGGCTTCGTGCTGGCCCGCGCCATCGTGCGTGACATGGTGCCGATGGAACAGGCGGCCTCGATGATCGGCTATGTGACCATGGGAATGTCCGTCGTGCCGATGGTCGGCCCCACGGTCGGTGGCCTGCTGAACGACTTCTCCGGCTGGCAGTCCAGCTTCGCGCTGCTTGCGCTTCTTGGCGCCGGCATTCTGGTGCTGGCCTGGTTCGATCTCGGCGAAACCAATCACAGCAAGTCGGCGAGCTTTTCGCAGCAGTTCCATGCATGGCCGGAGCTTCTGCGCTCGCCGCTGTTCTGGGGTTATGCGCTGACCTCGACCTTCTCGTCGGGCATGTTCTTTTCCTTCCTCGGCGGTGCGCCCTTCGTCGGCAGCGTGCTTTACGGGCTGACACCCGCCATGCTCGGCCTGCAGTTCTTCTTCATGGCCAGCGGTTACATGCTCGGCAATTTCGTCTCCGGCCGTTATGCCAGCCAGATCGGCATCACCCGCATGATGCTCTCGGGCAATGTCATCGCCATCACCGGTATTGTCACGGCCATCGCGCTGATCCTGGTCGGAGCGGAAAGCGCCTATGCGTTTTTCGTGCCGCTTGCCCTGATCGGCGTTGGAAACGGCGTGACGCTGCCAAGCGCCAATGCCGGCATGGTCAGTGTCCAGCCGCATCTGGCCGGTTCCGCCTCCGGTCTCGGCGGTGCCATGACCATCGGCGGCGGCGCGGCGCTTTCGGTGCTCGCCTCCTCCGTCCTGTCCAAAGAGGACGGAACCTGGCCGCTTCTTCTGGTAATGCTGGCGACCGGCCTTGTCGCCCTTCTCACCACCTATGTCGTAAGGCTGCAGGAACAGCGGCAATGATCGCCCCTCCCCGTAACATACCCGGTCTTGTGCTCGCCGGCGGGCTTTCCCGGCGCATGGGCAACAACAAGGCGATGGTGGCGCTCAACGATGCGCCGCTCATCTCCCATGTCATCCGCCGCATCACGCCGCAGGTCTGCGATGTCACCATCAATGCCGCCATCACCGACAAGGGCAGCTGGGCGGAAGGTTTCGGCCTGCCGCTTCTGCCCGATACGGTGAACGGCCATGCCGGGCCGCTCGCGGGCGTTCTCGCCGGCATGCGGCACTTCCGCAATCGCGAGGCCACGGGCAGCCATTTCCTGACCGTGCCGGCCGACAGCCCGTTTTTCCCGGACGATCTCGTGGCAAGGCTTGGCGAGCACCTGTCGGAGGATGTTATCGTCATCGCCGCCTCCAGCGGCCAGCTTCACCCGGTCTTCGCGCTGTGGCCGGTGGCGCTTGCCGACGATCTGGAGGAATGGCTGAAGAACGATGCGAACCGCCGCATCCGCGCCTATCTTGCCCGGCACGTCATCATTGGCGTGGCCTTTCCGCCGCTGGAAACGGCAAAGGGCAGCCTCGATCCATTCTTCAACATCAACACGCCGGATGAACTGGCGCTCGCGCGAAGCTATCTGGAGAGTATGGGACCATGACGACACAGAAGGTCTTCGGCATTGCCGGCTGGAAAAATTCGGGCAAGACCGGGCTTGCGGTGCGCATCGTCACCGAACTGACGGCGCGCGGTTACCGCGTCTCCACCATCAAGCACGCCCATCATGATTTCGATATCGACAAGGTCGGCGCCGATAGCTGGCGTCACCGTCAGGCGGGCGCCCATGAGGTTACCATCGTCTCCGGCACCCGTTTTGCCATCATGCATGAGTTGCGCGGCGAACCGGAGCCCTCCTTCGAGGATATTCTTTCCCGCCTCGCCCCCTGTGATCTCGTGCTGATCGAAGGTTATAAATACGAGCCCGTGCCGAAGATCGAGGCGCGCAGGCTGGAAGCGGCGAAAACCGAACCGCTCGCGCCGCTCGATCCGCATATCATCGCGATTGCCGCCGATCATGCCGTGTCCGACACGGAGCTGCCCGTTTTCGATCTCGACGATACCGGCGCCATTGCCGATTTCATCGAAAAGACGGTGGGACTGGTGAGGCCTTAGATCGACCCAATTCCGGGCTGTTTCCCGGCAATTGCAATGGTCGGACCAAATTCAGGAAAAAGAACAAAAATCGTGCGCGAGTGTCTTCCCCGTGACACGTTAGAGTAGCATACTCCCCTGAATTTGGGGGGGATGACCATGGGGAAGATCGTTTCTGCGCATGCTTATGCCAATAACGAAGTCGCTTATCTCGCTTGGGATATCGACGGCAAGATAGAGGATTGCCTTGGCTTCGAGGTCGTCCGTGTCTACCTTGCGGCCGACGGCAGCGTTTCCCTTCGGGAGGATGGCAAGGAAGATCGGGTCACCTGCGCCGCCTGGGTAGCGTTCAAGGGCCAGCGCAACCCCCATTGGCTGCCACAAACCACCTCCGTCTGGCCGGTCCAGAAATTGTCTTTGCGCGATCTCACGCTTCGCAAACGCCGCAACAAGGCGAAGCTGCGCCCCTCCGAGGTTTTCGTCCGCTACGAAATCCGGCCGCTCGGCGACCTCCGGCCGGGGTTGGAACCCGTTCAGGATCCCGCACCCGCCGAGGTCGAAGTGGTCAAGCGCGATGCCGATGGCAAACCGGTTCTCGACGCGCAGAACCGGCCGGTGAAGACGAAAACAAAGGCTTACGAAGGAACACCCCGGCCGCTCGCTTATCTCGGTCCGGCGGTCGCCACCAATGCCATCCATGTCACGCGCCGGCTTGGTCCGTTCCAGTCCACCTTCACCAACGGCATTCTGGCGGCGCAGTGGCTGCGCAATGTCATCTGGGAAGACGGCATCAAGAAGCCGAACGAGTTGATGGAGATGATCTCCGAACCCAAGAACGGTATCCGGAAATATCTTGCCGGGGATGTTCTTCCGATGTTGCGCGAACTGTTCGAGCGGCCGGGTTCCTTCCTCCTGGCGCTCTATGAACTCGATGACCGCGAACTCGTCGAACTGCTTTTGAAGCACAGGGACCGCATCCGCGTCATTCTGGCAAATACCGGTCTGGTGGAAGGTGCGTGGGATGTCCGCAATGCCCATGCGCGCCAGACGCTGATCGACGCCGGCGTCGATATCCAGCACCGCATGTTCAACAACTCCACCCATATCGGCCACAATAAATTCGTGGTTCATCTCGGGGAAGACGGGACGCCACTATCGGTTTTTACCGGCAGCACCAACTGGACGCCGACCGGCGTTGCGGGACAAACGAACAACGCCATCCTTATCGAAGACAGGCACGTCGCCAAGGGCTTTGCCGACTACTGGCGCCGGATGCTGGCGGATGCTCTTCCGCTTCCCGAGGAATTCGATGACGGCATGCCCGACAACCAGCAGGCCGCGGCGTTCCGGTCATCCAATGAAACGCCGGCGCGCTTCACGCTCGCCAACGGCGCAAGGCTGGATGTCTGGTTCTCGCCCAATATGAAGGCGCGCCGCAAGGGTGCGGCAATCCCGCCCGATCTGCAGGAAGTATACCGCCTGATGCGCAGGGCCGAACAGGCGATCCTGTTTCTGGCCTTCTATCCCGGCCAGCGCGGCAAGGACTGCATCGTGGGCGAGGCTATCGAAATCGGCCGGAGAGACCAGCAGCTCATCGTCACCGGCGCCGTATCGAGCGCCCAGGCGATGCCGAACTATGTTCCCGGCCGCAAGAATGACCCGGACGATCCGGATGATGACGAGGAAGCAGTATCCCCGCACGTCTTCTCGGAGGCCAATGTTTCCATCGTGCGGGCATCGCGTCTGGACGACCGGGATCTTCTGGTCGATTTCGGTGGCGAGGAACTCACGGCGAAGGGAGGCATCGGCGCGATCATCCACGACAAGGTGGTCGTCATCGATCCGCTGTCGGACGATTGCGCGGTCATTTTCGGCAGCCACAATCTCGGTTTCAAGGCGTCCTATTCGAACGACGAGAATATGGTGATCGTGCGTGGCGACAAGGCTCTCGCCGCGGCCTACGCCGTACATATTCTCGACGTCTACGATCACTATCGTTTCAGGGCGATCGAGGCGGAACTCAAGCGCCAGGGTCGGAAAGGATGGTCGGGTTTCCTGGCCACGGACGACACATGGCTCGACCCATATGCCGACGGCAAAAAGGGCGCGCTCATGCGCTACTTCGCACGCGGCTGACAAGACAACCCGGATTGACATCATCGAACAGGGGACTTGAATGGATATCTATCAGCAGATTTGGGACGCCGATCAGGCGGGGAACGGCGTGCAGCCCATTCTGGATGGGGCGCAGGGCGATGCCGATCGTGGCTATGTGTCGGTCGTATCGTCGTCAGCCGGGGGCCGGGATATCAAGCTGCTGCAAAGCGTCGTGATCCCGGCGCGAAAAATGCTGACCTACGAGCGGGTGACGCGGCTCTTCGACAATTATGCCCTGGATGAGCAGGATCCCGAGCTCGAAACCCCTGAGGAACGCCAGGAGGTTCACGACCTCCTCGACGCGGTCGTCGATACGCCGCCGATGCAGGTCGCCCGTGCCTATGTCAGCGAGGCGACCGGCACGGCCGTCTCGCGGGACCGCTGGTACGCGGTTCTTCTCGAACAATGGTTCCGGTCATTCGCCCAGGGCGGCGATCCCGCCCTCACCGGGTTCGAGCATATCTTCGTCGGCGAGCAGGAAGGACCGAAGGTTCAGGGTTACCATTTCTGGTACAAATATCATCTCGATGACGGTCTTGCGGGCACGATCGACCGAAACCGCTTTCCGGGCTTCAAGGACGACCGCATCGTCTATCTGCGCGGCATGTATGACAATGGCCAGGAGCGTTTTCCGGAATCGGTGACCATCTCCTATCGCTGGGACGCCCCGGATTATGAGCGTGGCGCGGTGCGACCGCTGACCAAGCCGAAAGGTGGTTTTTTCGTCGGATGCAGCGTCGAAGGTCTGATGGCGATCGGCACGGTTCGCGCCCATCTCGGTGCCCGCGCGCCGAAGGAAGCGGTGATCAATGGCGCACGGTACGATCTGAAGCTGTTCCGCAGCGCGGATGACCAGCATATCCGCACCTTCTATCCGGTCTTTCTCGGCCCGGCCGGAAGCGAACCACGCGACGTGCCGCTCGTCGGGCAGCCGGTACAGATCGAGCCGATCACCGGTGGATCGATGCGAATTCTGGCCGCGTTGGTCAATCCTGTCGGTGAGGACCCCGGTCAGGAGACCGTCACCCTTATCAACAGCGGTGCTGCCACCGTCTCGCTTGAAGGCTGGTTCCTGGTCGACAAGATGAAAAACCGCTTCGCAATCGGCAGCGTCACGCTTGCCGGAGGCATGGCGACCACGGTGCTTCTACCGAAAGGCTCCATTCAGCTCTCGAACAAGGGCGGCGAAATCCGGCTGGTCAACCGCGATGGCCACACCGAGCATCTCGTCAGCTATTCGAAGGCCCAAGCCCGCACCGAGGGGCAGACGATCATATTCTGAGCGTTGGGGCTTCGCCATTTGGGGTACTTGACGGCAGGCCGCTCCCCGCCAAAAATGAAAAAGCCGGGCTCATCACCCGGCTTCATCATTCCTTGAGACGCAATACCTATTCAAGGAAACCTGATGGGTTCACCGGCGTCGCATCCTTGCGAACTTCGAAGTGAACCTGCGGACGCTTGGCGCTGCCGGTCATGCCGGAGGTGGCGATGGTCTGGCCACGCTGGACCTTCTGGCCGCGCTGTACGTCGAGATTGGCGGCATTGCCGTAAACGGTGACCTTGCCGTCATCGTGACGGACGAGAACCGTGTTGCCGAGCTGCTTCAGACCATTGCCGGCATAGATGACCACGCCGTTTTCGGCGGCCTTGATCGGCGTGCCTTCCGGAACGGAGATGTTGATGCCATCGTTGCGGCTGCCTTCGACATTGTCACCGAAATTGTTGATGACGGCGCCGCGAACCGGCCAGCGATATTTGCCGATGCCGGTGGATTCCGGCGCGACGGAGGCCATGTCCGCCTTCTTCTCGATGTCGCTGACACTTGCGGTCGCCGGTGTGGCGGGTGCAGTCGCGGCAGGAGCAGCAGCGGGTGCCTTATAGGGCTCAGGCTTGATGGATGCGGTTTCGACCGGCTTGGCGGCAGCCGCTTCCTTGGCAGGAACCGACGCCGTCTTGATGGCGTCCGTCGAAGCGCCCGGCATGGCAAGCGTCTGGCCGACACGGATGCTTTCGTTGGAAATGCCGTTGGCGGCCTTGAGCGCAGCGACGGAGACACCGTTTTCGCGGGCGATCTTCGCCAGGCTGTCGCCCGGCTGAACCTTGTAACCACCGCTCGGTGGCAGCGGCTTGCCGCCCGGAGGCGTCAGCTTGCCGGTCTCGGAGGAAACCTTGTCACGGGCGGCGGCCTGCGACGGCAGCACGGCCACGTTCCCTTCGGGGCCGCGCAGCGGCGTCGGCTGGTCACCATTGCGGTTAAGCGCGATATTGCCGGCGGCATCCTTGGCGGCGTTGCGGACCTGGCCGAACTTCGGAATGATGATCGACTGGCCTGCCTGCGCGGAGGCCGCGGTCTTCAGGCCGTTGACGCGCATCAGTTCCTTTTCCGGAACGCCGTAACGGTTGGAGAGTGTCGCGATGCTTTCGCCGGGACGCAGCGTTACCGAAGATGCGCCATCCGTGTGCCAGCCGTTCTTGTCGGAACGAACCGTCGCCGTCGTCAGATTGTCGACGGGAGCTGCGGCCTGCTGCGTAGGTGCGGCGAGAGACGGGGCAGCCTTGGGCTGGGCGGACGGGAAAGGCTGCGCCATGGCTTCGTTGCGGGTCGACGGATCGCGGCTTGCAACCGCCGTCGGCGCCGACAGGTCGGAGCGCTGCACCGGCGAGGCCGAAGCCCGCGCCGTGGAAGGCTGAACACCGCCATAACCACCGGCCTGCGGATAGGAATTGCCCGCCATGTTCTGGTTGGCATATCCACCCTGCGGCGCGGCAGCGGCGTAACCGCCGTTATAACCGCCATTCATCTCGCCCTGCGGAACCGGGACCTGCCCGTAAGCACCGCCGCCCTGACGGGCTGGAATTGACGCCGTAGTCATCCGATCCGGTCCACTGGAAAAGAGGCCGCTGAACCGCGTTGCATCCGAGCTACAGCCCGTTGCGACGCTTGCCAGCAATGCCGCTGCGAACATTTTTGCGACTGATTTTCCGATTTTAGACGAATGTCTCATACGCATGACTCGATCTACACTGACGCCAACCCGCCGCATCGAGACCGATCCGGCACAACTTTCATTTCTTGCAAGGCCCATTTCCCGAGGTGGGGAAAACCATGCGTCGATGTTTATGATTAAAGCGCGTTAGTGTTACCACGCCGTTAAAACGTTAAGCCGCTCAGTGCTTTTTTGACACTTCGATAACCATGACGAAAACCAAATGCGTCATGCCGGGACAATAATGATATTGAAAATCAGATAGTTGCGACAATTCAGAACATTAGAAGACAAAAATGAATTGCCTTCAAAATTTTCGTTTCGTCACAAATGCCGGGCAATATGGGTGCTGAGCGGCAGGTAGGGGGCCTCGAACAGCTCTTCCTTCTCGAAGCGGCTGCCGGTCTTGGAAAAGCGCGTCATCACGCAGCGATCATCCTCGACGATGATCGGCGCGATCATCATGCCGCCGGAAACGATCTGCTCTGCGAAGAAGCGGGGCATGGTGGTGAAGGCGGCAGTCGAGACGATTCGGTCGAAGGTGCCCTCGCCCACCAGACCGTTGCTGCCATCCGCCTGGCGGATGACGACGTTGCGGATGGAAAGATCGTCGAGACAGTTCTGCGCCTGCTGCACCAGCGTCTTGTAACGCTCCAGCGAAAAGACGCGCTCCACGCGGCGCGCGATGATCGCCGTCATGAAACCGCTGCCGGTACCGATTTCCAGCACGCGCTGACCGGGTTTCAGCTGCAGGCGGGAAAGGATTTTCACCGCCATGTCCGCCCCTTCCATGAAGGAACCACAGTCGATCGGGATCGTGCGGCTGGAATAGGCATCGGCGGCAAATTGCGGCGGCACGAATTTGGAACGCGGCGTCTGCTCAACCGCCGTCAGAAGGTCGAGATCGGAAATCCCCTCACCCCGCAAGCGGAGAACGAGAGCGGCAAAACCTTCCTTTTCGACCATGGCGGATTTCAATCGGCGACTCCGAATCCAAGCGCTTGCGCAACCCGATCCTTGACCGAGTAGTCCGTCAGGTCAAGCTTAAGCGGCGTGACCGAGATTTTGCCATGCTTCAGGGCGTGGATATCGGTGCCTTCGCGGAAGGTGCCGAGACGCTCGCCGAAGCGCAGCCAATAATAGGGGAAACCGCGGCCATCCTGGCGTTCTTCCACCGTCAGACCGAAATCGAGCTTGCCCTGTCCGGTGACAGACACGCCCTGCACATCCTTGGGCGCGCAATTGGGGAAATTGAGGTTGAGGAAGGTGCCATCGGGCAGATCCACATGCATCAGCTTGCGCAGCAGATCCGGCGCGTAGGTCTCGGCCACTTCCCACGGCACGACGCGGCCTTCGGCATGGCTGAAGGCCTGGCTGAGCGCAAAGGAGCGAACGCCCTGCAACGTGCCTTCGATGGCGCCGGCAATGGTGCCGGAATAGGTCACGTCATCGGCCATGTTCGCACCGGCATTCACACCGGAGAGCACGAGGTCCGGCTTTTCCGGCAGGACTTCGCGAATGCCCATGATGACGCAATCGGTCGGCGTGCCGCGCAGCGCGAAATGCTTGTCGGAGACCTTGCGCAGACGCAGCGGCTCGGAGAGCGTCAGGGAGTGCGCGAGGCCGCTCTGGTCGGTCTCCGGCGCCACGATCCAGACATCGTCGGACAGCGTGCGGGCGATACGCTCCAGCACCGCCAGACCTTCGGCATGGATACCGTCGTCATTGGTCAGCAAAATCCGCATGTCTCATCTCCCGCTATTCATTTCATCTACGAACGGAGCATCCGCTCCACCGTCATGCCGGACTTGATCCGGCATCCAGCCGACGCGCGTCCGCGCGACGGGAAAAGTCTTTTCAGCCCAAGGACTTGGGCTGAGTGGATTCCGGCTCAAGGCCGGAATGACGGTATTGGCAAGCGTCAGGCCGCCTTCTCGATCCGATTCAGACCGCCCATATAGGGCAGCAGCACGTCCGGAATTGTGACGGAACCGTCGTCGTTCAGGTAATTTTCGAGAACGGCGATCAGGCAGCGGCCGACAGCCGTGCCGGAGCCGTTCAGCGTGTGAACGAACTTCGTCGCCTTGTCGTCCTTGCCGCGATAACGCGCATTCATGCGCCGCGCCTGGAAATCGCCGCAGACCGAGCAGGAGGAAATTTCGCGATAGGTGTTCTGGCCGGGCAACCACACTTCCAGATCGTAGGTCTTGCGGGCGCTGAAGCCCATATCGCCGGTGCAGAGCGTCATGGTGCGGAAATGCAGGCCAAGACGCTTCAGCACTTCTTCGGCGCAAGCCGTCATGCGCTCATGTTCGGCAACAGCGCTTTCCGCGTCAGTGATGGAAACAAGCTCGCACTTCCAGAACTGGTGCTGGCGCAGCATACCGCGCGTATCGCGCCCGGCCGAGCCCGCTTCCGAACGGAAGGACGGCGTCAGCGCCGTGAAGCGCAACGGCAGTTTTTCCTGATCGAGAATTTCGCCGGACACGAGGTTGGTCAGCGTCACTTCCGCCGTCGGGATCAGCCAGCGGCCATCGGTGGTCTTGAACAGGTCTTCGGAGAATTTCGGTAATTGCCCCGTGCCGAACATCGCCTCGTCACGCACCATCAGCGGCGAGGAGACTTCGGTATAACCGTGTTCGGAGGTGTGCAGGTCGATCATGAACTGGCCAAGCGCACGCTCAAGACGGGCGAGCTGGCTGGTCAGAACGGTGAAACGCGCACCCGAAAGCTTGGCGGCGCGCTCGAAGTCCATATAACCGAGCGCTTCGCCGATTTCGAAGTGTTCTTTGGCCTCATGGTTCCAGCCGGGCTTCTGGCCGACGACGCGGGCCACCACATTGTCGTGCTCGTCCTTGCCATCAGGCACATCGTCAAAGGGTATGTTGGGCAGGCGCGACAGGGTATCGTTCAGCTCGGCGGTGACCTGACGGTCCTCCTCCTCGGCGCGCGGCATGTTGTCCTTGAGATCGGCGACTTCCGCCTTCAGCTTTTCCGCAAGCTCCATGTTCTTCTGCGCCATGGCGGCGCCGATTTCCTTGGAGGCGGCATTGCGGCGGGACTGCATGTCCTGCAGGGACTGGATGACGGAACGGCGCTTTTCATCGAGCGCGATCAGGCCGCTGGCAGCAGGCTCCGCGCCACGGCGCGCAAGCGCCGCATCAAAGGCTTCGGGGTTTTCGCGTATCCATTTAATGTCGTGCATCGTCGTTCCAGACCGTTGTTGCATCACCCGTGTTTTACAGCAAAACGCCGGGCATGAACCCGGCGCGAGGAGATTTTTCGAGCGGTGAGACCTTCAGGAAAATCAGGTCTCCTCCAGCTCCGTGCTTGCGGATTCCGCAGCGCGCTTCCTCTCCACGAGTCGAGCCATGTAGATGGAAATCTCGTAGAGAATGATCGCAGGCAGCGCAAGACCGATCTGGGACATGGGGTCCGGCGGCGTCAGCACCGCCGCGACCACGAAGGCCATGACGATGGCGAACTTGCGCTTTTCCCTGAGCCAGTCGCTGGTCAAAAGCCCGACGCGCGCCAGAAGCGTGGTGACGACAGGCAGCTGGAACACCAGGCCGAAGGACAGCACCAGCGTCATGATGAGGCTCAGATATTCCGACACCTTCGGCATCAGCGAAATCGCCACCTCGCCATCCTCGGGCAATTGCTGCATGGCGAGGAAGAACCACATGACCATGGGCGTGAAGAAGAAATAGACGAGAGCCGCGCCGATGAGGAAGAGGATCGGCGAAGCGATCAGGAATGGCAGGAAGGCGGCGCGTTCGTTCTTGTAGAGACCCGGCGCCACGAATTTATAAAGCTGCGAGGCGACCACCGGAAAGGAGATCACCATGGCGCCGAACATCGCGACCTTGATCTGCGTGAAGAAGAATTCCTGCGGCGCGGTATAGATCAGCGACGACTTCGCCACATCCAGACCGGCCCAGATCACCGCCCACTTATAGGGGATGACGAGCAGGTTGAAGAGGTGCTTGGCTACGGCGAAACAGGCGATGAAGGCGACAAAAAACGCACCGAGCGCCCAGATCAGCCGTGTGCGCAGCTCCATCAGGTGTTCGATAAGCGGCTGCGGCTTGTCCTCGATATCCCCGCTCATGCTTCATCCTTCTTGGGCTTTGCAGCCTTGGTTTTTGCCGTTTTCGCCGGCTTTGCATCAGCCACCGCCACGGCCTTTTCGGCTGCGGCCTTCCTGACGGTCGCCTTTTTGGCGGCGGCCTTCACGGCGGGCTTCGAGGCGGCGGGTTCGCTGGTCTTCGCGGAAGCGACGGTTTCGGGCGTCGCGTCGGCCTTGCTGCGGATGGCGCGTTTCGGCTTGGCGACAACCGCTTCGGACTCGACGGTGGCTATCGATTTCGCCCGTGCGCGCTTCGGTTTTTCTTCCGCCGCCACGGCGGCGGCAACCGGCGCGGTGGATGCGGCGACAACGGCGGGCGGCGCATCCGGCAGCTTCATTTCCGGCTCGGGTACGCTGACCAGCGGCGCGACCGGCTCGCTGGTCGCCGGTGCCGGTGTGGACGAAAGCCCGTCCGGCGGGGTCGTCGCCTTCTGCAGATCGGACTTGATCTCGTTGCCGAGCTGGCGAAGCGGGTTCATCGCATCGCGCAGCGAGTTTGTCGGGTTGAGATTGCGGACATCGGAAATGGTCTGGCGCACATCGTCCATGTCGGCCTCTTTAAGGGCCTCATCGAACTGGGTGCGGAAATCCCCCGCCATCTTGCGAAGGCCGGCCATCGTCTTGCCGAAGGCGCGGATCATGGGCGGCAAGTCCTTGGGCCCGACGACCACGATCAGGACGACCGCAATCACCAGAAGCTCGCTCCAGCCGATATCTAACATCAATATGCTCCCGAGACCCTAACGCATCGGCCCGAAAATCGGAATCGATCTTCGGCAGGAACGACGCGCAACATACAAGTGATAGAGCGTCCATTGCGCGCCCAAAAGCACGCACGGCGCTCTAGCGCCAGTCTCACACCAGGCGGCGACAGGCCGCTTACTTGATCTCGTCAGCCTTGTGGTCGACGGTCTTCGTGTTGGCATCGGCCGGCGGCGGCGTCTGGTCTTCGTCAGCCATGCCCTTTTTGAAGCTCTTGATGCCCTTTGCGACATCGCCCATCAATTCCGGGATCTTGCCACGTCCGAAGAGGACGAGAACGATCACCAGCACGATGAGCCAATGCCACACACTAAAAGAACCCATAACTGAAACTCCTGAATTTCGCTTTCAGACGATGTAAGACGTTTGAAAGGCTTTTTCAAACGACAAATCGTCGCTTCAACAGCGAGTGCGCATAAAGTTTTCGTGGTGTCGCCCGATGCCGGCTATATCAATCGTCGCCATCGCCGCCGCCGGGCGCAAGCAGGCCCAGTTCTTCCAGATCAAGCTGCGTGATCGGGTCTTCGTCTTCACGCAACTCGTCGCTCATCATCGGCAGGGGCACGCCGAAATTGGAGGGGATGCGGCCCGAAAGCAGCCCTGCCCCCTTCAGCTCCTCAAGGCCCGGCAGATCGCGCAATTCCTCGAGGCCGAAATGGTCGAGAAACTCCACCGTGGTGCCGATCGTCACCGGCCTGCCGGGCGTGCGCCTGCGGCCCCGGAACCGGACCCAGCCCGCCTCCATCAGCACGTCCAGCGTGCCGCGCGAGGTCTGCACACCGCGGATTTCCTCGATTTCAGCGCGTGTCACCGGTTGATGATATGCGATAATCGCCAGAACTTCCAGCGCCGCGCGCGACAGCTTCTTCGGCTCCTTTTCTTCGGCGCGGATGACAAAGGAAAGATCACCAGCGGTGCGGAAGGCCCATTGCCCACCCACCTGCACGAGATTGACACCCCGCTCCGCATAAAGAACCTTCAGACGCTGCAGAATGGCGACGACATCCATGCCGCGCGGCAGACGTTCTGCGATGAAAGCCACGGATACGGGCTCGGCCGAGGCGAAGACCAGAGCCTCGGTGATGCGCTCGGCCTCCTTCAGCTGGCGTTCGGAAAATACCGTGGGTTCGATTCCCACCCCATCTGTCACAATCATCGCCTCGCCGGTCTCATCGTCATTCGTCATTATCGGTCCCCCCGGCATTGGCTTCGCGCTCATCCCTTGTGCCCCGGCGCATATAGATCGGCTGGAAAGCCCCCTCCTGCCGGATTTGCAGCGATCCCTCGCGCACCAGCTCCAGCGAAGCGGCAAAGGCACTGGCGATCGCCGTCACCCGCATGGCGGGATCCGGCACATATTGCAGCAGATATTGATCGAGCACCGTCCACTCACCGACATCGCCGAGCAGATGGGTCAAAAGCTCGCGCGCTTCCACCAGCGACCAGACCTGCCGTTTTTCAATCGTGACCTGGGTGATGGCCTGCCGTTGACGCAGATTGGCATAGGCGCTCAGGAGATCGTAGAGATTGGCCTCGTAAGCCGAGCGGTTGACATGCGGAATATGCTCCGGCGCGCCACGGGCGAAGACATCACGGCCCAACTGGGCGCGGTTGACGAGCCGTTCGGCCGCCTCACGCATCGCCTCCAGTCGCTTCAGCCGGAAGGCGAGCGTCGCGGCCATTTCCTCACCCGAGGGGCCGTCATCCTTGGATTGCTGCGGAATGAGCAGCTTGGACTTGAGGAAGGCGAGCCAGGCCGCCATGACCAGATAATCGGCGGCAAGCTCTATGCGTACCCGCCGCGCGCTTTCCACGAATTGCAGATATTGTTCGGCGAGCGCCAGCACCGAGATGCGCGACAGATCGACCTTCTGGGTGCGGGCAAGGTGCAGGAGAAGATCGAGCGGGCCTTCGAAACCCGCAACGTCGATCACCAGCCCGGCCTCGCCCGTCAGCCGCTCCGGAGTCACATCCTGCCAGAGCTTGTCCATCGGTGTTGAATTGCGAGACTTGTCTGCGGCCATTGTTCCATCCGCCGGGCGTCCGGCCTGTCGTCCCGAGTAACGGGCCGCCGCCCTACTGTCAGGAAACGGCCCACATGGCGTTAAATTCGGCTCTCAGTTCCGCCTCGTCGGATGGGTCGGCGGCGGGGAAACCCGCTTCCACGGCCCGCACCCGCTCCAGCGAACGGCCGGAAAGAACGGGAACCTCCTTCACGACCTCCAGCATTTCACCCATCACGCCGTTGCAATGCAAGACTATATCACAGCCGCCCGCAACAATATTCGCAGCTCTTTCACCGAGCGTGCCCTTCAGCGCATTCATGGAACTATCGTCGGACATCAAAAGACCGTCAAAGCCGATGCGGCCGCGGATGATCTCCTCGATCACCTTCGGCGAGGTCGTCGCCGGCCGTTCGCGGTCGATGGCGTTGAACACCAGATGCGCGCTCATCGCCATCAATTCGCGGTTCAGCGCCCGGAACGGCACGAAATCATGGGCATCCAGCTCGTCGAGCGGCACATCGACGACAGGCAGTTCATGGTGCGAATCCACCATGCCGCGACCATGGCCCGGCATATGTTTCATGACAGGCAGCATGCCGCCCGCCTTCAACCCGTCGGCTGCCGCCTGCCCCATCTCGGCCACCATGGTCGGCGTGTAACCGTAAGCCCGGTTGCCGATGACGTTGCTCGCACCCTCCACAGGCACGTCGAGCACCGGCAGGCAGTCGACATTGATGCCGAATTTCATGAGGTCGAAAGCGTGCAGGCGCGACATCAGCCAGGCGGCGCGCAGGCCGGCACCCCGGTCGCGCTCATAGATTTCACCGAGAATGCGGGCATTCGGATAGGCCTGCAGGATCGGCGGCTTGATGCGCTGGACCCGTCCGCCCTCCTGATCGATCAAAACCGGCGCATCCGGCCGCCCGACGGCATCGCGCATGGAAGCGACGAGGTCGGCGATCTGCTGCGGCTCGCCGATATTGCGACCAAACAGGATGAAGCCCCATGGCTGCTCGTTGCGGTAAAGGGCGATCTCGTCGGCGGTCAGCGAAAGCCCGCTGCATCCGAGGATCATAGCTTTGCAATCGGTCATGATGTCACGCCTGTCTTGGAATAGATGGGAAGAATTTTGCCTGCTCCTCGGCCGATGCGAGGGCGGTGACGTTTAACGTTCGTCACCCCGGCCTCCGAGCCGGGGTCCAGCGCGATCAAGTCCTTGATCGCTTAAAACTCGTCTCACGGCGCAGACACGCCGTGACTGGATGCCGGATCAAGTCCGGCATGACGGAGGATAGGTGCACCGTCAGCGTCATTGGACAATCAGCGCCGGGGCACTAGCCCCGGCGTATCTCCTTAGCGCGCCACCAGGCAGCTGCCACCGGCTGCGCGGAACTTTTCGCACAGCGCCACGGCCGCGTTCTTGTCACCCGCCGGGATGCGGACGCGGTAGAACGTGCCCTTGCCGGCGATTTCGGCGGCCTTGATGTCGACGCCGCGTCCACCGATGACCGAGCCGAACTTGGTCGACATGTTCTGGTAGGACTTCTGCGCTTCGGCCTGGCTCGGCAGCGAAGCGATCTGGATGTAATACCCACCGGCAGACGGCGCGCTGGTCGCAGCCGGTGTGGCGGCAGCCGTCTGCTGCTGTGCAGCCGGCGGCTGGGCGGGAGCGGTTGCCGTCGGGCGAACATTGCCCTGGTTGGTCACCGTTGCCACCACATTGGCGGGCTGCGAGGACGGACGCGCCGCGGGAACGGGTGCTGCGGACTGTGCGGCCGGCGGCGTTGCGGCCGGTGTGGTCGCAGCAGGCGCGGTCGCAGCTGGCGTATGGGTCTGCGGCTGCTCCGGCGTCACCGGAACCCGCGAAGCGGCGATGACGGCGGGAGCGCCCTCACCCGGCTTGGCGGTCTGCGGTGCGGCAAGCTCCGCCACCTTGTCGGCCTTTGGCGGCTGGGCAGCCGGTGCATCGACTTCCTGGGCAACCAGCGAGCCATCCGGCTTGACGATCATGGTGCGGACCTTGCGCGGCGAAACGCCCGTTGCGCCGGCACCTTCGTTCTGGGCAGCCTTTTCTTCCGGCGAAAGCAGGCGCGGATCCTCGGTCTCGCCAACCGGCGTGCCGGCAGCTTGCATATCCGCGTCGTTTTCGCCTTCCAGCGGCAATTGTTCGGGGATCAGCGTGCGCTGGACCACATCGACCGGCTGCTCGCTGCTGGAGATCAGCGCCGGCTGTTTCGGATCGGCGGCGCTGCCACCGGCCACGCGGTCATAAACCGCCTTGTCCTGGTTGGGCACGACGCGACCGCCCGGATTTTCCGGCACGACCTTCATCGGATCATTATCGGCGGAAATGATGACCGGCGCGCCATTCGAGCCGGTGCTCGACGAACCGCCGGAAACCAGCGCGTAAACGCCGCCGCCGATCAGCACCAGACCGATTGCCGCGGCAACCGGCATGATCCAGCGGCGACCGCCGCGTTCATCCTCGTCGCGATAGGCGGCCTGATGATCGACATAGGTATTTTCGGCATCACGCGGCGCATTGCCACGGGAAGCAGCAGCCTCCTGCATGGAGCGGCGGAAATCTTCTTCCAGCGCCCGCTCGAATTCGTCGGCCTCTTCCGGAGCCTGCGCGGGACGCGCCTGGACGGCACCGCGATTTTCCGCATGCTTGTGACGGTCGAGACCGCCGGCAACGGCAGGTGCAAACAGCGTCGCAAGCTCGGTATCGATATCGAGATCTTCCTCGTGACGGCGAGCGGCAGGCTTGGGCTCGAAAACCCCGACCGGCAGTTCCGGCACATCCATCTCGACGATGGTTTCCGGGTGTTCTTCCGTCTCGCCGATCTGCGAAGGATCAAATGGCAGGCTTTCCAGCGTCTGCGGCACGGCCGGCTGCGCGGCGACAGGGCGCGGCTGAACCGGAGCGGCAGCGACGGGCGCGGCGGCGACAACGGGGACCGGGCTCGGCTGTGGCGCGGGCTGCTCCCTCACCGGCTGCGGCGCAACAGCGGCAACCGGCGCGGCCGGCTGCGGACGCACGGGCTGTGGCGCGGGTGCAGGCACAACTTCCGCTTCGGCGATTTCAGACAGATCCAGATCAAGATCGAGATCATCGAGCGCAAGCTCGAAATCATCATCGTTGAAGCCGGCGAAATCCGCAAAATCCGGCTCTTCCGCTGGCGAAGACGCAGCAACGACCGGCGCGGCCTTCACAGGCGTTGCGGCAGCAACCACTGGCGGCTCTACCTTAGCGGCGGCCTGGAAGGCGGGCGCAGCCTGAACGGCGGGCACGGCCTGCACAACGGGCTCTTCGCCACGACCAGGAATGGAATATTTCGCAACGTCGTAGATCAGCTCGTCCATCGGCGAGAGTTGTTTCGCTGCCGGCTTCTCGGCAACCACCGGCGCCTGAGGCTCTGCTGCGGGCGTGAAGGTCGCGGCGGCAGGCGCAAAGGACGGCATGGTCTCTTCCGCCTGAACGACGGCCGGCGCGGGAGCGGGTTCGGCCTGCGGCTCGATGCGGGCTGCGGCGGGCAGCTGTTCGGATCGCGGCTCGACCCGGCGCGGATCGACAGCCGAAACATCGCGGCGCGCACCGAAATTGGCAAGCGGCAGCCTCAGGCTGGAAAATTCCAGCGAAGAACGGCCGCCATGCGAAGGCGGACGAACGGAAACCGGCGCAGGCGCCTCTTCCGCAACGGCAATCTCCACCTCATCGGCGAGATCGAAAGCCTGCGGCTCCGGCGCATAGGCGTGAGCATCGGAAGACACATTGCTGGAAACATCCGCCGGAAGCTCCGGCATGGCGTGCCATTCAGGCTCTGCGGCCTGCGGCTCTTCCCATGCCACCTGCTGGTAGACAACCGGCTCGGCAGCGCGCGGCTGGCGCGAATGCACATCGAAGACTTCCGCCACAGCACCGGCGTCGTCGCGGAAATCCGCGCGAATATCCTGCTGCGCAGAGGTTTCAACGTAATTGTGAATATAGGCCTGATCGACCTCGGGAAGCGGCTCGTGCCTCACCTCGGGCTGTGGCGCGGGCTCGGCCACCGGCGCAAGCTCCGGCTCGCGGCGGGCGAAAACCGATTCGACGCGCTGCATGAAATCGCTGGGATGGATGCCCGCACGAACATCGTTCGCCGGATCAAGAACGACGGGATCGGCGTGCGGCGCGTCGTAAACCTCGAATTCCCTCAGAAGCTCATCTTCGAGATTAAATTCGGGTTCGCGGCGGGTCACCGGCGGCTGAGCCTCGGAACCCGCATGCGAAGGACGATCTTCGAAGCCGACGATACGCGCCAGTTCTGCCAGAGGATCGTTGTCAGCGAAGCCTTCGGACCGGGCGTCCCGGTTATACGCGACATTTTTTTCGACCATTACGTGTTCCACCATCTACGCATTGCAGCTCTTGCCAGCGTATTGTGAGCAAATAATGGTGATATGTTATCGCATTTCGGCAGGTGCGTCCGCTCCTAAAAGCGTAAGGCCGGACCTCAGAACATTCGCGACAGCATTCACCAGCCCAAGTCTGGCAATGCTCAATTCTCGGTTTTTATCGTTAATAAAACGTAATTCCGGTTGGTCTTTACCCTTGTTCCAGTGTCCATGGAAGGAACTGGCGAGATCATAGAGGTAAAAAGCAAGCCGGTGCGGCTCGTGCGAAAGGGCTGCGGATTCGATCAGGCGCGGATATTCGGCGAGCTTCGCAACCAGCTGCAACTCATTGATATCACTGATCAAAGCAACGGACGCCGCCATTTCCTCAGCCGACGGAGAAAGACCCGGAAATGCCTCCTGCGCCTGACGGAAGATCGACATCGAGCGGGCATGTGCATATTGCACGTAAAAAACCGGATTATCCTTCGATTGTTCGGTCACTTTCGCAAAATCGAAGTCCAGCGGCTCGGAATTCTTCCGATAGAGCATCATGAATCGCACGGGATCGCGACCCACTTCGTCGACAACATCGCGCAGCGTTACGAAGTCGCCGGAGCGCTTCGACATCTTCACCGGCTCGCCATCGCGGAACAGCTTGACGAGCTGGCAGAGCAGCACGGTCAGCTTCGACTTGCCTTCCGAGACGGCACGCGCGACGGCTTCCAGACGCTTCATATAACCACCATGGTCGGCGCCGAGCACATAGATCATCTCGGAGAAACCACGGTCGAACTTGTTCTTGAAATAGGCAACGTCGGCGGCGAAATAGGTGTAGGAACCGTCCGATTTCATCAGCGCACGGTCCATGTCGTCGCCCACTTCCGTGGAACGGAACAGCGTCTGCTCGCGGTCTTCCCAATCTTCCGGCAATTCGCCCTTCGGCGGCGGCAGGGTGCCCTTGTAGACATGGCCCTTAAAGGTGAGATCGTTGATGGCCGAGAGGATCGGTCCGCCATTGCCCTCATGCAGCGTGCGCTCCGAGAAGAACACGTCGTGCCGGACGTTAAGCAGCGCCAGATCCTCGCGGATCATCACCATCATCGCGTCGATCGCCTTGTCCTTCACGATCGGCAGCCATTTTTCTTCCGGCATGGCGCGTAGCTTGATGCCATATTCATCCGCCAGCGCCTGGCCGACGGGAACGAGATAGTCACCGGGATAAAGGCCGGACGGAATGGTGCCGATATCCTCACCCAGCGCCTCGCGGTAACGCAGGAAGACGGAACGGGCCAGCACATCGATCTGCGAGCCGGCATCGTTGATGTAATATTCCTTGGTAACGCCGTAACCCGCAAAAGCGAGCAGGTTCGCCAGCGTGTCGCCTACCACGGCGCCACGGCAATGGCCGACATGCATCGGGCCGGTCGGGTTGGCGGAAACATATTCGACGTTGATCTTCTGACCGGCGCCAATGGTGGAGCGGCCGAAATCGATACCCTGGCTGATCATATCGGCCAGAAGACGCTGCCAGTAACCGACGGAGACCTTGAGATTGATGAAGCCGGGACCGGCAACATTGACGCTGTCAACATCGCCATCGGCCTGAAGGGCAGGCACGATGAGTTCGGCAAGCGCGCGCGGATTGGTGCCGAGCGGCTTCGCCAGCACCATGGCGGCATTGGTTGCGACATCGCCATGGCTCAGATCGCGCGGGGATTCGACGGTAATTCGACTGAAATCGACCTTTTCGCGGTTCTCTTTCACGAGATCGAGGGTCTCGAGCGCGTTTTTGATCCTGGTATCGAAATCGGCAAAAATGTTCATCGTTCCAACCTGCGCGAAGGGCTTCTGTTTAGTCCGGCCTTTTAACCGGGTCGGCTTCGCGATCGCCCGCTGCCCTATCGCAAATCGGGGGTGTGGTCAAACAGGCGCTGGTGGGCACGCAGTGCATAACTGTCGGTCATGCCGGCCAGATAGTCGCCCACATGGCGGGCCTTGGCGGCCACGCTCATGCCGGAAATGCTGTCCACCCAGTAGTGGCTCTGCATTTCCGCCGGCGTTTCCATATAACGGTGGAAAAGGTCGGTGACGATCTGTGTGGCGCCGGCGCGGATGCGCATGATTTCCGGATGCCGATAGATGTGGCCGAACAGCAGCTTCTTGATCTGCCGGTCGGTTTCGGCCATCTCCGGCGAAAACGTCGCGACGGTGAAATCGGCGGCGCGAATATCCGCCGCACTCTTCGGTTTCAGCCGGGCGAGGTTTTGCTGCGCCACGCCGATCACATCTTCCACCATGTGAGTGATCTGCCGCCGCATGATTTCGTTGGCGAAACGCTCCTTGTCGAGCACGGGATATTTGCCCCGTACCTCGGCCATCAGGCCGCCAAGGAAAGGCACCTCCTCCAGCATCTCGAATGTGAGATAACCGGCGCGCAGACCGTCATCTATATCGTGGGTATTATAGGCGATGTCGTCGGCAATCGCCGCCACCTGCGCCTCCAGGCTCGCATAGCTGCCGATTTCCAGATCCTGCAGCTCGCAATATTCGAGAATGGGCCGCGGAACCGGCCCCTTGATACCCTCGCCCCTGGCATTCACCAGCGGGCCATTGTGCTTGACGAGGCCTTCCAGCGTTTCCCAGGTCAGGTTGATGCCGTCATATTCGGCATAACGGCGCTCCAGCTTGGTGACGATGCGCAGCGACTGCGCATTGTGATCGAAGCCGCCATAGGGCAGCAGCACCGCATCAAGCGCATCTTCGCCCGTATGGCCGAAAGGCGTGTGGCCGAAATCATGCACCAGCGCCACGCCTTCGGCCAGATCCTCGTCGAGCTTCAGGGCGCGGGCGAGCGCGCGGGCGATCTGCGCCACCTCGATGGTGTGGGTAAGCCGCGTGCGATAGTGGTCGCCGTCAGGGCTGATGAAGACCTGCGTCTTGTGCTTCAGGCGGCGAAAGGCCGTGGTGTGGACGATGCGGTCGCGGTCACGCTGGAATTCCGAGCGCGTCAGGCTTCCGGCCTCGGGAAAAAGACGCCCGCGCGTGGTCCATGGATCCGAGGCGAACACCGCCCTCTCGCCACTTCCAAAACCCAATGCGCGCTGGTCTATGATCATGCATCCACCTGTTGTCTTCTCCGGCCGGGGCTTCCTTTTCGCCTCGGCCATTGACCTTTTCATTCACCCTTCATACCTATCGCAGAGGTCAGCGCAAAGCATCATCGCCGCGTTGACCGCCTTCAACAGGCTATAGACCGTTAATTTGACCGGTTTATAATGGTGACAACGAGATTATTGCTCTCCGGTTCTTGACCCCGGCAGGAGAAACGACATGGAAAACAGCGACATTACCCTTTCGGAAGCAGCGGCGAAGCGAATCGCGCAGATCGTCGCCGCCGATGCCGGCAAACAGGCGCTGCGCGTCTCCGTGGAAGGAGGCGGCTGCTCGGGCTTCTCCTACAAGTTCGATCTGGCCGAAGACCCCACCGATGACGATATCGTGATCGCGCGCGGCGATGCCAAGGTGCTGATCGACAGCCTGTCCGTCGTTTATATGGCCGGCTCCGAAATCGACTTCGTCGACAATCTGCTCGGCCAGTCCTTCCAGATCAAGAACCCGAATGCCGTGGCAAGCTGCGGCTGCGGTACGAGCTTCTCGATCTGACATCATCTTTCCACCACATCCACAGGGCCGTTTTCCAAAAACGGTGGCAATCGCTTTTGCATCGGGTAAAAGTACCCCCACAAAAGGGAAACTCCGATGAAGATTGTCACCTGGAACATCAACGGCGTTAAGGCGCGTATCGAAAACCTCTGCCAGTGGCTGAAGGATTCGTCGCCCGACATCGTCTGCCTTCAGGAGATCAAGTCGGTCGACGAGGGTTTTCCCCGGCTGGAGCTGGAGGCGCTCGGTTATCACGTCGAGACCCATGGCCAGAAAGGCTTCAACGGCGTCGCCCTGCTCTCGAAGGTCAAGCCGGACGAGGTCAATCGCGGCCTGCCGGGTGATGATGCCGATGAACAGGCGCGTTTCATCGAAGGCGTGTTTTCCGTCGAAGGCGGCGCAATCCGCGTCTGCTCGCTTTACCTGCCGAACGGCAATCCGCCCGACGATCCGGTGAAATATCCCTACAAGCTTGCCTGGATGGAAAGGCTGCGGCGCTTTGCCGAAGACCGCCTTGCGCTGGAAGAGCCGCTGATTCTGGCGGGTGACTACAATGTCATTCCCGAGCCCTTCGATTGCCACGACCCCCGCGTATGGGAAGGTGACGCCCTGTTCCTGCCGAAGACCCGCACGGCCTTCCGCAAACTGGAGAATCTCGGCTTCACCGATGCCGCGCGTGCGACGACCGATGCGGCAGGACTTTATTCCTTCTGGGACTATCAGGCCGGGGCATGGCCGAAAAACAACGGCATCCGCATCGATCATCTGATGCTGTCAGCGGAAGCGGCTGACAGGCTGCAATCAGTCGAGATCGAAAAACATGTGCGTGCCTGGGAAAAACCGTCCGACCATGTGCCGGTCTGCGGTTATTTCGATTTCAACCCGGTCGGCTGACCCGCGTCTATCGGGCGGATGAAACCGTCCCGATCGGCATTCTCAATCCGGCCCATTCTCAATCAGGATCGTTGAACTGCATGTTCTGCGCCATGGCGATGGCGGCGCGGCGATCATTTTCGCCGGCCAGAGAAAAGGCCTGCTCCTGCAGGTTCTGGATCCAGGTACAGTCCGCCGCCGTGCATTTGTCGAGCGCCGCGGTCATGAAGGCCAGCCCCTGCGTCGTCTGGCCTTCCTGGAAGATCAGATTGCCGAAAATCGACATGGCGCCGGCATGACCATGCTTACGGGCCTGGTTCAACCACTTCTTGGCCTGTTGCACATCGGCGCGGCCACCCTCGCCGGCCAGGATCATCTCCGCCAGACGGAACTGCGCTTCAGCCACGCCGAAGGTGGAAGCCACCTGGAAATAAAGCTGGCGAGCCTGCGAAAGGTCCATTTTCACCGGGCTGCCGGGAATGCCGTGACGGTAATAATCGGCAAGGGAAAGAAGTGCGTTGACGAAAAAACCGGTATCTTCCGAACCGGGCTCCACGCCCTGATTGGCGATTTCGCTGTAGATCTTGAAAGCTTCGAAGTCGTTCTTGGCGACGCCATCGCCATAGGCATACATATTGGCAAGCGCCCAGCGCGAGCCGGTATGGCCTTTTTCGGCCGCGTAACGATAGGCCTCAACGGCTTCACCCTTGTTGCCGTTCTTGTAGGCCTTGAAGCCGAACTTGAACAGGTCGAAGGGGCCGGATTCCTTGGTCACGCCCGCATTGATGTCAAAAGCCGCAGCAGGCATTGCGAGCGACGCAAGCAACATGCCCATAAGGAGCGGCTTTAAAACGTTGGCTTCACATTTCAGCATTTCAGCGAACTTCTCTCACTCTTCCCGGCATATAGCCAATACTTGCGGAATACTGCAAAGCCGAACCCCGCCGGGTCGCGATTTTTCGAACACACTGCGTCTTTCCGGCAGCACTTTCCAGCGCACCACCGGTGGTCTTTCGTGGCAATTGCCCTAATTTTCCAGTTAAACAGATATAGGCATAATTTCCGGCAATATAACGGCAACTCACCGCCCGCCGGTCAGCGCCAAACAAGAAAGCCGGGCGAAATTCCCGTATTACTTGCTTAAACCCTGAATCCAAATCCGTTTTCACTTTTCGGCATTGCGCACCACCACATCAAACGCCTGCATGTTCTTCCATTCCCGCGTCCCTAAACATAAGCCAAGCACCCTGTTTGTGGCGGGAAATGGACAGATATGCTCACATTCCAACGCGACCCCACGCTTGCAGAAAAGTGTTGCCAAATCGTCACAAAACTTTCGGCTAGAAAATTTTATCGAGCAGGAATCATAGTCGCGCATGAAAAAAGGCCCGGTTGGTAAACCGGACCTTTATTTTAGCATCAGCGAAAGGATTGGATCAGAACTTGACCTTCACGCCGGTCGAGATCGCCGCCACGAGGTCATTGCCGAAGTCGTAGCCTGCCTCGTTGCCGCAGGTGAAGCCCGCGCCGCAGGGGCCGCCGTTGATCGAAGACTTACCCGAGGTCAGCAGACCAAGTGCGCCTGCAATCTTGAACTCGATGTTCTTGTTGGGCGAATAGACTACCTGTGTGCCAAGGGTCCAGGTGTCGGTCTGCGTACCGATAACCGTGGAAGTGCCACGATCCCAGGTCAGGCTGACCGCGCCGCTCCACTGTTCGTTGAACTTGTGACCAACGCCGCCGGAAATCGTCCAGCCGTCACGATAGAACAGGTCAAGCGTATTCAGCGTGTCTGCGCCACTTGGAACGCAGGGAGACGTGCCGACCGCGCAGAAAGGAATGACCTGAATCTGGCTCCAGTCGGTCCACTTCACCGAACCGAAAGCAAGCCAGTCTGGCGCTATGCCGGATTGCACCTTGAGTTCGATGCTGTCTGGCATGGAAACGGAGCCATAGATCGGCACGAGCTTGCCGCCGTATTTTGCAAGCGTCGGAGATATGGACGGCGGTGTCTGTGGGATCGCTCTGACATCGGCGAAGCCGGTCAGGTCATGATCAACAGCGCTGTTATAAACAAGGCTGGCGCGGAACGCGATTTCAGGGATTTCATAGGCCATGCCGGCGCGCCAGCCCCAGCCATCACCTTCCATCTCCAGCTTGCCGACGCCGCTGAAGCTGGACCATGCGGGATTAAGACCAAGCACGCCCGGTCCGAGAACCTGACGGTATTTGTAACCGCTGAGTTCCTGATAGAAACCGCCGCCGATGATCGAAAAATCGCCCTTGCCGAGATCGAACTTGACGCGGCAGGTCGTGGCGTAGTTGTGCGACTTGACCTTGGTTTCGATGTTGTAGCTCGATCCCTGCCAGATCCCGGGCTTCAAATGTGCGCCCCACGGTTCGGAGTAATCGAACATGCAGTCGCCCAAATCACCGATTGCCGCCTTGGCACCGATACGGGTCGACCAGAAATTTTCGGAGTCATCTGCGCTGTTCGACCAGGACGCGGGCAAAGGACCGCTTTTCAGCGGATTGTCCCGCGCATTCTCCACCTTGCGCTGCGGTGCGACGAAAGTGGCGGAACTGTCGAGAACATAATCGGACGGATCGAACAGCAGGTCGATATTATAACCGCCGCGCTCGAGGCCACCCGCCAGTGAGGGCGTTACCGCCGCGATGCTGACTGCGAAACATACCGCGCCGCGAAAAATTGCAGTTTTTGCCATCTCTCTCCCCAATCAAGGCAATGTGATCGTCAAAAGAGTGAAGCGCTTCGCGGCAAATGACAATCTGCCGCACTCTGGCACAGTTCTGCGACACTTCTCCATTTTTTACGTAAGAATTCCATGTCGATCCCCTTGTATAATCATTTTAGGTTATTTTTCTAATCCGATTGAAGCAATCAGACACAAAATGAAACAAATTCCCACTGGGGACAGGAATTGTCGCCAAATAACCACACTCACGAGTTTCCCGAGGAAACGCGCTTATCAGGCCGTTTTTGTTGGTTTTTTCGGCTGTTTTCAGCGATTTTGGCCGGATATGGCGTGAAATAATCGCTCTTTCAGCGCGCATGATTCGCCATTGCAGTGCAGCAATCAATCGAGACGAATTGTTACGCCAAAGAAAAAACGCCCCGTTGCAAACGGGGCGTTTTGTTCTGCAAAGCCTTAAGCGGTATTACCCCGCTTCGCTGACCCGTGTGAGCGCCGTTCTCAGGCTTGCGAGCTGAACTTCCAGCTCCGCCTTGCGCTCGCGCTCGGCGGCGACGACTTCCGGATCGGCATTGGCCACGAATTTTTCGTTCGACAGCTTCTTGTCGATACGTTCCATTTCCGCATCCACCTTGCCGATCGCCTTTTCGAGACGGGCTTCCTCAGCCGCCAGATCGATGAGCTTGCCGAGTGGCAGGCAGACGGTGGCCTCACCGACGATGATCTGCGCGGAACCCTTCGGCGCAACATCGGCGGCGCGGATTTCATCCGCACGCGCCAGACGCCGGATGGCGGCGGCATGGCGGTCAAGCCGCGCTTCGGTGGAAGTGTTGGCGCCGACGACAACCAGCGAGGCGGTGGCGCCTGGCGGCACGTTCATCTCGGCGCGCGCAGAGCGGATGCCGGAGACGAGATCGATCAGCCAGTTGATTTCAGCCGCCGCGGCATCGTCACGGAATTCCGGCTCCGGCCAGTCGGTGAGGCAAAGCAGGTTATCCCGCTCTTCTCCCTCACCGGCCGTATGAGCCCACAGCTCCTCCGTCATGAAGGGCATGAAGGGATGCAGGAGCTTGTAGATCTCCTCCAGAACATAAGCCGCGCAGGCCTGCGATTCCGTTTTCGCCTTTTCGTCTTCGCCGCTGAAGACGGGCTTCAGCAGTTCCAGATACCAGTCGCAGAACTGGTTCCAGACGAAACGATAGAGAATGCCGGAAGCATCGTTGAAGCGGAAGTTCTCAAGCGCCGCCGTCACGTCGCGCGCCGTATTGGCAAGCTCGGTCAGGATCCAGCGGTTGATGGTGAGCGAGGCGGTTTCAGCCAGGAAATGCGGATCGCGCTTCACGCCGTTCATTTCGGCAAAACGTGTCGCATTCCAGAGCTTGGTGCCGAAGTTGCGGTAACCGGCGATACGTGCCGGATCGAGCTTCACGTCGCGGCCCTGCGCCGCCATGATGGCCAGCGTGAAACGCAGCGCATCCGCGCCATATTCGTCGATCAGTTCCAAGGGATCGATGACGTTGCCCTTGGACTTCGACATCTTCTGGCCGTTCTTGTCGCGAACCAGCGCGTGGATGTAGACCGTGCTGAAGGGCTCGACCGGATTGCCGGCATCGTCCTTCATGAAATGCAGGCCCATCTGCATCATCCGCACCACCCAGAACGGGATGATGTCGAAACCGGTGACCAGCACATTGGTCGGATAATAACGCGCCAGTTCCGGCGTCTGCTCGGGCCAGCCGAGCGTCGAGAACGGCCAGAGCGCCGACGAGAACCAGGTGTCGAGCACGTCTTCGTCGCGGGTCAGGATTTCGCCGGGCGCGAAGTTTTCGAGCTTCTCTTCCACCCAGGCCTTCCACGGGCCTTCATGGGCGATGTAATGCTGGATGGCGGCCTGCAGCGCCTCTTCCTCGGTCTTTTCAACGAAGACCTGACCGTCCGGGCCGTACCATGCCGGAATCTGGTGTCCCCACCACAATTGCCGCGAGATACACCAGGGCTGGATGTTTTCCATCCACTGGAAGTAGGTGTTTTCCCAGTTCTTCGGCACGAAATTGGTGCGGCCTTCACGAACGGAGGCAATTGCCGGCTGGGCCAGCGTCTTGTTGTCCACCCACCATTGGTCGGTCAGGCGCGGCTCGATCGGCACGCCGCCGCGGTCGCCATGCGGCACCACATGCTTGTGCGGCTCGATCTTGTCGAGCAGGCCGGCTTCCTCGAAGATTTCGACGATGATCTTGCGGGCGGTAAAGCGGTCCTGCCCTTCGAGACGATCCCATGCGCCATGTAGCGCAGCCGGATGGTTGAGGCCTTCGAGGAAATCCTCGTTCTCCTTGATGGTGATCGTGCCATCGATATTCATGACATTGATGGCGCGCAGGCCGCAGCGCTTGCCGACTTCGAAATCGTTGAAGTCATGCGCCGGCGTGATCTTGACCGCACCGGTTCCAGCCGTCGGATCTGCATAATCATCGGCAACGATCGGGATCTTGCGGCCAACGATCGGCAGGATGACATGCTTGCCGATGATGCCCTTGTAGCGGTCATCCTTCGGGTTCACCGCAACGCCGGTATCGCCGAGCATGGTTTCGGGTCGCGTCGTGGCAACGACGATATAATCGCGCGTTTCAAACTCGGTGGGCTTGCCCTCCTCGTCGAAAGCGACCGGATACTGATAGGTGACGCCCTTTTCCAGCGGATAACGGAAGTGCCAGAGGTTGCCCTTCACCTCGATCTGTTCGACTTCCATGTCGGAAATCGCAGTCTGCAGCTTGGGGTCCCAGTTGACGAGGCGCTTGGCCTTGTAGATCAGGTTCTGCTTGTAGAGCGTGACGAAGACTTCGAGAACCGCCTCGGAGAGACCTTCATCCATGGTGAAGCGCTCGCGCGACCAGTCGCAGGAGGCGCCGAGGCGTTTCAGCTGGTTGAAGATCAGGCCGCCGGATTCAGCCTTCCATTCCCAGACCTTCTCCACGAAAGCCTCGCGGCCCATCTCGCGGCGGCCCGGCAGCTGCTGTTCCATCAGCTTGCGCTCGACGACCATCTGCGTGGCGATGCCGGCATGGTCCATGCCCGGCTGCCACAGCACGTCCTTGCCGCGCATGCGCTCGAAGCGGACCAGAATATCCTGCAACGTGTTGTTGAGCGCGTGGCCCATATGCAGGGAGCCGGTCACATTCGGCGGCGGGATGACGATGGTGAAGGTTTCCGCGCCCGGCTTGGCGTTGGCGCCGGCACGAAAAGCATTAGCCTCGTCCCAGGCTTTGGCGATCTTCGGTTCGACGGATGCGGAATCGTAGGTCTTTTCGAGCATTTCCTGACCTGAATTTTAGAGTTCTTGTGTGGATTTTTTAAATAAGGATGGACGGGAGAGAGTCAACAGAAACCCGCCCGCGAGCCAACCATTGAGTGGACCCACGGGTGACTATGCCCCCATAACACCTTCATCTTCAACAAAAAAGCCGCTCCTGTGCCGGAGCGGCTCCTGTTTCGTCGCATCATCAGCGAACACAGCCCGTGCCCGGGCCGGCCTTAACGGCGTGAGCCGCGCGCGACGCGCTCGATTTCCTCGCGCACGAGGCGCTCGACCAGCGTCGGAAGATTGTCTTCCAGCCAGTCCTGCAGCATCGGGCGCAGCATATCGGCAGCCAGATCCTCGATCGAACGCCGCTCGACGCCGTCGAAAACCTCCGCCAGCTCGCTGAAGGAACGGGCGATCTGCGCGCCGGCGGCGGCGGAAAGGAGATTGAGCGACAGGCCGTCCTCGACATCCGCCCTGTCTTTCGTTTCCAGCTCGGCCAGATCGAATGCCGGCATCTCCACGGCAGGCTCCCGCACCGTAACGTCGAAGCGCTCCGTGGCCAGCGGCGTTTCGATGGCGCCGCGCAGCGTCAGCTGATCGAAGCGGTTTTCCGCCAGAGGCGCGCTTTCAATGGCGGCCGCAGCGGCACGGTCTTCCGATGCGAAAGGCACCGGCTGCTCGCTGGCGCTGGCAACGGCGGCCATGAGCGGGCGAACATCCGTCGGACGCTGCGGTGCCGCCCGTTCAGTGGAGGGTGCGACAGGCTGCGATACATTCGAGGAAGCGGGTGTGGCCTCGGACGCGCCACGCTGGGCCTGCGCGGCAAATGCCTGCGGCCCCATGGCGGCGTTGCGGTCGGCGGCGGCGCGCACGCGGGCGGCGACATCGGCAAGCGACATGGTCTTTTCACCCTGGCTCTCCTGCCGCTCGGCGGCGGGCTTTTCGGAGGCCGGCGAAAAATCCTGCGCCGGACGGGCGCCAAAAGCCTGATTTGCAGCGGGGGGAACACGCGCCGGCGGGCTCACGGGCTCCGCCACGAAGGCGGCCTCGCTTGCGGCTCCGTCTTCATCGTCATAAACCGGCGGCAACTGCCCGGAAAACGCGCCTGCCGGCCCGGTTTCGTTGCTTTCGATGATCCGGCGAATAGACGCCAGAATTTCTTCCATGGACGGTTCACGCGCGACACTTGGCTGAGCCATATCAATCCCCGGTTTCCACTCTTGAGCACCCTTGCCGCATCCCTCGGATATCGGCCGGAGCACTCTTACCTGTTCAATTCGCACATCGTTTCCGCGACAACCGAAGCCGGTGCCGGGCCGATGCCCTGAAACAGGTTCGGCCAAAGCGCTTGAGCATTTCGCCATCCCTGTTGCAGGCTCATACGGGGCAGAAATACGCACACCCCGAATCACCCTTAGTCTAGGGCAGCATAACCCGGAACTAAATCACTGATTCGACAAGTTTCATGATGATGCACAGCTTTGTGCGCGCGGCCCGGAAACCGGTACTCTCCTGATAAGTCAGGCACAAAAAAGCCGGGGCGGAAAATCCACCCCGGCTCTCTGAAAACGGATGATCGTCTGCCGATCAGAAAACGAATTCGGCGGCCTTGGCGAAACCCGGCAAAGGCTTGACCGAAGCATTGAAGAAGGTGGCAGCCGATGTGCTGTTGCCGTCGCGGCGATAGACGGTTGCCTTTGCGGCATTGCCGTAGCCAACGACGACGACCAGACGACCGCCTTCGCGCAGCTGATCTGTCAGCGCCGCAGGCACTTCTTCCACCGAGCCGTTGATGAAAATAAGGTCGTAGGGTGCCTCGCCCGCATAACCCTTGCCGAGATCGCCGGTCACGACGGCGACATTGTCATATCCGAGCGATGCCAGCGTCCCGGTCGCTTCCGCTGCCAGCGCCTCGTCGCTTTCAAGCGAAACGACCGAACCGGCAAGCTCCGAAAGAATGGCGGCCGCATAACCGGAACCACCGCCGACTTCCAGCACCACATCTTCCTTAGACACTGCCACAAGCTGCAAAAGCTTCGCCAGCGGCGAGGCCTTCATGACGTAACGGGCCGGGCGGCCGTCGCGGACCGGACAGATCTGCAGATCCTCGTCCACATAGGCAATCTGCCGCACGCCCGCCGGCACGAAAGCCTCGCGCGGCACGCTCAAAAACGCCTTCAGCACCGAATGCGACGTCACGTCGGTCGTGCGCAACTGGCTGTCGACCATATTGGCGCGTGCGGTTTCGAAATCCATCATGTCCTTATCGCCTCAATTTCAAGGATAGGGGCTGGGAACCAGCCCAAAGTCGGAAGATGCAGCCGACCGTTAAAACAATCTCATAATTGCCAGAAGCTGCGCTTTCAAGCGCGCTCATTGGCTGCGATCCCAAAAAGCACTGGCGGGTGATGCAAATTTCTCGCGATCGGCAGGAAATACGCCGTCAGGAGGCGGGAATATCCGGCATGATCCACCAGAAAAGCTGAACGAGATCGCTCCAGAGCCGCGCCATGTCCTCGATCATCTCGACCGTCGTCGTATAGGCATAGATCGCCAGAACAGTAACGACACCGACGAGCAGCCATGGCCAGAGCCTTCGCTTCCTGTCGTTGCCCGCATTGTCTCGCTGATCCTGATCCACGCTCTCCTCCTGCATTCTGGCCGAAAACGGCACGCGCCCGCATCATCTGCGGAGCGTAGATAAATATGATGCCGATGGTGAGAGAAATTTGGAGGCCTCGCCCGGAATTGAACCGGGGTACAAGGATTTGCAGGCTTTCACCCGCTCTTGATTTACCATCGCAATTTCCCTGTTTGTCGCAACCATGTTGCAGTCAATCGAGCAAAATGTTCGCGGCTTGTGCTAGTTCTGTCCCATCATCCAGCCGCGGGAATAGGTGTCCGTAGGTGTCCATGGTCATCACGATCGAGGAGTGGCCCATGCGCTCCTGCACCATTTTGACCGGCAGACCTAAGCCACCGTCTTCCTTCCGGTTGATGAGCCAAGAGGCGTAGAAGTGGCGTAGCGCATGGAGGCCTGTATATTTCGCCTCGACGGCATCCCCCTCGCCCACGGTCACGCCAGATCGAATCATCGCCGGCTTGAGGCCCTTGTTCACGATGTTCGCGTGTGACCGCGGTTCGCCCTCTGGATTGGCGAATACGAGTTCGAACCCCGGCGGCTGCCGGAGCTTGTGCTCTTTCAACGCCGCGATAACGACGGGTGGAACCGGGATAGTTCTGACGCCAGCCTCCGACTTCGTCGGGCCGATTTCCTTGAACTGGTCGGCGCGCTGATTGACATGGATCTCGGCTTTCTTGAAATTCACGTCCCTCCAGCGAAGGCCCCGAATTTCCGACGACCTCATGCCGGTAAAGACGGCAGTCACAAGCAATGGCTTCCAGTTCCCATCCAGAGCGGCCACGAGCGCCTTGATCTCGCCTCTGGTGGGAATGTCCACCCCGATCACGAGCTTGCCCTTCTGGCGCTTCTCCTGGCGCCTATCACGCCCCTTGCGGCTGGAGCGGATGTCCCGCACTGGATTTCGCGTTGCGAGGCCTCGCTCGTTCGCGTCGGACAAGATCGAGCCGAGCGAAGTCAAAACCTTTTTGACCATAGCCGGCGATCGGCCGTTTTCGCGCATCAAATCTTCGAAGTCTCTCACGGTCGGCACAGTAAGACGTGACAACAGCGTCTGTCCGATCAATGGATTGATGTGGTGCTTCAGGTGGCTTTTGCGCTGATCCATAGATGAGCGCTCAAGACCTGCGCTTTCGCCAGAGGCTATCCACAGAGAGCCCGCTTTCTCGACGGTCACACTTGCACTATCAGCGACGTGGACGCCTTCCCTGACCTCTACAGAGGCCGTTGCGGCGAACCGGTCCGCCTCCTTCTTCAGCTTGAATGTCTTCAGCCGGCGCTTTCCGACGGTGTCGAAATAATCGACCACCCAAGCGCTCTTCGCTTCACCCTTCGGCGTCGTCCATTCACGCTTGCGGACTGACATCAAACATCTTCCTCTGTGTCTCCAAGCAGCTTGTCCGCCTTTTTGATCAGCCGCTCAGTTTCCTTCATCTGCGCTTTCCCCTGATCAAGCAAAAGTTGTTGCTGTGCCGCTCGTATCTTTTCCAGCTTCTCTTGGATCTCATCGATCTCATCTAAGAAACTCAGTTCTTGCGCTAATCGCTCTGGGTCTGGGTAGGCGTCTTCGAGCGTGGACACAATCTCTGTGTTCATACTCCGTCCATTGGCTTCTGCGGTCGCTTTGATACGATCTCGCAAACCCGGCGGAAGGCGGATTTGAAAACGCTCAGCTAGTTCACTCGGGTACTTTTCTTTGTCACTCATTTCGTATGGATGCAACTTGCACCCAAAAATGTCAATGATGCGACTTGCACCTACGGGATGCTGATGCTATTACGGTTAATGGATGCAAGTTGCATCTATGAACCAAAAGGGAACATTATGGAAAGTGTTAATCATAGCCCGCTTGACCTGCTTTGGGGTGCCGAAGAGATCGGCAAGGCAATTGGGCGCTCCACCCGCGCAACCTTCGACATGCTGGATAAGGGCGAGCTCCCCGCCAAAAAGGTAAATGGTCGGTGGGTAATCAGCCGCAAGAAGCTCATCGACTTCTTCATGGAGGCTGCATGACCTCCCAGAACGCAAACGGCCCGGCAGAGGCGGCAACCTCTCCGGACCATGGCTCAATCACTCACCCCTGCATGAGGAAAGAAGAAATGAACGAGGCAACGAATAGCACGGCGTCGGCTGAAGCACCAGACCCATTGCTGGCAGCGATCCACAACTACAAGCGCGGGCTGGCAGAATTCAATTTCCGCACCTTCGATGTTCCCGACGACAAATGGAACGATGTGGCCGAGGAAACCTATGTTCCCCACCTCGATGCCATCACCAAATGGAATGAGCCGGCATCGTCAGCAGAGGCCGCAAAGCAAGCGCTCCGCCTCTGCCTGAAAGACGAAGGCGGAATGGCGGCAATCAGAAGGTAGTTGTCGAGCACGTTCACGTTCACAGCGGAGGCCAAGCCATCGTCGGCAACGTCACCCACGGGGGGCGGGGTGGAAATCAAAAGGGGGTACAATCCCATGGACAGCAAGATTTATCCTTACCAGCTCGCGCCGCGGTGCTCGGCCATGTCGAAGCGGACAAAGTGCCAATGCCAGGCGCCAGCGGAGCGCGGGAAGACAGTGTGCCGGTTCCACGGAGCCCGCGCCGGAGCGCCAAAGGGGAAAAAGAACGGCGCTTATAAGCACGGCCGTTTTACCTGCGAAATGATCGAAGTCCGCAGAGAGATTGCCGAAATCGGGCGTCAGCATCGCGACATGATGGCGCTTCTTTCCGGCGGCGGCCGGTAGCACCTTATCAACACAATTCAACACACAAATTGATGTTGTTGCAGCAACCTATCATCATCTGTTATAAATTGGCCAGCGACCACGGATGAACTGGCGCAAAGGATTGGCCGGCCTTCCGAGGTGACGGCCTTTCTTTTTGCCTGGAGTTTTCCCATGATTACCGAGATCGAGATTGACGGCATTGGCACCCTCCGCCCTATGAACGCTTTCCAGCTTCAGCGCGCTATGAGGATCAAGGATAGGGGCAATCGAGCCATTGCTCTTTCAGCTTTCGGACTCGGCTTGAGCGTACAGCAATTCAAGAAACTAACGCCTGAGAAGCAGCGTGAAATCTGGGATGCCCATAGCCGCCTCATATCGCCCGCTGCAATCGCTCCAAGGCGTGAGCAAAGCAATCAGGCCCCACACTCAACAAAGCCATACACGAGGCTGTCAGAGGCGCAGAAAGCCCACTATGGGCGAGAACTTCTCAACATGAAGGCTTCGTTGCCTCGCGGTCATTTCGGTCCATGGCTACGTGAAAAGAGTGGGCTGACTGTTAGCCAAGCTCAACGGTATATGCGAATGGCGAAGTGAATCCCGTTGACAGGCACAACCTGTGATGATGAAAATTCAAGCTTGCGGCTTGGAGGGATATGCATGCGCAAATGGGTTCTGTCAGCAGTGTTTTTGGTTTCGATCACTGCTCCTGCAATGGCGGGTTTTCAGCAATGGTCAGTGAGTACAGAGGACGATCCTTTCTCTGGCGGTAAGCGTGTAACAGTCGATTTCATGAGCTCCCTTCGGTCGGGCGTCATCGTAATATGTGACACTGCCGAGAAAGGACTTATGTTTCGAGCTATACCGGGCTTCGCATTCGATACACGGCTTCAGGGCCTCACACCTGAAATTGAGTTTGCAATCGATGGAGTAAAGCTCCTCGGGCAGACAGGAGAGACAGGAGCCGTCGGGGACAACTTGGCCGCCGCCCAAGTTATGCTGACGAAAGAGAATGCGGAATCTCTCGTTGCATCGTTCGCCACTGCCAAGAAGCAAATTGCCATCAAAGATGGTATCAGCGATCGACCGCATCTATTGACCGCGAGAGGGTCAACTAAGGCGAGTGCTTCTCTGCTCGCGTGCATGAAGACGCAGAAGTGAAGTGCCGTGCATTCTTGAGTACTGGCATGGGTAACTTTGGGGGATGGAATTGGAGTACAGGAAGGCAACAACCAGCGATCTAGCTAAGGTCTTTCGGAATAACGAGGAGCGATTGACAGCAGAGTACGTCGCCGCTGGCTTCAATCCACGCAAAGTGAAGGACATGTTTCGAGGATGGGTGATCGCCGGCGATGCCCACGCACTTACGCATGAAGGCGAACCTGTTGCGATTATTGCCTGGCAGGCAGTCGACGGTTGCGTCTTTACAAGTTTCGCGGCCGTCCCCGAATTCTTCGACAAAAAATTCGTGCGCTTCAGCCGCGTACACGTCAGGCGGATACAAGTCGACCACGATAACAAGCCGGTCGTCGCCGTAAGCTATGGGACGCGTTCTGACCTTAGCCGATGGTTCTCATTGCTTGGATTTGAACGAGGGATCACTGAAGGGCAAGCTACCCCCTACACGCTGCTACCGAAACCCGCCACCGTCTCCTAGTCCGCCTTCCTCTCCCGCTCTTGCTCGGTGGTGGTCATGGGGGACCGGTTACCTAGCGGGAATGACCATTATCATTAGCCGTCTCAGGACAATTTCAGGATTTGATCAGTGCCAGTTTCTTATTTTGCCACCAATTCTACAACACGAACCCGAGCGGTGCAGATCTACCTCATTCTAATCGGCGCGGCACATCGCCGAGAGATATTAACGTATCAGATGATCGCGGATCGCCTAGGTTATAAGGGGTCAGGCGTCTTGGATAGGCAACTCGGGCACTTGATGTATTGGTGCGACGAAAACGGCCTACCACCCCTCACTGTTCTTGTCGTAAACAAGAAAACAGGATTGCCTGGCACTGGCTTGATACTCTCTTCCGACCTCAATGCAGACAGAGAAGCCGTCTTCCAGTTTAATTGGTATTCCATAGTTCCGCCAACGGCTGCGGAACTTCCGGAATCTTGATGCACAATTTGCTATCGATAGGTCAGCGGCGGCTGACACAGCTAGTGAACCGCCGCTGTTAAGGTTGGCATGGGAGGTTAGGTTTTGGACTATGAACACGCAGCCTGAATTTTTACAGTCTTACGTCGTGCCAGTTTGTCTATTCGAGGATCGGGTAAGCTCAATATTTGCGCATTCGCTCGTCGGGACGGCGTTCTTCATAAACTCTTCGGGTGTTTTCCTTACTGCATCACACGTTTTGGAGCAGGCTGCCGCAATGGCAAAAGCCCGCGATCAACTCGTAGGTCTGGTGGTAAAAATTCAAGTCGACGGCACCACAAAAAATGGTGTTGTACTAGTCGACAATTTTGAAAACGCCCCTGCACCTCACGATATCGCTATCGGCAAGGTGCCTGTAGTTACCTCTACTCATTTGACTTTGGAGACCTTCGACATCGATGTTTGGAAAGATGTAGCTACTTTTGGCTATCCGCTTTCCGCCCTTGGAGGCGAGCCTGAAGATTTTCGCATTAATCTTCGCGCCCATAAAGGTTACATCCAACGCATTACGAAGCCGCAGGACATGAAGATAGGCAGACATCCGGACGGTTTCGAGTTAAGTTTCAACATTAGCCCGGGCATGAGCGGCTCACCAATTTTCATTTATCGCGACGGAAATGACCTAGTCGTAGGAGTAAGTGTCAGCTCATTCCGAGGAGAGACTACCGAGTCTGAGATATCGGAGGTCCTTGATGACGGACGGTTGTTTACTGAAAAGCGAGTACGCATCGAGGAGTACGGGTTTGCTCACGACATTCGTGGCCTGCTGGATTGGAAGCCTTCCTTGTTCGGCGGGCGAACGCTCCTAGAACTTTCCAAATTATAAATGCTGCCACCAAGCCCACCTTGTTCCCGGCGGGAGGTGATCATGAACTTTGTGCAAGCAGTGATGATCGTTATCGTCAGCGCAACGCGCGCCAATTGCGCCCATATCGAAACAGTAAATCCTCGTCGTTAGCCTGTCAGAAAGCGTACGATAGAGAAGACGTGGACAAAGATCCGCAGCGCTTCATAAGGTCGCCCTATTCCCACCAAAAGCGGAGACGGAGCCATGGGTGAGCTGCAGGAATTGCTGAGAGCAAAAGCCGAGATCGAGGCGAAGATAGAGGAAGTTAAGGCTTCAGAGGTCGAGCGCCTGAAGCTTCAGTTTGTTGATTTGGCCACGCAGTTGCGGGAACTCAATTCCCTTCCATCCTCGCTAGTCGATCTGTTCACAGATAAGGCCGGCACCTTCAACGCATATCGCACGCTGAGAGTGAAAAAGCCGGCTTGATGCGATGTCGCTCGCGCAGTTTGTCAGAGGCGCAGCGTCTGCTGAGCGTATCCGTGAAAGGATGCTGCGATCTGGCTTTACCCTCTTCGGACAGAAGTTGTGGACTGAGGATGAGGATTTCATCTGCCGCTTATTCCATCCAGATTTCTTTGCCCTGCGCCAGATCCTTTACAACAGGACGGAGTGCGCCATCAGGACCAGATGCAGGAAGCTGGGACTGACGTCGCCCAGAAGAACCTGGGGCCCGCTCGACAAGCAGCGGTTACGCAAGCTTTACCCTGAAGCCACCCACGATGAGCTGCGCGCTGCTTTCCCTGGCGTGGAAATCGAGCGCATTCGCAAGGTGGCTTACTATTACGGCTACCGTCGTAAGCGAAAACCGTACAAAATCACCGGCGTTAAATCTCTCGACCAACTGCGATCGCGAGCTTACGAAATCGGTTGGTACATGCCAGACGTGGACGACGAGGCCGGCACTGGCCGCTATTTCCGGTCACGCGGCTGCCGGAGCAAATACCCAAACTTCAAGGCCATTCAGCGAGGTGTGAAGGCGCTTGGCGGACACCTTGAAGCTGCGTGGGATGAGTAGCGAGAAGACCAGTTACCAATACCGGTCTTCAACCCAATTTAAAGATCGTGGAATACTTTCGGAGCGCGTCGAAGGTATTGACACAAGGCACACCGAAGACCTCGCAAACATTGGGAATTGGCACCCGCCGCTTCGAATAGGGCTCGATGACCTCGTGAGTTATTATCGTGGCGCCAATCGTCATTGCCTTTGCGATCAGCCACGGGTCGGCCTTCGCTAAGAATTTTTCAACCCCAATTTCTTTGTAACCGCCGTCCACCACAGCCTGAACTACCGCAGTGAAATTCTCTTGGGTCGTGTCATCATCTACCGATAAAAACCAGTCCGCGTCACGGCGATCCTTTGCCCATGCTGCGAGTTCGTCTTTACCCTCTATCAGCTCGTCGCGAACATTCACGATAGTCCCGACTTCGGTGCCGCATACGCTATCCATCCACTCCCAAAAGCCAGGACAGATATCGAAGGCATAGTAGCGATTTTTTGCCTCAATGAAGATGTTCGAATCTAACAGAAGCTTCATTAAGCTGCCCGCCTACGAGAATGGAATTTCATCACCGATCCCGGCTGGGTATTGAGGAGGGCTGCGGCTTGTCTCAACAATAGCCGACCAGAAACCGCCTCATTAACGACGGAGTTCGTAAAGCGGCCACCATTGCGCACGGGGAGCGTACGGTAAAAATCTCCGCCACTACCGTTATCCTCTTCCCACTTTCTGCTCTCCACAGCGTAGTATCGCTTGTAGTCGTCTTCGGCTATTAGCCCCAAATCGAAGGCTCTTCGGGCCGTCACAATGCGGCTCACTTTGAAATGCTTCGCGTTTCGATCAATGTTCCATCCAGCGGGATTTTCAGGCATCCAAAGGGCAAGCAAATCCTCGGCCGGCACCAGAAACTCTGCAGCGATTTGATTGCATTTACGCTCTAAAGATCGATGTGTACCATAGTCTATGTCCCCTATGCGGACGTTAGATATCCCGCTCTCTCCAAGCCATATGTGGGCGAGCTCATGGGCAAACGTGAAAATCTGGGCAGCTTTGGCGTCAGTACCATTAATGAAAACAAGGGGAATTATTGGGTCGCTGATTGCAAACCCCCTGAATTGCGAAACGGACAACACCCGCGTCGTGTTGCTGCCCACCACACCGTTTCGCATTACCCATATGCCCGCATCCTCTGCTTTCCTCATCAGGACAGTGAGGTATGCTTCCCAATTTGTCACAGAACCAATGTCGAATTTGGCCTCACGAAAAAGCACCCTCTTGATGTCGCGGGCTACCTCGGTCACCGAGCTATTTACGTTAAAGCTACCAACGAAAGGCAAGTCGTCACCGTCAATTTCGATACAGAAATCGCGATACCAGTCTCGTTTAAAAAGTACATCTTTCAGCAAGTCTCGAAAGTTATGATCCAGCCCGGTGGCGGGATCGCTTCCTACCGTTCGCAAGTCCGGAATTGGCAGTTCGTCATCGGGCGGAGTTCTCCGGTATAAAAATCCAAAAGGTATATGGAGACACTTCGCCAATTTTTGCGCTTGAGCGAAAGAAGGCTGATCAACGCCGTCGAACCACGACAAAACCTTTTCTGGCTCCAGCTTGAGCTTGGCGCTTACCGCCTCCGCGCTGATATTGGCGCGGTCTGCAGCCCATACGATCATATCCGAATTGATCAGCGCTTTGGTCATGTGTTTTCGATAGTTGATTCTATGTTGGAGATTGCACGCAGATAGAGGTTAACGAAAGGCATACTTTCGTCCAGCTTTCATCTGAGAACCTCAATACAAAACGAATTGTTTCGAAATTTATTACAGTGTTACAGAAATCCATCACCGGCATGGTCCTTAAACCTATCGGCCCGCCGCACGTAGGTTTCCACGGTGCGCGGATCACGATGGCGGGTCACTTCCATGATGCGGGATATGCTAGCCCGGTTCTCTGCCGCCGACGTGACGAAGCCAGCGCGCAGCGAATGGCCGGATAGACTTGCCACATCGAGGCCGGCGGCATCGGCATACTTCTTGACGATCAACGCCACGGCTTGATCAGTTAATGTCTCTCCAGTCAGGCGGTCACCACGATTGAAGCGGCGGAAGATTGGGCCCGAGATTATCCCGGCCGCCTGCAGCCACTCCTTGAGCCTGTCAGCGGGTTTCAGTGCCTTGCCGTTCAGGATGGCAACCGATTGGCCTTTCGCCTCTTGATCCGTCTTGGATTTCGGAAGGAACACGTCAACGCCCTCCTGGCCGAAAGTCAAATCCTCGAACGTGATCGCCACAAGCTCGGAGCGACGGAAGGCGCCCGCGAAACCGAGCAACAGCAGCGCCCTGTCGCGCTTGCCCTGCAGGCTGTCGGCGTTGATCCGCGCTATCATGGCATGAATGACGTCCACCGTTGCTGGAGCCTTCTGGCGTGCCGCTGTGCCCACTGTACGGCGTATGCCCTTCAGGATGGCCGCTACGCCTGCATGGTCCGTTGGGTTATCCAGACCAGCGCCGCGATGAAAGAAGCGAATGGCGGCCAGCTTGCGGGCGATCGTAGGCACCTTTTTGCCAGCATCGGCAAGATAGGAAGCATAGTTCGCCACGGTCGCAGCGCTGGCCGGCAGATGCGATCGGTCGCGAGCCACACACCAATCTTGAAAATCCTGCCAATCGCTTTTGTAGGCCCGCATGGTGTTGCTGGACAACGCAGCGCGACCGTAGTCTAGCGCGGCGTCAGAGAGCTCGGAGACAGCCTCTATTCCCGGCGGCTGAGACATCAACGTGTGTGCGGACATTTGGTAACCCTATCCTGCAGTTGATTAGTAGCTATAAGCGGCCTGCTCGTCAGCGCGCCGAAAGATGCCGGTCCGACTACATGTTGCAAATCATGTCGCATGGATTCGCCGTAGCCACAGGGAATCGCCCGGAAATCACGGAAACCACAGCGCAACAAGGCGCGACATGAAAAACCCACAGCGAGAGGGCTTTTCATCAATAAACATTTGATTTTACTGGTGAAATTTTTGGAGGCCTCGCCCGGAATTGAACCGGGGTACAAGGATTTGCAGTCCTCTGCGTCACCACTCCGCCACGAGGCCTCACACGCTCTTCAATTCAAGCGATGGCGGGCATTTAGAACGAATCCATTTTGGGCGCAAGAGGGTTCGTTCCGAATGCGATGTTTTTTCAAGCAGGATCGGCGCAACGGATTAGCCTCTCACTAAGCGCTTAAGATTGCGTGGTTTTTTATATCTTCCTCATATTTCAGAAGAAACTACGCCCGCATTCGGCGCATTGGCAGCGACGCGGGCATTGCTGTATTCCCGTGGGCGGTCAATCAAATTCGCCCAAGCAGGACCAGGATCAGGACGATGACCAGAACCAGTCCGAGACCGCCCGAGGGGCCATAACCGTAGCTATGGTAACCCCAGCTTGGCAGTGCGCCGATCAGGAAAAGAATGAGCAGGATGACGAGGATGGTGCCGAGCATGTGTAGCCCTCCTTTATTGGCCCATTATTGGCATGGGTCCCTGTCTGTTTGAATGATAAAGCGTGCAAAAGGTTCCCTCCTCTGGCATCCATCGCCGCACAAGCCTTGAAGCCTTTCAACGGGTTAAACCATTATTCGCGAATGGGGCAGCTTACCGCACCTTCCCTCGGGCTGAGGGAAACGGGCGTTATCGCCAACCCATCGAAAAACAATTCGTCGGATAATGATATCGGGCGACCGGACCTCTACCCGCGCCCGGATGCGGGCGACGTTCCGGCTTTTCCACGGGGTGAGGATGGCAACGATTTATTCGAGGTAATTTCTCGGTCTATGTATCCCGCCCGCCGTTCGACATACTCTTGAAAGTCGCCCGTTCCCTGAAACTGACGGGAGACAGAGAGACCTGGCATCACTGGCAGTGCGCCAGGTCTCCCCCCGCAGCCTCTCTGCCCTCCATTCCGGTACCGGCACACGGACATGTGACCGGCGTCCCATCGCATGGCTCTTGCCTTGCCTCTTTTTCTCCGGCTAGACCCCAGGCCGGGAGGGAGAAACGAGAATCACATGTCCGGTTTTGCGAACCTCATCCCGCTTTTCATCTTCGCCTTCCTCGTCTACGCTTTCTTCCGCTGGGTCGCGCGCGACATTCAGAATCCGAAGAGCAAATAGCCGGGACGAATTATCCCCGATCCTCTTGCCCACCGGGAACCGCTGCGCCTCCATATCGTTTTCGCAGACGCACTTCGGAGGACAGGATGAAAACGCTCGTATCATCGGCCACTATGGCGCTCGCACTGGCGCTTGCGGGATGCACCACAGCCGGACCCGCCGTTTACGCCGGACCAGCGCCCTATGTCGAACCGATCCCTGGCAGCATCATCTATAGGGGCCAGCCGCGCACCAAGCTGACGAAATCGCCGATCGGCAGCACCTTCACCCATGAATTCCGCATCGACGGCAGCACGCGGGCGGTGGAAACCTATCGCATCGCGCCGGACCGTTCGCTGGAACTCATCGACCGGCGCATCATTCGCGAGTGGCTTTTCGGGCGCGACGACTGACCGCAGGGAACAGGCGGAAACGGTCCTCGACCGGGATTGCGCATCCCGCCCGCTTCGTTTAGAGCCGGGCGCGATAATCAATATGGAAGAGCGATGAACACGCGCTGGCAAAAACCCGTCCTGATCGCCTTCGAAACGCCGGGCGATTATACGAGCATCGACACCACGCAGGCCGCCTCCTGGGCGCTGATCGAGGACTGGCCGATCGAAGATGGCGAAGCGCTGGACAAGGCGCTGCTCATCTGCGCCGCCGTCGATGCCGGCAGAAAAAAGCCGGAGGATGCGCGCAGGGCCTTCATCGCCGCCGCAATCGAGGCAGGCCTCGATATCAAGGCCTGACGGCAGGTAGGCCTCAGCCTTATAAATGCGCCCTGCGGCGCCGCGTTTTCAAGATAACGGGTTCGATGGATCGCAACAGATGGAAGCTTCAGGAAACATGAAAAAAGCCCTGTTCATTTTTCTCCTCTCCTGCCTGGCGATCGGCCTTCTCGGCCATCTCGTGGTGGCCTTCGTCGTCACCGGCTGACGCGCCCTGCCCCTTGCCTCGCGCCGCCCGACAGCGGCGTGTTAAAAATTCCTAAATTTCATTCTTCTGTTATGGAACTGCGGGAAGCTTCGTCCGTTCTCTTTTCGCTCATCACAAGGAGGGTTGGAATGCGTGACGGATTGAACGGTTTTCTCGAAATCTCGATGCTTGGCTTCGTGGTTGCAAGCTGCCTTTTCATGGTCAACCTGCCGATCTGACCCCGCTTCAAACTCCCTGCCCGACGTTACCGGCAACGTGAAATCCCGGCATAAGAAAATGCGGCCTTTCGGGCCGCATTTCTTTTTCAGCAAGCCGTCAAATCAGGCGGAAAGCTTGGCGGCGAGCTTCGCCACATGGGCGCCCTGGAAGCGAGCGGCTTCCAGCTCGATCGCCGAAGGCTGGCGCGAGCCGTCGCCATCGGTGATGGTGGAGGCGCCATAGGGCGAACCGCCCTTGATTTCATCGACACCCATCTGGCCCTGGAAGGCATAAGGCAGGCCGGCAACCGCCATGCCATGGTGCAGGAAGGTGGGCAGGAAACCGAGAATGGTCGATTCCTGACCGCCATGCTGCGTGGCGGAGGAAGTGAAGGCCGAGCCGACCTTGCCAACCAGCTTGCCGCTGAACCACAGACCGCCGGTCTGGTCCCAGAAATTACGCATCTGCGAGGCGACCGTGCCGAAACGCGTGCCGGCACCGACGATGATGGCGTCGTAATCAGCCAGTTCGTCCACGGTTGCGATCGGCGCTGCCTGATCAAGCTTGAAGTGCGAGGATCTGGCGACCTCTTCCGGCACCAGTTCAGGAACGCGCTTGACGACGACGTCCGCGCCCGTCGATTTTACACCTTCGGCAACGGCATAGGCCATCGTCTCGATGTGACCGTAAGAAGAATAATAGAGTACCAAAACTTTCGTCATTCTCTTCGTTTCCCTTGTTGGAGCTGTTTCCGGCGTACCGGTTATAAGTTTCTTCAAAAACTCGATGATCATTGGCGTTGACCCGTAAAACTGTGTGACAAAAACCTAGCCGACGGATCGGCGCCCCACCAGCCGGGGATTGGCATACGCACTGTTCACGATGAGTGAACGCAGGGCGCCATCGTCAACCGATCCCCGACTTGCCTTTCTTCAAAACCGCTTTGCATTCGGGGTGCACGGCGTTAACGTCGGGTGAAACAGATGACGAGTGCAACCATGTCCAATCCCTCCTCCGCCCAATCCGTCGTGACCGCCGCCATGCTCGCCATCGGCGACGAACTGCTGTCGGGCCGCACCAAGGACAAGAATATCGGGCATCTCGCCGATGTTCTCACCATGTCGGGAATCGATCTCAAGGAAGTGCGTATCGTCGCCGATGAGGAGGAATCGATCGTCGAGGCGCTGAATGCGCTGCGCGGCCGTTATGATTATGTCTTCACCTCCGGCGGCATCGGCCCGACCCATGACGATATCACCGCGGATGCGGTCTCTGCGGCGTTCGGCCTGCCCTGCGAACACGATGCCGAAGCGCTGCGCCTGCTCGGCGACATGTACCGCGTCCGGGAAATGGAATTCACCGAGGCGCGCAAGCGCATGGCCCGCATGCCGAGGGGTGCGGCACACATCGCCAATCCCGTCTCCGTCGCCCCCGGCTTCGTCATCGGCAACGTTTATGTCATGGCCGGCGTGCCGCAGGTGTTTCAGGCCATGCTCGACAATGTCATGCCGACCCTGCGCACCGGCGCGAAGGTCATGTCGCAGGCGGTGCGCTCGCCCTATGGCGAGGGCGATATCGGCACCCCGCTGACGGCCATCCAGAAGGCCCATCCGGAAACCAGCATCGGCTCCTATCCCAAATATGACGGGCAGCGTTTTTCGACCGAGATCGTCGTGCGCGCCCGCGACGCCGGCGTGCTGAAGGCGGCAACCGAGGCGGTTGCGGCCATGATCGAAACCATCGGCCAGGAAAAAAGACTGACGGCGAGCAAGGGCGATGCAACCGCCTGAGACAGAAAAGGTTTGAGACGAAGAGGCTTTGACCAAAATCAAGGTGGCGGCCTGTAAAGGCGGCCACTCTCCCCCTGAGCATTTCCAGGAAAAGCGGAACACCTTTTCCGTCCGGACAATGCGTAAAACAGAGACTTGGATCGTTCTGGCGATTCGAAAAAAAAGCCCGAACGATCTGAAAACGACATGTCACCGAGGAGAGAGAAATGGGTTACAAAACGATACTGGCAGTGGTCGACAATGTTTCGAACACGCAGAAGCTCGGCGAATTCGTGGTAAGCCTTGCCGATCAGTTTTCCTCGCATGTGATCGGCCTGCATATGGAAACGCTGGCCGCAGTTCCGCTCGTCGCGCCGATGGAAATTCCCGACCCTGCCACCGTGCAGGCGTTGCAGGATGTGGCGCACAGGGAAACCACCGATGTCGGCACGCTTTTCGAGCGCACGCTGTCTGCCAACGGCATCTCGCATGAATGGCGCAGCTTCGTCACATCGGTGGGATATGCCTCCGCATCCGCCATCGACAGCGCCCGCTGCGCCGATCTCGTCGTTGCCCGCCAGAGCAGTTCTTCGGCATTGTCCGACAGCCGCTCGGATATTGACGGTTTCCTTTATGAAAGCGGCCGCCCCGTTCTCCTCGTGCCGCATGTGCTCACCGTCGCCAAACCGATCAAGCGCGTCCTGATTGCCTGGAACGGCTCCCGCGAGGCAACCCGTGCCACCTTCGATGCCCTGCCCTTCCTGAAGGCCGCCGACAGCGTCGAAATCTTCTCGGTCGATCAGGCCGACAGCGAAACCCAGTCTTCGGGCTTTGCCGGTGCGGAACTGGCCGCCACGCTTGCCCGCCACGGCGTGAATGTCACGGTTACCTCTCAGGAAAAGATCGCCGGTATCTCGCCGCAGGCGGCCATCGAAAACCGCCTGTCGGATAACAGCATCGACCTTCTGGTTATGGGCGCTTATGGCCATTCCCGCTGGTGGGAACTGCTGTTCGGCGGCGTGACGCGCACCCTGCTCGATTCCATGACGGCGATGACGCTGCTTTCGCGTTAAAAATGGATGCGGCGCGAATAGTGCCGCAAGCCCCGCGGCATCCCACATGAAGCGAGCGGTTGCCCCTTGTTTCTTCTCCCCGCCGGGGAGAAGTCCGCGGCAGCGGGATGAGGGGGCAAGGGTAGAGAAACACTGTGAGCTAGCCCCTTCATCCGACCCTTCGGGCCACCTTCTCCCCGGCGGGGAGAAGAAACAAGTGGTGATCTCTTGCCCTGCCTTTGCGCGCAAAGCTTGCCTTTTTGCCGGTCTTGCGGCTATTAGCCAAAGCCATCGACAATTTTGACCAGATGGTAGACGACATGTCCCTTCCCGATAAAGCCTTTCCCGTTTCCTGGGACCAGTTCCACCGCGACGCCCGTGCGCTTGCCTGGCGTCTTGCCGGTCTCGACAAAGAGTTCCGGGCAATCGTCTGCATCACCCGTGGCGGTCTCGTTCCGGCGGCGATCATTTCCCGTGAACTGAACATCCGCATGATCGACACGGTCTGCATCGCCACGCGCCATGACTATGTCAACCAGGGCGAAACGGTTCTCCTGAAGGGCGTTGCCCCGGAACTGACGGCAGATGCCGGCGAAGGCGTGCTTGTGGTCGACGACCTCACCGATACCGGCAAGACGGCGCTCGAAGTGCGCGAAATGTTGCCCAAGGCGCATTTCGCCTGTGTTTACGCCAAGCCGAAGGGCGTGCCGACCATCGACACCTTTGTCACCGAAGTGAGCCAGGACACCTGGATCTATTTCCCCTGGGATATGGGCTTCACCTATCAGGAGCCGATCGCCAAGGGATCGCGCGGCTGATTGCCTGTCACCGCTGAAATCAACTTTGAAAAGCCGCCCCATCGAGGGCGGTTTTTTGTGGAGAAACGTCTTTTTTGACGGCCGCGAAAAACACGGAAAAACCGCAGTGTCGCCATTATGCCTCACCCCGGAAATGCTGGGTTTTGACTTTCCGTTGCGGAAACCAGCCTCGCGCAAGCTTCAAATTTTTCCGCCAAGTCACTGATTTTTCTAAGCGCTTTTCCTATCCCCGTTTTCCACAGGCACTCCACACAATATCTTGTGGTTAAAAATGGGTTTCAATCTATGGCTTGACGAATCTGTGTCACGGGAGGAAAGTGACACTTATGTTGCGGCGGCAACGGACCGGAAAGTAACGAGGCCGGTTCTTCTCCATCTTCAGCGCGCAGGTCCAGAACGGCGTCCCGACCATGAGGGGGCGGTTCGCCGGAGGGTTTTGTGCGCCTTGCGGAAACCGCCAAAAACATGATGCGGGGACTGGCGGCAGGAAGCTGTTGATACTATATTTAGTATTCCAAACTATGCTTGCAGCCGAATAAGCCACGAGATACAGGGATCACATCCAAGGATGAACATCCCTTACAGATCGGCAACAACCGGCTGCGCGAAGGCATCGCACGGCTGGACCGGATTTTTGCGCCCTTCACCGGGCGCCCAATGGACGAGGACAGGAAACCATGCGCATTGAACGCCGCTTCACGAAGCCCGGCCAATCGCCTTATGCGGAAATCGATTTCCGCAAGGCCGTCAGTGAAATCAAGAACCCGGATGGATCGATCGTGTTCCGTCTGGCGGATATCGACGTTCCCGCGCAGTTCAGCCAGGTTGCCACCGACGTTCTGGCGCAGAAATATTTCCGCAAGGCCGGCGTGCCGAAGTTCCTGAAGAAGGTTGAGGAAAACGACGTTCCTTCCTTCCTGTGGCGCTCCGTTCCCGATGAAAAGGCGCTGAAGGACGTGCCGGAAGCCGAACGTTTCGGCTCCGAGACCGATGCGCGCCAGGTCTTCGACCGTCTGGCCGGCACCTGGGCCTATTGGGGCTGGAAGGGCAAATATTTCTCCACGGAAGAAGATGCCCTCGCCTTCCGCGACGAGCTTGCCTATATGCTCGCCACCCAGCGTGTTGCGCCGAACAGCCCGCAATGGTTCAACACCGGCCTGCACTGGGCCTATGGCATCGATGGTCCCGGCCAGGGCCACTTCTATGTCGACCCTTTCACCGGCAAGCTGACCAAGTCCAAGTCCGCTTACGAACATCCGCAGCCGCATGCCTGTTTCATCCAGTCCGTGGAAGACGACCTCGTCAACGAAGGCGGCATCATGGACCTGTGGGTGCGTGAAGCGCGCCTGTTCAAATACGGCTCCGGCACCGGTTCCAACTTCTCCTATCTGCGCGGCGAAGGCGAAAAGCTTTCCGGCGGCGGCCGTTCCTCCGGCCTGATGAGCTTCCTCAAGATCGGTGACCGCGCAGCCGGCGCCATCAAGTCCGGCGGCACCACCCGCCGTGCGGCCAAGATGGTCGTCGTTGATGCCGACCACCCCGATATCGAAGCCTATATCGACTGGAAGGTGAACGAGGAGCAGAAGGTTGCCGCTCTCGTCACCGGCTCCAAGATCGTCGCCAAGCACCTGAAGGCGATCATGAAGGCCTGCGTCAATTGCGAGGCTGACAATGGTGATTGTTTCGACCCGGCCAAGAACCCTGCCCTGAAGCGCGAAATCCGCGCCGCCAAGAAGGACATGGTGCCGGAAAACTACGTCAAGCGCGTCATCCAGTTCGCCGAACAGGGTTACAAGGACATCCAGTTCAAGACCTACGACACGGATTGGGATTCGGAAGCCTACCTCACGGTATCTGGCCAGAACTCCAACAACTCCGTATCGCTGAAGGACGACTTCCTGCGCGCTGTCGAGAATGACGGCGACTGGAACCTCACCGCCCGCAAGGACGGCAAGGTGATGAAGACGCTGAAGGCCCGCGATCTCTGGGAAAAGATTTCCCATGCCGCCTGGGCATCGGCCGATCCCGGCCTGCATTTCAACACCACCATGAACGACTGGCACACCTCGCCGGCCGCCGGCCCGATCCGCGCCTCGAACCCGTGCTCGGAATACATGTTCCTCGACGACACGGCCTGCAACCTTGCCTCGCTGAACCTGCTTCAGTTCAAGGATGCCAAGACGAAGCGCATCGATATCGCCGATTACGAACATGCCGTTCGCCTGTGGACCGTCGTGCTCGAAGTCTCGGTCATGATGGCGCAGTTCCCGTCGCGCCAGATCGCCGAACTCTCCTATGAATACCGCACGCTCGGCCTCGGTTACGCCAATATCGGCGGCCTGTTGATGTCTTCGGGCATTCCCTATGACAGCGCCGAAGGCCGCGCCATTGCCGGTGCGCTCACCGCGATCATGACCGGCGTGTCTTACGCCACCTCGGCCGAAATGGCCGGCGAGCTTGGCCCCTTCCCGGGCTTTGCGCCGAACCGCGAAAACATGCTGCGCGTCATCCGCAACCACCGCCGCGCCGCCCTTGGCCAGTCGGAAGGTTATGAAGGCCTGTCGGTCAACCCGGTTGCGCTGATCCATGGCGACTGCCCGGATCAGGACCTGATTGCCCATGCCGTCGCCGCCTGGGACAAGGCGCTGACACTCGGTGAACAGCACGGCTACCGCAACGCCCAGACGACCGTTATCGCGCCGACCGGCACGATCGGCCTCGTGATGGATTGCGACACGACCGGCATCGAGCCCGATTTCGCGCTGGTGAAGTTCAAGAAGCTCGCCGGCGGCGGTTACTTCAAGATCATCAACCGCGCCGTTCCGGATGCGCTGCGTTCGCTCGGTTATTCCGAAAGCCAGATCGCCGAGATCGAGGCCTATGCCGTCGGTCATGGCAACCTCAACCAGGCGCCCGGCATCAACCCTTCGACGCTGAAGGCCAAGGGCTTCACCGATGAGAAGATCGAAGCCGTCAACGGCGCTCTGAAGAGCGCCTTCGACATCAAGTTCGTCTTCAACCAGTGGACGCTCGGCGCCGACTTCCTCAAGGAAACGCTGAAGGTCTCCGACGAGCAGCTCTCCGACATGAGCTTCAACCTGCTGGAGCACCTCGGCTTCGGCAAGAAGGACATCGAAGCGGCCAATGTGCACGTCTGCGGTGCGATGACGCTGGAAGGCGCACCGTTCCTTAAGAACGAGCACCTGCCGGTCTTCGATTGCGCCAACCCCTGCGGCAAGATCGGCAAGCGTTATCTCTCGGTTGAATCCCACATCCGCATGATGGCGGCGGCCCAGCCTTTCATCTCCGGTGCGATCTCCAAGACGATCAACATGCCGAACGATGCGACGGTTGAGGATTGCGGCAGCGCCTACATGCTCTCCTGGAAGCTGGCGCTGAAGGCCAACGCCCTTTACCGCGATGGCTCCAAGCTTTCCCAGCCGCTCAACGCCTCGCTGGTGGAAGATGAGGACGACGAAGACCTGATCGAAGAGCTGATCCAGCAGCCGGCTGCACAGCAGGCCGTGACGATCACCGAAAAGATCGTCGAACGCGTCATCGAGCGTGTCTCGCGTGAGCGTGAAAAGCTGCCGAACCGCCGTCAGGGTTACACCCAGAAGGCAACCGTCGGCGGTCACAAGGTCTATCTGCGCACCGGTGAATTCGGTGATGGCCGCATCGGCGAAATCTTCATCGACATGCACAAGGAAGGTGCCGCCTTCCGTGCGATGATGAACAACTTCGCCATCGCCATTTCGCTCGGCCTGCAATATGGCGTGCCGCTGGAAGAATATGTGGAGGCCTTCACCTTCACCAAGTTCGAACCGGCCGGCATGGTGCAGGGCAACGACGCGATCAAGAACGCCACGTCGATCCTCGACTACGTGTTCCGCGAACTCGCCGTCTCCTATCTCGGCCGCCACGATCTCGCCCATGTCGATACGTCGGATTTCTCCAACACGGCACTCGGCAAGGGTATCCAGGAAGGCAAGACCAACCTCGTTTCCACCGGCTGGACCCGCGGTTACAAGCCGACGCTGGTTTCCAGCAATGGCAGCGAACGTTCGTCTTCCGAGCCGAAGGGTTCGGCAACGGCAGCTCCTGCCCGCGCCTCGGCCAACGTCACCTCCTTTGCCGGCTCCGCCGCCCGCAAGCTGGAACCGACGGTCTCCATCGCAACCTCCGAAATCGTCTCCTTCAAGCGGGACTATGAAGAGCGCGCCAAGGAACTGGCCGAAGAAATCGCCGAGGAAGTCATCGACGAGGTCGCCCAGGAAGCCCAGCAGACGGCAACCGCCCTCTTCTCCGACAAGGCCGCCGCAGACGCTGCTTCGGCCAAGACGGAAGCCAAGAAGGTGGAAAACGAACGCCGCATGCGCTCGATCGCTCAAGGCTATACGGGCAATATGTGCTCGGAATGCCAGAACTTCACGATGGTGCGGAATGGCACTTGTGAAAAGTGCGACACTTGTGGTGCGACGAGCGGTTGCTCTTAAGATATCTAAGATGTCTTTGTCAGATTGACACGAAGAAATAATTAAGGACTGGCCAACAAAAAATTGGCCAGTTCGAAACCTAAAATCAGTAAACCAGTATTTTAACTTCTCTCGATCACTAATAGGTGTTCGTAAAATTGAACTGGTTTAAAATGAAAAAAACTGCACAGGCCCGTGAGGCATATATTTTATACAAGCAAAAAAACATCTTAAGACTTATTTTTCATACAATAAAACTATTTTTATACACTGCCGCTCCGGCCACCGTAATAGCGTATTTAACAGACCACGTGAGCGGTTTATTCTACATATTAACCCCGCTCTTCATTTATTTTTTCTTTCCGGTCTGGTTCGGATTTTACGTGGCCAGTGCTTTACTGACACAGATGTCCGGAGAAAGCCTTGGGAAAGGGAGCTTACTTGGCGAGAATCCGTCTTTTTCCGACGTCACGTTTCATCTCACGGGCTTTAGAGTTAAGGATGAGAGCGATGAAAATTGAGTTCAGAGCCAATAAACGGGTAAAATCGACCGAGCCACATAGGCCCGTCTCCACGCCATGACCGACAAAGAGGCGGAGGCAAATGCGCTTGCCGATCCCGACAACCCGCCGCTTTCCGCCGAACAGCTGGCCTCGGCCCCCAAAATGCCACGCATCAAGATCATCCGCCGGGCGCTAAAGCTGACGCAGGAGGAGTTTTCCGTCCGTTATCATATTCCCCTCGGCACTTTGCGCGATTGGGAACAAGGCCGAAGCGAGCCAGATCAACCGGCCCGCGCCTATCTGAAAGTCATCGCCGTCGATCCCGAGGGAACGGCGGCTGTGCTCCGTAAAGGCGCGGCCTGACCCGCCTCACCCCATAAAATCCACCAGCAACTTCACATTTAGCCCCGCAATCACCACTGCGATCAGCCATGCAAAGGCCGAGAGCCAGAGCGGGGAGCGCAGCTCGCCCATCTTCGTCCGGTCGGCGGTGAACATCACGAGCGGGAAGACGGCGAAGGAGAGTTGCAGGCTGAGCACCACCTGCGTCAGGATCAGCAGTTCCGCCGTGCCGCTGTCGCCATAAAAGATGGTCACGCCGGCGGCGGGAACGATGGCGATGGCGCGGGTGATGAGGCGGCGCAGCCAGGGGGCGAGCCGCATCTTGAGGAAACCTTCCATCACGATCTGGCCGGCAAGCGTTGCCGTGACGGTGGAATTGATGCCACAGCAAAGAAGCGCCACGCCGAACAGCGTCGGCGCAATGGCAAGACCGAGCAGAGGTGCCAGCAGATTATGCGCTTCGCCGAGTTCGGCGACATTGGTCTGCCCCGACTTGTTGAAGGTCGCTGCCGCAAGAATGAGGATCGAGGCGTTGATGAGGAGCGCAAACATCAGCGCGATGGTGGAATCGAGGGTCGCGAATTTCAGCGCCTCGCGTTTTTCGGCAAGGCTATGGCCGATTTCGCGGGTCTGCACGATACCCGAATGCAGATAGAGATTATGCGGCATGACAGTGGCGCCGAGAATGCCAAGCGCCAGATAAAGCATGTCGGGATTGGTGACGATCTCGGTCGTCGGCGCAAAACCGAGGATAACCTGCCCCCAGTCGGGATCGGCGAGCGCCACCTGAATGGCGAAACATACGGCAATGACGCCAAGCAGCGTGATGACCAGCGCCTCCACCCAGCGGAAACCGAGCTTCTGCAGATAAAGGATCAGGAACACATCAAGCGCGGTGATGAGAACGCCGAGTTCCAGCGGGATGCCGAAGATGAGGTTGAGGCCGATGGCCGTGCCGATCACCTCGGCGATATCGGTGGCGATGATGGCGATTTCTGCCAGCAGCCACAGCACCATGGCAACGGGTTTCGGATAGGCATCACGACAGGCCTGGGCGAGATCGCGGCCGGATGCGATCGCAAGACGGGCGCAGAGTGACTGCAGCACAATCGCCATGATGTTCGAAACCAGCGCGACGGTGAGCAGCGTATAACCGAACTTGGAACCGCCGGCGAGCGACGTCGCCCAGTTGCCGGGATCCATATAACCGACCGCAACGAGATAGCCGGGGCCAAAAAAGGCCATTGCCCGGCGAAACGTGCTGGCATCCGGTTTGATGCGGATCGAACTGTGAACGTCAGACAGCGAGAGGTCATCGCCGTTCCGCCGCCATCCAAAGACAGGCTTGTCCATATTCCAGACTTTCAAAACAGGAAATCGAATTGGTGCAATTGCAAATCATTCGCATAAGCAATATCGGCTGGCAAGTGAAGTTTTACGCGGCATGTCGGTGATGCAGGTCGTGCGCAGATTGGCCTTTATCCATCGCCAAGCGGGAACATGGCGCATGACGCCATGGAAGCGCTGAAAGATGAGCCCGTTCAAAACCGTGGATGCCCGGATAATGGCGGCTGACTTTCGCGCCGCCGCATGGCCTATTGGCCTCGCCCTCGACACCCTGCCGCAACCGGCACGAGGACGGCCGATACATTTTCGGCAAGCAGCCCAGGAGGATTTGCCGTATGAATCTCATTGCCCATGTCGAAATTCCGGTGATCGATCTTGAAAGAGCGATACTGTTCTACAGCGCGGTTTTCGATGTGACATTCGGAGAGATCGTCACGATCCACGACAATAGGATGGCCTATTTCCCCTTCGAGGAGGGAAAGGATGGGGCCAGCGGCGCACTCGCCCAGGGCGAGACCTACGTTCCCACACAGGACGGCGCGATCATCTATCTCAGCGTCCGGGACATTGACTATGTCCTCGCCAAGGCCCTTGCCCATGGCAGCGCGCTTCTGTTTCCAAAGACCCCCGTCAATGAAAATATCTTCGTCGCTGAAATTTCCGACAGCGAGGGAAACCGCATCGCGGTTCAATCCGCCTGATCAGGCGTATTCCCCTGCGGCCGATCGGGGCGCGGCAGAGGCCTCACGGCCTTGTCATCGCCCCTGCCCCACCGGTGCGGAACGGCCGCACGCATGCCCGCGTTTATCTTTCATCGAGCAACGATAATCGGGGAAGTTCATGCGACATGGCCATAAATTCAGCCTGGCGAACCATCCGAACCGATGGCCGAAATATATCATGGCGCATCGAAGGCCGCGCGACTGGCTGATGACCATCAGCGGCATGGTGCTGCTGGTCATCGTCGCCGCCGCCGTCGCCATGGGTTATCTCGTCATCAGCCATCCCGGCAAGCCGGAGCCCAATCCCGGCATCGTGGAGGAACAGGCGGTGGAAAACGGCGGGTAATCTGCTGGCGGCACGCGCCGCTCAACTGAGACCCGGCAGATGCGCGCTGAACTGCGCCTCATGCAACCGGCTGTAATGGCCCTTGGCGGCCAGCAGCTCGGCATGTCCGCCGGTTTCGGCAATGCCGGTCTGGTCCACCACCACGATGCGCGAGGCATCGCGGATCGTCGCCAGCCGGTGGGCGATGACGAGCGTGGTGCGGCCCCTGGCAAGCTCGGTCAGCGATTGCTGGATGGCGCGCTCGGTTTCCGTGTCGAGCGCCGAGGTCGCTTCGTCGAGGATGAGGATCGGCGGGTTCTTGAGGAACATGCGGGCAATGGCAAGACGCTGCTTCTGGCCGCCGGACAATTTGACGCCGCGCTCGCCGATCACCGTATCAAGCCCGAGCGGCATGGCCTCGATGACGCTGTCGAGCCGGGCGCGCCGGGCGGCATCCATGATCTCGTCATCCGAGGCACCGAGCCGGCCATATTCGATATTCTCACGGATCGTGCCGCCGAACAGGAAGACATCCTGCTGCACGATGCCGATCTGGTTGCGCAGCGAGGCGAGCTTCATTTTCCTGATATCGATGCCGTCGATGGTGATCGCGCCACTGGTGACATCGTAAAAACGCGGCAGAAGCGAGCAGAGCGTCGTCTTGCCCGCACCCGAGGGGCCAACAAAGGCCACGGTCTCGCCAGCGCCGATCTTCAGGTCGATATTGTCGAGAACCCGTTTGCCCTCGGCATAACCGAAACCGACATGGCGATATTCGATATCACCGCGAAGCAGCGGCGCTTCCACGGCATCCGGCACATCGACGATATCCGGCGCGGTATCCAGAAGCTCGGTGAAACGGCGGAAACCGGCAATGCCCTTCGGATAGGTCTCGATGACCGAATTGATCTTTTCCACGGGACGGAAGAACACGCCGACCAGCAGCAGGAAGCCGACGAAACCGCCTTCCGTGAGGCTGCCGGTGAGAACGAACCAGGCGCCGCAGATCATCACGATCATCTGCGTCAGGCGCATGCTCATGTAGCTGAGCGAGGTGCTGGCCGCCATGATCTTGTAGGCATCGAGCTTCGTGCGGCGGTATTTCTGGTTGTCCTTTTCGAACAGCGCACGCTCGTGGTCCTCATTGGCGAAGGCCTGCACCACCCGCATGCCACCGACATTTTCCTCGATACGGGCGTTGAAATCCCCCACCCGGCCATAAAGCGCGCGGAAATTCTGCGTCATGCGGCCGCCGTAACGGCTGGTCACCCAGGCGGTGACAGGCACGACGGCGGCGGTGATGAGCGCCAGCGGCACATTGACCGACATCATCAGCAGGAAGGCGCCGATGAAGGTCATGATGGCGATGAACAGATCCTCAGGGCCGTGATGGGCCACCTCGCCGATCTCTTCCAGATCCTTGGTCAGCCGCCCGACCAGATGGCCGGTCTTCTGGTTGTCGAAATAACGGAAGGAAAGCTTCTGCAGATGATCGAAGGCGAGACGCCGCATATCGGTCTCGATATTGATACCGAGCATATGTCCCCAATAGGTGACCGTCGCCATCAGCCCGGTATTCAGCACATAGATGAGGAGCAACCCCACCGAGGCGGCAAGGATGATCGCCCATTCGCCGCCCGGCAGCAGCACGTCCACAAAGGCCTTCACCGCCATCGGAAAGCCGAGTTCGAGCACACCCGACAGAACCGCGCAGGAAAAATCGAGAATGAACAGACCGCGATAGGGACGGTAATAGGCGAAGAAACGGCGGAGCATGGCGTGACCTGGGGATCGGGCGCGGCAATCTGACGCCGCAATAAAACGGAGTTTAATTGTCATATTTCAATGCGCGCGCCAAGGCCGATGTTCTATTTTTACCAAAATCGTTCAATAGCCTAGGCAATAAACACACAACGGTAATGTGATCGGGTTATATTGCACTTATATGTATCGGTGTGACAGAGTGAATGCACCCCTTGAGGGGAGAATGCGAGAAAGAGCCTGCCGTGAGTAACATTGACAGCCGTAAGCCCAGTGGCGAACCGAGATGGCTTGGTCCCGCCAGCCCGACGCGGATCGCCCTGATTCCGCCCATTTCGGCTGCGCGCTGGCTGCTCCTTCTGGTCGTCCTTGCGGGCATCTATTTCTTCAACGGCTTCCTGGTTCCGGTTCTCGCCGCCCTCGTCATCGGTTTCGCCAGCTGGCCGGTCTATACGCGGCTTTTGCGGCAGGTGGGCGGCAACACCACGCTCGGCGCCACCATCGCCATCATCCTCATCATTGCCTTCCTCGTGGTGCCGATCTTCATCGCCGCCTCCTATACGGCAACCGAAATCCGCGAATGGTTCGGCTGGGCAGTGCATGTCAACAAAACAGGCGCGCCCGTGCCGGACTGGATCGCCGCCCTTCCCGCTGTCGGCCCCTGGCTTGGCGACCAATGGGTGAAATATATCGGCACGCCGGGCGCCATCGGCGAACTCATCCAGCTCGTCAGCGGCGCCAATATCGGCAATATCTACCGGGCGATCCTCGCCGCCGGCAACGGCGCCTTCCACCTGGTGCTGACCCTGCTCTTCATGCTGATCGCGCTGTTCTTCGTTTATCGCAACGGCGCCGCCTTCACCCGCCAGGTCGATCTGGTGGGTGAGCGCATCCTGCCGACACGCTGGGAACGCATTTCCCGCGTCGTGCCCGCCACCATCAGCTCCACCGTGACCGGCATGACACTGATCGCCATCGGCGAAGGCATCATCCTCGGCATCGCCTACTGGATCGCCGGCGTGCCCTCGCCCGTCACGCTCGGCGTGCTCACCGGCGTCATGGCGCTCATTCCGGGCGGCGCGCCGCTCTCCTTCACGCTGGTGTCGATCTATCTGGTCGCCAGCGGCTCGCCCGCCCATGGGCTCGCGCTCTTCGTCTGGGGTTCGGTCGAACTTTTCATCGTCGACAAGACCATCCGCCCGAAGCTCGTCGGCGGACCGATCAAGCTGCCTTTCCTGCCCACCTTTTTCGGCCTCGTCGGCGGCGTCAAGACCATGGGTTTCCTCGGCCTCTTCATCGGCCCGGTGCTGATGGCGCTGCTGGTGGCGATCTGGCGCGAATGGGTGCGTGAAGTGGAAATTTCCGCTGCCGTCAGCGCCGAGGCTCCACCTCCACCGCCCACGCAGAACGATCCGACCGCGGAGGCCGTTTCGCGTCAGGACGGCAGCGACGAAACAACGGCGTATCGGAAAGCGGCGTTTTGATTGGTGAAACCGGTGTGAAGGGCGTTGCCTGGAACACCGGATAAGGCCAATCTCAATCCACTCTTCCGTCATGCCGGACCTGATCCGGCATCCAGCCACGGCATGTCTGCGCCGTATTAAGAGTCTTCCGCGATCAAAGACTTGATCGCACTGGACCCCGGAACTAGTCCGGGGTGACGTTGAGCGGATGCGGCTGCACCACAAACCTCCCCGTCACCGGATCATGCGATCAAGCCGTGCCTTGGCCCTTAAAGCGCCTTCTCCATGAACAGGCTGAGCGGATCAGGCTTATAGGGCGCAAAGGCCTCGATCTCCACAAATCCCGCCTTGCGGTAAAGGCCGATCGCCTCCGGCTGGCTGATGCCGGTTTCAAGCCGGATGGCGGAAAGACCAAGTTCGGCGCCGCGTGCAACAAGCGTATCCATGATCAGCTTGCCGATCCGCAATCCCCGCGCCTCGGGATCAACGAACATGCGCTTCACCTCCGCCGTGCCGTCACCCGCTTCCACCAGCGCGCCACATCCGACCACGCGGCCATCGTGCCGGACCACAAAAAACGAGACATTGTCCTTCTCCAACTGGCCGATATCGACCAGATGATTGCTCTCGGCCGGGTAAAGCGAGGCCATATAGGCGTTGGAAAGATCGATAAGGCGCAGAACCGCGTCCTGGCGGGGCGTTTCAAGCTTGATTTCGGTGACCAATGCGGTGCCTGCTTTCTTTCAAAAAATGCGTATTTCGTCGTAATATCACTGCAATCCGGATAGATGAGTTTCTAGAGCATTATTCCCGACAGAGGCAACACACACCATGAAAACAGCCCTCGTTCTCATGACCTTCCTTGGCTGCGACGACAGCGCCACCGATTGCCACTACCTCGCCACTTCGCAGCAGCGCTGGACGAGCATCGAACTGTGCGACGCCGTGTCGGAAAAGGAGCTGGAGCGCTTCGCCAACGCGTCCTATCCGGTTGTGGTGGCCGTGTGCCAGACACCGGGCGACCAAACCCCGGGCGACCAGACCCCGCAGACGGCCGGCACGCAGCCCCCTGCTGCGGCACCCGCCGATGCGCAGCAGGCAACGGCAGAAGTTACGCCAAAGGAAGAGGAAAGCCTCACCAAACAGGCGATCGGCCGCGTCAGCCGCATCCTTCCTTCCACCGAGGGCATAAAGCATTTCCTGGGAACGCCGGTGAGGATGGTCGAGAACAGCTATTCGTGGATTGCCAAGCGGTTCGATAAGTGATTGCAGCGAACCTTCGTTCCTGCGCTTGTCACAGGAATGAGGGTGTGGGGATGCTCCGGCCCGGAAACATCACGGATCTTACGCCGCCTCGATCGAAAGCGCTTCCGCATAATATCTCGCCTTCTGCCGCTCTTCCGCAATGGCCAGCTTGCGTACCGCATGCAGCAGTTCGAACAGCGTTTCCGAGCCGTTGACGTCACGGAAATGCGCCAGCAATTCGGCCGAGACGGAGGCCGCGGCTTCAGAAAGCTGCGAGCGGGCGGCACGCCGCCACATCAGCGTCGCCTCGATGAAGACGTCGACCACATCCCCCAGAAGACCGATCGACTGGAACAGGGCCTTCAGCGCATGTGGCCGCCCGGTGGCCAGAATGGCGCGCACCTTGCGGTCATCGAGACCGGAGAGATTGACCATCGCCGCCGTGAAAAACTCCAGCCGCCCCGAACAGACAGCGTGGATGAGCAGCGCCGGCGTCAGCTCCAGCCGCTGGCGCAGATGCTCCACCAGCGCCGGCAGTTCCGGTGACGAAACACCGGCAGCGATGAGGATGGTGGCGGAATCCTCCGCCTCGCGGAAAAGACTGTCGGCGCGGTTGCGTGCGATCATCGCATGAACCAGCGCGGAACCCGCCAACGCCTCGCTGATACGACCCATCAAGAGATGGCGCGCATCGGCGGGCAGCGCCTCTCGGCGCAGCAGGAGATCACGGGCATCGGCGTCGCAGCCATGGCGCTCGGCAATGCGCCTGAGCGAAAACGGTGTGATGAAGGCATCGTCGTTTTCGAGCAGGATGAGGGTTTCCGGCAAATCGCCAACTTCGGCGAGCGCGGCGCAGACACCGCGCGGCAGGCCCGGCCTTGCGGCGATAAGGGCACGCGTCAGGCTCTCGCCACGCCCGGCAAGATCGACAAGATCAGCTTCAGTCAGCACCGGCGAACGGGCAATAACCGTGCAGGCGATTTCCGGCTGGTCTTCGGCAAGCGAAACAAGAATGGCTCGCGGTGCGTCGTCGGCATCCGCCAGCGCCTCGGCAAGCGCCAGCCGCACGCGTGGTGAAGGGTCATCGAGCAGATAGGTCATCGCCATATAGGCGGCATCGCGGTTTTCCCGCGCCATGTCGGACTGCAGATAGGCACGGCCGAGCGCATTGGCGGCTTTTGCCCGCTCGCTCGATCCAGCCTTTTCAGACCAGCGAAGAAATGCCTGTACGATCACCTGAGCCTCGAAACACATTCATACAATGGATGACGGCATCATCGCCGCCACCATGTATAAAACTCTAGGCGCAAATGGTTTACGTTTGGTTCACCATAAAATTTAACCCTTGCCGAAGAAGGGCTATATTTACGGCGCAGTAGAGGGGCGTTGCAGCTGGAATACATCGCTGCCGCCATCGCAGTAATCCATATAGCCCATGCGCGCCACCGGACGCGCAAGCCCCATGTCGATGCGACCATCACGAATGATCGTCTCATCGATATGGATCGCCATGACCTGCCCGATGACCATCCACGATTCGGTCGGCTTGCCGTCAATGTCCGTGAGCTGCTGGATCTGCGTCGCGCGGCACTCCAGAACCGCCAGTGCCTCGCCCACAAAAGGCGCATCCACAACCCGCCCGTCGACAGCGGTGAGGCCGGCAAGGGCGAATTCATCAACATCATAGGCAACCGGCGCGGAAGAAGCGTTCATCCGGTCGACCAGATGGCGGCTGACGAGATTGGCGGTGAAGACGCCGGTCTCCTCGACATTGCGCAGGCTGTCCTTGCGGCCGCTCGAGGAAAACATGACGAGCTTCGGCCGGTCCGAAATCGCGTTGAAGAAGGAATAGGGCGAGAGGTTCAAGACACCCTCCCTGCCCTTCGAACCGATCCAGCCGATCGGCCGCGGCGCGACGATCGCCTTGAACGGATCATGCGGCAGGCCGTGCTGGTTGGTATCCGTGGTGTAGAACATCAGATGTCCCCGACCCAGGTGACGACATCGGCAAGCTCCGGCCGCGGCCGCTCCACCGGCGGAAATGTCGTCGAGCCGATGTGGATGTAGCCCGCGACCTTCTCTTCCGCGCTGACGCCGATCTCCGCGAGAAAGGCCGGGTCGAAAGCAAGCCATTCCGTCAGCCAGTTCGCAGCAAAACCACTGGCATTGGCCGCGAAGATGACGTTGAGGCACACCGCACCGGCGGACATGACCTGTTCCCATTCGGGAATCTTGAAATGCGGTTTTGCGGTGCTGATGACGGCAATGACGACGGGCGCGCGGGTGAAGCGCGTACGCTCCGCTTCCTGCTGCTGCAGATCGAGATCGGGATTTTTTTCGAGCGCGATTCTGAGCGCCGTCTCGCCGAGACGCACCCGCTCCTCACCGCGATAGACGACGAAACGCCAGGGGGCGAGCTTGCCATGGTCGGGCACGCGCACGGCAAGGCGCAGGATTTCCTCAATTTCACCTTTCGAAGGTCCGGGTTCGCTGAGTTGCAGTGCCGGTATGGAGCGGCGAACCTTGAGATAATCGAGGAGCTTGATATCGCTGGTCATGATCAAAAATCTTCCATTCTGCTGTCATCGCGAAACTAGGGCCTTGAAATAGCCATGGCATTGGTTTTGAAGTGAGGCGGGAAAATCAAGAAGTCAATCGGTATCGAAAATGTCGGCAATCAAAATCGCGGCACGTCTGGTCATTGCATGCGCCGCGATGGGCGTTTTATCACAAGCTGCTTTTGCGCAGGACGCTTTCAAGGACTTCAAGCAACTCGGCGGCACGCCGAAAATGCCCAAACTCAACGCTTTCACCGCCCCTTCCGCTCCCAATGCCCCAACCAGCACCGCCCGCGACATCGCGATGGAAGCGAAGCTGACCAGCGAAGGCGAAGCGGTCAAGGAAGGCCTGTCCTGGCGCGTCTTCAGCCCCATTCCCGGTGCTGACGGCAAGCTGCCGATGCTGGCAAGCTCGGAAGGCGGCTCGGCCGAATTCCATCTGGTGCCGGGCGAATATTTCGTCAACGTCGCCTTCGGCCGCGCGGGCGTCACCAAGAAACTCAACGTGCCCGCCTCCGGTAGTGTCCAGAAGCAGGTGCTTATCCTCGATGCCGGCGGTTTCGTGCTGAATGCGGTTGCTGGCTCCGACAAGCAGATTTCCGGCAACCAGCTGAAATTCTCCGTCTATTCCTCGGACGCCCGTCCGGATGGTGAACGCGGTCTGGTGATGGCCGATATCAAGCCCAACACCATCGTGCGGCTGAATGCCGGCACCTACCACGTGGTTTCCGAATATGGCAACGTCAACGCGGTGGTGCGCGCCGATATCCAGGTGGAAGCCGGCAAGCTGACCGAAGCGACGCTGCAGCATCAGGCAGCGCAGATCACGCTCAAGCTCGTTTCCGAAGAGGGCGGCGAAGCCATTGCCGATACGGCCTGGTCGGTGCTGAACGGCGGCGGCGACGTGGTCAATGAAAGCGTCAGCGCCTTTTCGACCATGGTGCTGGCCGAAGGCGAATATACCGCCATCGCCCGCAACAAGGACAAGGTCTTTCAGCGCAATTTCAAGGTCACGTCCGGCCGGGATTCGGATGTGGAAGTGCTGATGAAGGACCAGGCGCCGGAAGACATGACCGGGGATTTTGAGTAGCCGACATTGCACATTCATCGTCTCGTCGGAGGCGAGATTGTGCGGAGCGACCCACCACCCTGCACGTCATCCCCGGGCTTGACCCGAGGATCCATTCCCCCGCCAGACTGTGGATCCTCGGGTCAAGCCCGAGGATGACTTCAGAGAGCTTCAAGCGTCCCTCACCCCGCAAACAAAAACGGCCCCCGAAGGGGCCGTAACTGTTATCAGGCAACCTGTTTCTTCGCCGCAAGCTTGCGCTTGACATCCGGCGGCGTCGCCTCGTCCACGAGGCTGGTGATCGCTTCCTCGAGCGACATCGACGTCTGGTTCTGCGAACCGAGACGGCGGATGTTGACGGTGCGCTCTTCCGCTTCCTTGCGGCCGCAGACGATGATGACCGGAACCTTGGTCACCGAATGTTCGCGGACCTTGTAGTTGATCTTCTCGTTGCGGAAGTCGGTCTCGACCGCCATGCCCGCCTCGCGCAGCGCTTCGGCAACCTCACGGCCATAATCGTCCGCATCCGAAGTAATGGTGGCAACCACGACCTGAAGCGGTGCGAACCAGAGCGGCATGTGACCGGCGAAGTTCTCGATGAGAATGCCGAGGAAGCGCTCCATGGAGCCGCAGATGGCGCGATGGATCATCACCGGCTGCGTCTTTTCGGAATTATGGTCGATATAGAAGGCGCCGAAGCGTTCCGGCAGATTGAAGTCCACCTGCGTCGTGCCGCATTGCCATTCGCGGCCGATGGCGTCCTTCAGCGTATATTCGAACTTCGGCCCGTAGAACGCGCCCTCACCCGGCAGGATGCCCGTCTTGATGCGGCCTTCGGACTGTTCCTCGATGGTCTTCAGAACCTCCAGCATCACGCTTTCGGCGCGATCCCAGAGATCGTCGGAACCGACGCGCTTTTCCGGGCGCGTCGAGAGCTTGACGACGACTTCGCTGAAACCGAAATCCTCATAGACCGAGAGGATCAGGTCGTTGATGCGCAGGCATTCCGCCGCCATCTGCTCTTCCGTGCAGAAGACATGCGCATCGTCCTGCGTGAAGCCGCGAACGCGCATCAGGCCATGCAGTGCGCCGGAAGCTTCGTAGCGATGCACGGTGCCGAATTCCGCAAGACGGACAGGCATTTCGCGGTAAGACTTCAAGCCATGCTTGAAGATCTGGACGTGGCCCGGGCAGTTCATCGGCTTCAGGGCGAAGACACGCTGATCGGCTTCCTCGTCATCGGGATGGGTAAAGGCATGGGCGGATTTCACCGCGAACATGTTTTCCTGATACCAGCCCCAGTGACCGGAGGTTTCCCACAGCGACTTGTCCAGCACCTGCGGCGCGTTGACTTCCTGATAGGTATTGGCGAGCCGGCGGCGCATATAGGCCGTCAGCGTCTGGAACATGCGCCAGCCCTTGCCGTGCCAGAACACGACGCCCGGACCTTCTTCCTGAAAATGGAACAAATCCATTTCGCGGCCGAGACGGCGGTGGTCGCGCTTTTCGGCTTCGGCCAGCACATGCAGATAATTGTCCAGCTCTTCCTGCGTCGCCCAGGCGGTGCCATAGATGCGCGACAGCATCGCATTGTTGCTGTCACCACGCCAATAGGCGCCGGCCACCTTCATCAGCTTGAAGGCAGTGCCGATCTGGCCCGTCGAAGCCATATGCGGACCACGGCAAAGATCGAACCAGTCGCCCTGATAATAGATCTTGAGGTCCTGGCCTGCCGGAATGGCATCCACGAGTTCGACTTTGTAGTTCTCGCCCTTGGCGGCAAAGACTTCCTTGGCCTTCTCGCGCGACCAGACTTCGCGGGTGAACGGCTTGTTGCGCAGGATGATTTCCTTCATCCGCTTTTCGATCTTCGGCAGATCTTCCGGCGTGAAGGGTTCGTTCTTGGCGAAGTCGTAATAAAAGCCGTTTTCGATCACCGGACCGATCGTCACCTGCGTGCCGGGCCACAGTTCCTGCACGGCTTCAGCCATGACGTGGGCGGCATCGTGGCGGATGAGCTCCAGCGCACGGCCATCTTCACGCGTAACGATCTCTATTTTGCCATCGGTGATGGTCTCGGACAAATCGCGCACGGTGCCGTCAAGCGCAATGGCGACGGCCTTCTTGGCAAGCGATTTGGAAATGGATTCGGCGACCTCGCGGCCGGTCGTACCGGCGGGGTAGCTGCGCACGGATCCATCGGGAAATGTAAGGGAAATAGCTTCAGACATCGTCTCGTGCTCCTGTCCAGTCCCGCCAACGAATGCGGGTGGTGTTGGAATAATGATTTGCCCGCGACAAGCGGACAGGCAGGCTGATAAAGGCTTTTGCCATTGCAGTCAAAGGTGAAGGGCAGGTCAGCGAAGCATTTCCGCGAGACCATTGACCGTATTGGCGTTGCGGGTCGTGCCGATACCGAGCCTTTTGGTGGTCACGACCGACAGAAGCCGACTCTCGCTCGGTTTCCCCTGAAAATCGATCCACAGGTCACCGCCGACCACGGCAACCTCTTCCCGCTGACGGGACTTATCGAATAATCCGAGAACTTTCCCGTCCAGCGGCTCCCGCATGACCCGAACGCAGACGTCAGGCGGATTGCCGTGCGGAAACGGATTATCCGCCGCCAGTTTCAGCCAGTCGCCGCCCGAGCGAACGAGAATATCGACATGTTTGCCGAAACGGGCCTCAAAGGCACGCTCCAGCCTGTCCTCAATCTCGCGAACAGGTGCCGCCTCAGTGCGAAAAACCAGATTTCCTGTCGCGACAAGCGTCCTGCAGTCGGCAAATCCCAGCTCTTCCGCCAGCGCCCTGAGATCGGCCATGATGAGCCGCTTGCCGGGGCCAAGCACGATGCTGTGCAGCAGGGCCACATAGTCATTCATCGATGCCGGCTCCAGTAACGCCAGGGCATCCACCAGCGCCTGCTGCCACCGAGCTCCTCCGGCACCGGGTCCAGCCCGCCGGTGCCGCCAGGGCCACAGCGCGCCACACGAAACAGCGTCATCCAGCCGCCGGCCCAGAGCCCGTGGCGGGCAATCGCCTCATAGCCATATTCGGAACAGGTGGGGATGTGGCGGCAGGAATTACCAACGAAACCTGACAGTGTGAGCTGATACAGCCTGATGAAGCCGACGCCGAAAAGCCGTCCCGGTGTCTTGGCAAAGCTGCCCGCCCAGTTGCGGGATCGCCCGGTTTTCACCGCTGTCTGCTGGTGCCGGCAGCCCGGTTCGCCGCACATGGCCTAACCCGCGACGTTGAGAGCCGGGCGGCCTTCGATCTGGTCGAGCGCATCGACCACGGCCTCGAAGGTCAGCATGGTGGAGGCGTGACGCGCCTTGAAATCCCGCACCGGCAAAAGCACCCGCATGTCCACAAAACGGCCCGTCGGCCCCTCGCCATCCTGCTTGAGCATGGCGAGCATATCTTCCCGCGCCTGCCGGATTTCGCCGGTGGAAGCCCCAACGATGTGATGCGCCATGATGGAGGCCGAGGCCTGCCCCAGTGCGCATGCACGGACTTCGTGCGAAAACGCCGTCACGATGCCGTCTTCGACCTTCAGATAGACCTTGAGTTTCGAGCCGCACAGCCGCGAGTGTTTTTCAGCACTGGCATCGGCATCCTCGAGAACTCCCGTCAGTGGAATATTCCCGGCAAATTCCAGAATGCGATTATTGTAGATATCGTCCATCGAAGTGTCCGGCGCGCTCAAAAATACCCAAAACGGGACAGGTCAGATTTTTCAAACACAGCGTTTGTCGCAGTGAAGCTTTCCTGCCCTTCATTCTCATTATATGCTAACGAGCTTTCTGGACATCAAGCCGTGATCAAATTAACGGCTCCGATACCGAAAAAACAGCATCGGTCTTGCCAAAATGCTGTAAAACAACCAGATAGCAGCAGCTGCGAACATGAGTTCGCGATGAAAAACGAATTCAGGTGCGGCCTTTACCCGCATCGGGAGAGACGGAATGGATGCGATCGTGAAGAATTTCCCCGGCGCTGGCGCAAAACCAGACGTGGCCGAAGCTCGCCCAAGCCAGGCCGAAGCGGAAGAAGCCGTGCGCGTTCTCCTGCGCTGGGCAGGAGAAAATCCGGCCCGCGAAGGACTTCTGGATACGCCGAAGCGCGTCGCCAAGGCCTATCGCGAGCTTTTTGCGGGTTATGAGCTGAACGTTCAGGACGTGCTTGGCACGACCTTCGAGGAAGTCGGCGGTTATGACGATGTGGTGCTGGTGCGCGACATCCCGTTCTTCTCCCATTGTGAGCACCATATGGTGCCGATCGTCGGCAAGGCGCATGTCGCCTATCTTCCGGCCGGCCGCGTGCTTGGCCTGTCGAAGATCGCCCGCGTCGTCGAAATCTTCGGCCGCCGCCTGCAGACGCAGGAAAACATGACAGCGCAGATCGCAAGATCGATCGAAGAAACGCTGAAACCGCGCGGCGTTGCCGTCATGATCGACGCCGAACATATGTGCATGTCCATGCGCGGCGTAAACAAGCAAGGGTCCACGACGCTGACCACCAGCTTCACCGGCACGTTCAAGAACGATCCGGCCGAGCAGGTGCGCTTCATGACCATGGTGCGGAACCGCTAAGCATCGGACCGAAAAGTGTAGCGCGGGTTTCCTGAAACCCGCTGCCCAGACAAATTTTGGAGTGGCGGACTGATTGCATTGTCTCCGCCGCTCTGAAACCTTCCGCTTTTCTCCCGGGGTAGCCATGTCCATTTCGTTTCCGTCCGCGCCTGCGGACAAGGAAGTGCTCGAAAACGCAGGTTTCTTTTCGCCGAAATTCGATGCCCATGGCCTCGTTACCGCCGTGGTTACCGATGCACGCGACGGCGAATTGCTGATGGTCGCGCACATGAATGCGGAAGCCCTGTCGCTGACGCTCGAAACCGGCATCGCGCATTATTACAGCCGTTCCCGCGACAAGATCTGGAAGAAGGGCGAAACCTCCGGCAACCTGCAGACGGTGAAGGAATTCCGCACCGATTGCGATCAGGACGCCGTCTGGCTGAAGGTCTCCGTCGCCGGCCATGATGCGACCTGCCATACCGGTCGCCGCTCGTGCTTTTATCGCACCGTCGAGCTCTCCAACGGCGATGCTGTGACGAAGATCACCGACGATACCCGCCATTTCGATCCGGCCACCACCTATTCCGACACGTAAACGGGCCACCTTCCATCGGCCGCACCAATTTGCTACCAATATAACGGGTTCCAGGGATTTGGGGGGAGCCCGAAGGAACTGGCAGGGAGTGCGGTCATGTTGGGATGGGGAAATCGTCACAATCAGCTTGCGGCTGGAAATCCCGAAGCCACCGGCAATGAGCCGCCCGTCACCCAGATCGTCGACAAGCACCGCATTGCGCTCGCCCTTGGCGGCGGTGCGGCGCGCGGCTGGGCCCATATCGGCGTGCTGCGGGCGCTGGACGAAGCGGGCGTGAAGATCGGCATGATCGCCGGCACCTCGATCGGCGCGCTTGTGGGCGGTTGTTATCTCGCCGGCAAGCTCGACGAACTGGAGGAATTCGCCCGCTCACTGACAATGCGCCGCATTGCAGGCCTGCTTGACCTCACCATCGGCGGCGGCGGCCTCTTCGGCGGCATGCGGCTTACCAAGCGCATGCAGGAGCATCTGGAAGGCCTGCGTGTCGAAAATCTCGACCACCCCTTCATCGCAGTCGCCACGGAACTGCGCACCGGCCACGAGGTCTGGATCCATCAGGGCGATCTCGTCACCGCGCTACGCTCCTCCTATGCGCTGCCCGGCATTTTTGAGCCCGTGCAATGCAACGGCCGCACCCTGATCGACGGCGCGCTCGTCAATCCCGTGCCCGTTTCCGTCTGCCGCGCCTATGAGCAGGCGCTGGTCGTTGCCGTCAACCTCAATTACGATCTCTTCGGCCGTTCCGCCGTGGTCAAGCACGCCGCCTCGCCCTCGCATGGCGGCGTTGCGCCGGCTGTGGAAAGCCCGCCGCGTCCCGGCCTGCCGGGCGTCATGGTGCAAGCCTTCAACATCATTCAGGACAGGATTTCGCGCTCGCGCCTGGCGGGCGATCCACCCGATCTGATGCTTCATCCGCGCATCAATGATATCGGCCTGTCGGAATTCCATCGCGCCAGCGAAGCCATCGACCGGGGATATCAGGAAACACGCGCACGTATTCCGGAACTCGAGCGTATGCAGCAGGCGTTCCGGCGCTGAGGGCTCCGCGTCGCAGATGCCTTCAAGGCCCAAGGGCGGATCGACGAAACACCGGGCTGTGGTGAGATCATGTACTGGTATATCTCAATCCTGCCCCCAGCCGTCGAAAGCACGCTGTACGACACGAATCCACTGATCGAGTTTCTGGAAGGACAGCCTGAACTCAGGCGCACGAACCCCGTCAGTTTCGGGGCGGCGGACGGTCAGCCGTGGATCGACATCACCATTGTGAAAGGAACGGCTGATGGCAACTGGTCCAGCAGCGGCACATTCATTTCACAGTTTAATCGGGTTGAAATCGTCTGCTCTGATTATGAGCAGCAAAACTTCTATGTGGAAATATCGGCCAAAATAGCCGACTTTCTTGCATGGCGACTTATCACCAAGGGTGATGTGTGAGTCCCGGCCCGAGACTGAAGCTTTTCCAGCGGCCTGACGCCGGGACACAGGATCATCCGGCAATATAGGCCTTGATATGCTCGGCCTCGGCCTCGATCTCGCCGATCCGCGCCTTCACCACGTCACCGATGGAGATGATGCCGGCAAGGCGGCCGTTCTCTTCGACCGGGATGTGGCGGAAACGTCCGCCGGTCATGATTTCCATCAGCTCATCGGTGGTGGAGTTGTGATGACAGCGGATGACGTTCTTGGTCATGGCCACGGACACGGATTGCTGGAGGGAAACGGCGCCCTGGGCTGCGATGGCCTTTACCAGATCGCGTTCCGTGAAAATGCCGAGAACAACACCATCGCCATCGGTGACGACGACGGAACCGATCTTATGCGCATGCAGCGTTCCCGCCGCCTCGCCGATGCTGACTTCCGGACCGACAGTCACGACGTCCCGGCCCTTGCGGTCGAGAAGATCCTTTACGAATGTTGGCATGCCTTCCTCCTCTTTTCAGCGACCCGCAGCACGCCGCAGTCTCCCCTGGCGGTTGCAAATCATGAGATATGGTGCGCTGAGGTCCGCATGAATGCAATCCCGGATGGGACGCGCAAAAGCAAATTTGCGCCACGGCCGACAAGGAGCGTGATCGGCTTAACGTGACGGACGATCGAACAGGCCGAAGAACAGGAAACCCAGCAGGAAGCCGAAGACATGCGCATCCCAGGCGATTTCCCCGCCGACATCACCGAACAGCGGCACGCCCACCGCGATCAGCACATTGCCGAACAGCCACATCAACGTGAAGATCAGCACGGTGCGGTTGGCAAGCGCCCCGAAAATGCTCTGCCGCGGCATCAGATGGCCGAAGGAGGCGCTGTATCCGCCGCGCGCGGGAAAGGCAAAACGGCAGGCCGCGCCCATCAGCGCCGAGACGACACCGGAGGCCCCGATCAGGACCGTGACATCCCCCCAGTTCAGCGCCGCATGGCCAAAGGCCGAAACAGCCGCGGAAATGCACCATAACAGCACGAAGCGCACTGTTCCGATCCGACGCAGAACCGGCGCGCCGAAGGCCATCAGCCACAGGCCGTTAAAGAGAATATGCTCAACGCCGCCATGCAGGAAGGAATAGGTCACCGGCGTCCAGAGCCATTCCAGCCCCTGCTGGGAGAAAGGCACCGCGTAACGCAGCGGAATGAAGCCGAAGGTGAAAATGAACCAGCCATTGCCCTCCTCGGACAGAAGATAGGCGGGAACCACATAGGCAGCGACCAGCGCCGCCAATATGCCAACCAGCAGCGTCGGCAGGTTGAAGACGGGATTGTTCGTGTCGTCTTTCGGCTCCGGCGTTTCCGAAACCGGCGGCTGCTCGCCGTCCCCGTAGGACATGATCCCATCCCTGTCTTGGTAGAAATTTGCGTTCACCGAGCAATATAGGAAGCCCGGACGAAAAAAAAGCCGTCCCGCCTTTGCTGCGCGACGCCAAACCGCAACCGGTTCAAGCGGCGGGCCAGCGGGCGGTCCGGCTCGTCGGCGCGCCGCAAGATCATGGGGCAGCGCCAGTCAATTGTGCTGACGGAGTATTCCCCGACATGGCGGCACCCGTGCCACGGGCCATGCCACCGCGCAATCTCAACCCTTTGTTAACCTTAACAAATCCAGTTGGCACGAAAATCGCTACATCACCAGATACAGGCGTTCGGATGGACATGATGTCTCAAAAACGAACAGGGAGAGATGCTATGAAAAGCATGGCCGGACTGGACATATATGCCTATTGGGATGAATTGCGGGGCAGAAACCCCGCCCCCCGGCGCGAGGATATCGATCCCGCGAAGCTCAAACATCATCTCGGCGACCTTTTCATCCTGACGGACAAGGGAGAGGCCACGCCATTCTTCCGCCTTGCCGGCACCCGCCTCTGCGACCTGTTCGGCCGGGAACTGCGCGACCGGCCGTTTTCGGAACTGTGGCCGCGGGCAAATGCCACCTTCCCCTGCCGCGTGGCGCGCGGCATCTTGCAGCACCAGTTGCCCGTCGTCTTCGATGTCGAAGCGGAAGACGACCATGGCGCCTCGCCGCTGGCATTCGAAATGCTGTTATTGCCGCTGCGCACGGATGCCGACGCTGCCCAAAGGCTGCTCGGCGCGCTGCTTCCCGAACGGCCGCGTCATGAATTCGCCGCGCCCATCCATTGCCTGTCGATGAAAAGCAGCCGGTTGCTGCGCATGGACATCGCGCCGGCGGGGCATTGGACGGAAATGGAAGCAGCCGCGATACCATTCGCAGGAAGCATCTGACGGATTTCCCGGACTGCGCATGGCCGGGCCGAAAGATTTACGCCGCCCCGGAATCTCGAAAAATAGGTCAAAGCTGTAACGATATTGCCGATCAGAAAAATTGTAGAGATTAAACAATACAGTCTGTTAACTCGCGCAAGGTAGAAACTGACCGTCATCATTCAATAAAATTGCGCTGCCCATGTTTTCGTCCCGTTCGGTCAACACCGCCCAAATCCTGCGCCCGGTTGAGGAGCCTCACCTCGACGACGCCGTCCGTGTGTCTTTCACCGGCCGCCTGATGTTGCCCGACCATGAAGAATATGATTGCACCGCAACCGAGATGACCGCCGAAAGGGCGCAGTTCACCTGCCCGGGCATTGCCCGCACCGGTGATCGTGTCATCGCCTATCTCCAGCATATCGGCCGGATCGAAGGCACGGTGACATCGCTCACCGCGTCGGGTTTCCTCATCGCCATCAATGCGCCGGAGCGCAAGCGCGAAAAACTCGCCGCGCAGCTCGCATGGATCGCCAAACGGCAATTGCTCGGCCTGCCGGAAGACCGCCGCCATGACCGCCTGACGCCGCGCAACGCAAAAGCGCAGCTCGTTCTGGAAGACGGCGTGCTCGTCGCCTGCCGGCTGATCGACCTTTCCCTGTCGGGTGCCGCAATCGAGATCGAAAACCGCCCGCCTCTGGGTAGCCGGGTTCAGCTCGGCAAGAATATGAGCGGCAAGATCGTGCGCCACTTCATGGAAGGCGTCGCGGTCGAATTCGACCGGGTCCAGTCGCCCGACGCGCTGATCGAATTCCTCTAGGAAATTCCACCGGACACGGCGTGGTTTTACATCCGGAAAACGTGTAAGGTCGTGCGCGTGCAACGCTCCCGACAGGCCGTTCCGCCGGGCGTGATGTAACCTGACATTGGCGCGGTATTTTCTGCGCGCATTTGCACCAGACCATGGACTCATAATCAACAGGGTTCCCGGACGGCGGTGTGATTATCGGCACCTGTCCTTTGCGGCGGCGTTCGGCTCAAATGGAAAAAGCCGATGGTGACGACATTTTACGACCTCAGCGTTCCAACCTTCCTGCAGACCGTGAGAGCGGTCGGAGGTTTTCTCGACCGTGCGGCCCGGCATTGCGCCGAAACCGGCACCGATCCGGATGATTTCGTGCAGGCCCGGCTCTTCGAGGACATGGCGCCCTTCCACTTTCAGATCGAGGCCGCCTGGCACCATGCCGTATGGGGCGTGGAAGCTGCCAAAACCGGCGTGTTCGAACCGCCCGCCCTGGTGGGCCCCGTCCCCTTCACCGACCTCAGGGCCATGATGGGCAAGGCGCAAACGGCGCTGGAAGCTTTCATCCCTGATGCGGTCAATAGCTGGGCCGGCAGGGAACTGGACCTTCAGATCGGCCCCCGAAGGCTCCGCTTCACATCGGAAACCTTCATTCTCTCGTTCTCGCTACCGAACTTCCATTTCCATGCCGTGACCGCCTACGACATCCTGCGCATGCGCGGCGTGCCGCTCGGAAAACGCGATTATGAGAGACAATTGCGTACCAGGCCGGCCCAGATCACCGCCGAAACCGGCGGGGAAAATTAGCCCGCAAACATTTTTTCCGGAAAAAATGCAGTTTTTTCGAAGTTTTTTTCGGCGCTTTTCGGACTGTTCCAGCCTGAAACACCCATCCCAAAACGGGAAATCCGTGTCTCCAGCAGGCGTCGCCGATGGACCGCACAGGATCACGAGAATACCGCCGCACTGAAAACCGCTTTCAATACAGCGATCTAAATGGCTACCGAAACCCTAAAGTCCGGATGCGTAAAATTGTAATAAAATTTGCTTCAAACACGCATAAAAACTCACTCAAATACAGTTCAAAATAGCGGCTAATTTGCTGAAATTTAAGCTCAAATTGCGCCACGCAAATTTCCGCAGGGTCAAAATATAGCTGCGAATGTCTCCTCACCACGGGGAGATAAGCAATGAACAAGAACAACCGTTTCGTTTTCACTCTGATCGCATTCATCGTCAGCGCCTTCGCACATCAGGCCAGCGCATCGCCGGCCGCCGTCATGCGCGTCATCGGCAAGGCCAATCCGCCGATCGGCCACTATGAATTCTGCCAGACCTATCAGAGCGAATGCCAGCCGACCTCGCTGGACAACGGCCCGATGAAACTGACCGAAGAGCGCTGGAAGACGATGCTCGACGTCAACTACACCGTCAACACCACCATCACGCCGATGACCGACATGGAAATCTACGGCGTCGAAGAGCGTTGGGCCTATCCCACCACCGTCGGCGATTGCGAAGACTTCGTGCTCCTGAAGCGCAAGATGCTGATGAACAAGGGCTTCTCCGCCTCCAACCTGCTGATCACCGTGGTTCTGCAGCCGAATGGCGAAGGCCATGCCGTCCTGACCGTCCGCACCGATCGTGGCGATTTCGTTCTCGACAACATGCGCAACAAGGTCATGAACTGGTCGGAAACCGAATATACCTACCTGAAGCGCCAGGACACGGCCAATCCGGGCCGCTGGGTGAAAATTCAGGATGGCCGCGCCACCACTGCGGTCGGCGGCATCAACTGACGCCCAACCAACAAGAATACCGTCTCCCCAAATAAAAAGCCGGCTCCGCAAGGGGCCGGCTTTTTTTGTTTGCCGATAAACGCCTGACACCCGACGTCATCCTCGGGCCTGTCCCGAGAATCTAATCACGTCCAGCTCAATCGAAACGTAGCAGATGCTAGGGACAGGCCCGAGCATAACGGAGGATAGCTTTCAGGACGCCATCAACTCGGCCGGCGAAACGAGATTTCTTTCATCTATGGAATGTCAGAGCAAACCAAGCTCGGCCAATTCCCGCCGAAGATCGGAAGGCATGTCCTCCCCGCCTCCGCCGCCGCCGAGATCGCGGGGCGCCTCATCGTCCTTCAGGTAACGCCAGCCCTGAAACGGCCGCTTCGGCGCCGGTGAGGTTTCGATGACTTCCGGGCCGAGAATGAGGTCGCAGCGGGAAATACCGTCTTCGCCCTTGAAGGAGCGGATATCGAGCAGTTTCTGCCGCGCCTGCACCTGTCCCTTGATAACCCAGTAGAGCGAACCGCCTTCCAGCAATTCCTCGACCCGTTTCGGGATCATCCGGGTGGTGTGCACGCTATGCGGTTCAAGACCGGCTGCTATTGCAGTCAGGGAGCGATGCGCCACCCACTCCCTCAAATCCTGGAGGGAGTCCGCGCCGACGCAAAGTTTGATGAGATGTAGAGGCATGGTTCTATCAATGCCTTTTTGCGGCGGGCGTCAAGCATCTGCACGAAGCCTGCCGCCCTGCCCGCTCAGCACTCCACAACGTTGACGGCGAGGCCGCCGGTGGAGGTTTCCTTGTATTTTTCGCTCATGTCATTGCCGGTCTGGCGCATGGTTTCGATACAGGCATCGAGCGGCACGAAATGCTGGCCGTCGCCCTTCAGCGCCAGCGAAGCCGCCGTCACCGCCTTTACCGCGCCCATGGCATTACGCTCGATGCAGGGCACCTGCACCAGCCCGGCGATAGGGTCGCAGGTCATGCCGAGATGGTGTTCGAGTGCGATTTCGGCGGCATTTTCCACCTGCTCGGGCGATCCGCCCATGACTGCGGCAAGACCCGCCGCCGCCATCGCGGAAGCCGATCCCACCTCGCCCTGACAGCCCACTTCCGCACCGGAGATGGAGGCATTGTGCTTGATGATGCCGCCGATGGCCGCTGCCGTCAGCAGGAAATCGCGCACGTCCTCGACGCTCGCATCCTCATGGAAATGCCGGAAATATCTCACCGTGGCCGGCACGACGCCCGCCGCGCCATTGGTCGGTGCGGTAACGACGCGCCCGCCGGCGGCATTTTCCTCGTTCACCGCCATGGCGTAGACGCTCAGCCAGTCATTCGCCATCACCGGGTTCATCCGGTTGCTGCGCCATTCCGCATTCAGCTTCTCGTAGATGGAGCGGGCGCGGCGGCGCACCTTCAGGCCGCCCGGCATGATGCCATCCACCTTCAGCCCGCGCTCGATACAGCCATTCATGGCCTCCCAGATCTGGTCCAGCCGCTCGTTCAACTCCTCGCGGGTGACCACCGTTTCCTCGTTGGCGCGCTTCATCTGGGCGATGGTGCGGCCGGAGCGGGCAGCCATATCCAGCATTTCCCGGGCGGTCGCGAAGGGATAAGGCACGCGCGGCCCGTTATCGATGGTCTTGCCGCGCTGCTTGATCGCTTCCAGTTCCGTATCGGTCACGACGAAACCGCCGCCGACGGAATAATAGATGCGCTTGATAAGCAGCCTGCCCTGACTGTCGAAGGCGGAAAAGGTCATGCCATTGGCATGGCCCGGCAGCGGGTTCTTCTTGTCGAAGATCAGATCCTCGGCCGGACGGAATACGTAGGACGGATGGCCGGGCGGCGATACGGCGCCAGCCTCTTCGACCTTTCCGATAATCGCATCCATGGCATCGGGATCGACAAGGTCCGGCCGCTCGCCGGTCAGGCCAAGAATGACGGCACGCCCGGTGCCGTGGCCGATGCCGGTGAAGGCAAGCGAGCCATGCAGGCTGACCTTCAGCTGCGAGACGAATGCCCCCGCCGGACGCGGCCACTCGTCGCTGAGGATCAGCGCCAGAAAGCGGTTGGCCGCCGTCATCGGCCCCATCGTATGGGAGCTCGAAGGACCGATACCGATCTTGAAGACGTCGAAGACCGAAAGAAACATGAAATTCGTCCTGAATGATAATGGATTCCACCACCATCATATCCAAAGCCGCGACGGATCGCCACAAAAGAGCGGCAGCGGTTTGCGCAGCCGCGACATCCGGGGCCCGCAAACGAAAACAGCACGGTTTCCAAAGGAAAACCGCGCCGTTTCAAAACCCGTCATTCAGGAGAAGTGCTTATGGGCTGCCAAAAATGTACGTCAATGCGAGAAAAGCGGCAAAGCCTGCAAGTGCGCGCAAGGTGACGCCCCAGCAGGATTTCTGAGCGGTTTCTTCCATGATTACTCCAGCTATTCACTCTCCGGGGGATCTTCAAGACCCGGCCCGTGGAGGAAGCATTTATTAAAATCCGACGGCGAAGGCAAATGCAAAAAGCGGCTAAATGAAGGCGTTTTCGACAAGCTGCCATTCGCCCCGCGCATAGGTATATGAAAAAACAAGGCGTTAGCTTGAGGTCGTCATCCGCGCCATTTCAGTGATCGCCGCAATTTGGACTAAAGTGTAACCGTTATTTAAAGGTTTCGCACAAACCCCTGTTGAAAACCCCTATGGCCGGCACGTTTCGGTCGAACATCCGCATCCGGACTTCGCGCCTTGAAAGGCTGCCGCCTCTGCTTTATCGACGGAGGCAACGGCAACGATGCGAGTCACTCCATGCAGCAGGCATCCTCCTTTCCCGACCGCGAAACGGTCGCGTCGAAACTGACTTCGCTGACAAGCGAGGATAAGGCCTGGGTATTGCTGCTTATGGAAAACGCGCTGCAGGATGAAAACCTGCTGGCCGGCCTTAATCTCTATCTCGACCAGCAGAGCAATGCCCGCTTCCTCAACAGCCTGAAGCTGGAAGCGACCGGCGACTGGCTCGGCGGCAATGCCCCCGCCCGGCTTCAGATACGCCTCATGGAAACGGCCAAGGCCAGCCAGCACCCCGCCTATCTTGCCTTCCGCAAGGGGCTGACGGCATCGGCCGGTCTCGAAAACGCCTATCCGAAGGCGCCGATCTGATTGCCCTGACTAGTCCGGCACCCTGTCGACGACAGCGATGATCGGCCCCATGGGAAACAGCCCGTCCCGCCTGTTCATTGCCGGAATGTCGACGCTGGAAATCGTACCGTCGAGATAAAGCGCATTGGGCGCATCCAGCACATCCCTGAACAGGGTGGCGAAATCATAAAAACGCACGGTATTTTCCGAAATGGCGAAATGCACCATGCCGTCGCGGGAGATGCCGACACCGTTGCGCCGCTTCAGACTGTCGCTATCGGGCAGGAAACGCGGATGCAGCTTGCCGTCGATGACCAGCATCGGGCCGGACTGGGTGGCGAAATCGGGTTTCGGCGCCGCGGCCAGATAGGCCTCGGTCTCCAGCACGCCGGCCGTGGCGCCCTTCAGATAAAACACGCCATTCGGCAGAAGATGAAAATTGCCCCAGCCGCCACCGGTAATGATCGGCGCACGCTCGACACCGTTTTCGACAAAGAGCCCGACGGGGGAATAATCCGAATGGTACATGCCGCCATTCATGGCAAAGACGCTGAACATGTGCTGCCGCCAGAGCCCGGAGGAAAGATCGGCGAAGGAACGATATCCCTGACCGGAGACATGATCGCGATCATAAATCCGGATCGTGCTCCTGGCCGGATCGAAACTGCAGACGGTGTAGCGCCCGCCCGCGTGGTCCACGGTCTTGCAGAAATCCACCTGTCCGCCCGCCTCAGCCGAAAACGGCAGTAACAGGGGCAACAGCAGCTTTGCCAGTTTCTTCATCGATCGGTTCATGCCCACCCCGTGATTCTCGTCAGGGGAACATTCGCAGGGAAATTCGGTCAAAGAAAAGGCGCCACCCCTGTTTCAGAATGACGCCGGATTTTTAAGGGGAGATGCTGTCAGCGACGGGCGGCGCGGTCCACACTGCGGCCGGCGTCCTGCGTCGCATTCACGGCATTCGCCGTATCCCGGCCCATGCCACGAATGGTGTTGCCGCACGAACTCAAGGTTACGACGGTCAACAGAGCCACGAAAACGGTCGAAAGAATGCGTGTGATCATTTGAACTACTCCCCTATGGCTTGCCGTCCAAAGACAAGCACCGATGTGATATGCGTCACAATAACGTGAGTCCTGAAAATCGGTTCCAGCGCATTTCAAAAATTCCCGTCGATGAAAATTAACAGGGTTTTGAAATTTTCCGAGGGAAACTCGTCACTTGCATCATGGTTTGGGAAAAGTCCGTGGGTGATATGACTGACTTCAACAATCGGCTTCTGGTAATGACGGCGGGCGGACTGAACCCGAATGTCATGATCAACGCGCTGGCCGGGCGTTTTCCGGATATTCACGTCTTCCAGGAAGAGCCCGAAAGCAAATCGGCCATTCTGAGAAGGCGGGCGCGGCGGCTCGGCTGGATTGTCGCCATGGGCCAGATGGCGACGATGATCGCCTCCCGGCTCGGCAAACGCTTCACGGTTCGGCGCGGCAACGACATCATCGCCGAACACGGCCTTTCTCCCGACCTTCATCCCGCCATTCCCGTCACGCAATTCACCTCGCTCAACGATGAGAACTGCCGCACGGCGGCCAATCTGCTGAAACCGGCGGCGATCTTCACCATTTCCTGCCGTCTGCTGACACCGGCCACGCTGCAGGCCCTGCAATGCCCGGTCATCAATTTTCATGCCGGCATCAACCCCGCCTATCGCGGCCAGATGGGCGGCTACTGGGCGCTGGTGGAAAAGGACCGGGGCAATTTCGGTGCAACCGTGCATCTGGTGGACAAGGGCGTGGATACCGGCGCCACGCTTTACGAAAAACGGCTGAAACCATCACCTTCCGACACCATCGCCACCTATCCGCTGCTTCTCACCGCCGGTTCGGTCGATATTGCCGTCAGCGCTATCGAAGACGCCCTTTCCGGCAGCCTTGCGCCGCAGCCACCCTCTCCCGGAAAATCGGTGCTGCGCTTTCCGCCGACGATCTGGACCTGGCTGTGGAATGGCCTGACCAAACGGATCTGGTGAACGGATACGGGAAAACGGCGCAGGCCGGACAATCCGGCACAGCTTCGTCGCAGATGCAGGGCTGTCCTGCCGCAACGGGCAAAGACTTCGCCGAAAAACCGGTGCATGATAATGAAAAGGATCACGCACAAATTGCCCGATATTTCCACCGCCTCTCCCATTCCCGCCTCCATCGAAGCCTCGCCCGCGCAGGTGCTTGGCCCCAGCAGCCTTGCCGGTCTTTTTCCGCAGGGCGTGCGGGTCTATCTCACCGATACCGGAGCGGCATCACAGGAAAGGCTCGTTGATGCGGCGAGGCATCTGCGCGATCTCGGTTACGAGCCGGTGCCACATCTGGCGGCGCGGCGCATCCCGTCGCGTGCGGAATTTGAGGAACAGGTCAGGCGGCTCGTCGACGAAGCGGGCGTAACGGATGTGCTGGTGGTGGGCGGCGGCGTCAACAGGCCTGCCGGTCCCTTCGCAGCCAGCATGGACATGCTGTCCACCGGCATTTTCGACCGTTACGGCATAAAACAGATCGCAATCGCCGGACACCCCGAAGGTAGTCCCGATTTCAGCGAAGAGACGGCGATGGCCGCGCTGCAGCTGAAACGCGATTTTGCCGAAAGAAGCGATGCGACGATGCGCATCGTCACCCAGTTCGGCTTCGATCCGGCGCGTTTCATCGCCTGGGCGGAAGGACTTGCGGCATCAGGAATTGCGCTTCCGGTGCATATCGGCGTTTCCGGCCCGGCCAAGATCACCACGCTGCTGAAATATGCCGCGCTCTGCGGCGTCGGCAACTCCATCGCCTATCTCAAGAAGAACGCCCTTTCCCTGACGACCCTGGCCAGGGGCCATTCGCCGGAAAGCGTCGTCGGACCGATCGAGCGGCATTGGCAGGCCAATCCGCAAGGGCCGATCCGGCAGATTCACGTCTTCCCCTTTGGTGGGTTGCAGACATCGTCCGACTGGCTGGTCAGCCGCGGAAGCTGGCAGGCGAACGATACGGGCCGTGCCGCGCCTGCGGATTCGGTAGCCGTCTAAGGCCCTTCGGCGCGGCGGACGATGCCGCCGCACGACCATTTGGCTTATGCCGCCTTGGCGACCTCGACAAAGGCGTTGCGGATGCTCTCGGCCACCGCAAGAACGGGACGCGACGCCTTGTCGCCCATGATCAGGCGAATATCGAAACAGCCAAGCTCCGGAAGCCCCTCCTTGTCGCTCAGAATGACCAAGTCATTCTGCACATAGGATCGCGGCAGGGGTGCGATGGCGAGATCGGCGGCAATCGCGGCACGCTGCGCCATGGTATGGCCGCTCAAATAGGCGACACGGAAATTGCGGCCGCGCTTCTCCAGCGAATGGATCGCCTCCGACCGCCAGATGCAGCCTTCTTCCCAGATCGAAATCGGCAGCGGATCGCGTAGATAGGCCGTGCCGCATTTCGCACCAGCCCAGACGAGACGTTCGCGCATCAACACCTCGCCCGTATCCCGCAGCGGATGCGAGGCACAGTTGACGAGAGCGAGATCCAGCCGCTGTTCGTCCATGCGCTTATAGAGATTGGAACTGGAATCGATGGTGACATCGATCATGATGCCGGGGAAGGCTTCGGCAAAACGCTTAAGAATGCCGGGCAGCAGGCCACGCTCGCCAATATCCTCCGGCGCGCCGAGACGGACGACGCCGGACAGTTCCGGCATGACGAAACGCGACACCGCCTCGTTGGATAGCGCGATCATACGCCGCGCATAGGTCAGAAGCGTCTCGCCATGCGCCGTCAATGTCACCGAGCGGGCATCGCGCAGGAACAATGTCGTCTTCAACTGTTCCTCGAGTTTCTTGATCTGCATGGAAACGGCCGAAGGCGTTCTGAACACCACTTCCGCAGCGGTGGAGAAATTTCCCGTTTCGGCAATGGCGACGAAGGTTCTCAATATGTCGTTATCCAGCAACGGCAGCGGTTGGCGGAAAGTCACGGTCATGGCACGCACCTTCAAATATTTTGATTTATAGATGGATATCATTTCGTTTGATTGAATGTCAACAAGCGCGCACCATCCGGGACATCGATAAACGGGGTGGAATGAACCTCGTGGGAACGAAGCACTGGCGTGGCACGAACCGAAATGTTCCCCCTCGCCGCCGCCGGTCATTCATTCTCAATATTGATGAATGACATAAGATTCATTCTCTTGCCTGATGAAAGAGGCAGGCACATACCGAAGTCGTAAACAGGATCGTGGTTCAGGAAAGGATCAAGACATGACCATGATACATCATCTGCCAGTGACAAACCGCTCTCAGCACCATCCCTCGCCCAGCGGCTGGCTCGATCGCCTGTCGGACCATGTGTCGGCCCGTTACGCGGCATGGCGCCGTGAAAGGATGCTTCGTGCACTGGAGTCATTGCCGCCTGAAACATTGAAGGATATCGGATGGCCGACGACCGAAACCACCCGCATACACGCCATCCGCAAATGATGGCCACCCGATGGCTCGCAACCTCTGCATGTGTTGCGAGCCGCCACCGCCGCCCCTGAGTGACAGGGTCAGAGGCGCAAAATTACCTGCCTGTTTTGCATGCGACACATCGCCCGTTTTAAAGGCTTGTCGCAAAATTTGCATATTTCAAAAGCTATTTTTTGACAGCTCCGATTCCGAGGCGTATTTTTCGTTAAAGATGTCGTAATCAGGACATCCAGAAGACCAATTCCAAGGGAGGAATTGCGTATTCGCAACGGAGCACGGGCAAATGAGCAAGAACTCCCAGAAGAAACGCTCAATCGTCTTTTTTCTCATTCCGCAATTTACCATGCTGCCATTCGCCGCAGCGGTTGAAACGCTTCGCATCGCCAACCGAATGTTGGGCTATGAGGCCTATGAATGGCGCCTCTCCTCCCTCGACGGCCAGAAGGTCATGTCGTCCAGCGGCATCTGTCTTGAGGCCGATACCTGTCTTGCCGACGAGCGGCGCTACGTCAGCGGCGAGAACCGCCCGGAAATGGCAATCATCTGTTCGGGCATTGATGTGGACCAACACATCAACAAATCCGTCAATGCCTGGCTGCGCGAAGCCTATAATCGCGGCATCGCCATCGGCAGCCTCTGTACCGCCGCACATATCCTCGCACAGGCCGGCCTGCTGAACGGCAAGCGCTGCGCGATCCACTGGGAAAACCTGCCCGGCTTTTCCGAGGCCTTCCCGCAGGTGGAAGTTTATGCGGACCTCTTCGAAGTCGACAGCAACATCTATACCTGCGCCGGCGGCACGGCGTCACTGGACATGATGCTGAGCCTGATCGGACAGGATTTCGGCGAGAACCTCGTCAACCGTGTCTGCGAACAACAATTGACCGATCGTGTGCGCAGCCCCAACGACCGCCAGCGCCTGCCGCTGCGCGCGCGGCTTGGCGTGCAGAACAGCAAGGTCCTGTCGATCATCGAATTGATGGAAGGCAATCTCGCCGAGCCGCTGTCGCTGCTGGATATCGCCGATGCCGCCGATCTGTCACGCCGACAGGTGGAACGCCTCTTCCGGCAGGAAATGGGCCGCTCGCCCGCGCGTTATTATCTCGAAATCCGCCTCGACCGCGCACGGCATCTGCTGATCCAGTCCGCAATGCCCGTCGTTGAGGTTGCCGTCGCCTGCGGCTTCGTCTCCGCCTCGCATTTTTCGAAATGTTACCGCGAGATCTACAATCGCACGCCGCAGCAGGAACGCGCCGAACGCAAACTGCTGATGAGCGCCTCGCGAATGGCAACGGCGAGCCAGGGCAAGGCCGCACACTGACGAGGCGGCTGGTGTTTGCACAGGATCGAGCATGATCCAGTGCCGACCGGTTTAAGTCTCAAGGCAGGCTGCATTTTCGGCTGAACCCCGCGAGAAACAATGTCGTGCGCTTGTCCGGACATCTGAGCCGGACAGTAACGGGTCAAGTCAAGGTGACGGCCACCGGAACCCCATCATCCTGAATTCAACCAAACGGCCGAACCGCATGGGCAAGGTCTTCCGCCGTCATGCCGGCACCCGCCCTGCTGCCCGCCTCCCCATGCAGCCACACGCCGGCGGCAGCCGCTTCGAAGGCCGGCGCGCCCTGCGCGAGCAGAGCGCCGATAATGCCGGCCAGCACGTCGCCTGATCCGGCCGTGGCAAGACTTGCCGGCGCATTGGTGTTGACGAGAGCCCGGCCATCAGGCCCGGCAATCACCGTATCGGCCCCCTTATAGACCAGCACCGCGCCGCTGCGGGCTGAGGCGGCCTGCGCCTTCTCGATCTTGCTCAACGCCCTGTCTGCGGCAAGATCGGGAAACAGCCGCGCAAACTCGCCCTCATGCGGTGTCAGCACGAATTTGCCCGCGCCGGATGTGATGCGCTCGAACAGGCTTTCCGGGCGATCCTTGAAAGCCGTAATGGCATCGGCATCCAGCACGACCGCCCTGTCTCCAAGCAGGGACACGAATTGCCGTGCCTTTTCGAGATCGCCGAAACCCGGCCCGAGAACGAAGGCGCCGTGGCGCCGGTCGTCGAGCCACAGGCGCAGATCGTCGGCATCGTCCATGGCCGTGTTCATTACCGCCGTCAGCGTCATCGACAGCACATCGAGCGCTTTCTTTGGCGCCGCGACCGTGACGATGCCCGCCCCCGCCTTCAGCGCGGAAAGCGCCGTCATGCGGCTTGCGCCCGTCGCATGCGCGGGACCGGAAAAGACGGTCAGATGCCCGCGCCGGAATTTATGGGTCTCCATATCGGCATGGGGCATGGCATTCCGCCAGACCAGCGGGTCGTTTTCCGCAACCGATCCCGCATGGGCGGCAAGGATGCGGCCGGGTATGCCGATATCGAACACCTCAAGCGTTCCGCACAGTTCCCGCCCCGGCATCAGCAGATGGCCCGGTTTGCGCGCCATGAAGGTTACGGTGCGTTCCGCCCTGAATGAGGCGCCGAGAGGTACGCCCCGCCTGCCGCAGAGACCGGAAGGCAGGTCAACGGCAAGAACAGGTACGCCTTCCTTTGTCACCGCATCGATCACCCGGACAAGTTCGTGCGGAACATCGCGGGACAATCCCGCCCCGAAAACCGCATCAATCACCACATCGCCGCCGGCGGGCGCATAGTCGCCGAGCGGCAGCGGCGTCACCCCGCTCCGTTCGAATGCCACCCGCGCATCGCCCTTGAGTGCGGCCGCATCGCCGAGATGATGAACCGCAACCGCCGCGCCGCTTTGTACAAGCGCCCGCGCCGCCACGTAACCATCACCGCCATTATTGCCGCCACCGCAGAGCACGACAAAACGCAGCGCCTGCGGATAGTGCCGCAGCGCAGAAGCGGCGACCGCCTGCCCCGCCCGCTCCATCAGATCATAAAGCGGAATGCCGGATTGCCCGGCCGCCGCATCAATACGGGCCATCACGGCCGGGTCGAACAGGGAAAGGTACAGGAGGGATGTCATGTCCCGATCATCCCTTCAAAACGCCGGAAAGGCAATCGATACAAAAATAAGCAGATAGCCAAGTCCAAATAATAATCAAATGCATAAAATATAAACAAACAGGCATCGTTCCACTTACGCATTCCAAAATATTCAGAATTGCTAAAACAATAAGAATTCACAGAAATGCTGATGGATTTTTCGGGTTCCGGAGAGAAATTGGCTGGAAAACCGCCAAAACCGAATGCATTTTGTGTCGGAAAGCCGGGTGAGCGAAGTTTTTTCTTCACGCCCGCTTCCGATCTGGCACAATACGTGCATTCTTGTGGCAGAGCGGGAATAACCTGCTTTAACGGGAGAAGCGGAGAGATATTTTCTCATGAAAAAGATCGAAGCGATCATTAAGCCTTTCAAGCTCGATGAAGTGAAGGAAGCCCTTCAGGAAGTCGGACTTCAGGGCATCACGGTCACGGAAGCAAAAGGCTTTGGTCGTCAGAAGGGCCACACGGAACTCTACCGCGGAGCAGAGTACGTCGTGGACTTTCTGCCGAAAGTGAAAGTCGAAGTCGTATTGGCGGACGAAAACGCGGAAGCCGTCATTGAGGCGATCCGCAATGCGGCGCAGACCGGCCGCATCGGCGACGGAAAGATTTTCGTTTCCAATGTCGAGGAAGTCATCCGCATCCGTACCGGTGAAACAGGCGTGGACGCCATATAATCAAGAACGTCCCGAGCCGGGGAGGCTTGGGTTTTCACCTCGTCATCATCACACTCAAGGAAAACGTTTAAATGACGACCGCAAACGATATCTTGAAGCAGATCAAGGATAACGACATCAAGTTCGTGGACCTGCGCTTTACCGACCCCAAGGGCAAGCTGCAGCACGTCACCATGGATGTTGTCTGTGTGGACGAAGACATGTTCGCCGATGGCGTCATGTTCGACGGCTCCTCGATCGCCGGCTGGAAGGCCATCAACGAGTCCGACATGGTGCTGATGCCCGATCCGGCCACCGCCCATATCGACCCGTTCTTCGCCCAGTCCACCCTGGTCGTCCTTTGCGACATTCTCGACCCGGTTTCGGGCGAAGCCTATAACCGCGACCCGCGCGGCACCGCCAAGAAGGCTGAAGCCTACCTCAAGGCTTCCGGTATCGGCGACACCGTCTTCGTTGGCCCTGAGCCCGAATTCTTCGTCTTCGACGACGTGAAGTACAAGGCAGACCCCTACAACACCGGCTTCAAGCTCGACTCGTCCGAACTGCCGTCCAACGACGACACCGACTACGAGACCGGCAACCTCGGCCACCGTCCGCGCGTCAAGGGCGGCTATTTCCCGGTTCCGCCGATCGACAGCCTGCAGGACATGCGTTCCGAAATGCTGACGGTTCTGGCCGAAATGGGCGTCGTCGTTGAAAAGCACCACCACGAAGTGGCTGCCGCACAGCACGAGCTGGGCGTGAAGTTTGACACGCTGGTTTCCAGCGCCGACAAGATGCAGATCTACAAGTACGTCGTGCACCAGGTCGCCAATGCCTATGGCAAGACGGCAACCTTCATGCCGAAGCCGATCTTCGGCGATAACGGTTCGGGCATGCACGTTCACCAGTCGATCTGGAAGGGCGGCAAGCCGACCTTCGCTGGCGACGAATATGCCGGCCTGTCTGAAAATTGCCTCTACTACATCGGCGGCATCATCAAGCATGCCAAGGCCATCAACGCCTTCACCAACCCCACCACCAACTCCTACAAGCGTCTGGTGCCGGGTTATGAAGCGCCGGTTCTGCTCGCCTACTCCGCGCGCAACCGTTCCGCCTCCTGCCGTATTCCCTTCGGCTCCAACCCGAAGGCAAAGCGCGTCGAAGTCCGCTTCCCGGATCCGACCCAGAACCCCTATCTCGGTTTTGCGGCAATGCTGATGGCCGGCCTCGACGGCATCAAGAACAAGATCCATCCCGGCAAGCCGATGGACAAGGACCTTTACGACCTTCCTGCAAAGGAACTGAAGAAGATCCCGACCGTCTGCGGCTCGCTGCGCGAAGCGCTGGAAAGCCTCGACAAGGATCGCAAGTTCCTCACCGCCGGCGGCGTGTTCGACGACGACCAGATCGACTCGTTCATCGAGCTGAAGATGCAGGAAGTCATGCGTTTCGAAATGACCCCGCATCCGGTCGAATTCGACATGTATTACTCGGCCTGATCAGCCTTTCGGGCGCTCCCCGGGGGCGCTCGATCCATCTCGGCGGTTTTCTACGGAAAGCCGCCGTTTTCTATTCTGCCGAATGTGACATAAGCCCATGCCGACGAAGCCAGCCTCTCAGCCCACACGCCTCACGGACTGGCTCATCTTTCTGGCAGTGCCGCTCTTTTTTTCCAGCAATGTCATCTTCGGCCGGGGCGTCGTCGGCGAGGTCTCGCCCTTCATCACCGCCTTCATCCGCTGGATGGGCTCTACCCTCATCATCGCCCCCTTCATGATTGCCGACTGGCGCAACTGCCTTGCCTTCCTGCGGCGGAAAACGATGCTCTGGCTTGTGCTCGGCATTCTCGGCATGGGCATCTGCGGCGGCGTGGTCTATTGGGGCCTCACCATGACAACGGCCGCCAACGGCACGCTGATCTACACCACCTCGTCGCTGTTCATCATCCTGTTCCAGCGCGTCTTTCAGGGACGTCCGATCCGGAAACTTGAAGTGGTGGGCATGGTCATTGCCTTTGCCGGTGTCGCGGCCACCGTGCTCAAGGGCGATATCTCCGCTCTCAGGCACATGAATTTCAACATCGGCGATTTCGCGATTTTGACGGCGGCGATCGCCTTTGCCATCTATTCTCTGCTGCTGCGCGATCCCGCGGCGCGGCAGATGGCGTCCTTCAGCCTTTTCGGCCTGATCGCATTTTCCGGCGCGCTGGTGCTTTTGCCTCCGGCGGCACTGGAACTTGCCCAAGGCGGCATGCTGCCCGCCACCGGCGCGGCCTGGGCGAAGATCGGTGGCATCATCCTCTTCGCCTCGCTTCTGGCCTTTTATTGCTTCACCCATACGGTGCGCGTTTTTGGACCCGCCACGGCCGGCATCACGCTATACATGATGCCGCCGGTCTCGATCTTGATGGCGACGCTGTTCCTCGGCGAGACCTTCGAGACCTATCACGCCATCGGCATCGTGCTTGTCACCGGCGGCGTCATCCTCGCCACAGCACCGATCGGCAGAAAACGCTGAGCATGGCGGCTGACCGGCGTCAGAACCGCTAGGTCTTGATATTTCGCGTTCCGACACCAATTAGTATTGGGAAAGGAAGTACATGCCATGAAACACAGAAACGCAAAATTCACGCTGGGCGAGATCGTCCGCCACAAGGTGTTTCCGTTCCGCGGTGTGGTGATCGACGTGGATCCGGAATATGCCAATACCGAGGAATGGTGGAACGCCATCCCCGCGGAAATCAGGCCGGATCGCGACCAGCCCTTCTATCATCTTCTGGCCGAAAACGAGGAGACGGAATATGTCGCCTATGTTTCCGAGCAGAACCTCGTGCACGATGAAGACGAGACGCCGCTGAGAAATCCCAATATCGGCCGCATCTTCGACAAGTCGCCGAACGGCGAATGGCGCCCGAAAATGTCGACGGCGCATTGACGCCCGCCAGACATCTCCCCACCCTCCCAGGGGCATAAAACGCGCATAAAAAAACCGGTCTGTCGCCAGACCGGTTTTGTCATTGTCGATGCTTTGCAGCGATCAGGGCTTCGGCGCGCCCTTGGCGGCGTCCTGAGCGGCTTCCAGCTTCTTGCGGGCCTCTTCAGCCTTCTTCTGCATGCCTTCCTGCAGGCTGCGCTGGCTTTCGGCCAGCTGCGACTGGGTGATCGCCGGGCCGTCATAGGCGCCGGTGAAGCCGGAGAGCGCGATCTTGATGGGGTTCGGCGCGCGGCGGAAGTTGATGGAGGTGAAGACCACCTCGCTACCCTTCTTCAAGGAAGCGATCATTGCGTCCGTCAGCGGAACTTCGGCCGTGCACTTGTCGGGAAGGCAAACGGCGTAGTCAAGCTTCTGGCCCTTGCCGCCGTCGATCTGCATCATCACGCCCGGAGGAATGAGACGCGCGGTCGGAACGGAAACCTGCAGCAGCTTGCGGTTGACCTTGCCTTCAACGGTGATGAGGCCGACAGCGGTGATCATCTGGCCGTTCTGGGCGAGAACCACGTTCTGCACGACGCAGACATCGTTGTCTTCCTGCTTGGAGCAGGTCTTGAACCAGCCGAGCGGCGGGGCGCCAGCGCCCTGAGCGGCCGGAGCAGCATCCTGCGCCTGCGAAATGGCCGGAGCGGAAACCGCGCCCAGAGAGAGGACCAGAGCGGACAGAGCCGTCCGGGTGAATGTGTTTGCCTTGTGCATCATAAGAGTTCCGTCTCCTGAATGTCTGCCAGAACAGAACCGTTAAGACCCTGTTCGCCGATGGCGGTATCCTTCTGCCCGTTCAACTGTCGTTTAAATGAGGCAAATGCGTGACCCGTCTCTTCCGGCCACCCTGTTACATGCCGATCGCGGCGATATCCAGCACTTCTTTAACTTTTTCTTGAGCGGACCCAAGATTTCCCGCCCTTGCATGGGTCATGCAATGTCCGTGTGCTACATATCTGCCAGAATCATGACGATAAACGGGTCGTGACGCACATCGGACGGACAGTTAGACAGGATAATGACATGCGCAACCTTGCGGCCCTCATCCCCGCATTGTTCCTTTTGGGATCATCCCTGCTTCCCGCCGGGAACGCCCTGGCGCAACCGCTGCACGGCATCTCCATGCATGGCACACCGGAGCTTCCCGCGGACTTCAGGCACCTGCCTTATGTCAATCCGGACGTAAAAAAGGGCGGCCGCATTTCCTATGGCGTCGTCGGCACCTTCGACAGCCTCAATCCCTTCGTGCTCAAGGGAATGCGCACCACCGCACGCGGCGTCTGGGACCCGGAATTCGGCAATCTCCTCTACGAATCGCTGATGCTGCGCTCCAGTGACGAGCCCTTCAGCCTTTACGGTCTGCTCGCCGAAACCGTGGAGTGGGATGAGGAGCGCAGCTTCATCCAGTTCAACATCAATCCGAGCGCAAAATGGTCCGACGGCCAGCCGGTGACGCCGGATGATGTGATCTTCACCTTCAACCTCTTGAAGGAAAAAGGGCGGCCTCCGTTCAACAGCCGTCTGGACGGCGTGGCGAAAATGGAAAAGGTCGGTGATCGCGGCGTGCGTTTCACCTTCAACGACAAGGCGAACCGCGAAACGCCGCTCATTCTCGCCTCCTCCACGCCGATCCTGCCGAAACATGCGATCGATCCGGAAAAATTCGAGCAGGCAGGCCTTGGGCCGGTTGTCGGCTCGGGTCCATACCGAATCAAGACCCTGCGGCCGGGCGAGCGAATCATCTGGGAACGCAATCCGGATTATTGGGGCAAGGACGTTCCCGGTAAGGTCGGCTTCGACAATTACGACGAGATCAGCGTGACCTATTTCCTTCAGGTCACCACCATGTTCGAGGCCTTCAAGAAGGGTGATATCGACATCTATCCCGAAGGTGACGCCATCAACGGCACCTCTGATACGTCCCATTGGGGACAGGCCTATAATTTCCCGGCCGTGCATCGTGGCGATATCGTCAAGGACGTCTTCCAGCCGCGTCTGCCGACGGGCATGTTCGGCCTCGTCTTCAACACCCGCCGCGCCGTCTTCGCCGATGAAAAGGTGCGTGAAGGCCTGTCCTATGCGCTCGATTTCGAATGGCTGAACCGGAACATCCTCGGCGGTTCCTTCAAGCGCACCCAGAGCTACTGGCAGAATTCCCCGCTCGGCGCCTATGGCAATGCCGCAGATGAACGCGAGCTTGCCCTGCTTGGCGACGCGGCGAAGACCATGCCCCCGGAATTGCTGGCTGGCACCTATGCCATGCCGGAGACCGACGGCACCGGTGCGGACCGCAGGGTTCTGAAGATGGCCGTCGACAAGCTGAAAGAGGCCGGATACCGGATCAAGAATGGCAGGATGTCCGACGCCAATGGCCGTCAGCTCGCCTTCGAGATCATGACCCAGAACCCGGCGCAGGAACGCATCGCGCTTGCCTATCAGCGCTCGCTCAACCTGATCGGCGTCGCCATGGGCATCCGCTCGGTCGATGACGGACAATATCAGGCCCGCTCGAACAGCTTTGATTACGACATGATCATCCGCTCCCTGCCCTCCTCGCTTTCGCCGGGCATGGAGCAGCTGAACCGCTGGAACTCGCTTTCACGCGATGCGCAGGGCAGCTTCAACTATGCGGGTGCGGCCAATCCCGATATCGACCGGATGATCGAGGCGCTGCTGCAGGCGCGCTCGACGGAAGATTTCCAGGCGGCAGTGCGCGCCTATGACCGTCTGCTCGTTGCCGGCCACTACATTATTCCGCTCTATTACATCGGCGCACAGTGGGTCGCGCGCTGGAAATATATCGACCGTCCGGATATGACACCAATATCAGGCAATCAGAAACAGACCTGGTGGGATGCGCGGGCGCAATAGCCTGCCGTCGCCGGGTCCAGAGCAAGGAACTAAGCCATGGAACGCATCGTCATCGACGTGGTATCGGATATGGTCTGCCCATGGTGCTATCTCGGCAAGGCCAGGCTCGATCTCGCCATTGCCGAGGTGCAGGATGAAATCAGCGTCGACGTGAACTGGCGCCCCTATCGCCTCAACCCGGACTATCCGCCGGAGGGCGTCGACCAAAAAGCGGCTCTCGAGGAAAAGCTTGGCAAGGAGCGTCTGGAACAGGCCCATGCCACGCTGGTGCAGCTCGGCAAAGAAGTCGGCATCAACTACGATTTCGATGCGATCAAGATCGGCCCGAACACACTCGACGCCCATCGCCTGTCGCTCTGGGCCCATTCGGAAGGCCGCGACGTGCAGGAAAAGGTCGTGACCGGCCTATTCAAAGCCAATTTCGAGGAAGGCCGCAATATCGGCGACCACGCCGTATTGGCTGACGTCGCCGCGAAGGCCGGCATGGATGCGAAAGTGGTCGAGCGGCTGCTTGCCTCCGATGCGGACAAGGACACGGTCGTTGCAGAAATAGACGCCGCGCAGCAGATGGGTGTCGCTGGCGTGCCGTTTTTCATCCTCGATCAGAAATACGCCATAAGCGGTGCACAAACGCCTGATGTCCTGATTGCTGCACTGCGGGATATTGCAAAAATCAAGGCGGACGAGCATAGATCGATGAACTGACGGTCGAACCACCGGCGGTTTTCAGCAACTCGATTTTTCGCCGGTGTTTCCGTGTCCGACAAGACCCTGAAAGGCATTCTGCTCGCCTTTGCCGCCTTCGCTGCCTACGCCTGGAGCGATGCCAGCGTTAAACTCATAGAAGGCCAGATTTCGCCGATCGAATCGGCCTTCTTCGGCGCCCTGTTCGGCCTCATCGCCCTGCCCTTCATCCGCAAACGCAGTGATCGCTGGGTGGATGTGGTGAAGACGACCAACCGGCCCTTGTGGATCATCCGCTTTTTTGCCGCCGGCACGGGTGCGGTCGGCAGCGTCACTGCCTTCACCCATCTTTCCATGGCCGAAGCCTTCGCGCTGATCTTCCTGCTGCCTTCCTTCGTTACCATCATGTCGGTGGTGTTTCTGAAGGAACAGGTGGGCATCCGCCGCTGGTCTGCAGTCATCATCGGTTTTCTCGGGGTGCTGGTCATCCTGCGGCCGGGCTTCCGTGAACTGGGCGTCGGCCATCTCGGCGCCATCATCGGCGGCTTCAGCGGTGCACTCAGCATCGTCATCTTCCGCGCCATGGGCCCTTCGGAAAAGAACGTCTCGCTTTATGGGGCCGGCGTGCTGGGCTGTCTCACCATCAGCGGCATCGCCATGGTGCCCACCTTTGTCATGCCGGGCGGTGAGCAATGGCTGCTGCTGGCGGGATATGGCCTGCTCGGCGCGCTCGGCAACGTCCTGGTCATGTATGCCGCCCAATATGCTCCCGCCGCCATGATCGGCCCGACGCAATATAGCCAGATGCTCTGGGCCATCCTGTTCGGTTATCTGATTTTCGGTGACCGTATCGACAGCTGGATGCTCGTCGGCATCGCCCTCATCGTCGGCTCCGGCCTGCTGACACTGATCCGCGAGAAGCAGAGAAAAGTGCCGCTGCCCGCCTCCATCGCCGCAACCGACCAGAACGTGGCCGTGGGGATCACGCCGGAAGACGGACGCTGACGCCTAAAGAATGCGAAGAACCGGCGACGCATATTCGCGTCGCCGGTATGGCATTCGGTCAATCACAAACCCTGACCCGATACATGTCGCCCCAGGCATTCTGCCTCCAGGCCACGTGGCAGCGCGGATAGACCGGCTGGTAAACAACTGGCGGGCCGTAGGCCGGTGCAGCATAAACGGGCGGACCGTAGGCGGGCGCGTAATAGGCGGGGCCATAAGCGTAACCGGGATGTCTTGCCCCGGCGATAAGCGCTCCGCCGATGATCGTGCCGGCAATGCCCGCGGCAAGGCCGCGGCCGAAATTATTGCGCGCTTCCGCCTGGCTGGTGGTGGCAATTGTGGTGCCCGCAATTGTCAAAGCAACCAGGCCAGCGGTGGCAAACCTGTTGATGTTGGTCCACATCGTCCTGCTCCTTCATGACCCGGCGGCATCCACTGATCCGCCGCACCGGGTACGAAACTGAGACTACGCCCACGAAGGCTACCGGCAGATGTCCATTTCGTTACATCGCGGTAATGTCGCTGAGCCGAGTGGGTTGGGTTTTCGGGGGGTTGGCCATTTGGCAACTGACCGAAGGTGGGTGTGGTTTACCCCCCTCTGCCCTGCCGGGCATCTCCCCCTCAAGGGGGGAGATCGGCAGGAGGCTCTCTCGTCGCTTCGTCCTCAGACGTTGAGATAGGGGAAACCTCGCCGCAGATCGATCTCCCCCCTTGAGGGGGAGATGCCCGGCAGGGCAGAGGGGGGTGAAGCCACACGCACCTAGGCCTGCTGTGAATGCTCCCGAAAGCTCAAATCTACGACCGCGCCAGTTCCGCAAGCTGCGTCATGATCATCGCCGCACCCGTCAGCCGCTTTTCCGGCGTCGGCAGATCGCGGTTCAGGAACAGGCTGTGATCAGGACGGATTTTCGCCATGGAGCCCTGCTTGCCGATATAACCGACCAGCGCCGCCGGATTGGGGAATTCCTTGTTGCGGAACTGCACGACCACACCCTTCGGCCCGGCATCCAGCTTCTCGACATTGGCGATACGGCAGAGCGACTTGATGTAGACGATATTGAGGAGATGCTGCACCTCTTTCGGCAGCGGGCCGAAACGGTCGATCATTTCCGCACCGAAACCGTCGATCTCGCTGATATCGACAAGCTCGCCGAGACGACGGTAAAGACCCATGCGCAGATGCAGATCGGGAACGTAATCTTCCGGGATCATGACGGAGGTGCCAACAGAGATTTGCGGCGACCAGCCGCTATCCTGCACCTGCTCGTCGCCCTTCACCTCGGCAACCGCCTCTTCCAGCATCTGCTGGTAAAGCTCGAAACCGACTTCCTTGATGTGGCCCGACTGTTCTTCACCGAGCAGATTGCCCGCGCCGCGAATATCGAGGTCGTGGCTCGCCAGCTGGAAACCGGCACCGAGTGTATCGAGCGATTGCAGCACCTTCAGCCGGCGCTCGGCAGTCGTCGTCAGCACCTTGTTGACCGGCAGGGTGAAGAGCGCGAAGGCCCGCACCTTGGACCGGCCGACACGACCGCGCAGCTGGTAAAGCTGGGCGAGACCGAACATATCGGCGCGATGCACGATCAGCGTATTGGCAGTCGGCACGTCGAGGCCGGATTCGACGATGGTGGTCGACAGCAGCACGTCATATTTGCCGTCGTAGAAGGCATTCATGATGTCTTCGAGTTCGCCGGCCGGCATCTGGCCATGCGCCACCGCCACCTTCAGTTCCGGCACATCCGATTGCAGGAACGCGTGAATATCGGCGAGATCGGCAAGACGCGGGCAGACATAAAAACTCTGGCCGCCGCGATAATGCTCGCGCATCAGCGTCTCGCGGATGACGAGCGGGTCGAACGGCGAAATGAAGGTGCGCACCGCCATGCGGTCCACCGGTGGCGTGGTGATGAGCGAGAGTTCGCGCACGCCCGTCATCGCCAGCTGCAACGTACGCGGAATGGGCGTCGCAGACAGCGTCAGCACATGCACGTCGCTCTTCAGCTCCTTCAGCCGCTCCTTGTGCTTCACACCGAAATGCTGCTCTTCGTCGATGATGAGCAGGCCAAGATTGGCGAAGCTGATGCCCGCGCCAAGCAGCGCATGGGTGCCGACAACGATATCGGTCTTGCCATCCGCCACTTCCTTTTTCGTCAGCGTCAGTTCCTTGGAGCCGACAAGGCGCGAAGCCTGCTGCACCCGGATCGGCAGGCCACGGAAACGTTCCGAGAAAGTGCGGAAATGCTGGCGGGAAAGCAACGTAGTCGGCACCACTACCGCCACCTGCACGCCGTTCATAGCGGCAAGGAAAGCGGCGCGCAGCGCCACTTCGGTCTTGCCGAAACCGACATCGCCGCAGATAAGGCGATCCATCGGCCGGCCGGCACCGAGATCTTCGCGAATGGCCTCGATGGCGTTCAGCTGGTCTTCCGTCTCATCATAGGGGAAACGGGCAGCAAATTCGTCATAAAGTCCGTCGGGGGCCGCCAGCACCGGCGCATGGCGCACCAGACGCGCGGCCGCAATGCGGATAAGCTCATCGGCCATGTCGAGCAGGCGCTTCTTGAGCTTGGCCTTGCGCATCTGCCATGCGCCGCCGCCAAGCTTGTCCAGCTGCGCTTCCGCCGCATCCGAGCCGTAACGGGAAAGAAGATCGATGTTTTCAACCGGCAGGAACAGCTTGGCATCGTCGGCGTAATGCAGTTCCAGACAGGCGCGCGGCGCGCCCGCCGCCTCGATTGTCCGCAGGCCGACGAAGCGGCCGATACCATGTTCGGCATGGACGACCAGAGAGCCTTCGTCCAGCCCCGCCACTTCCGAGATGAAATCCGCCCCGCGCTTGCGGCGCTTGGAGCGCCGCACCATGCGGTCGCCGAGAATGTCCTGCTCGCCGATGACAGCGAGCGTCCCGGTTTCGAAACCCGCTTCGAGGCTGAGAACCGCCGAGGCCGCCTCGCCCTTGCCGAGCTTCTCCACCTCTTTGAGCGAAGTGACCGGCTTGATCTTCTCAAGCCCGTGTTCGTTGAGCACCTGCAGCAGCCGGTCGAGCGAACCTTCCGACCAGCCGGTGATCAGCACCTTCCAGCCCTTGGCGCGGCGCTCGGCAATATGCTTCACCGCGAGATCAAAAACATTGACCCGTTCTTCGCTCTCACCTTCGGTTGGCGGACGCGCCCAGCGCGGCCCGACATGGGCGTCCAGCGTGGCGACCGGGCGACCTTCGCTGTCTTGCTCGTTGAAGGGTGTCAGGCGTACGGCGTTGACGGCGGCAAGTGCCGCATCGAAGCTCTTGCCGTCGAGATAGAGCTGGCCGGGCGGAACCGGCTTATAGGGCGCACCCTGCGTCGACCCCTTGGTTTCACCGGAAGCACGGCGCGCATCGTAATAATCGAGCACCAGCTTGGAGCGCTCTTTTGCCGCCTCGCGCGCCGTGTGATCGGTGACGATGCGGAAGCCCTTCAGATAGTCAAAGGTGGTTTCCAGCTGTTCGTAAAACAGTGGCAGCCAGTGCTCCATGCCGGCATAACGGCGGCCCTCGGAGACGGCCTGATAAAGCGCATCGTCACGCGTCGCCGCGCCGAACAGCGACAGATAATTCTTGCGGAAACGGCTGATCGTATCCGGCGTCAGCGTCACTTCGCTCATCGGATTCAGATCGAGCGAGCGCGCCTGGCCGATTGTGCGCTGGCTGGCGGGATCGAAGGTGCGGATGCTTTCCAGCGTATCGCCGAAGAAATCGAGCCGCACCGGCTCTTCCGTGCCCGGCACAAAGACATCGAGAATGCCGCCGCGCACGGCGAATTCGCCCACTTCACGCACCGTCGCCACCCGGTCAAAACCGTTGCGCTCCAGCCGCGCGGCAATCTCTTCCATGCGGATCTGGTTGCCGGGCCTGGCCGAAAAGCCGAGGCTCTCGATGATTTCACGCGGCGCCATTTTCTGCAGCATGGCGTTGACGGTGACCAGCACGATGGCCGGATGCGGTTTCTTCGCATGGGCAATGAGACCGGAGAGCGCGGCGAGCCTGCGCGCCGAGGTGTCGGCGCTCGGTGACACACGGTCATAGGGAAGGCAATCCCACGCCGGCAGCGTCATGACCGGAATGTCAGGTGCGACGAAACCGAGAATCTGCTCGAGATCGGCGACCCGCTGGCCATCCGACATCACGTAAGCCACCGATGTCCCTGCCCGCGCCATGTCGGCCAACAGCAGGGCTTCCATGCCGGAAGGCACGTTTCCGATGGTCAGCGGCGTATCGGCCGACGACACCAGCTTTGCATCGAATCCGGCTATCATGTTTCAGGCTTTCAGGGTTTCGGCGGTGACGAGATCGAAATCGGGACGGTAAGAGGCGATCTTTTCAAACAGCGGCGTCTGGAATTTTTCCGGGATGGCAAGCGCGCCCGTCACCATCTTGACGAGGTCGTTATCCTCTTCCGCCATGATGACTTCCAGCTCATCCAACTGATCATCGGAAAGCCCGGCAATATTGTCTTCCGCAAATTGCCCGAGCACCAGATCCATCTCGCGAATGCCCCGGTGCCAGCAGCGGTAAAGAATCCGCCGGCGTCTCGGATCAAGGTCGGCACTCGTGCGCACCAGTCCAGTCATCGCATTCACCTTTCGGTTGACTAATCAACAACGTGTTGACTGCGACCTCCTATAGAACAAGAAGCGAACGCTTGGGAACCGGTTTTTATCGAAATAATGCCGCAGCAGTGAAAATCTGCCGGTGATAAACCCTGTTTGTCGGGCGCCAAGTCTTGCATAACGCGTCCCCTTCCCTGATTTTGCTGACCCATGCGCCCGGCCATTCTCGATCCGCTGTTTGCCTCCGTTTCCACCCTTGCCGGTGTGGGGCCGAAGCTTGCCGATCTTCTGGCGAAGCTCTTGAGCCGGGAAAGCGCTGACGACACCCGCGTCATCGATCTTCTCTTCCACGCACCGTCGAACGTCATCGACCGCCGCAACCGCCCCGGCATCGCGCTTGCCGCACCCGGCGCCATTGTCACCATCCAGGGACGAGTCGACAGGCACCAGCCGCCGCCACCCGGAAACCGCTCCGCACCCTATCGGGTTTTCCTGCATGACGAGACGGGTGAACTGGCGCTGACCTTCTTCCGCGCCAAGGGCGACTGGCTGTCCAAGGCGCTGCCTGTCGATGAAGAGGTTCTCGTCAGTGGCAAGGTGGACTGGTTCAATGGTCGCGCCTCCATGGTGCATCCGGATTTCATGGTGAAGCTTTCCGAGGCGGAAAACCTGCCTCTGGTCGAAGCCGTCTATCCCATGACCGCAGGTCTCTCTCCCAAGGTACTGCGGCGGGCGATCGAAGGTGGGCTGTCGAAGCTGCCGGCCTTTCCGGAATGGATCGACGAGACGCTCAAGACCCGCCAGGGTTTCGGCAATGTCGCTTCGAGCTTCCGCGAATTGCACGATCCGCGCGACAGTGCCGATATCGAGCCGCAAGCCCCGGCGCGCAGGCGGCTTGCCTATGACGAATTCCTTGCCGGGCAATTGTCCTTGGCGCTGGTGCGCCAGCGGCTGCGCAAGGTGGCGGGCCAACCGATCCGCGCCAAGGGCGATATCGCCGCAAAAATCCTGTCACAGCTGCCCTTCTCGCTGACGGCAAGCCAAAGTGCGGCGGTGAAGGATATCCTCACCGATATGGCCGGCGAAGACCGCATGTTGCGGCTGTTGCAGGGCGATGTCGGTGCCGGCAAGACGCTGGTGGCGCTGATGGCCATGGCAACGGCGGTGGAGGCCGGCGGACAGGCGGTGCTGATGGCGCCGACCGAAATCCTCGCCCGCCAGCACTATGCCACCATCTCCAAACTCGCTCAGGCAGCGGGCATCACCGTCGAAGTGCTGACCGGCCGCACCAAGGGCAAGGAGCGCCGCGAGATCGAGGAACGGGTCGCTTCCGGCGAAGCGCAGATCATCATCGGCACCCATGCGCTGTTTCAGGACAGCGTGAGTTACAAAAACCTCGTGCTGGCCGTGGTGGACGAGCAGCACCGTTTCGGCGTGCATCAGCGCCTGCGCCTCACCGCCAAGGGCATCACGCCGCATATGCTGGTCATGACCGCCACGCCCATTCCACGCACGCTGGTTCTGGCCGCCTTCGGTGATATGGATGTCTCCAAGCTCACGGAAAAACCTGCCGGCCGCAAACCCATCCAGACGGTAACGATCCCCACCGAGCGGATCGGCGATATTGTCGAGCGGCTGCGCGCGGCGCTGAAAGATGGCAAGAAGGCCTACTGGATCTGCCCGCTGGTGGAGGAAACGGAAGAGTCCGACCTGATGTCGGCGGAAGAGCGGCACGCAGTTCTCTCGCAGATGCTCGGCGCCAATATTGGCCTCATCCACGGCCGCATGAGCGGCCCGGAAAAAGACGCCGCCATGCTGGCCTTCAAGAGCGGCGAAACCCGGCTGCTGGTGGCGACAACGGTGGTGGAAGTCGGCGTCGATGTGCCTGACGCGACAATCATGGTCATCGAACATGCCGAACGTTTCGGCCTTGCCCAGCTGCACCAGCTGCGCGGCCGTGTAGGACGCGGCGACGAGGCCTCCACCTGCATCCTGCTCTACAAAGGCCCGCTCAGCGAAAACGGTCGCGCCCGGCTCTCCATCCTGCGTGACAGCGAAGACGGCTTCCTGATCGCGGAAGAGGATTTGAAGTTGCGCGGTGAAGGTGAGCTGCTCGGCACCCGCCAGTCAGGCACGCCGGGTTTCCGCATCGCCAGCCTCGAGGCCCATGCCGACCTTCTGGAAATCGCCCGCAAGGACGCGGCCTATGTCATAGAGCGCGATCCCGAACTCACGGGCCCGCGCGGCAGTGCGCTGCGCACCCTGCTCTACCTGCACCGCCGCGACGAAGCGATCCGCTTCCTGCATGCCGGCTGAAAGTGAACGCCCATGAACATGATCGACCCACGCCGCCCGCCACCCGCCTTCCGCAAGGGTTATGCGCTCTGCTCGCCGCAGAATATCCTGCAGCCCGACACATTTGCGAAAAGCGAGAAGAAGGCGATCGGCAAGGCGTTCAAAAAACCCGGCCGCAAGAAGGCATGGGCAGAGGCGCAGGAGCAGGGCTGGAGTGTGCGGCTGGTCTATATGCGGCTTTTCGTTCCCGTATTCCACGCGACCAATACCGGGTCGGAAGTGGATGATATGGATGACGAGGATTGACCATGAAATCTGGAGACTGTTTGGCTAAAGCGCCGAAGGCCACCGCTGCGAAGTGTGGATGATCGTCAAAATTTCAACATCCTCGCCCACGCGATAGGCAATGATGTAGGAAATGTCGGAAAGCACGCCTTCCCATGTTCCTCTGATTCGTCCGACCCGCCCCATTGCTGGCTGCTCCGCCAATATATCAACCGCTGAAACAATGCGGGAAATCACCCGGGCTGCAGCCGCTGGATTATCCTTTTCGATATGCGCACCAATTTCATCGAGCCGTCGCAGCGCCCGTAAGGTCCAACGAATTCGCCGGTCACTCATGACGGCCGAGTAGGTCTTACATATTTTCTAACAATGTTTGCGAGATCCTCAGGCGTCCCGAACTCGCCGCGATCGGCTTCCGCCACACCGGCCTCGATCTCTGCAAGCTGCCACTCCTCACGGGCAACAAAGTCCTCAATCGCCCGCGCCGCCATGTAGGATCGCGACCGATCAAGTTTTTCCGCCAACTGGTCGAGTTTGTCGGCAACCTCATCAGGCAGACGCACAGTGAATGCAGTCATGATCGCAACCTCTTTCGGTTCACCACGATTATTAGTGAACCACATTGGTTCGTCAACCGTATGGCTTTTCATTCTGCCGTGAGAATGGAGGAACGAGCCTGGCGCCTCGCAACGCCTTCAAACCGGCGCGATCATCTTCGGCGGCGTGAAATCTGGCGCCACGATACCGCCGGAAATCAGCAGTTTCGCCGCATCTTCCGGCGTCATGTCCAGCATCACGATCTTGTCTTTTGGCACGAACAGCAGGAAACCCGCCGTCGGCACCGGTGTCGGCGGCAGGAAGACGGCGACCATCTGCTGGCCCATCTCGTTGAAACGATAGGCCAGCTCGCCCTTGGCATCGGAGGCGACGAAGACCATGGCCCAGGTGCCGGAGGACGGAAACTCGATCAGGCCGACCTTCTTGAAGGAGTTCGAATGCTCCTTCAGAACCGATTCAAACAGCTGCTTGATGCTCTTGTAGATCGGCCGCACCAGCGGCATGCGGTTGAGGATGGATTCACCGAAACCGACGATCCATTTGCCGATGAGGTTGTTGCCGAGAAAGCCGATCAAGGTGATGCCGATGACGGCGATCAGCAGGCCGAAACCGGGGATTGCCACATCGAAATATTGCTCGGGGTCGTAACGGGCGGGAATATAGGGTTTCACCCAGCTATCCGCCCATTGCAGGAAACTCCACACCAGCCACATGGTGATGGTGACGGGCGCAAGGATCAGGACACCCGTGAGGAAGCTGTTGCGCAGACGGGCTGCGAAGGAGATTTTGACTGGAATATCGGTCATTTACCGTTCGGAATTAAGCGTTGTCGCTATCGAAACCCGGATGAAAACCGACAATGCCGGATGGAGTTCCGCCATGCAAGCGTAAGGCCAACAAATATTTGTCAGGAATGCCCCTGCTGTGCAGACCCTCGAAATGCCGGAAACCGAAGCGGCCGTAATAGTCGGGATCGCCGGCCAGAACGCAGCCGGCGGCCTCAAGCCGATCCAGCGTGGAAAGTCCCTCCCGCACGAGGCGCGAGCCTATTCCCTCACCCTGCCTGTCCGGAGCGACAGAGATCGGCCCGAGCGCAAACCAGTGGCCTTCCACACCGGGCAGGGAGACGGGCGAAAAAGCGACGTGACCGACGATTTCCACGCCATCTTCCGCCACCAGGGAAACGGTCAGCGCCCCCGCCTTGCGCAGCCGGTCGACGATCAGATGTTCCGTCTGGTCGCTGAATGGCATATTCCGGAACGCGGCTTCGGTCAGCGCTCCGATCGCCCCTTCGTCGCCCTGCCGCTCCGGCCGGACGATCATTCCACCGTCACCGATTTCGCCAGATTGCGCGGCTGGTCCACATCCGTGCCCATGAAGACGGCGGTGTGATAGGCAAGCAGCTGGATCGGCAGCGAGAAGACCATCGGCGCGATCAGCTCGTCGACATTGGGCAGCGTGATCGTCGCCATGGTGTCGAGCTTGGAGGCGGCAGCCCCCTTTTCGTCGGTGATGAAGATGATACGGCCGCCACGGGCTGCGACTTCCTGCATGTTCGACACGGTCTTTTCGAAGAAGCGGTCATGCGGCGCAATGACGATAACAGGCATGTTCTCGTCGATCAGCGCGATCGGCCCATGCTTCAGCTCGCCAGCGGCATAACCTTCGGCGTGAATATAGGAAATTTCCTTGAGCTTCAGCGCGCCTTCCAGCGCCAGCGGGAAGCTGGTGCCGCGGCCGAGATAAAGCACATCCTTGAAACGCGACAGATCGCGCGACAGCGCCTCGATCTGCGGCTGGATGACGTTCAACACCTTGCTCATGATGCGCGGCATCTCGATCAGATGCTGCACCAGCTGCTTTTCTTCACCCGGTTTCAGCGTGCCGCGGGCCTTGGCTGCAGCAACGGCAAGCGAAGCCAGCACCGCAAGCTGGCAGGTGAAGGCCTTGGTGGACGCGACGCCGATTTCCGGGCCGGCGAGGATCGGAAAGATCGCATCCGATTCGCGCGCCATCGTCGATTCCCGCGTATTGACCACCGCGCCGATCTTCAGCCCCTCCTGCTGGCAATAACGCAGCGCCGCCAGCGTATCGGCGGTTTCGCCCGATTGCGAAATGAACAGCGCCGCCTGGGTGGGGACGAGCGGGATTTCGCGGTAACGGAATTCCGAAGCGACATCGATTTCTACCGGCAGGCGAGCATAACGCTCGAACCAGTATTTGCCGATCAGGCCAGACAGATAGGCCGTGCCGCAGGCAGAAATGGCAAGGCCGGAAAGCTTGGCGAAGTCGATGGCCTTGTCGGCCTGCTTCACTGTCTTGGAAGCGAAATCCACATAGTGGCTGAGCGCATGGGAAATAACTTCCGGCTGCTCGTAGATTTCCTTTTCCATGAAGTGGCGATGATTGCCCTTGTCGACCACGAAGGCCGTCGCCTGCGAAATCTGCCGCTCGCGCTTCACCGGCTTGCCGGAGAAATCGATGATTTCAGCACCCTGCCGGGTGACGATGGCGCAGTCGCCATCCACCAGATAGGTGATCTCGTTGGTGAAGGGCGAAAGCGCGATGGCATCGGATCCGAGGAACATTTCGCCGCGGCCATAACCGACGGCAAGCGGCGGGCCGGAGCGGGCCGAAAGCAGCGTGCCGGGGTCGTCCTGGAACATGACGACCAGTGCATAAGCACCGGTGACGCGGTTCAGCATCTTCAGCATCGCTTCGCGATGGCCAAGGCCCTCACGCGTATATTTGGCCAGAAGCTGCGCCACCACCTCGGTATCGGTCTGGGTGGTGAAGGTGGCGCCCTCGGCGGTCAGCTCATCGCGCAATTCGGCGAAGTTTTCGATGATGCCGTTGTGAACGACGGCCACGCCTTCGACGAAATGCGGATGGGCATTGGTCTCGTTCGGCACGCCATGGGTCGCCCAGCGTGTATGCGCAATACCGACGACACCCGGCAGCGGCTTTTCCGAAACCAGCTTTTCCAGGTTGAACAGCTTGCCTTCCGCCCGGCGGCGGTCCATCGCGCCATTGTCGATGGTGGCGACACCGGCCGAATCGTAACCGCGATATTCGAGACGCTTCAGCGCATCGACAAGCCGTTCAGCAACGGGCTCAGTTCCGACAATTCCGACAATTCCGCACATATATTTCTCCAGACGGCGATCTCTTCGCCGGAACTACTAACCGTTTCCGTGAAATCGGCAATTATGCCGCCGGTCACTTTCAGTATCGTTTGGTAACGTCTCTCAGGACGATTTTTTCTTCGCTTCTTTCAGCGCTTTCGCCCGCTCACGCACGACGGTCGCCCGGCCCGGCTTCACTTCCTGCCGTGCGCGCCCAAAGGCTAGCGCATCATCGGGCACGTCATCGGTAATCACGCTGCCGGAAGCGATATAGGCCCCCTCGCCAATCGTCACGGGAGCGACCAGCGACGAGTTCGAACCGACGAAGCTGTTCGCACCGATGCGGGTTTCCGCCTTGTTGTAACCATCGTAATTGCAGGTAATGGTGCCGGCACCGATATTGCTGCCAGCACCGATGAAGGCATCGCCGATATAGGTCAGGTGATTGACCTTGGCGCCCTCGCCGATCTCAGCCTTCTTGACTTCGCAGAAATTGCCGACCTTGGCATTGGCGTGCAGGTTCGCACCCGGGCGCAGCCGCGCATAGGGGCCGACCGTCGCACCTTGCGCGACATGCGCACCTTCCAGATGCGAGAAGGCGTGGATGACCGCGCCAGACTCGATGGTCACGCCGGGGCCGAAGACGACATTGGGCTCGATCAGCGCATCCTGTCCGATCTTCGTATCGAAGGAGAGGAAGACGGTCTCGGGCGCGATCATCGATACGCCATCGACCATCAGTTCATGACGGCGGCGCTCCTGCCAGAGCTTCTCGATAAAGGCCAGTTCGGCGCGGTTGTTGCAGCCGACCAGTTCGTTTTCCGGCGCGTCGATGGCCACCGCGCGGCGACCGAGCGAACGGGCGATCTCGACAACGTCGGTCAGATAATATTCGCCCTTCACATTGCTGTTGCCGATCCGGCCAAGCAGATCCAGCGCATTGCGGCCATTGATTGCCATCAGGCCACTGTTGCACCAGGTCACCTTGCGCTCTTCGTCGGTGGCATCCTTTTCCTCGCGGATCGCCACCAGCTCACCATTCTCGACCAGCAAGCGGCCATAACCCGTGGGCCGGTCGGTGTGGAAGCCGATGACGGCAACGTCGGCGCCGGCGGCAATGGCTTCGCGCGCACGGTCGAGCGTCGCTGAGGTGATGAGCGGCACGTCGCCATAAGCGATAATCAGGTCGTCAAAACCGCGCTCAATGGCGGCGCGGGCAGCGAGAACGGCATGACCGGTGCCCTTGCGTTCCGTCTGGAGAAAAGCTTCGACCTCAAGGCCCGGCAGGCTCGCGGCGGCTGCTACATTGTCGGCATCGCGCCCGACGACGAGCGCCACCGTACCGACACCCGATCCAGCCACCGCCTCAACCACATGCGTGATCATCGGACGCCCGGCGACCGGATGCAGCACCTTGGATTTTGACGATTTCATGCGCGTGCTGTCGCCCGCTGCGAGAATAATGGCTAGAGAGCTGCGCTCCATAAGACCTCCAACACCCCGTTAGCGGCTGCCTAGCAGCCGGTACAGCGGCATATGTTTGACTTCACGCCATCCGCAAAACGAACGGGCGCATCGGTAACTTCATTCCGGAATTGCTATAACGGCGGCCCACTTAAGAAACCATGCAAATCTGCACCAAATTTCCGCAGGGATTTTCATCAAACGTGATCAGCGGCGGGACGGCGATCGGCCCTATCGGCGGGGATTGCGGGCCGTGAACTGCAATATCTGCTGGCGGCCGTTTTCAATCAGCCTCTCCATCTCGCGCCGTGCAGCCGCCTCATCGCGCAGACGAAACGCTTCGACGAGTTTCAGGTGAGAGGCGGAAACGTCGGAAATCTCGTCGGGGTCGGTATCCGGATTGCTCATCCGGAAGATGCCGACCAGTGCCGCCTTTATCAGCGAGCCGACGGTGCGCATGAACGGATTGCCGGACATTTCGGTGATGAGGACATGGAAATTCATATCCGCAAGCGCCCGCTTTTCCTTGGAATAGGCCGTATTGCCCATCTCGTTTGCGTAAGCGGCGAGCTTTGCAATATCCGCATCATTCGCCCTGATGGCGGCAAGTCCCGCGCCATAGGGTTCGAAAGCCTTGCGGATATCGTAGAGATGCAGCAGGAATTCATCGCTGACGCCGGCCTCGAAGTGCCAGAGCAGCACTTCGCTGTCGAACATGTTCCAGCTTTCCCGCTCCGTCACCCGGGTGCCGATACGCGCCTTGGGGGAAATCATGCCCTTGGCGGTCAGCGTCTTCATCGCCTCGCGCAACACGGTGCGGGAAACTTTCAGCCGCTCCATAAGCTCGGCGTCACCCGGCAGGATGTCACCCGTCTTGAAGATGCCGGAAACGATATCGAGACCGAGCTTGTGAACGACCTGTGCATGATTTGTCCGCAGCTTTCGAAAACCGATCGCCGCATCGAGCATTCCGCGCTGCAAGTGCCATGTCCTTCCGTTCGGTTGGCGATCACAAAAATCGCGCCAGACGTGTGTATCTCAAGTCAGATTATAGTGAAAAACATCAAGTTGCATGAAAAGCAAAGGCAAACTTCATCCGCGCAGTAAAACACATGAAAATAAGCAAAGCCGCACATGAATTTCACGTGCGGCCCGACATCAGTAACGGAAGAGAATCCGAATTATTGCGGCAGCTTGTCGTCCACGCCGGCAACGTAGAAGTTGAGGCCGAGCAGAACCTTGTCTTCTGCCTTTTCACCCGCCTTCAGCCATTCCGAACCGTCCTGCTTCTTCACCGGGCCGGTGAAGGGGTGCAGTTCGCCCGACTTGATCTTGGCTTCGGTTTCCTCGGCCATCTTCTTCACGTCATCAGGCATGTTGGTGTAGGGCGCCATGGTCAGGATGCCGTCCTTCAGGCCGTCCCAGATGGATTCGGACTTCCAGGTGCCGTCGAGAAGAGCCTGCGTGCGCTTGATGTAATAGGCGCCCCAGGTGTCCTTGATGGCGGTCAGCTGCGTCTGCGGGCCGGCGGCGATCATGTCGGAAGCCTGGCCGAAAGCCTTGATGCCGCGTTCGGCCGCAACCTGCATCGGTGCCGTCGTGTCGGTGTGCTGCGTCAGGATATCGACGCCCTGGTCGATCAGCGCCTTGGCCGCATCGGCTTCCTTGCCGGGGTCGAACCAGGTATTGGCCCAGACGACCTTGACCTTGAAGTCCGGATTGACGGACTGCGCGCCGAGAACGAAAGCGTCGATACCCATCACCACTTCCGGGATCGGGAAGGAGGCGATGTAACCGGCAACGCCCTTCTTGGACATTTTCGCGGCGATCTGGCCCTGAATGTAACGGCCTTCATAGAAACGCGAATTGTAGGTCGCGACGTTTTCAGCCGTCTTGAAGCCGGTGGCGTGCTCGAACTTCACCTTCGGGAATTTCTGGGCAACCTTCACGGTCGCATCCATGAAGCCGAAGGAGGTGGTGAACACCAGTTCGCAGCCGGAACGGGCCATACGCTCGATGGCGCGTTCAGCATCCGGGCCTTCCGGAACGCTTTCAAGGAACGGCGTTTCGATCTTGTCGCCGAAATGCTTCTGCAGCTCTTCGCGACCGATTTCATGCGCCTGCGTCCAGCCGCCATCGGTGCGGCTGCCGACATAGATGAAGCAGACCTTCTTGGCGTCGGCGGCTTCAGCGGAGGAAACAACGCCTCCAAGCGCCGCGATGGAAGCGGCAAGTGCGATGACCAGTTTTTTCATTTTTACCCCTGTTGGTTTGGAGACGTGAGAATGCTTCACCTGTCCGGCACGAAGGATTTGCCCAGCGATGCCGGTGTATTGATCAAGGTCGTGCGGCGATTATGCGAGATGATGACCAGCACGACAATAGTTGCAAGGTAAGGTAGCGCCGAAAGCAATTGCGACGGCACGCCGATGCCGAAGGCCTGCGCGTGTAATTGGCCGATGGTGACGGCGCCGAACAGATAACCGCCCGCCAGCAGGCGCCATGGACGCCAGGAAGCGAAGACGACCAGCGCCAAGGCAATCCAGCCGCGCCCGGCCGACATGTTTTCCACCCATTGCGGCGTATAAACGAGCGACAGCTGCGCGCCCGCAAGGCCGGCGCAGGCACCGCCGAACATGACGGCCAGATACCGCGTGCGGATGACATTGATGCCGAGCGCATGGGCCGAGGCGTGATTGTCACCGATGGCGCGGATTTTCAGGCCCCTGCGGCTTTTGAACAGGAACCAGCTGATGCCGAAGACCAGCGCGATGGACATGTAGAAGATCAGATCCTGCCGGAACAACAACGGCCCGATGAAGGGGATTTCCGACAGCACGGGGAAGACAATCGGCTGCAGCTTGATGCCCGGCAGGCCGACGAAACTTTCGCCCAGCATGCCGGAGACGCCGAGGCCGAGAATGGTGAGCGCAAGGCCCGTCGCCACCTGGTTGGTGACGAGCGTCAGCGTCAGGAAACCGAACAGCAGCGAGAAAACCGCACCGGAAGCAATCCCGGCCAGAATGCCAAGATAGGGTGAACCCGTCATATGCGCGGTGGCGAAAGCGCAGACCGCGCCCATGATCATCATGCCCTCGACGCCGAGATTGAGCACGCCTGCGCGTTCGGTCACCAGTTCTCCCGAGGCAGCGATGACGAGCGGTGTCGCGGCGGTGATGACGGTGAGAAGAATGGCCTGAAGCATATCCATCATGCCGCTCCTTCTTTGCGATGTGCCTTGCCGGTGAAGACAACCCGGACCCGATAGAAAATCAGCGTGTCGCAGGACAAGACGAAGAACAGCATCAGCCCCTGAAACACCCTCGTCACCTTGTCGGAAACACCGATCGAAAGCTGCGCCGCCTCGCCACCGAGATAGGTCAGGGCCAGCACCAGCCCGGAGAGAATGATGCCGAGCGGATTGAGACGGCCGAGAAAGGCGACGATGATGGCGGTAAAGCCATAACCAGGCGAAATGCTGGGCTGGAGATGGCCGATGGAACCGGAGGCTTCCGAAATGCCGGCGAGCCCTGCGAGCGCACCTGAGAGCAGCAGCGAAAACCAGACCATGCGGCTCGATGAGAAACCGGCGAAACGCCCTGCCCTTGCAGACTGGCCGAGCACGGTAACCTCAAAGCCCTTCAGCATGTAGCGCATCATGAACCACAGCGCGATGGCAGCGACGATGGCGAACACGAAACCCCAGTGCGCCCGGCCCGAGGCCAGCATTTCCGGCAGAACGGCGCTCTCGTTAAAGGGCTTGGTCTGCGGGAAATTATAACCGCCCGGATCGCGCCATATGCCGCGCGTCAGCCAGTCGAGGAAAAGCTGCGCGACATAAACCAGCATCAGGCTGACGAGGATTTCATTGGTATTAAACTTCGTCTTCAACAGCGCCGGAATACCCGCATAAAGCGCGCCGCCAATGGCACCCATCACCATCATCAGCGGCAGAATGAGCGGCGAGTGCCAGTCGGGATAAAGCACCGGCAGGATGGAGCCGGTAATCGCGCCGATGGTGAATTGCCCCTCCGCGCCGATATTCCAGTTATTGGAGCGATAACAGATCGACAGGCCAACGCCGATCAGGATCAGCGGTGCGGCCTTGATCGCCAGTTCATGCAGCGACCAGACCTCCAGCAGCGGCTCGACGAAAAAGGCATAAAGCGCATGGGCCGGATTTTTGCCGAGCATGGCGAACATGACGGCGCCGACCAGCAGCGTCAAAACCAGCGCCAGCAGCGGTGAAAGCAGGGTGAAAAGCCGGGAGACCCCTGCGCGTTTTTCAAGCTCAATGCGCATGCTGGGCAGCTCCCGAATGTGACGTCTGAATGCCGCCCATCAACAGACCGATCTTTTCAAGCGTCATCTCCTCCACCGGATGGACTTCGGACAGCTTGCCGTCGGAAATGACTGCGATATTGGTGGCAACCTCGAAGATTTCATCGAGATCCTGGCTGATGACGATGACGGCCGAGCCGGCCCTGGCGAGATCGACCAGCGCCTGGCGGATGCGGCTTGCGGCACCCGCATCCACACCCCAGGTCGGCTGGTTGACGACAAGCACGGAAGGCTGACGGTCAAGCTCGCGCCCGACGATGAATTTCTGCAGGTTGCCGCCGGAAAGCGAACCCGCCAGAGGATCGGCCCCGCTCTTGCGCACATCCATGGTTTCCGAAATGCGCCGCGCTGCCGCCTTGATAACCGAGCCGCGGATGACGCGCAGGAAACCGCCGGTCAGGAACGCCTTGCGGTCGGACCGCGCCCGCGCCAGCAGAAGATTGTCGGAAAGGCTCAACCCTGGAACGGCGGCATGGCCGTGGCGCTCCTCCGGCACGAAACCCGCGCCCATCAGCCGGCGGCCATTGATGCCGATACGACCGACCGGCTTGCCGCGCAGATGGATCGCGTCATTATTATAGACGGGATATTCGCCCGAAAGCGCATCGAACAGCTCGCCCTGCCCGTTGCCGGCAACACCGGCAATCGCCAGCACTTCGCCCGCACGCACCTGCATGGAAATCGACTTCAACGCCACGGCGAAAGGCGTGCGCGGCGCAACCGAAAGCCCCATGACTTCGATCTGCGGCGCACCGAGCGCCTCGCCCGTCGCGCGAGAAACGCTTGCGACATCGCTGCCAACCATCATGCGCGCCAGCGATGCCGGTGTTTCCTTGCGCGGATCGCAGGCGCCCGTCACCTTGCCATGACGCAGGACGGTGGCGCGGTCGCAGATACGCTGCACCTCTTCGAGGCGATGGCTGATATAAAGCACCGAACGGCCTTCGGCCTTCAGCTTTGCCAGTGTCTCGAACAGCTTGTCGGCTTCCTGCGGCGTCAAAACCGAGGTCGGCTCATCGAGAATGATCAGGCGCGGGTTCTGCAACAGGGCGCGGACGATCTCGATACGCTGGCGCTCGCCGACCGAAAGATCGGCCACATGCGCATTGGGATCGAGCGGCAGGCCATAGGCGCGCGACAGCGTTTCCGCTTCCCTGGCGATTTCTTTCAGAGAAATTTTCGGATCGAGCGACAGGGCGATGTTCTCAGCGACCGTCAGCGCCTCGAACAGGGAAAAATGCTGGAACACCATGCCGATGCCAAGCCTGCGGGCCTCGCTGGGCGAGCCCACGGACACCGGCTGACCCTGCCAGATGATGTCACCCTCGGTCGGCGCAAGTACACCGAACAGCATCTTGACCAGCGTCGACTTGCCGGCGCCATTTTCACCCAGAAGCGCATGGATTTCGCCCGGCGCAATATCGAGATCGATGCCGTTGCAGGCGGCAAAATTGCCGAACAGCTTGGTCAGCTTGCGGACGGACAGGAGAGGCACGGCCTCCGGCGCCAAAGTTCCAGTCACGAGTTCCCTCTCTCACCGACCGCCGCGCCTTCTTCGAAGCGTTTCCAACGATCGTGGTCATTGTTCCCAATCAGACGCCAATGCGTATGCAATTTCATCCAATCAAGACATATTGATAACTGTTTTGCTGCTGCGCACAACTGAAAAAGACACTGCTTAAATGCAATTTGCACAAGCAATAAACAGCTTTATCTTTTCATCATTTCGCGCCGAGCGACGGGAAAAACTGCAGGATTCCCCCGATGCAATAAAGGTAGATTCCGCTCACCACGAAGCCGATCACCGCCCATGTCGGCGTCTGGAAATGCATCAGCAGCGCATAACCGCCAAGCGCGCACCAGATGGCCACGACAAGGAGATTGAGCGGCCGCAGCCGCTTCACCCGCACCGGATGCAGGAAATTGATCGGCAGGAAGGTCAGGAACACCGAAACCGTCACCACCATCATGGCCGTGGTCGCGCTGGCATCCATCACGAACAGGGTGAAGATCACCATATTCCACACGACAGGGAAGCCGGAGAAGAAATATTCATCCGTCTTCATGCCCATATCGGCATAATAGATCGCGCTCGAAACCACGATCATGCCGGCCGCCACAAAGGACCAGGGTTCGCCGATCATGCCGCTCTGGTAGAGCGCAAAGGCTGGCAGAAGCACATAGGTGACATAATCGATGATATTGTCGAGCGTATCGCCCGACCAGTTGGGCAGAACGTCCTTCACCCTGACCTTGCGGGCGATGGGACCGTCAATGCCATCCACCAGAAGCGCAAGCCCCAGCCACCAGAACATGTCGACGAAGCGATGTTCGGAAGCGGCCACGACACCGAGAAACGCCAGGAAAGAGCCGGACGCCGTTAAAATATGAACGGAAAAGGCGCGGATTTCCGCATAGGGAACACGCTTGTAGTTGAAAATTTTCATGGTCAGCGCCTGCGCCCCGTTTTTTCATCCGCCCTGTTCATTCCGGTATGCGGCCATTCACCACGCTTTGCAACCGGCTCAACCCGCTTATCCTAAGACTAATATAAGAGGGCAACCAACGAATCTTCACAACCGGATGTTCAAGAGCCGAAGTGGATTTACCCGCCCAAAGCCTCTATGATGTTCTGGAAATAACAATGGATCAGGACCATGAGACACTTCGATATCGCCATCACCGGTGCCGGCCTTGCAGGCCAGATCGCGGCCATCGCGCTCGCCCGGGCCGGCCGCCATGTGGCGCTCATCGCGCCTTCGGGCGAAAGGAAGGACCAGCGCACCACAGCGCTGATGGACCAGTCCATCCGTTTCATGGACCGTCTTGGCCTCTGGTCACGCATCATGCCTTCGGCCGCACGCCTGTCCACCATGCAGATCATCGACGGCACCGACCGGCTGCTGCGCGCGCCGACCGTGCAGTTCCGCTCCTCCGAAATCGGGCTTGACGCCTTCGGCTGGAATATTCCCAACGAGGCGCTGCTCGGTGTTCTCAGCGAAGCGGTGGAGCAGGAACACAATATTACCCGCCTCGACACCACAGCCGAGACGATCGACATCGGCAATGACCGGATTTCGGTCACGATCGCGGATGGCGAGGTGCTTTCCGCCGATTTCCTGATCGGCGCCGACGGCAGGAAATCGATGGTGCGGGAAGCCGCCGGCATCGGCGCCAAATCCTGGTCCTACCCGCAGACCGCCGTGGTTTTGAACTTCGGCCACAGCCGCCCGCACGGCAATATCTCGACGGAATTCCACACCCCCACCGGGCCTTTCACGCAGGTTCCCCTGCCGGGTGACCGCTCCAGCCTCGTCTGGGTCGTCACACCGGAACAGGCCAGGGAGCTGACGGCCCTGCCGCTGGAGGCGTTGAGCCTGAGGGTCGAGGAGCGTATGCAATCCATGCTCGGCGCCGTGACTGTGGAAGACAGCGTGCAGGCATGGCCGCTTTCCTCCATGACCGCGCATCGTTTCGGCAAGGGCCGCGTCGCCCTGATCGGCGAGGCAGCACATGGTTTTCCGCCCATTGGCGCACAGGGGCTGAACCTCAGCCTGCGCGACATCATCACCCTGACGGAACTGCTTGGCGCCGTCTCGGATCGGCGGATCGCGGCCGATGCCGGCGCGAGCTTCGACCGCAGGCGACGCGCGGATGTCTATAGCCGCACGCTGAGCGTCGATCTTCTCAATCGCTCGCTGCTGTCGGACCTTCTGCCGGTACAGATGGCGCGCGCGGCCGGCCTGCATGTCCTTTCCGGCATCGGTACGCTGCGAAGCATGGTCATGCGCGAAGGCATCGAGCCCGGTCGCGGCCTGAAGGCCCTGCCCTCATTGCTGTTCGGCAGCTTCAAAAAGGCTGGATGAAATATACCACGCCCGTCAGCGTAAACACCGACAGCACCGTCGAGATCAGGATCGTGGCTGACGCCCGCTCCTGCCAGACGTGATATTGCTGGCCGATGACGAAGACATTCGTCGCGGTCGGCAACGCCGCCAGAAGCACGGCGGAATAAATCCACACCGGCTCGAACCGCCCAAGCGATGACAGAAGCAGATAAGCGGCAAGCGGATGCAGGATCAGCTTGGCCGGCACTATATAGCTGATCTCCACCGGCACCCGTTTCATCGGCCGAAGCGCCAGCGTCACGCCCATGGCGAAGAGGGCACAGGGCGCCGCCGACTGCGCCAGATAATCCACCAGCCGCTGCACCGCTTCCGGCGGCTGCCAGGAAAGCGAAGCGGCCAGGAAACCGGCAATAACAGACACGATAAAGGGATGGGTGATGACCTTGCGCGCCACATCCAGCGCAAGCCTTCCGACTGAGCGCTTGTCCCCGCCGGCAACCGCCATCATCGCCGGCGCGACGATGAAATGGGCGGCGTTTTCAAGGCAGACGATCAGCGCCACCGGCACCGCCGCCTTCTCGCCAAGCGCCAGCAGCGCAAGCCCCGGCCCCATATAGCCGATATTGCCGTAGCTGGCCGCGAAACTCTGGATCGTGGTTTCGGCGAGGCTGTTTTTCCGCACGAAACGGCCGATCAGGAACACCAGCAGGAAAATGCCATAGGTGCAGGCAAGGCTGGCGGCGACAAAATCCATGCGCGCCAGCTCTTCCACCGGTGTCTTGGAGACAAGCTTGAAAAACAGCGCCGGCAGCGCGGCATAGATGATGAAGGTATTCAGCCAGCCCATCGCCTCGACCGGCTGTTTCGTTATGCGCGCCGCACCGTAACCGATGAAGATCAGGCCGAAAAACGGCAACAGCAATCCCACGATATCGGCCACGATCATTCCCCTCGCCTGTAATGTCCGCGGGAGGCTTAACCGATTTTCATCAGGATCGGAAAGGTCTCCTGGAACCAGATCGCGACATTGGTGATGAAACCGGACATGAAAGCGAGACCGGTGAGCACCAGCAGCACGCCGAGCAGCTTTTCCACCAGACCGAGATGGCGGCGGAAGCGGACGAGGAAACGCATGAACGACCCGGAAAACGCCGCCGCAATCCAGAACGGCACGGCAAGGCCAAGCGAATAGACGGCAAGCAGCATCGCGCCATCGCCGACCGTATCACGCGCGGCGGCAACCCCGAGGATAGCTCCCAGAACCGGGCCGATGCAGGGCGTCCAGCCAAAGGCGAAGGCGAGACCCATGACATAGGCTCCGGACAGCGTGGCCGGCTTGCCCGCCCCCTGAAACCGCGCCTCGCGCGAAAACAGGCCGATGCGGAAAACACCGAGGAAATTCAGGCCCATGAGAATAATGATGAAACCGCCGATCTTGGCGAGGATATCGAGATTCTGGCGCAGAAGCGTACCGATCGTCGAGGCGCCAGCCCCGAGCGCCACGAACACCGTGGCAAAACCGAGCGTGAAGAAAAAGGCCGAAAACAGCACGGCCCGGCGAATCTCCGGCCGCGGCGCGGTCTCTTCCGTCCGGAACTGTTCGACCGAAACACCCGCCATATAACAGAGATAAGGCGGCACCAGCGGCAGGACGCAGGGCGAGAGAAACGAAAGAGCGCCGGCCAGAAGCGCACTGAACAGGGAAATATCGGCAATCGACAAGAAAGAACTCCGCATCCCGCAAAGCCGCCGCGATTCTCGAGATTCGCCACCACTTCACGCTTCATTTTCGCGCATGTCATTGCCGCGAAACGATTTCACCCGTCCGCCCGACACGCCTGAAGCCGGTTTTATCCCCAGCCGCCCCCTCTCTCCAATCACCTTTTCGGGGGTGCGACAAAAAAAACCGTATTGAGTGTCGAAACCGCTTTTTTTGGGTTGACCGAACGGATCGCTCTACCTATGTTCCGCGCACTTCCGAAGGGCAGCCAAGCCCGGACACGGGAGAGCGTAGCTCAGCCGGTAGAGCAACTGACTTTTAATCAGTAGGTCCAGGGTTCGAATCCCTGCGCTCTCACCAACATAATCAACCGGTTATCGTTGAAATTACCTGACACAGGCAAGAATCATTCTCGCGCTGTTTGACACGGTTCGCGTTTACCGCCGTACCGACAGGTCGTTGTGGGAATGCTCCACCTATCTGGAGCCGCGCGGCAAGAGCCGTATCCGCCAATTGAAGACCGAGCACACCTTTGCGGATGTGGCCGGGCAGTTTCTGCTGGAGTATGTGCCGCTCACCAACGGGCCGCGCAATCCGCGTCACCTCAAAGACCACGAAGCACGTATCAAGCTTCAATATTGCCCCCGACAAAGGCTCAACGCATCGGCGCATGGAAGCCCTTACCGGAAATTTGCACGCGCACGGAAATCGCAGTCTCTTTGCTGCCTGGATTTTTTCTTTGCTCTCTCGAAGTGGCCATGCTAGCGGCATCAACAACAGCCAGCCCATGCTTGCGTGATGGCCTTTTTGTTATAGTAATCGCTTCAATTGGTTTTGAAACTGCGTTGATCGTACCCACTTCACTTTCAGCCGAACTGCTAGAAAACGCTAGCAAACGCGGCGGTGGATTACCGGAAGGCAAAGCGCTTGAGTTGGGATCTGCAGGAACTGTTCCGGCTATATGCAAAGGGCATCGTCAGGTCCCTCCGCAGCAGGGGCATCGATCCTGAAACGGCATCCGATCTGGCGCAGGATGCGTTCTTGAAGGTTCTGGCCTCACGGCCATCCGCAAGTGCGGCCTCCCATAATCCAAAATCCTATCTCTATACGGTGGCGCGCAATCTCAGCATCGACCATTATCGCCGTGAACGTAGCCTGCTCCGTGTCGATCTGCCGCAAAGTGCCTTCGACGCCATCGTCGATCCATCGCCATCGGCAGAAACAATCGTCTACGACCGCCAGCGGCTGCAACTGGTGGAGCAGGCGCTGGCTGAGTTGCCCCGGCGGGTGCGCGAGGCCTTCCAGTTGCACCGGATGGGCGGTTTGACCATAAGCGAGGTCGCACAGAAGCTCGGCATGTCCACCACCCGCACCTGGGTTCTGATCCGCGACGCCTACGAACATATCGAGGATCGGCTGAACGGTCTCTAGGGGACAAATATCGTCCATCCCGTCCCGGATATTACCGTTTGGCCGCCGGCCCGTGCACTAAACTTCTTTTCATCCGGAAATATGCAGCCTCTCATTCGTATATATCAAAGGCTGTAACATTGTCCGATCTCCGGCAATCCTGAAAGGCTCCCTATGAACGAAGTGTCGGAAGAACGACGCCTGTTTCGTGAAGCTGCGGATATTGCCATTCGCCTGCAGAACGACCCCGGCAATCCCGTCGCCATCGAAACCGCACGGGCCTGGATCGAGCGCGGACCGGCCCATGCGGCTGCCTGGGCAAAGGTTGCCGCGATCCACGGCATGACCGGCCAGATTCTGGCCGAGGAGGCGCGGTCCTCGCAAAAGGACGTCGACCCCAACCGGCGCCTGCTGCTCGTCGGCGGCGCGCTCTGTCTCGGCGCGGCGGCGGGCGGTTCGGTGCTGGCGCCCTATGTGTCGCTGCGCGCCCGCGCCGACTACCTGACCTCGACCGCAGAGATCAGAGACATTCCCCTTGAGGATGGCAGCATGGTCACGCTCGGGCCGGACAGCGCAATCGCCATCGATTTCAGCGCGCAGGCAAGACGGGTGAACCTCCTGTCCGGCATGGCCTATTTCAACGTCGCGCCAAATCCGGCGCGCCCCTTCTCGGTCACCTATGGGCAGCTGACCGCGACCGCGCTCGGAACTGCTTTTGATGTTTCGGGGGATGATCTCTCGATCTCGGTCTCCGTCGATCATGGGCTTGTTCTCGCCACCTCGCCTGATCTGCCCTCCTCCGAGGGAGAGAAACTGGCGGCGGGCGATTGGCTGATCTACGATCAGGCATCGCGCCGTATGGATCGTGGCGTCAGGGAAGCCTCGGAAATCGCGGCATGGCGCACGGGCATGCTGATTGCCGAAAGGGAGACCGTCGCGGCGGTGGTCAATCGCATCGCCCGCTGGCAGAAGGGTAAGGTGGTCATCGCCACCCCTGCCCTTAAAAACAATGTCGTCAGCGGCGTATTCGATCTTGCCGATCCCGTCCGCGCGCTTGATGCGGTGGTGCGGCCATTCGGCGGGAAAGTAAGAACAGTCACGCCGTTTTTGACCGTTATCTCCTCTATCTGATAAAACTTGAGAAAAAGAGGAAAATTTTCGAACGCCATTCGTATTGTCCTCAGGGAGCCCGCCGGCACTATCCGCAGGCCGGTCTCCGGGGACATTTAATGGAGTGGTTTTCACATGGGGAATGAGTTCTCAACGGCTCACAAGGGTAACAATCGGGGCCGCATGGGTCATGGCGCGCTCGTCGCCGCTTTTTTGACGACGACATCGGCACTCGCCGCCGGCCTTGCAGCACAGCCCGCTTTTGCGCAGGCGGTTTATTCGGTTCCGGCCGGCCCGCTGAACAAGTCGCTGGCGACCTTCGGAAAACTGTCGGGGACGCAGATTTCCTATGATGCCTCGATCGCACGCGGAAAGCTGTCGCAGGGCGTGAGCCGCGCGACCACCCGCGAGCAGGCAATCGTGGAACTGCTGCGGGGCACCGGCCTCGTCTATTCCTTCACCGACGCTACCTCCGTGGTCATCGCTGCGCCGGTCAGTGCCGCAACTGTTGCTGCAGCCGGGAACTCCACCCTTCTCCAGACCATCACCGTTCAGGGTTCGCAGGGCGCATCGGTGCTGCAGCAGGACGGGCTTGCGCAGGACGGCTACCGGACAGAGACCCTGTCCTCCCTTGGCCTGTTGGGGCAAACCGCCATTCGCGACACGCCGTTTTCCGTCTCCGTCGCGCCGAGGGAGCTGATGCAGAATATCCAGGCGCAATCGCCTGAGGATATCTACCGTGTCCTGCCGACCATCCGCAGCCAGACGCCGCAGATGTCCGGCTGGGCGCCGATGGCCAATATTCGCGGCTTCACCACCTATGACACGGCCGAAGACGGTTTCCGCCGCTCCTACAGCCACGCGACGGTGCTGGAAGACAAAGAGCGGACCGAGGTTCTTTCCGGCCTTTCGGGCTTTCTCTATGGCGCGGCCTCGCCCGCCGGCATGATCAACTATGTCTACAAGCGCCCGACGCAGGAACGTTTAAATAGCGTGACGGTCGGCAATTACGGCGGCGCGCAGGCCTTCGTCCATGGCGATTTCGGCGGCCGTATCGATCCGGAAGGCGATATGGGTTATCGCCTCAACATCGTCCGCTCGGCGGGAGACACCGCCATCGACGATCAGAATGTCGATCGCTTTCTCGCAAGCGGCGCTTTCGACTGGAACATCACCGACCGGCTGAAGCTGGAACTCAACGCGTCCTATAGCAAATACAAGCTGGACGCCGCCAACTCCTACTGGGCTTTCGCAGACGGCGTGCTGCATGGCGACGCGCCCGACGCCAGCAGAAACTGGAGCCAACCCTGGATTCACGACGAAATCGAGAAAAAACGATACTCTGCCAAGCTCACCTATGATGTGAACGACGCCATTACCCTGCGCGGCGGATATATGCGGGAATATATCGACAGGCCGGTTCAGGATCATACCATGAATCTTGTTCAGTCCGCGGAGGAATATTCCCAGATCACAATTCGCTCCGGCAGAACAAAAAGCGTCTTCGACGCCGCGAATGTTTTCGCTGATGTCTCCTTCGACACCGGCGCGGTCTCCCACAAGTTGACCGCCGGATATTACATGTATCAGGGCAAGGACTGGGGTACGACTTACAACCCCAATACCGGCTGGCAGCCGTCTTTCCCCCTGTCTTCTCCCCGGCATACTGCCGAGCCGACTTTCCCGCCCAACACCGGCACGCTCTACAAGTCCGGCTATGTGCGCAATCATAACTTCGTCGTCGGCGACCAGATCGAATTCGACGAACAATGGTCGGCCCTCGTCGGCGCCAATTACAGCATGATCCAGAGCCAGTCGCTGGACAGCAGCGGCGCCCGCTCCGCACCGGATTACGATGAAGCAAGGCTCTCGCCCTCTGCCTCGCTGCTGTTCAAGCCGATAGAGACTGTTACTCTTTATGGCAGCTATATCGAAGGGCTGGAGCAAGGTGGCGTCGCACCGGATACGGCCATAAACAGCGGGCAAATTCTCGCCCCCATGGTCAGCAAGCAGAAGGAAATCGGCATCAAGGGCGATGTCGGCGACATGCTGCTGACAGCGGCGCTGTTTGACATCTCCAAGGCCTACGAACTGACGACGGATGCCAATGTCTACACGCAGGACGGACGTCAGCGCCATCGCGGCGTCGAGTTCACGGCGACCGGCAAGGTGACGGATGATCTTACCATTCTCGGTGGCGTGACGTTCCTTGACGCCAGGGTCGAAGGCGGAACCTATGACGGCAAGCGCCCCATGAATGTCGCCAATGTTCTGGCCAAGGTCTATGCCGAATATGAGGTCCCCACCGTCGAAGGACTCTTCCTGACCGGTGGCCTCTATTATACCGGCAAACAATGGGCGACATCCGAAAACAATGATCGCCTTTCCTCCTACGTCACCGCCGATCTCGGGCTGCGCTACACCACCGAAAACTTCGGCAATCCGCTGACTTTCCGGCTGAATGTCAGCAACATCACCGACGAGAACTACTGGCAGAACAGCTATTATCTCGGAGCGCCGAGAACCGTCTCCTTCTCGGTTCAGGCGAAGTTCTGATGATATCGCGCAGTTCCCTGTCCCGCAGAGCGCTGCTCTGCGGGGCGGGTTCGTTTTTCCTCGCCGGCCGGTCATCTTCGGCTGCCTGCTCCGGTGGCATCGTCGCCATGGACTGGGTGAGCGGCCAAAACCTGCTGGCGCTTGGCGTGCAACCCGCCACCCTGCCGGAACTGGAGCGATATCGCAGCCTCGTCGTCGAGCCGGTGCTGTCGCCCTCGGTCGCCGAGCTTGGATTGCGGTCCGAACCCAATCTCGAACTTATCGACCGGCTTCGGCCGTGCCTGATCGTGTATAGCGATGATTTCGCCATGGCCGCCGGACAGCTTGCCGCCATCGCTCCGACCCATCGTTTCGATGCCGGCGTCGTAGCGGGCGAAAACCATCTTACCAGCGGCGGAAACGCTCTCGTGGCGCTTGCCGCGCGGATCGGCGATCCCGGCCGGTTTTACGCGTTTCAGGAAAGTTTCGACGCCGAAATGCAGCAGGCACGCGCACGGCTCGCCGCCTATGACGGACGCCCCCTGTTGCTGGCAACGGTGATAGACGGCAGGCGGCTGCTGGTTTTCGGCAAGAACAGCCTGTTCCAGAATGTCCTAGACCAACTCGGCATAAAAAACGCCTGGGACGGCTACACCTCTCAATATGGTCATACAACGGTAACGGCCGACCAGCTTTCCCGCCATCCGCAGGCGCGGCTTTTATGCATCGGCGATACCAGCAGCGAGAAACTGGACATGCTTCTCGCAGCACCGGTCATCAAAAGCCTGCCCTTCATTCGCGAAAACCGGTTGGTGCGCATCGAGGACGTGCTGTTTTACGGCGGGTTGCCACCGGCAAAACGCTTCGCCCGTCTCGTTTCCACAGCCCTTGCCGGTAAGGCATCGCCATGAGCAGGACAGTAAATCTATCCGCGATCGTGATCGCTTCGCTCACCATCGTCTGCGCCGGCCTCACCGGCCTCAATCTTTATCTGCGCATGCCGGATGGAATGCCGCTTGCAGCCCTGTTCTTTCCCGATCCGGACGTGACGGCTCAGGTGCTGCTTCACAATACCCTGCTGCCGAGGATCGTCGTTGCGCTGATGACCGGCGCGACGCTCGGCCTCGTCGGGACTATCCTGCAAAACATCCTGCGCAATCCGCTGGCCGAGCCGGCGACACTCGGCATTTCGGCCGGTTCCTATCTGCTGCTTGCCATTACAACGCTCTGGTTCCCGCAATGGGCCGGCGCACAGGAATGGATCGCCTTTGCGGGCGCGGCGCTGTCGCTTCTGGCGATCCTTGCACTCTCCTGGCGCAAAGGCCTGTCGCCTGTCACGGTCACGCTGGCGGGCATGATCGTCAGCCTCTATTGCGGTGCCGCGAGTGCGGTTCTGGTGCTGTTCAACCATGATTTTCTCGTCAGCATCTTTTTGTGGGGCGCGGGCTATCTCGATCAGCAGGACTGGAGCGCGGTTACCTTTCTCGCGCCTCGCCTCGCCGTGCTCGTCCTTGCCGTAGCCCTGCTTCTTCGCCCGCTGACGATCATGACGCTCGAGGACGCCAATGCCAGAAGTCTCGGCCTGTCGCTTGCGGCCTACCGGTTGATGACACTCGTTGTGGCAGCGGCCTTGACCGCGGTGGTCACCGCCTCCGTCGGCATCATCAGCTTCATCGGCCTTGCCGCACCGGCACTGGCGCGCGCCTGCGGCGCAAGACGAATGGCGGCGCAGCTTCTCCATTCAGCCGCCCTTGGCGCATTGCTGTTGACCTTGACCGACCAGATCGTCCTGTTTTTCCCCGTTACCTATCGCCTGTTCCCGACCGCAGCCGTCACCGCGCTTCTTGGCGCGCCGCTGATGTTTGCGCTGATCCGGCGGCTGAAGATGCCGGCCCCACCGCAGCCGGGTGCCCAGCCGGTGGCGGCGCGTCTTGCCCGGCCCATGCCGGTCCTGCTCGGCCTCCTCGCCATTCTCTGCCTTGCCGCCGGTGTGGCATTGTTCGTCGGGAAAAGCACGGAAGGCTGGTTTTTATCGGGGCTCTACGACACGCATAGCCTCGGCTGGCGCTGGCCAAGGGCGCTCGCAGCCTTCAGCGGCGGGGCCATGCTGGCGCTTGCGGGCGCCATTCTGCAGCGCGTCACCGGCAATCCCATGGCATCGCCGGAAGTGCTCGGCGTCTCTTCCGGGGCGATGCTCGGCGTCATCGCGGTTCTTCTCACGCTTGCCGCGCCCAGCCGCTCCGCGCAAATCCTCGCCGGCGCGGCGGGCTCGCTGACGGTTCTGCTGCTGATGCTGACCCTGTCACGCAAGCCGGGTTTTTCCGGCGACCGGCTGCTGCTGATCGGCATTGCGCTGAGCTCGGTCTCCGGTTTCGTCATGGCGGTCTTGATGACATCACAGGACCCGAGGCTCGGCCAGCTTCTGGCCTGGCTTTCCGGCTCCACCTATGCCGTCGCGCCCGGTGAGGCCATCATCTCCGCACTCCTGCTGTCCGTCGGACTTGCCCTGGTTCCCTTCATCCGCCGCTGGCTGGAAGTGCTGCCGCTTGGCGAAGACTTTGCCAGAAACACCGGCGTCTCGATCATGGCGAGCCGCAATAGCCTCTATTCGCTGTCGGCCATTCTCACGGCAAGCGCCACGATCCTCGTCGGCCCCTTGAGTTTCGCCGGTTTGATGGGACCACATCTGGCACGGCTTGCGGGCTTCCAGCGCGCCGGCACGCAATTGCCGGCAGCAGCGCTGATCGGCGGGCTGATCCTGCTTATCGCCGACTGGCTGGGTCGCAATCTTATCTTCCCGTTTCAGATCCCCGCAGGCCTGCTGGCCACGGTGGTCGGCGGGCCGTTCTTGCTCATACTGATTGGAAGGCGCACATGACCATTTTGATGGATGAGAGCTTTCGCGTGCTAACCCTGGTCGAGAGCCGCAGCATCACCCCGTTCATGCAGCGGCTGAGATTTACGGGCTCCGAGCTTCATCGTTTTGATACGCTGGAGAACTTGCATGTCAGGCTTCATTTCGCAAAACCGGGTAATGGCCCACAGGATACCCAGGCCCTGAACGCAGATTCTTTCCATGTTCGCTATTATACGATCCGCGCGATAGACGCCGATAGCGGATGGATCGATGTCGATTTTGTCATGCATGACGACGCGGGACCGGGGTGCTCCTTTGCCCGCAGCGCACGTCCTGGCGCGATCTGCGGCATGACAGGCCCCTGCGGACTCGGAATAAAGCCGGCAAAACAGTATCTGTTTGCCGGGGACGAAACGGCCCTGCCGGCAATTGCCCGCATCTGTGAAAATCTCCCACCGGGTGCGACGGGTCAGGTTTTCCTGCGGTCCGAGAACGTCGGATATGATATGCCTGTTCCGTCCGGCATAGGCATATCCTGGCTGCCGCGCTCCACCGTATCGCCATCCATATTTGTCGACCATGTTTGCGATGCTGCGATGACGACAGCGGCTTCGGCCGAGAGCTACTTCCTCTGGCTCGCCAATCCATTCTCGCATTGGCAGGATTTCCGAGACAAGCTGGGCCGCTTGTCAAAAAAAAGCTGTCTCAATGCCTGCTACTGGCGTGATGACGCGACAGCGGGCAATTGATGCGGAGCACTCGCGGTTACCGATAGGCGTAAACATACCGCGCGATGCTGTCATAGACGTTGGACAGATAGGCGGGGATCCGCTTCAAACGGGCAAATTTGGTGTCTTTATATTCCGCCCGCGTCCCGACCAGCGTATCCGGGTTGCCAAATGGCAGGAAATCCCTGTCGGCCACGTAAACCTGCGTGCCGTAACCCCAGCCGCATTCCAGAGCCCGGTCAAAGGGCAATGTCATAACCCTTGCGGCCTTCAGAAAACGTTGCGCGGCGCTGCGTGAAATGAGGTAGCAGGCGGATGATCCCTGTGGCCCGTAGATGCAGCGCCCCAGCGTATCACCAAGAATGGTGGTCTTGCGACCCTTGAAACCACTGCGCCGGTGGTTGGTCAGCTTCACGATGGAATTGTCCGGCATCACCGCAATCATCGCCTTGATCCGCCCGGCAAAATCCGGAGTGAAGGCAACGTCGTCTTCGACGATCACCGCCACGGGCGCATCGGTCGCGAGGAAGATTTCAAGTGCCTTGATATGGCTGGCATAACAGCCATATTCCCCCGGCAGGGCATACCGGCCATTGCGCAACTCGAAGCCGCGCCGGTCGAAATCCCGCCAGTCATTCGGCGACAGGCTCTTGCCGTCCACCCCTTCCACCGGCCGCAGGTCCAGGCCCAGCCCGGAGGCACTCTCCAGCATCTTATCAAGCCGCGCCCGCGCCCGGGCAATTGAAATGATGTATATCGGGAAGGTGGAGATCGGCTGCATTCGCAAGGCACCATAAGCTTAAGATGAAGGACAGCCTCCTATAGCAAGCAAGGCCGGACGTCCATGCGGAAGGGATGTCCCGTCTCGACAGCGCGCGAAACCGCACGATTCTCGACGGGAAGGCTGAGGGAGATTATTTACGCGCAGCGGTGCGGCGGCAACGCCAGTTCCAGTCTCTCGGTTCACCCGTGTCCATATGCACCGATTCGGTGTGGCAATAGGTGCCGACGCCACCGCGATCAGGCAGGGAACGTAGATAGGTGGCAAGCTCCCATTTGGAGACGCCCTTGATCTGGATATCGGCGGCATCGCAGGTATAGTGCTTGGAGCCCTGCCTTATGCCCTTTGGCGGGCGATAGCCCGAGGTGACGATTGCGGGGCTGTTATAGTGGTGCTCCACATCCTTGATCATCCGCACCAGTTCTGGCTTGAAGCAACCGACTTCGACCCGGTCCGTCTGCAGGAAAAGCCCGTTCGGGGCAACGCGGGTGAGACCGGAAAGCGAAGCGAGCTTCATTAGGCCGGTCGGCTGGTCATCCTCTTCGTCGAGATGGGCATCGTCAAATTCATCGGACATCATCGAGCGGCCGGAAAGCGCAATGCCCATCGAGCCGTCCGAGGCACCGGGAAGTGCGGCGACCTGCGTGTTGCCCGCCGTGCCGCTTTCAATCATCTTCGGCAGGCGCTTCTTGGCCGCGCCGGCGAAAAACGCCGCAAGCGTCACGCCCTTGCCTTCGCTTTCCTGCCCTTCGCCCGTCGTTCCGGCATTGGCCGCCGGCTCAGCGGCGGCGAGCTGCGCCGATGGCGGCTGCGGCACCGGCACGGCTGCGGGCTGGCGATTTTCGCTGTGCTGTTCCGCCGGCACCTGCGCGGCTGCCGGAACCGGAACGGATACCGGCTGTGGCTGCGCCGCCTGCACCGGCGCGGAATAGACGCTGCTGACAGCGGGCATGATTTTCTGTGAAGGAGCGCCCGCTGCGGCGGGGGCCGTGCCCGGTGCACCCGCCACAGCGGCGGGCGCGGCGGCAGATGCCGTGGAATAGATGCTGGCCGTCCCGGCCGAAATCGCTGTCGGCTGCGTCGTCAATCCGCCAATATCGGCGGCAGCGCCATAAACCTGGGCGGGACCTCCGGCGTGCTGCGGCTGGGAAGGCGTGGCCGCTCCGGCGGCCGATGCCACGGCGGGATCCACATAGTGCCCCGGCTGGGCGCCGGATGTCTGGGGAGCAGCGGCTGCGGTTTGCGGCTTATGCTGTGCGGCAATTTCCGGCTTCTTGGTACTGGCGGCCATCTCGTCATCCGTCACCGCCGAAACGCATCCGGAAAGCCCGAGCAGCGAAACCGCAATGACGAGACGCTGACAGGAAACGCGTTGTTTCGCGCCCTCGACAGTTTTCATGGGTGGCCTCCGTATCTTGCATTTCCAACAGCAGCACGGGAACGGAATCGTGTGCTTCCCCCAAAACGGGACTGGCCGTTTCGATTCGCGGACTATGCCTCATCCCCTCGGGATAAGGCAAGAGCGCCCGAAAACGCCGCTATTGGCCGGAAAATCCCTACCAGGAACCGGTATTCTGCATAGATATCCATGGTTCGGCTGGTGCGAGGCTTTCGCCCTTCTGCAGGATTTCAAAAGAAATGCCATCCGGAGAACGCACGAAGGCCATGTGTCCGTCGCGCGGCGGCCGGTTGATGACGATGCCGTTCTGCTGAAGGCTGGCGCAGAAATCGTAGATATTGTCGACCTCGTAAGCCAGATGGCCGAAATTGCGGCCGCCGGTATAATCCTCCGTGTCCCAGTTGTAGGTAAGCTCCAGGCACGGCGCCTTGTTTTCCTTTGCCGCAGCAATGTCGTCACGCGCGGCAAGAAACACCAGAGTGAATCGGCCTTTTTCGTTCTCGATTCGGCGTATTTCCGCAAGACCCAGCAGGTCGCAATAGAATTTCAGTGACTCGCCAAGGTCTTTGACGCGAACCATTGTGTGCAGATACCGCATTTTCTTCCTCTCCATTACACGGGTCCGGGGCCGTTAAACGCCTGGCGGCAAGCCCCGGACAAGGACGGCGACATAAAAGCAGCTGCGCAAATCAAAAACTAGGGCTTGCGTGGAACCGTTACCAAGATGTTAATCTGGCGCACAGGAATCAGTTGACCGATGTGTGGCGCGTAATCGAGGGGTTGGCAGGATATGGCTGATAGGATGTCATCGAAAACGATAGTCGATGTCGAGGACCTTTCGGGCGATGCCGTGGACCTGACCGAAATTACCGGCGTCGTGAAATGGTTCGATGTCGCCAAGGGTTTCGGTTTCATCGTGCCGGACAACGGCACGCAGGACGTGCTGCTGCACGTCTCCTGCCTGCGCCGCGACGGATACCAGACCATTCTTGAAGGTACGCGCATCGTCGCGCTCATCCAGCGCCGCGACCGTGGCTTCCAGGCTTTCCGCATCCTGTCGATGGATCAAACGACCGCCGTTCACCCCTCGCAGCTGCCGCCGGTGCGCACCCATGTGCAGGTGACGCCCTCGAGCGGCCTCGAGCGCGCCATCGTCAAGTGGTTCAACCGCACCAAGGGTTTCGGCTTCCTGACGCGCGGCGAAGGAACGGAAGATATTTTCGTGCACATGGAAACATTGCGCCGTTTCGGCCTGACGGAGCTTCGCCCCGGCCAGGTGGTGCTGGTGCGTTTCGGCGATGGCGACAAGGGCCTGATGGCGGCGGAAATCCACCCCGACAACCCGGTCTCCATCGGGATGTCGCATTGATGGCCGCCCTGCCCCAGATGGTGAAAAGCGCCATTCTGGCGCTTCTTTTTTTCACGCTTGCGGGCGCCGCCCAGTCTCAGGAACGGCTGACATTCACGTCAGAGCCACTGACAATTGAAACCGCCTCGGGCAAAACCCACGATTTCACTGCCGAGCTGGCGCTGGACAATGCCCAGCGCGAACAGGGCCTGATGTTCCGCAAGTCGATGCCGCCTGAAAGTGGCATGCTGTTCGATTTCGGTATGTCACGCGACGTCGCCATGTGGATGCGCAACACCCTCATCCCGCTCGACATGCTGTTCATTGCCCGCGACGGGCGCATCACCCATATCCACGAGAACGCGGTTCCGCATTCGGAAGCCATCATCAGCTCCCGCGGCCCGGTGAATTTCGTTCTTGAACTGAATGGCGGCACTGCAAAACGCTATGGCATCAAGCCGGGCGATATGATCCGCAGTGCGCAAATCGGCAACCGAAAGTAAGATTGCCGCGTTATTGCGTCTGAACGGGCCGGACGAGGTTTCACCCGGCCGACGCAATAATCAGTAGACCGGCTCGATATGGCTCAAAACCCGGCAATTGGAAATGGAAGAAGCGAGATTGATGGCGATGTCGATCGCCTCGACCGAATCGGCCGTGCCTTCCAGATAGATCACGTCATTTTCGACGCTTGCCGAAATACGTGACTTTTCGAGGCCCGATTCGAAGGCCAGCGCCGAGGTAATCGCCTGGCAGACGCCCGCCATGCGATCCCCGAAGAAGCTTTCCTGAATGCCTGACAAATTGAACATATGCGTTCTCCTTCTTATGGACACAACAACGCCTGATGGGCGGTTTTGTTCATCTCCGGTTCATCTATTCGTTCATCTTCCATTCATCTTGGAAAATTGGAACCCCCTGATCGATCACATTTTAGGTGATCGGGAACCATTTCGTGAGGCAAACATTTCGCGCATGGGAGTGAGAAAGGCTGTCGAGACCAGATAAACAGGGAGGAGAATGATATGCTGATTAACAGAACGGAGCCGTGTCACCACGCCTTGTGGATGAAGCCGGTGGCGATCCACCTGCCACTGTCGGCGGCCGTGGAAATCTACAGCCCGCTGGTGGCGCTGGACATGCTGATGTACCGCTGGCCGGAGGAACACGGCCCGGAACATCAGGAAGCCTGCAAAAACTGCCTCGATGCGATCGCCGGCAAATGCGACATCGAAATAGCGCGGGAATCGTTTCTCGTTGCAAGCAGCCATGCCCATATTCTGAACATCCACTAGAATTCATGTCATCGTGACGATTGGGCCCTTCACCACGGAGGGCTTTTCTTTTGCGGCCATGTGTCTTCACCAGGTTTTCACACGCGGCGCAGCCTGCCCGCCTGCGGATGATGACATGTAACTGTCACGCAAACGTTATAATCGGCAGAGACGAATTCCATGGAATCGATTGGCGGAATAACCGCCGAAAGCTTGGGAGTGGAACTGGCCAGCATGGAAACTGTCTTTGCCCTTTGTGCAATTCTGCTCCTTGCATTCAATCTTCTCGGCATCGTTCTGGCCGGCTGGCGGCTGAGGAGACGCGATGCCGAAAACGAGCTTGTACGGAAGAAACCGCCGGTCTCGCTGGTCGTGCCGTTGCGCGGCGTCGAAAATTTCACGCCGCTGACGCTGTCACGTGCCTTCCAGCTCAACTGGCCGGATTACGAACTGCTGTTCTGCGTCGCCGATGAATTCGATCCCGTGATCGCGGAAGTGCGCAAAGCCCAATCGGCCTTCCCCACGGTGCCGGCGCAATTGCTGATCGGTGACGACCGCATCAGTGCCAATCCGAAACTGAACAATTGCGTCAAGGGCTGGCGCGCCGCCCGCCACGAATGGGTCATTCTCGCCGATTCGAACGTGCTGATGCCGAAATCCTATATAACGACCATGATGTCGGCCTGGCGGCAGGATAGCGGGCTGGTCTGCTCGCCGCCGCTCGGCTCGCGGCCGACGGGTTTCTGGGCACATGTGGAATGCGCCTTCCTCAACGGCTCGCAGGGGCGCTGGCAATATGCTGCGGAAGCGATCGGCATGGGTTTTGCGCAGGGCAAGTCGATGTTGTGGAACAAGCCGTTTCTGGAGGAGAATGGCGGCATTCGCGCCCTCGCCGCCGAAATCGCCGAAGACGCGGCCTCGACGAAACTGGTGCGAAGCGCCGGCCGCAAGGTGCATCTGGTCTCCACTCCCTTCGAGCAACCACTCGGCCAGCGCCATGCCGGCGAAATCTGGTCGCGCCAGACCCGCTGGGCGCGGTTGAGACGCGTGACCTTCCCGCAATATTTCGCACCGGAAATCCTGACCGGTGCGCTTCCCCCGCTTCTTTTCGCGCTCGCCGCCGCTGCCATGATGGATGTGAACCTCGTGGCAACGGCCTTTGCCGTGCTCGCCCTCATGTACGTGCCGGAACTGGCGCTTGCCGCCCTCAATCGCTGGCCGGTATCGCTCAATACGCTGCCGGCCATGATCGCCCGCGACATGATCATGCCCGTCGTCTGGGCACGCAGCTGGATCGGCAGCGCGGTGGCATGGCGCGGCAATGTGATGACGATCGGCACGGCGGAAAGCACGCTGGCCGGACCATCGGCAGAATAAATACTGGCTTCTTGAAAGAGGTTACGCCGGAAAGCAGATGTTTTGCTTTAAAATGGTCGGAGTGGAGAGATTCGAACTCCCGACCCTCTGGTCCCAAACCAGATGCGCTACCAGACTGCGCTACACTCCGCCGAGGCGATGGCTGGGGAATACACGGTTCACCCGAAGTCCGCAACAGGGAAATTCATCTTTGTTCAGTCGCGGCCTCGATCGGCAAAATCCGTCGCCGGCGTTGCAGTGGCGCGAAAGGAAAGCGCGGGATAATCGTCTTGACTCTCACCTGAAGTCAGTCCATTTCAAATTCAACGTTCCTGACACGATTTGGTTATTCTATTCAGGTACGTGAAGAATAATTCGGGGTGTTGCGCCCCACTGTCCAACCGGAGCAGTTTCGACATGTCTGCGAAGATTTACCGCCCTGCAAAAACCGCCATGCAATCCGGCAAGGCGAAGACCAATGTCTGGGTTCTGGAATTCGACGCCGAGGTTCCGCGCAAGATCGATCCGATCATGGGTTATACCTCCAGCTCCGACATGAAGCAGCAGGTCAAGCTGACATTCGAGACGCAGGAACAGGCCGAAGCCTATGCCCAGCGCAAGGGCATCGAATACCGCGTCATCCTGCCGAAAGAAGCAACCCGCAAGGTGGTTTCCTACACCGACAATTTTCGTTTCAACCGCACCCAGCCCTGGACGCACTGAAACACGACGATCAAAGTTTTTGCCGGAGTATCGATTGCCCGGCATGACGGCCCCTTAGCTCAACTGGATAGAGCAACTGCCTTCTAAGCAGTAGGTCGCAGGTTCGAGTCCTGCAGGGGTCGCCACCGCTTCTCACATTCCCCACGAATGACTGGTTTGGTTTCGATCGCAGACACGGTATCAGTCCGTATTTGCGCTCCGGCTATTCTTAGCCTTTCTCCATTTCACGAGATAACCGAAACCCGGTCCGATCAGCATGCCGCCGATAACCCACTCGCCGAGAGTCAGGGGTCGTTCATCCGGGTCGTGGCCTGTCACGTAGAGGAAGAGAAAAAACGCGACCACGCCGCCGATCAGGAGCGTGAGCGGAAAAAGCACACTGTCGCGAAAACCTTTCATACAATCCACCTCCCTTGGCCGTGTTGATAAGGTATTGGGTATGATCCCGTTGGCAAGTGGCTTTTACAGCGGCGACAGCAAGTTATCGTTTGGGCAGTATTGCGCCAATTGCCGTCATCAATCGGTCATGCGATTGTCCATTTTTGTATTAAGTCGTTTAAGAGGGGCATTCGTGTGTCGACGATCTACCTGCTGCGGCATGGTGAAACCGTTTGGAATACTCTTGGACGATTTCAGGGCCAAAAAGATTCATCACTAACGACGCTTGGTATCGAACAGGCGGATTTCGTCGCCAACGTTCTTTATCACGAGCTTTCTGATGACGGTCAGTCATTTGAGATGCAAGTAAGCCCTCTTGGTAGAACTCGCGAAACCGCAAGTCGGGTTCGACGCTTGCTTTCACTTCCCAGCATCGAAGATGCCCGGCTCATGGAGGTCACAGTTGGTTCATGGGACGGAATGACAAGATTTGAAATCGATTCCGAGTTCCCTGGCTATCTTGACGGTTCCGATGCGTTCGACTGGTACTTCAAATCACCTGACGGCGAGAGTTTCGACGATGCGTGTAATCGTGCGAAAGCCTGGATTGCAGATATCGGACGTCCGACGATAGCCGTATCACACGGGTTATTCGGTCGAATAGTCCGTGGTGTCTACACCGGCCTATCGAAACGAGAAATGCTGGAACTCCCAGTTCCGCAAGACGGCTTCTATCGTCTTCACGACGGCGCTTTTTGTTTGATCGACGGTTTGTCCCCGGCAACAGTGCCTGCCCGAATATGAGATCGAAAGGCCGCTACGAGCTAATAGCCGTCATCAGAATCAGCGGCGACGCCCCTAAGTCTATTCGTCTCCAGAGACACCCGCTTTAGCCGGCTTGAATACTGGCGCCTTCCATCCTGCCCCAAGCAAGAGCGCCAACGCCGGCCCCTTTGCCCTACCCCTGCCCCATCAGCGTGAAATAACCCCACGCAGCCACGAAAAACAAAATGACAGCCGCAATCGTCAAAGCTTTCCTCGCTTTCGGACCCAGCGGTTCGCGCGGTTTTTTCGGCGGCACCGGTTTGCAGAACTTCACCACATTGTCGTTCATTTCATCATCGTCCTGACTGTCGCTGCTGAAACCTTTTGCCGTATCGGTGGCATCGGGCTTTCCAGTGCCTATCTCTATCAGACCAGAACTATCATAAATATTACCAAGTTTTCACTTCACCCTTGAGGCAAGCTATGCCACTTCCCACAATCAGAGGAATACAGAACGACAGATGGACGGATAAACCGCGGAGCGGAAACAACCCTCTGTGGTATTTTGAATTTTGCGGGTGACGAGAATGAATGACGCCAACGGCATTGGCCGCGATACACCAAACAGCCAGCCCGATCTGCGTGAGATTCTGGGAACGAACAGAAACGGCAGGAAGAAGAAATCGCGCCGTTATCTTTATGTGGCCGCCTTCCTTGTTCTGGTCGGCGGTGGCCTTGGTTATTATTACCAGTCGCGTGCGGCGGGCGTCGCCTATAGCTACACCACGGAAGCGGCGCGCCAGGGCGATCTGTCCGTCATCGTCACCTCCACCGGCTCCGTCCAGCCGACGGATCAGGTCGATATATCGAGCGAATTGTCCGGCACGGTGCGCAAGGTCAACGTCACCTATAATAGCCCGGTCAAGGCCGGAGACGTTCTGGCGGAGCTGGATACCAACAAGCTCGAAGCCGACGTGCAGAGCGCCCGCGCCAAGCTCGCCTCCGCCAAGGCCAATGTGCTGAAGGCGCGCGCCGATCTCGGTTCGGCCAAGACCTCCATGGAACGCCTGCGGTCGCTGGTGCAGAACCGGGTGTCCAGCCAGCAGGATCTCGATGCGGCGCAATTCACCCATGATGCGGCCGCAGCCACGCTGGAGGTCAACGAAGCGACCGTGCTTTCGGCCGAAGCCGATCTGCGGCTCGCCGAAGTCAATCTCGGCAAGGCCAAGATCGTCTCGCCCATCGATGGCGTCATCCTCACCCGCAGCGTCGATCCCGGCGCCACCGTTGCCTCTTCCCTCAACGCGCCTGTGCTGTTCACGATCGCCGGCGATTTGCGCCATATGGAATTGCAGGTCTCGGTGGATGAGGCCGATGTCGGCAAGGTCGAGACCGGGCAGAAGGCCACGTTTAATGTCGATGCCTATCCCGACCGCAGCTTCCCGGCCGAAATCGAAACGGTCCGTTTCGCCTCCGAAACCGTGTCCAATGTGGTGACCTACAAGGGCATATTGACGGTCGACAATGCGGAGTTGCTGCTGCGCCCCGGCATGACGGCGACCGCCAATATCATCGTTGAGGAAATCAAGGACACGCTGCTGGTGCCGAATTCCGCGCTTCGTTATACGCCGCCGCGCGAATCCGCCTCCCGTGGTGGCGGGCTGATGAGCCTGTTCCGCCCGCCGCGCATGGGACGCTCGCAGAACCGCGATGCCGGTCAGGCCGCGACCGGCAAGAGAACCGTGTGGGTGCTGCGCAACAACACGCCGGTCTCCGTCGCCATCGAAACAGGCTCCACCGACGGTCAGCATACCGTGGTAAAATCGGGCGAGTTGAAAGCCGATGATCAGGTGATTACCGACGCAACGGCCCGCAACGCCGGCTGACGGAGGAGAACCGCATGCAACAGCCGCCGCTCATCGAATTCCGCGATGTCGTCAAGCAATATGGCCGCGGCGAAGCGGCGATCCGCGCGCTCGACGGCGTCAGCCTCTCCATTCGCGAGAAGGAATTCGTCGCCATCATGGGGCCATCAGGCTCGGGCAAATCCACCTCGATGAACATCATCGGCTGTCTGGACGTGCCGACATCAGGCGAATATCTGTTTCAGGGCGTACCGACCAGCGGCTTCGACAATGAGCATCTGACGCTGCTGCGCCGGCACATGCTGGGTTTCGTATTTCAGGGCTTCAATCTTCTTTCCCGCACCTCTGCGGTGGAAAATGTCGAGCTGCCGCTGGTCTATCGCGGCATGAAGGCCTCGGAACGGCGGGCCCGCGCCATGGAAGCGCTGGCGCAGGTGGGGCTCAAGGGCCGTGAGGATCACACCACGCAGGAGCTTTCCGGCGGCCAGCAGCAGCGTGTGGCCATTGCGCGCGCCATCGTCACCCGCCCTGCCCTGCTTCTGGCCGACGAACCGACCGGCAACCTCGATACCAAAACCAGCAACGAGATCATGGAACTGATCACCGCGCTCAACCGTGACAGGGGCATCACGGTCGTCATGGTTACCCATGAAGAGGATATCGCCGCCCACGCCGGACGCCTCCTGCGCTTCGTTGATGGCCACCTCGCCTCCGACAGCGCCGCGGACAACAAGGAGACATCGGATGTTCTTTGAAACGTCGCGTCTTGCGTTGCGCGCCATCAGCCGCAACCTCCTGCGCTCCTTCCTCACCGTGCTCGGCGTCGTTATCGGCGTGGCCGCCGTCATCGCCATGGTCACCATCGGCAACGGCACGACCGAGCAGGTGAAATCGGAGCTTTCGCGGCTGGGAACCAACATGCTGTTCGTGCGCCCCGGCCAGTTCGGCCCCGGACGGGCAAGCACCGAAGCCAAACGCTTCGATGACCGCGACGTCGAGGCCATCCGCAACCAGGTCACAGGCATCCGTGCTGTCGCGCCCCAGAACCGCAGTTCCGCAGCAACCGTCATTTTCGGCGGCAAGAACCACCAGACAAGCGTCATCGGCACCACCAATGATTATCTGATCGCGCAGGACTGGACGATCGCACTCGGCCGCGATTTCCAGCCTGCAGAAGATCGCGGCGGCCAGATCGGCTGCATCATCGGGGAAACGGTACGGCAGGAACTCTTCGGCGCGGAAAACCCGGTGGGGCAGACAGTTCGTGTCAGCAACATCTCCTGCCCCGTCATTGGCGTGCTGGCCAGAAAAGGCCAGTCCGGCCTCGGCGACGATCAGGACGACACCATCATCATGCCGCTGAAAATCCACCAGCGGCGCATCGGCGGCACCACCACCATTTCCTCGATCATGGTCTCGGCGCAGGATGGCGTTTCCACCGCCAAGGTGCAGAGCGACCTGCAGAACCTGCTGCGTGAGCGCCGCCGCATCGGCATCGGCCGTGAGGACGACTTCACCGTCAACGACATGACCCAGATCGCCTCGGCCATGACGGGCACGACGACATTGCTGACCGGGCTTCTGGGCGCGGTCGCGGCCGTCAGCCTGCTGGTCGGCGGCATCGGCATCATGAACATCATGCTGGTGTCAGTGACGGAACGCACCCGCGAAATCGGCATTCGGCTTGCCATCGGCGCGCTGGAAAAACAGGTGCTGACGCAGTTTCTGGTGGAAGCCGTGATGTTGTCGGCCTTCGGCGGCCTCGTCGGCATCCTCACTGGCCTCGGCCTTGCTTACGCCGTCGTCGGTTATCTCAACGTGCCCTTCGTCACCAGCCCGTCGATCATCTTCCTCGCCTTCGCCTTTTCGGCGGCCATCGGGGTGATTTTCGGCTATTTCCCGGCACGGCGGGCGGCGAGTCTCAGCCCGATCGAGGCGCTCAGGCATGAATGAAAGCTGGATTTCAAACCGCAACCGGCTTTTGGGACAATAAACGGAAACCTCCGGTTCTTCCGGGGGATTAGCCGAACCGCTTTAATCGCTCGCTAAGGCGCGCGCAGACCAACCCACTCTTCAAGTGCGCGATTTATGTCATCCTGATAGGACGGCACATTTTCCCTCTCACTGATGGCGCGGAGATACACTTCCACGGCAGTCCGTTGCAAAGGGGTCAGCAAGGAAAACTTCTCCTGGCACCCGCATAAATAGGGTGCGAATTCATGCCTGTAGTCGCCATCAAGATCAGCGATCATATAGGCAGGCAAATGAAATCGCATTCCTTCAGCATCAAGGAAGGCGGGGCTGCCGGAATGTCTGTTGAGGCCCCTTGGCGGGATCGCCGCCCAATCATTCTTCTCATCGCCAGCGCGGCATGTCGCGCGAACTTCATCATTCGCATAGTCGTCAAGTGCCTGCGCCTCGGAGAGACCGACGCCGCCACCCAAAGTGACACCCGCAAATGCCGCCCGCACAGCGGCTTTGGCATTCGCAATCATATCGGGTTCCGGCCTCATCAAATAGTCTGCCTGTTCAATGATGCGCTCCCCCACTCGCGTCGCCGTGCACTGTGGGCCAGTCTCCACCCTCAGTCCGTTCGAGCGGGGGGCTATTCAACGCATCACCCTTGGATGCCGCAGATCCCTTTGTCTCCTCCCAGTAAAATGCAAGACAAACAATACCAACGATCAGCGTCAGGCCAGCCACGACGCTGGCGACGATCAGTCCTATCGTCCAGATATCAATCGAGGCGCTACTGATGTCCATCCCGGTTCGCTCCCCACGATCAATCCCGTTGGTGGCCTGAAACGCCTTCCCGGAGCATGAAAGGCATGCGGTTCCGCACCTCCGCCAAACCTCGCAGAATATCCGATATCCTTGCTGATCTTGCGTCAGGGCGTCAATCGGATAGGCTCGCCCTCAAGTTTACCGGATGGAGTTTGGATGTTCAAATCGGTATCGGACAGCGCTGCCGCCGCTGACGGCGGTTCGCTCGCCCTCTTCGTGGAGCGCGTTGACGGGCAGACGGAGCAGTTTGTGATCAATCGCTCCTTCGCGGCGCGCGGGACGCCCGATTATAACAAAATCGTCTCGAGCCTTCGGTCGCTCTCGGCAGACGATTGCCAGACGATCGCCGCCGCTCTCGAACCGTTATTGACGACGACGCCACCGATTCATCCTCTGGCGGATTTTATCAACACCCTGAAACAGCAGTCATCGTCCTTCGAGAACTGATTTCCGGTGACAATCAGTTCCGGGAAACGGAAGCTCAGACCTGTCCCCGTCATCCTCGGGCTTGACCCGAGGATCTACGCACATTTCAAGCGATGTGAGGGGAATGGATCCTCGGGTCAAGCCCGAGGATGACGTCGCGTTTGCAGGAATGCTGCGTGCACAATGAAAGGACCCCGCGCCATCGAAGAGCCCACGCAAGCGATCAAACGCTCGCCTCAGCCTCGCGCTGCTTTGCCAGTGCCGCCAGATCGGCGGGCTTCAGCTCAACCGATTCACCACAGCCGCAGGCCGAGGTCTGGTTGGGATTGTTGAAGGTGAAACCGGAGCGCATCTTGGTCACTTCGAAATCCATCTGGGTGCCGAGCAGATAAAGCACGGCGGAAGGCTGAACCCAGACCTTTGCCCCTTCGAATTCGACCAGATCGTCCTTCGCATCTGCCTCTGTCACGAGGTCGATGGTATATTCCATGCCTGCGCAGCCACCCTTCTTGATGCCGACGCGCACGCCCTTGGCGTCCGGTCCGGAATTTTCGACGATTGCTTTAACGCGAGAGGCCGCAGCCCCCGTCATGGTCATGATCGCAAAGCCCATGGGCTCATTCTCCTTCGACAATCGAGTTCAAGGCTCGATGTTTATGGAATTCAATCTAATAGCGCCTGAGAATGTCATCAAGAGATGACACCCGTCAAAATCACGTCAGTACCAGCCGACGGCGACCTGTGCTTCTTCCGACATGCGATCCGGCGTCCACGGCGGATCGAAGGTCATTTCAACGGTGACGCCGGAAACACCCTCGACGGCGCCAACGGCATTTTCCACCCAGCCCGGCATTTCACCGGCCACCGGGCAACCGGGAGCGGTCAGCGTCATGACGATCTTGACCATCCGGTCGTCTTCGATGTCGATCTTGTAGACGAGACCGAGTTCGAAGATATCGGCCGGAATTTCCGGGTCGTAGACGGTCTTCAGCGCCGCGATAACGTCGTCGCTGAGGCGTGCCAACTCTTCCGGTGGAATGGTGGATACCTTTTCCTGAGCTTCGGTCGCATCCTGGGTCTTTGCAGTGGCTTCGGCAGTCATGGTCTTAAACCTCAATCCTGATCTCTTTAATCCCGATATCAGGCGAAAAATTTGCGCGCATATTCCAGCGCCTCGACAAGAGAGTCTACTTCGGCGCGGGTATTGTAAAGGCCGAACGATGCCCGGCATGTGGAGGTGACGCCGAACCGTTTCAAGAGCGGCATGGCGCAATGGGTGCCGGCCCGCACGGCAACGCCGCGCCGGTCGATCACCATCGAGACATCATGGGCATGGATGCCCTCAAGCTCGAAGGAAAAGATGCCGCCCTTGTCCGGTGCATTGCCGATGATGCGCAGCGAATTGATCTCACGCAACCGCTCAGCGGCATAAGCCGCAAGATCCGCCTCATGCGCGGCAATCGCGGCGCGGCCGAGATTGTCCATGTAGTCAAGCGCGTAACCCAGGCCGATGGCCTGCACGATGGGCGGCGTGCCGGCTTCGAAACGATGCGGCGGCTCGTTATAGGTTACATTGTCCTCGGAAACGTCGAGGATCATCTCGCCGCCGCCCTGGAACGGCCGCATCTCGCGCAGCCGGTCAGCCTTGCCATAAAGCACGCCGATGCCCGACGGACCGTAAAGCTTGTGGCCGGTCATCACATACCAGTCGCAATCGATATCGCGCACATCGACCGGCATATGAACCGCGCCCTGCGAACCATCAACAAGCACCGGAATGCCGCGCTCATGGGCAATGCGGCAGATTTCCTTGACCGGCACGATGGTGCCGAGCGCATTCGACATATGGGTGATGGCAACGAGCTTGGTGCGCTCGGTCAGGCTCTTTTCGAAAGCCTCGATATGGAACGCGCCGTCATCATCGACAGGCACCCAGACGAGCTTCGCGCCCTGCCGCTCGCGGATGAAATGCCACGGCACGATGTTGGAGTGGTGCTCCATGATCGAGATGACGATCTCGTCGCCCTCGCCGATCTTGGGCATGCCGTAACCATAGGCAACCGTATTGATCGCCTCGGTCGAAGATTTGGTGAAGACGATCTCGTCCACCGAACCGGCATTGAGGAAACGGCGCACCTTTTCGCGCGCCGCCTCATAGGCGTCGGTTGCGGCATTGGAGAGGAAATGCAGGCCGCGATGCACGTTCGCATATTCGTTCGCATAGGCATGCGAGACGGCGTCGATCACCACCTGCGGTTTTTGAGCGGACGCGCCGTTGTCGAGATAGACCAGCGGCTTGCCATAGACCTCGCGCGACAGGATCGGAAAATCCCGGCGCACGGCTTCGATGTCATAGGGGGCCGCCACTGCGGCGCGTTCGCTCTCAGGCATGATGTTCCAGCCAGCCGGAGATGATCGTCTCCAGCGCCTCTACCAGTTCTTCTTCGTCTTCCAGTTCCTCGACGATCTCCGCGACGAAGGCGTTGACGAGCATCGCCCGTGCCTTGGCCTTCGGCACGCCGCGCGCCATCAGGTAATAAAGATGGTTGTCGTCGATATCGGCAACCGTCGCACCATGGCCGCACTGAACATCATCGGCGAAGATTTCCAGTTCCGGCTTTGCCGAGAACTCGCCATCGTCAGACATCAGCAGCGTATTGCAGGCCATCTTCGCGTCGGTCTTCTGGGCATCGGGCGCCACCCGGATCATGCCCTGGAAAATGCCCTTGGCACGGTCGAACACCACGTTGCGGAACACTTCCGTCGAGGTCGTGTTCGGCACGTTGTGACCAAGAACCATCGTCACGTCGGTATGGGTTTCGCCACCCAAAAGGTTGACACCACGAACGATGAGATCCGTGCCCTCGCCTTCCACGTCGATGCGCAGTTCCTGCCGCACCAGCTTGCCGCCGGCATTGACAATGAACAGGCGAATCTTGGCATCCGCACCGATTTTCATGCGCAGCTGGCCAAGATGAATATCGGCGGCACCCTGCTGCTGCAAGACGATCCAGGTCACTTCCGCGCCATCCTCAACGACGATGTCGCTGACGGAGGAAACAAAGGCCGCATCCGAAGTCACCGAAAGGTGACGCTCGATGACGGTGGCCTTGGAGCCCTTGCCGAAGCGCACCGGGAAGCGGCTGTGAACCTGACCTGCACCATGGATCGCCTGCAATTCGATCGGCTTTTCGATTTCGGCCTCGGCCGGAATGTCGAGCACCAGACCGTCGCGCACGAAGCTGCCATTGATGCGGCCGATCGTGTCATCCTTGCTGGCTTCTGCAAGACCTGCGGCGGCGGAACCGTCGGCCAGGCTTCCGGCAAAGCTCGAAACGCGAACCTCGTCGATCTTGCCGGTATTGGCCGTCCCATGCAGCACATAAGCGACAGGCGAACCGGCAATGACGGATACAGCCTTCTCGATAACCGGTGCAGGCTGGTCTTCCGGGATGGTCCGCAGCAGGCTTTTCAGATCGGTATAGTGCCAGGCCTCGATACGGCGGGTCGGAAGACCACCGGTCTTCAGATCGTCGAACAGCACGTCACGCGCGGCAACCACGGCGCCATCGCCCGGCAATTCGCTGAACTTGGCGGTATAGGCATCGACCAGCGCGGTTTCCGCGGGCGTCAGCCGGTTGGTAGCTTGAATGTTCATGGACATCACCTCCTGGCCTTCGGCTTAGGCCGCTTCACCGATGATGTCGGCGTAACCGTTGTTTTCCAGCTCCAGCGCCAGCGCCTTGTCACCCGAGCGGATGATCTTGCCCTTGTAGAGAACATGCACGCTGTCAGGCACGATGTAATCCAGCAGGCGCTGATAGTGGGTGATGACGACAGTGGCGCGATCCGGCGACTTCAGCGCATTGACGCCGTCAGCCACGATCTTCAGGGCGTCGATGTCGAGGCCGCTATCGGTTTCGTCGAGAACGCAGAGCTTCGGCTCCAGGAGCGCCATCTGCAGGATTTCAGCACGCTTCTTCTCGCCACCGGAGAAACCGACGTTGAGCGGACGCTTCAGCATTTCCATGTCGATCTTCAGATCGCCAGCCGCTTCCTTGACGCGGCGGATGAAGTCCGGCGTCGTCAGTTCGGACTCGCCACGCGCCTTGCGCTGCTCGTTCATCGCAACCTTCAGGAACTGCATGGTGGCGACGCCGGGAATTTCAACCGGATACTGGAAGGCAAGGAAGATGCCCTTGGCGGCACGCTCGGCGGCATCCAGTTCCAGAATGCTTTCGCCGTTATAGAGAATGTCACCAGAGGTGACTTCGTAATCTTCGCGGCCCGACAGGATGTAGGACAGCGTCGACTTGCCAGAACCGTTCGGCCCCATGATGGCAGCAACCTCACCGGCGGCAACCTTCAGGTTGAGACCCTTGATGATTTCGGTTTCGGTATCGGCGATCTTTGCGTGCAGGTCGATGATTTCAAGCATGGATTTATCCTAAGAATAGTGTGAGCGAAGGTGCGCGAGCGTCGCGCACTCAGGTGCATATTTGGGTGACTATCAGCCGACCGAACCTTCCAGCGAAATGCCGATCAGCTTCTGCGCTTCCACGGCGAATTCCATCGGCAGTTCCTGAATGACTTCCTTGACGAAGCCGTTGACGATGAGCGCGATGGCCGCTTCTTCCGGGATGCCGCGCTGCAGGCAATAGAACAGCTGGTCTTCGGAAATCTTCGACGTCGTCGCCTCGTGCTCGAAATGCGCAGACGAGTTCTTCGCCTCGATATAGGGCACGGTGTGAGCGCCGCACTTGTCGCCGATCAGCAAGCTATCGCACTGCGTGAAGTTGCGGGTATTGGTCGCCTTGCGATGGGCCGAGACCTGGCCGCGATAGACGTTTTCCGAGAAGCCGGCGGCAATGCCCTTGGCGATGATGCGGCTCGACGTGTTCTTGCCGAGGTGGATCATCTTGGTGCCACTGTCGATCTGCTGGTGGCCGTTGGAAACCGCGATCGAATAGAATTCGCCACGGCTGTCATCGCCGCGCAGAATGCAGGACGGGTACTTCCAGGTAATCGCAGAACCGGTTTCCACCTGTGTCCACGAAATCTTCGAACGGTCGCCACGGCAATCGCCGCGCTTGGTCACGAAGTTGTAAATACCGCCCTTGCCTTCCTTGTCGCCCGGATACCAGTTCTGGACGGTGGAATATTTGATTTCGGCATCATCGAGCGCCACCAGTTCAACCACGGCGGCGTGAAGCTGGTTCTCGTCGCGCTGCGGGGCCGTGCAGCCTTCCAGATAGGAGACGTAAGCACCTTCTTCGGCGATGATCAGCGTACGCTCGAACTGGCCGGTGTTCTTCTCGTTGATGCGGAAATAGGTGGAAAGCTCCATCGGGCAGCGAACACCCTTCGGCACGAACACGAAGGAACCATCGGTGAAGACGGCCGAGTTCAGCGTCGCATAGAAATTGTCCGTCGTCGGGACGACCGAGCCGAGATATTTCTTCACCAGTTCCGGATGCTCGCGTACGGCTTCCGAAATCGACATGAAGATGACGCCGGCTTTCGCCAGTTCCGCCTTGAAGGTGGTGACGACCGAGACGCTGTCGAACACGGCATCCACCGCCACCGGGCGCTTTTCGACGCCAGCGAGGATTTCCTGTTCCTTCAGCGGAATGCCGAGCTTTTCATAGACCTTCAGAAGCTCCGGGTCGACTTCGTCCAGCGACTTCGGGCCGGGCGCGGTCTTCGGCGCGGCATAATAATAGAGATCGTTGAAGTCGATCTTGGGGTAGCTTACGCGTGCCCATGTCGGCTCTTCCATCGTCAGCCAGCGCTTGTAAGCCTCAAGACGCCATTCCAGCATCCATTCCGGCTCCTGCTTCTTGGCCGAGATGAAACGGATCACCTCTTCCGAAAGGCCCTTCGGAGCCTTGTCGACTTCGATGTTTGTCTCGAAGCCGTATTTATACTGGTCCACATCGATCTGGCGGACCTGATCGATCGTTTCCTGAACCGCTGCCATGTCGTTCTCCAATCTCGCCGGAGCCAAGGTCCGGTGGCTTGTCAACGTATCAAGGCGGAAAGCCGCCTTATTCATCTTCGGGCAAATCGTTCCGAGCCGTCAGCCGGGGCGGAGCTTATACCCATGTAGGTGCGGGATGGCGCTTTTCACACATCCCGGCAAGCGGAAAATTGCTATTCCGCAATTCTTTGCCACATTTTACGCGGCCTGACCGGAAAGCTTGCGCCGTCCGGCAATTTTCGTGAACGCCGCAAGCGTCCTGTCTATATCGGCCTCGTCGGTCGCGTGGCCGAGGGAAATCCTGAGTGCGCCGAGCTTGGGATCGTGCCCCATCGCCGTCAGCACATGACTTTCCCCCACCTTGCCGGAAGAGCAGGCCGAACCGGCAGACAACGCTATACCCTCGATATCGAAGGCAATCTGTCCCGTTTCCGCCTTCAGGCCCGGCAGGGTGAAGAAGGTCGTATTACCCACACGGGCAACATCCGCACCATGGATGATGACATCGGGCGCGTTGACCCGCATGCCCTCCTCCAGCTTCGCCCGCAACGCGCCAAGACGCGTCGCTTCGTCCGCCAGTCTCTCGGCCGCCACGGCAGCGGCGGCACCAAAACCGATGACCGACAGGGTATTTTCCGTGCCGGAACGATGTCCCTTTTCCTGCCCGCCGCCATGGATCAGCGGCTTCGGCATCATCACCTCGCCGCGCGAGATGAGAGCGCCGGCGCCCTTGGGGCCACCGAGCTTGTGGGACGAGATGACGAGGAAATCCGCATCCGGCGCATTGATATCGAGCGGAACGCGGCCCGCTGCCTGAACCGCATCGACCACCATCAATCCGCCTGCCGCATGCACAAGCCGCGCGGCCTCCGCCACCGGCTGGAGAATGCCGGTCTCATTATTGACCAGCATGCAGGTGACCATCGGCAGGCCGGTGGACTTGTCATGCGATGAGAGCAGCGTCTCCAGTTCGGCGAGATCGAGAACCCCCGCTGACGTAACGGGAATTTCCGTAACGTCAGCCTTCGCAAAGCGACCGCCTTCCCGGAAGGCGGGATGCTCGATGGCCGAGACATAAAGCCGGCCATAACGCACAGGCGCGCGCCCCATTTTGAAATCCGGCGTCAGCACCAGATTGGCGGCTTCGGTCGCGCCGCTGGTGAAGGTGACATGGGATGCCAGCGCGCCAGCAAGTGCGGCAACGTCGCGACGGGCAGCCTCCACGGCGGCGCGGGCGGCACGCCCTTCCCGGTGCACGGAAGACGGATTGCCGGCAAGATCAAGCGCGGACACAAGGATATCGCGCACGGCGGGCAGAAGCGGCGCCGTGGCGTTCCAGTCCATATATGTGCGCGTTAAACCCGTCATAGCGGAAAAGCTTCGCTCAATCTTATATGCGCCAAAACGCATTTTTCTTGAAATTACAGTTGCGCTTGCCTTATGACACGACCCGAGTGCTTGAGCACACGCAAAGTTTCGAATTATTCTAAACTGCGTTCTAGAAAAGATGACACAGTTCGTCAAGTCTTCTCATCGGAAGAATGCGGTTCGGGAATGAAAAAACACGACCGGAGTACCAATGCCCGAAGTCATCTTTAACGGCCCTGCGGGTCGCCTCGAAGGCCGTTATCAACCCTCCAAGGAAAAGAGCGCGCCGATCGCGATCATTCTTCATCCGCACCCGCAGTTTGGCGGGACGATGAACAACCAGATCGTCTACCAGCTCTTCTATCTTTTCCAGAAGCGCGGCTTCACGACGCTCCGGTTCAACTTCCGTTCCATCGGCCGCAGCCAGGGCGAATTCGACCACGGCGCCGGCGAACTTTCCGATGCCGCCTCCGCGCTCGACTGGGTGCAGAGCCTGCATCCCGATTCGAAAAGCTGCTGGGTCGCCGGTTATTCCTTCGGCGCCTGGATCGGCATGCAGCTTCTGATGCGCCGTCCGGAAATCGAAGGTTTCATGTCGATTGCGCCGCAGCCCAACACCTACGACTTCTCCTTCCTCGCCCCTTGCCCGTCTTCCGGCCTCATCATCAACGGCGATGCCGACAAGGTCGCGCCTGAAAAGGACGTGAACGGTCTCGTCGAGAAGCTGAAGACCCAGAAGGGCATCCTCATCACCCACCGCACCCTTCCCGGCGCCAACCACTTCTTCAACGGCAAGGTGGATGAGCTGATGGGCGAATGCGAGGACTACCTCGACCGTCGCCTGAACGGCGAACTGGTTCCGGAACCGGCAGCGAAGCGCATTCGGTGATTTGGCCGCCCGGTATCCGGGCAGGCTTGATATCCCTACAATGGTCCCCGGCGGGTGTGGCTTACCCCCCTCTGCCCTGCCGGGCATCTCCCCCACAGGTGGGGAGATCGAATCGTGGCAACCGATCGACCAACTTCAAGTTTCGCAACTCAGGCGAAGAGCAGGCATCTGGCTGATCTCCCTCCTTGTGGGGGAGATGCCCGGCAGGGCAGAGGGGGTGAGCCAAGCCCACCTTCATCTACTATGCCCGCACCAAAACCCCACCCGTCACCGGCTCCTTAACCCCCGTCGTGCCCGGATAGGTCAGCGGCAGCCCCTTCAGCGAGCGCACGGCCAGATAGGCCCAGGCCTCCGCCTCCATCGCCCCGCCATCGAAACCCGCCTCTTCGGCCGCGATCACCCGCGCCCCAACCTTTGCGGCAAGGCCCGCGAACTCCGCCATGATCACCGGGTTAAGCCGCCCGCCGCCACAGACGACATAGGTCTTTGCCACCTCCGGCAAATAACTCGCCGATTTGAGGATCGCCGCACCCGTCAGATGCGCCAGCGTCCGCGCGCCATCCGCCAGCGAGGCCTCGCCCTTTTGCGGCGGCACGAAATCGCTGCGGTCGAGCGAGCGGCGGATATTGGCCGAAAAGAACGGGCTTTCCATATAACGCTCCACCAGCGAAGCAACCACGCTGCCACCTGCCGCCGTCCTGCCGCCCTTGTCGAAGGCCTTGCCGGTGTGCGCCTCGATCCACTGGTCGATCAGCATATTGCCGGGACCGCTATCGAAGGCGGCAAGCCGTCCCGCCTCGCCGATATAGGTCAGGTTGGAGATACCACCGATATTAACGAAGACGGCGGGCGTTTCGAAACCATCAGGCAGGTTGGCGGAAAGCGCCATATGATAGGCGGGGATCAGCGGCGCGCCCTGCCCGCCATGCACCATGTCATTGGCGCGCATGTCGTAAACCACGTCGATGCCGGTCTCTTCGGCGAGCAGCTTCCCGTCGCCGATCTGCACGGTCAGCGCCTCATCCGGCCGGTGCAGCACGGTCTGACCGTGAAAACCGATCACATCGATATCCCCGGGCTGAAGCCTGTGGCGATGGAGGAAGGATTTAACCGCCGCCGCATGGGCAAGCGTCAGCTTGCGCTCGGCCTCACCCAGATCGCCGGGGCGTTCGCGCCTTTCGACGATGGATTTGGCCGTGATCAATGCCTTCTGCCAGATGGCGCGCAGGCCCTGATCATAGGGAAAATAACCGCTCGGCCCGTGCCGGACCACGCTTTCGCCATCCGTGCGCAAAAGCGCAATATCGATGCCGTCCATCGATGTGCCGCTCATCAGCCCGATTGCCGTTTTGACCTCGCCCACGCGCCGCTCCCTTGCAATATCGAATCATGATGACGTGAATCCCGATATTCATGGCCGAAACGGGTGCACATTTCAAAAAACAATGATAAAGCCCCGGCGTTCATTGGCTTTCAATGACGGAAAAGATCAAACCAGAAAGTAAAAGGTTATGTCCAGGTTCAAGTCCGATTTCCTCCGCACGCTCGATGAGCGCGGCTTCATTCACCAGATCTCCGATGAGGCAGGTCTCGACGAACTGTTCGCCAAGGAAACCGTGACCGCCTATATCGGCTATGACCCGACGGCTTCCAGTTTACATGTCGGCCACCTCACCCAGATCATGATGCTGCACTGGATGCAGAAGACCGGCCACCAGCCGATCTCGCTGATGGGCGGCGGCACCGGCATGGTGGGTGATCCCTCCTTCAAGGAAGAGGCCCGCAAGCTGATGACGGTCGACATGATCGAGGAAAACATCACCTCGCTCAAACACGTCTTCGCCAATTACCTCGATTACGATCGCGCCAACAATCCGGCGCTGATGATCAACAATGCCGACTGGCTGCGTGGTCTGAACTACCTCGAATTCCTGCGCGATGTCGGCCGCCACTTCTCGGTCAACCGCATGTTGTCTTTCGACAGCGTGAAGACGCGTCTTGACCGCGAACAGTCGCTGTCCTTCCTCGAATTCAACTACATGATCCTGCAGGCCTACGACTATGTGGAGCTGAACCAGCGCACCGGCTGCCGCCTGCAGATGGGCGGTTCGGACCAATGGGGCAACATCATCAATGGCATCGACCTCGGTCACCGCATGGGGACGACGCAGCTTTACGCGCTGACCTCACCGCTTCTGACCACCTCTTCGGGTGCGAAGATGGGCAAGTCGGCGTCGGGCGCCGTATGGCTGAACAAGGACCTGCTGCCGGTCTATGATTTCTGGCAATACTGGCGCAACACGGAAGATGCGGACGTGGTTCGCTTCGCCAAGCTGTTCACCACCCTGCCGATGGATGAGATCGCCCGTATCGCCGCCCTTGGCGGATCGGAAATCAACGAGGCGAAGAAAATCCTCGCCACCGAAGTGACGGCGATCCTGCATGGCCGCGCAGCGGCGGAAGAGGCAGCGGAAACGGCGCGCAAGACCTTCGAAGAAGGCGCGCTTGCCGAAAACCTGCCCTCCATCGAGGTTCCGGCGTCCGAACTGGAAAACGGCGTCGGTGTTCTTTCCCTCATCGTCCGCGCCGGCCTTGCCGGCTCGAATGGCGAGGCCCGCCGCCACGTTCAGGGTGGCGCGGTGAAGATCAACGATCAGGGCGTTTCCGATGAGCGTCAGGTCGTCGGCACCGGCGAAGTCACCGGCGATGGCGTCATCAAGCTGTCGGTCGGCAAGAAGAAGCACGTTCTGGTTCGCCCGGCGTAAAACCAGCGCCAAACCCGCATCAAGGGCCGCGCAAGCGGCCCTTTTTATTGGAACTCGAAAATCTGCCGGAAGACACCCGGCGCAATCAGCGACAGCGGGTTGATCGTCAGCTTCGGCTGGTCCGTCTGGCCGGAAAGCTTGAAGGTGATACCGAGCAGGCCGCGGTCGCGGCCATTGCCTAGGAAGATGCCGATGAAGGGCAATTCACCGAACAGCCGGTTCAGCCCATAAGCAGGCATGAAGGTGCCGGTCATGTCCATGCGGCCGTTCTGATCCTTCAAGAGCCCCTGGAATGTCGCGCCGATCTGTTCACCGCGCACGACGCCGTTTTCGACCGCCACCGAGCCGTTGACATAAACCAGCCGGGCAAAACCGCGCTGGAATTTTTCCGAGCTGACGTCGATATTGCGGCGCACCGCATTGTTGAGGCTCCTGCCGTCCTCGCCGGTCGGCGTGGCGACGATATCCTGCAGCTTCGCTTCGTTGACCACGGCAAAATTGCGCAGGTCGAGCGAGCCGCTCCAGTCGCTGCCATTGGCGGTCGTCAGTGCAAGATTGAGCAGGCCGCCACGGATACGGCTGTAGATATTGGCGAAGCGGGCGAGAGAGCCTGCGTCGCTGCTGGTCAGCGTCACGGTTCCCGTCGCCCCGCGATTGGTGGTCTGCGCCACGACCGCCTGGCCGTTACCGGTGACACCCCGCACATTGACCGACCGGACTTTGCCATCGCGCACGCTGACATCGGCACTGACATTGGCAAGAATCTCGTCGTTGAACCCGTAGACCTTGTCGAATTGCGCGGTGACCGCAAGCGTGGGCTGCGAACGGGATGTGCCGTCGCCACCGCTGGACGGGCTGCGCAGCTTCGAAATGAACGGCCGAAGATCGGCGGATTTGCCCGAAGCATTGATGGTGTAGCCGTTTTTCGAGGCGGCGACCGAAACGGCGTAATTATCGGCGGGCGACAATTGCACCCGGTCGAGATCGGCTGAAATTAGCCCGTTCTTGCTGAAGACGATATCGCCGGCGGCGCCGAAACCGTCGCCGTCCAGGGAAAAATCGCTGATCGTCGTGCGGCCATCGGCGGTTTCCAAGGTGAAGGCGGCCTTGGCCGGAATGCCGACGCCCTTGCTCCAGCCAAGCCCCGGCAGGACGATCGATGCCTTGGCGAGATCGAGCCGGATGTCCTGGCGTTTCGGATCCGCGCCATTGATCTCCAGCACCGTCGTACCGCCCAGCACGGAGGACAGTTCAGGCGCAAGCTTGGCGACCTGCGTCTCGTTCAGGGTGGCCTTCAGGGACAGGGTGGGAGCAACATCGCTGTTCTTGCGCACCGGTTCCGTCATCACGATGTCCATCGGCACATCGTCCACACGGCCCTTGCCTTCCAGCTTGAGCTGGTGGTCGTTCAGCGTCATGAAACCGTCAAGCGCGGTCACCTTGTGGCCGGCGAAAGGCTTCGTCAGCGACAGGTTCTTCAGGTCGAGATCGGCCGTCCACACTGGCGGCGGTGGCTTGTGGCTGGAGAGCAGGCCGACGGTCAGTTTCGCATTGACCTTGACGTCGCCGGTGAAATCTTCCGGCTTGAACTGGGTGTCCTTCAGCGCGTTGATGGGATTGAGCGTTGCAAGCTCCGCCACGGCATCGGCCGAACCCGATACGTTCAGCTCCAGATTTCCAAGCAGCGGCTTCTCGTAAACGGCAGAAATGAGGAAACGGCTGTTTTCAAGCGAAAGCGAGCGGTTGGAGGGAAAATAGGATGTCGCCCGCTTGATATCGACGGCCATCCTGCCGCCGACGAGGTCGAAATGCGCATCGACATCGCGCAGCGGCGGAATGTCGCCGGTGGTGTTGAGGCGCGTATCGTCGATATCGAAGCGGATCTGCATTTCGCTTTCACCAAGCACCAGCGGGCAGCCGGGGCCGCACATCCGCCCCTGCGGGATGAAGATCGCGATCGAGCCATTGGTGATGGTGCCGCCGTAGAGATTTGACACCACCCAGTCGCGCGGCTTGTGGGCCATCCAGAACGGCCAGAGCTGCTTGACCGCCGTCGCCTCCATCTTCGGAATCTGACCGCCGAAGCTGATTTCCGGCGAGCCCTGGCCAAACCGGATCTTCAGCGATCCCGCCATGTCTCCGAGCGGGCCGCTGACATACAGCGAGGGAACATCGAGCTGCTTCGTGGCTGCCGCAAAATGCCCGTCCGCCTTCAGGCTGAAGGGAACCGGCGCCTCGCCCGAGGCTTCGGAGGACGCGATCCCATTGTCTATTCTGAGCGAAAGGCCGAATCCATCGTCCGTATCGCTGATTTCACCGGCGACCGGAATGATCGTCCGCCCGAGTTCCACGCGCGAATTGTCGATGACCACGGTGCTTTTTGCAAAGTCGTAACGGGCATTGACGGTGCCGGAGGTGAAGGTCTGGGCCTCGCCGCCGATAAGAAGCGTTCCGTTGCCCATGCCGACCGAGACGTCCAGCCTGGGCTCCTGCCCTTCCGTGGCGCGCCGGGCGACAATATTCATACCCGTCTTGACGTTCAGCCCCTCATGGAGATTTCCGTCGGGATCGTATTTCTCCAGAAACGGACCGATATCGAAACCATCGATACGGGCCTGAAAACCGTCGATCCTGCCACCCGATCCCGATGTCTGAAGCGCCACGCTGGCGACTTCACCGTTAAACATCGTCTCGCCGTCCAGCGAATATCCACCCTGCTGGTCGGGTGTCAGCGACAGTTCCCGCACCTCAATGGTGCGCGGCTTTCCAAGCTCGCTCGGCGGCAGGTGAATGGAAACGCTGGAAATATCGATTTCCTCGGTGCCGCTGCTCAAAAAGGCCTGAGCGAGCTTGTCCAGCTGCCCGAAAGCCTCCTGCAATTGCTGCGGCACGGCGTCGAGCTTGATGCTGGTGAGATCGAAGCCGTTACCCTTCGGCAGCAGCGCCGTATCCAGTTCCATGCCATCGGCTTCGACGCTTTCCACCGAGACACGGCCGGCCAGAAGCGCAAGCGGATCGAGCGCCATGCCGATCGCCCGTGCCCGGCTCAGATGCTGGCCGGATTCCTTCTCGATGATATCCACATCCTCGGCCACCAGCGCCAGCCGCAGCCCGGTGGAGAAGCGGATCGCCGAGGAACCGATGCGCGCGCTGTAGTGCGGGCCAAGCGCCCGCTCAAGCGCCTGCTGCGCCTGGCTGGACAATGTCCTGTCGATGGAGCCGGTCTCGACGGACAGAATGATGCCGCCGATGGAGAGGAAGGCCAGCACAAAAAGTGCCGCGAAAATCTTACAGAAAGCGCGCGCCATGGAACGCGGCGGCGGGCAATGCACGATGATGGGATCTTCCGCCTGCGCCGAAGGAAGCTCGTGCAGCGCAATGATATCGCGCCTGCCGAACGTAACCTTTTCACCCCGTATTTCAGCCATACGCCCGTGTTTGCCCCTGGATAGCTCTTGTTTCGCCGCAACACCGGAGCGGGATGGCGAAAAGTGTAAGCGGTTTTCGTCCGGAATCCCGCTCTAGTTCTCTAATTCAGATCACGATTCAGATTTCAGGCCCTATTTGCCTGAAATCTGAATCGTGATCTGAACGACGCGCGGTTTCGCTATATATCGAATGTGGCGACTTTCCCTCAACATCCCGGCGAAAGAAAGGTAGATTATGACAGACTTGACGATTGGTGGCCCGGCTCCCGATTTTACTTTGCCCCGCAACGGTGAAGGGACGGTGACACTGTCCAAACTTCAAGGCAAGGCCGTCATCCTCTATTTTTATCCGAAGGACGATACTTCCGGCTGCACCGCCGAAGCGATCGATTTCAGCGCGCTCGGTGGCGAATTCGAGGCCGCAAGCGCCGTCGTCATCGGCATTTCACCCGACAGCGTCAAAAGCCACGACAAGTTTGCGGCAAAACACGCGCTCTCCGTCATGCTGGCCTCCGATGAGGATAAAAAGGTTCTGGAAGCCTATGGCGTCTGGAAGGAAAAAAGCATGTATGGTCGGAAATATATGGGCGTGGAACGCACCACCTTCCTTATCGGGCGCGATGGAAAAATCGCGGAAATCTGGAACAAGGTAAAGGTCGCGGGCCATGCGCAGGCCGTTCTCGAGGCCGCAAGGAACCTCTGAAGGACGGACCCGTGGTGACGCCCCCGTTCAAGATCATGTCCCTGCGCGGCGGCGCGACGGAAGCCATCGCCAGTGCGGATCTCGACAGGAAAACCGCTTTGGCGCAGGAAACCGCGACGCGCTGGTTCGAGCGCCGCCTGTCGCTGCGCTCACCGCTCGATCCGCCCCTGCCCGAGCGGCCGGGCAGGCCGGAGAAGCCCGAACTCGTTCCGCCGACCGCGGTGGAGCGCCGCTCCCTTCACAGCGTCAGGGGCCGCATCGCGCTGCTGCATGCCATCGCCCATATCGAACTCAATGCCGTCGATCTCGCGCTCGACATCGTCGCCCGTTATGCCAGTGAGCCGGTGCCGCATTCCTTTTTTGACGGCTGGATGCAGGTCGCCTTCGAGGAAGCGAAACATTTCCGGCTGGTGCGGGACCGGCTGCGCAGCCTCGGCGCCGACTATGGCGACCTGCCCGCCCATGACGGGCTGTGGCAGGCGGCGCATTCCACCCGCAACGATCTGACCGCACGGCTCGCCGTCGTGCCGCTCATTCTGGAGGCGCGCGGGCTGGACGTTACCCCTTCTTTGCAGGCCAAGATGCGCGAGACCGGCGACCTCGAAAGTGCCGCGGTTCTCGATGTCATCTATAATGACGAAAAGGGCCATGTCGCCATCGGCGCCAAATGGTTCCGGTTCCTCTGCGCGCGTGAAAAGAAAGACCCGGCCGCAACCTTCAGGCAACTGGTACGCGCCAATTTCCGTGGCCCGCTGAAACCGCCCTTCAACGACCTTGCCCGCGCCGAAGCCGGCCTGACGCCCTCGTTCTATCGGTCACTCACATCCGTCAGCCATAGCTGACCACCACCGCTACGCATCTCCGGCAAAACTTCGTTAACCTTAACGAATTATGATTTCCCATAAGAAATCGGCCAGTCCGGAGAGAGATTGTGACTGATACGGCGGAAAACCGGGTATTCGGCAAAAAGCGTGAGCCGCACATGCTCATTCTCGCGCGCGGCGAAAGCGTGCGGCATGTGACCATCCGGCCATGGATGGCGGCGCTTGCCGGCTGCACCATCGGCCTGTTTTCGCTCGGTTATCTCGGCGCCACCGGCTATCTCATCCTGCGCGACGACCTCATCGGCGCGACCATGGCGCGCCAGACGCGCATGCAGAACGACTATGAAGATCGCATCGCCGCGCTCAGAGCCCAGGTGGACCGCGTCACCTCCCGGCAGTTGCTCGATCAGCAGGTCGTTGAAAAGAAAGTGGAAAAACTGCTGGAACAGCAAGCCGCGCTCACCTCGCGCCACGGGCGCATGAGCGAGCTTCTGGAGCGCGCCGAAAATTCCGGCATCGCGGCCACCGCCCCGGTTGCGCCCTCCTCGCTTTCGAACGCCATGGTTCCGGAAAAACGCGCGGATATTTCCGGCGGCCTTTCCGCCATTGAAAAGCTAATGGCACCGAAGCCGCAGGCGGAAAAAGCAGCAGCAGACCGACGGGCCGCCTATGTGCCCGAATCCGGCGAAACACCTTCGGACCGCGCAGACCGGGTTTTCTCCAAGGTTACATTGTCGCTGAAGGATATCGAACGCCAGCAGATATCGCGCATCGCCAAGCTGACCAGCGACGCCGAAGACAAGGCAAGCGCCATGCAGGACATCATCCGGCAGGCGGGCCTGAAGATCGAGGAAAACGGCACCGAGGATGTCGGCGGGCCCTACGCCGCCCCTGAGCGCGGCGAAACCGATCCGTTCAACCTGTCGCTCACCAATCTCGACAATGCGCTGAACCGGCTTGATGTCGTCAAGGAAAGCGCGACCGCCCTGCCCTTCGGGAACCCTGCCCCCGGCCGGGCGATCACCAGCCGATTCGGCAACCGGATGGATCCGTTTCTCGGGCGTCCCGCTCTGCATACCGGCATCGATTTTCGCGCCGAAACCGGTGCGGACGTCAAGTCCACCGGCGCCGGCAGGGTGACGGTGGCGGAAAACTCGGGCGGTTACGGCAATATGGTCGAGATCGACCACGGCCAGGGCGTCTCCACCCGATTCGGCCACCTCTCCGCCATCCTCGTCCGGACTGGCGACAGGGTCGAAGCCGGCGATATTATCGGCCGTGCCGGCAGCACCGGCCGCTCCACCGGTCCGCACGTACATTACGAAGTGCGACGCAACGATACGCCGGTCGATCCCATGCGGTTCCTGATCGCCGGGGCGGAGCTGAAAACCTATCTGAAATAGCAGCCTGATTTTAACGCTTCTTTTGCTCTTTTAACGATAAATCGCACAAATCCACGCCCAAGGCTCAAAAGCCCCGCGCGAAGCATCACGTTTCGTGCGCTTTTCCCGTTGTTTCCTTGACTTTCCGGCAATTTGGGCCTATCCCCGCGCCAAGTCTTTGCAAGTGCCGTAGCGGCACGCAGGTGTTCTTACCGAACCAGAACGGAAAAAGTTCTTCCTTTGACAACATTCTCTGATCTTGGCCTGAGCCAAAAAGTTCTTTCCGCTATTGCAGATGCCGGCTACACGACGCCGACACCCATTCAGGCTGGCGCCATTCCGCCGGCGCTGGAAAAGCGTGATATCTGCGGTATCGCACAGACCGGCACGGGCAAAACCGCGTCCTTCGTTCTGCCGATGCTGACGCTGCTCGAAAAGGGCCGTGCGCGCGCCAGAATGCCGCGCACCCTGATCCTCGAGCCGACCCGCGAGCTTGCGGCACAGGTGGCGGAGAACTTCGAGAAATACGGCAAGAATCACAAGCTGAACGTCGCCCTCCTCATCGGCGGCGTTTCCTTCGAGGACCAGGACCGCAAGCTCGAGCGCGGCGCCGATGTGCTGATCTGCACACCCGGCCGCCTTCTCGATCATTGCGAGCGCGGCAAGCTGCTGATGACCGGCGTTGAAATCCTCGTCATCGACGAAGCAGACCGCATGCTCGACATGGGCTTCATTCCCGATATCGAACGTATCGCCAAGATGATCCCCTTCACCCGGCAGACGCTGTTCTTCTCGGCCACCATGCCGACGGAAATCCAGAAGCTGGCTGACCGCTTCCTGCAGAACCCCGTTCGTGTCGAGGTTGCCAAGCCTTCCTCCACGGCCAAGACCGTTGCCCAGCGCATCGTCGCCGCGCATGCCAAGGATTATGAGAAGCGCGCCGTGCTGCGCGATCTCGTCCGCGCCGAAGAGGCCGAACTGAAGAACGCCATCATCTTCTGCAACCGCAAGAAGGATGTGGCGGACCTGTTCCGCTCGCTCGACCGCCACGGTTTTTCCGTCGGCGCGCTGCATGGCGACATGGACCAGCGTTCGCGCACCACGATGCTGCAGAACTTCAAGGACGGCAATCTGAAGCTGCTCGTCGCCTCCGACGTTGCCGCACGCGGCCTGGACATCCCGGATGTCAGCCATGTCTTCAACTTCGATATTCCCATTCATTCGGAAGACTATGTCCACCGCATCGGCCGCACCGGCCGTGCCGGGCGCTCGGGCAAGGCATTCACCATCGTCACCAGAAGCGACACGAAATATCTCGACGCGATCGAAAAGCTGATCGGCGAAAAGATCGAGTGGCTGAACGGTGATCTCTCCACCCTTCCCGCGCCTATGGAAAGCTTCGAAAGCAGTTCCGGCCGCCGGGGCAAGGAACGGGGCGGCAGAGGCCGCGACCGCAACCGTCGCGACGCAGCGCCGGTCGAAACCATCAATCAGGGTGCACAATCCGCTGCGGACACGGACATCGCGGCTCAGGGAGACGACAAGGTGAAAGCAGAACGCAAACCGGAAAAGACCCCGCGCAATTCCGAGCGCAACAGCCGCAACCCGCTGCATGCCAACGATGACAACCGTGACCGCCGCCGCCACTATCGCGACCATGATGACGGCCCGACACCGGTTGGTTTCGGCGACGACATTCCCGCCTTCATGCTGATCGTGGCCAACGCCAAGGCCTGACCAGCGCAATGGACAGCATGACATCGACCATCAAACCAGGCCTGGATTTTCCGGGCGTTGGCGTGGGTCTTGTCATATTGCGCGAAGGCCGCCTGCTTTTATGCCGGCGCTTGAAGGCGCCGGAAGCCGGATACTGGAACATTCCCGGTGGCAAGGTCGATCACCTTGAAACCTGCCTCGCCGCAGCGCGTCGGGAGGCCGAGGAAGAAACCGGCCTCACGATCGGCGACGTCGAATTTCTCTGCCACAGCGAATTTATCGATCCGGAAGACCGGCACCATTGGGTCTCGCTGATCTTCGTCACCCGTGACACAGAGGGCGAACCTGCCCTGACCGAACCGGACAAGCTTTCCGCCATCGGCTGGTTCGATCTGGATAAACTCCCGGAACCGATCTCCGCCTTTGCGAAAGACGCCCTCGCCGCCCTGAAATAAAGCCGAACAGGAAACCGAGCGGCTCGCCTGCCGGGAAAAGGGCAGCCGGCGGTGTTTTCAAACGGTTACGCGCGCATATATGCCGGCGTCACACCCGCCCTCTCCGCGCGATATCTTTTCTGTAAATATAAAAATGATGGAACGTCTTTGCCGGAGGCTTCTCAAATTCAATTTTAAATTGCTTAAATTAGCTCTATATAAAAAACCGCCCCAGTTTCCCGAAGCGGTTTATACGTAATGAAAAAAATAGAATATAGAATGCAATATAGTCTGGCAGTGCTTATACCGGAACACCTTCCGAGGCCTGTTACAGCCAATTTCAGTCGTCCCCTGAAACACTTATATCTAAGCCAATCATTTACTTTCCGTCAAGCAAATCTTCTCGCAATTGCGAAAAAACCACGAGAAAAAACATGCCTCTAATGGGAAGCTTTATATATTTCGAATATATATCAGCAAGTTAGGGAAGTGGAAATAAAATGTGCATTTTTGTGGGCTGCACTCTAAAGGGCACAATAAATAGCGCGCACTCTCCAAATTGTATCTCTACTCCACAAATATAATAGTTTTATAAAGCAATACAGTAATTCAGCCGCGCTGAATTCTTCCCCGCGACGAGAGAGACGGACGCTTAAAGTTCCGTTGAAAATCAACGACAACGGTCCTCTTCATTCGTGACGGGCAAAAACAACTTAAAATTGACGCCCTTAAAAAAGCGATCCATCAAGCAACATGAACGCCAGTCTCACCAAATTTCCCGAAGTGAAACAGTTCCCGAACAACCAGCGGAGATTATACGGACATAAATTCCGTCGCAGTGTGGAATCCATGAATTAACGCACTTACAACTTTGATATAATCAATCGCGTGCAAAAAAATAATAATCCACCACATGAAACACTCGGAAGACTGATAAACAAAGTTTATCGCGACCACGAAGTCAGGATAACCGACGATCAGCGCTTCGCGGAACTGACCAGATGGCACAACAATCTGACCAGCCGCGCCGGCCCCTCCTTCGAATGGAACGATCTCATGTCCCAGTTACCATGGGTGGAGCAAAGTCTTGGGGAGGAGCTGCGCTCAAAACGCGCAAGCCCTGAAACGAGCAAAAGATCGGCAAGCTGATCCTCAAAAGCAATGCCGGCACGTGGGCAATGTGGTGGTTTTGCAGGAATGTCAGTGACGCGCACGTATTTTTCCTTTGGAAAACCGGTTGTTGCCGATAAACATCAAGCCGGGACAACAGGATTTCGCTCACGTCATGCTTTCACTTCGCCTGCTAACGATCATCGCCGGTTTTGCCTTTGCGGGCTCAGCAAGCGCGGCGTCGATCGGCATTGTTGCCCCGCAGAACGGCCCTTACGAACTGTTGGGCCAGCAGGTGCGGCAGGGCGCGAAGGCGGCGGCTGCCAAGCTTGGCCTGGATGTCGTGGAAATCCATGAAAGCTGCGAAGATGGCAGCGGCGGCGCGATCGCCGATGGGCTGGCAGCCGCGAAGGTCAGCGCCGCAATCGGTTTTTTGTGCACGGAAACACTTCAGGGTGTTCTGCCGCCGCTGAAGGCGGCCGCCATTCCGGCGATCACGCTTTCCAGCCGTGCGCCGATTCTCATGGAAGACGCACTGAAATATGGCTGGCCGCTTTTCCGGCTTGCCCCGTCCGACCGGGCAGAATCGGACAGGATCGCCGAAATCATCCTGCGCGACTGGAAGGGACATTCCATCGGGCTGGTGGATGACGGCACGATCTACAGCCGCGAACTGGTCGACCGCATCCGCTCGGCACTGGAGGAAAACGGCCTCAAACCCACCTTTGCCGATACGATGCGCCCCAATCAGGAGCAGCAGGTGGCGCTTGTGCGCCGGCTGGCGCGAACCGGCATCACGCATGTCTTCGTCGGCGCCGAACGCAACGACGTCGCCATCATCGCCAGAGACGCCGGCTCCGAAAACCTTGCCCTGACGGTCATGGGCGGCGACGCCATGAATGCGGCCAACAATCCCGTCCCTTTGGCCGCGAATGTGCTGGCGGTCACCCGCCCTGCCTTTGATACCCTGCCCTCGGCCCAGGCCGCCGCCGGTGAACTGCGCGCCGCCGGCATCGAGCCCGAAGGCTATGTCCTGCCGGCCTATGCGGCAACGGAACTCACCGCAGCACTTGCGGAAGCGGTACAGGCACAGTCGAAACCTGCGCCCGAAATATTGACGGGCGGCACCGTCTTCAAAACCGTGATCGGCGATCTCGGCTTCAATCCCTCACATGAGCTATCGGACAATCCCTACCGCCTGCAGCGCTGGAACGGCCAGCGTTTCGAGCCGGTGGAGAAGGCCGAAAGGCAATAGGTCCGGCCGACCTTGCCGGAAATTCGCTGAAGCACGGCTGAAAACCACCGGCAACCGCGCTGCCAGCCGTTTCAAACCCCGATACTTGATGTTAAAGGCAGCTTACGCAACGCGTCGAGAGGAGTTTGCCCCATGTCCCTGCCCATCCGCATAGCCCCGTCCATTCTGGCTGCCAATTTCGCCAAGCTGGGACAGGAAGTCGCCGATGTCACGGAAGCAGGCGCCGACTGGATTCATCTCGATGTCATGGACGGGCATTTTGTGCCCAATATTTCCTTCGGGCCGGATGTCATCAAGGCGCTTCGCCCGCACAGCAATGCCTTTTTCGATTGTCACCTGATGATCACCCCTGTCGATTCCTATCTCGAAGCCTTTGCCAAGGCGGGCTGCGACGGGATTACCGTGCATGCGGAGGCCGGGCCTCACCTGCATCGCTCGCTCCAGACCATCCGCACGCTCGGCAGGAAGGCCGGCGTGACCCTCAACCCCGCGACCCCGCTTTCCGTCATCGAAAACGTGCTGGATGATGTCGATCTCGTGCTGATCATGAGCGTCAATCCCGGTTTCGGCGGACAGAAGTTCATTCCGGCCATGCTGGACAAGATCCGCGCCGCAAAGGCGATGATCGGAAACCGGCCGATCGAACTGGAAGTGGATGGCGGTGTGACGGCGGAAACCGCCGGCGCGATCATCGCTGCCGGCGCCAATGCGCTGGTGGCAGGTTCAGCCGTCTTCAAGGGCGATGGCGTCGAAGACTATCGCAAGACGGTTTCGCTGCTGCGCGCGGCAGCGGAAACCGCAAGGTCGTAGCCGAAAAGGCGGCAACGCCGGAAGTATTACGACGGGCGCTTGAAGGCGGGGGCTTGATGGACAGCGACAGGCAGGGTTTCCGCAACGCAATCTCGAAAGCGCTGTTTCCCCTTCTCGCCTCGTTCGTCTGGGCAAGCTGTTCGGCGGCCACCGCCTTGCTTGGCCTTTATCTCAGGAACCGGCTGGAGACCGACCATGCCGCCGAGATAATCGCACTGTTCTTCTGCGGCGGCCTGTTGGGCTGGCCGCTGGCCACGGCGGCGTTGCATCTGCTACCCGCCTCCTCGGCCCTGCCGCTGCGCTTTGCGGCAAGCTGTGCGGCCATCGCCATCTTCACCATAGCGGTCGCGGCGGCGTTTTTCGCGTTCCAGTACCGCATCTTTTATGCGCAGTGGCATGCGCCGGCCTTTTCCCGCATCTGGTTCTTCCAGCAGCTCTTCACCTCGCTCGGCGCGATCTATCAGTTCGCAATTCTTGGCCTAGGGCTGTATTTTCCCTTTGCCGCCGTTCCGCTCCTGCCTGCGGGCGCAATCCTCTGCCGGCGTGCGCAGCGAGCGACATAGCCATGCAGCTTGATAGATTGAGATTACCGGAACACTTTGCTAAACGGGCAGCAAAATTCCTCCACTAAGAAAGTCATTGCCATGATCCCTCGTTACTCCCGACCGGAAATGGTCGCCATCTGGTCGCCGGAAACAAAGTTCCGCATCTGGTTCGAGATCGAGGCATATGCCTGTGACGCGCTGGCCGAGCTCGGTGTCATTCCGAAGTCCGCGGCCCAGACCATCTGGGAAAAGGGTGGCAGCGCCACTTTCGACGTCGCCCGCATCGACGAAATCGAGGCCGTGACCAAGCACGACGTCATTGCCTTCCTCACCCATCTTGCCGAATTTGTCGGCCCCGACAGCCGTTTCGTGCATCAGGGCATGACCTCGTCCGACGTGCTGGACACCACGCTCAACATCCAGCTCGTCCGTGCCGCCGATCTGCTGCTCGCCGATATGGACCGGGTGTTGACGGCTCTCAAGACCCGCGCCTTCGAGCACAAGAACACGGTGCGCATCGGCCGCAGCCATGGCATCCACGCCGAGCCGACCACCATGGGCCTGACCTTCGCCCGCTTCTATGCCGAGATGCACCGCAACCGCGAGCGCCTCGTCAATGCCCGCGCCGAAATCGCCACGGGTGCGATCTCCGGCGCCGTCGGCACCTTCGCCAATATCGACCCGCGCGTCGAGGAACATGTCTGCGCCAAGCTTGGCCTCATCCCCGAGCCGGTCTCCACCCAGGTCATCCCGCGTGACCGCCACGCCATGTTCTTCGCAACCCTCGGCGTCATCGCCTCGTCGATCGAAAACGTCGCCATCGAAATTCGCCACATGCAGCGCACCGAGGTTCTGGAAGCGGAAGAGTTCTTCTCTCCCGGCCAGAAGGGCTCGTCGGCAATGCCGCACAAGCGCAACCCGGTTCTGACCGAAAACCTGACCGGCCTTGCCCGTCTGGTGCGCATGTCGGTCGTGCCCGCCATGGAAAACGTGGCGCTCTGGCACGAGCGCGATATCAGCCACTCCTCCGTGGAGCGCGCCATCGGCCCCGACACCACGGTTACCCTAGATTTCGCATTGAACCGTCTGGCCGGCGTCATCGAAAAGCTGGTGATCTACCCGGACAACATGCTGAAGAACATGAACAAGTTCCGCGGCCTCGTGCATTCGCAGCGCGTTCTTCTGGCCCTGACGCAGGCCGGCGTTTCCCGCGAGGACGCTTACCGCCTGGTACAGCGCAACGCCATGAAGGTCTGGGAACAGGGTGCGGACTTCCTCGAAGAACTGCTGGGCGACGAGGAAGTGCGCGCTGCCTTGTCCGAAGAGACGATCCGCGAGAAGTTCGACCTCGGTTACCACACCAAGCATGTCGACACGATCTTCAACCGCGTCTTCGGCAACGCCTGAGAGAACTCCTTGAAGTTAATGCCGCCGCGGCCTTGATCGCGGCGGCATCACAACACAGATATGGGCGCATGAAAGTTTCAGAAGCAGATATCCTGATCGTCCCCGGTTACACCAATTCCGGCCCCGACCACTGGCAGAGCCGCTGGGAGCGCAAGCTTTCCACCGCCCGCCGTGTCGAGCAGGCGGAATGGTCGAAGCCGGTGAAGGAAGATTGGGTCGCCCGGCTGGTGGAAGAGGTCAATGCCTCCACCAAGCCCATCGTCCTTGTCGCCCATTCGCTCGGCGTGCCGACCGTCATCCACGCGCTGCCGGAAATCGGCAAGAAGGTGTCCGGCGCGCTTTTCGTCGCGCCGCCCGATGTCGCCAATCCCGATATCCGGCCCAAGCACCTGATGACCTTCGGGCCTTACCCGCGTGATCCGCTGCCTTTCCCGGCGATCACCATCGCCAGCCGGAACGATCCTTTCGGCTCCTATGAACATGCCGATGACATCGCCGCTGCCTGGGGTTCGCTGCTGATCGACGCCGGCATGTCTGGCCATATCAACACCGAGTCCGGCCATGGTCCGTGGCCGGAAGGCGGTATGGTCTTCGCCCAGTTTTTGAGCCGGCTGAAGGCAGTCGAGCCCTGACAGCGGTAGCCGTGTGGACCGCCTCCCCTTCGATCAGCCCGGAAAGCTGATTTTCCGGGCGCGGCGGTTTCCCCGGCCTGTCACAAGAATTGAAGGGAAATATGCCAGCCGCATTGTAGAATGCACTCTTTTCCTTTATGGGACCGCTTCAAAGACCAAACGCAACGCCACCAGAATCGGCGTCAACCAAGAGACCTGCAATTATGAACCGTCGCCGCCGTATTTACGAAGGCAAGGCCAAGATCCTCTACGAGGGTCCGGAGCCAGGCACGCTTATCCAGTTCTTCAAGGACGATGCGACCGCCTTCAACAAGAAGAAGCACGAAGTCATCGACGGTAAGGGTGTGCTGAACAACCGCATCTGCGAATATGTCTTCACGCATCTGAACAAGATCGGTATTCCCACCCACTTCATCCGCCGCCTCAACATGCGCGAGCAGCTGATCAAGGAAGTGGAGATGATCCCGCTCGAGATCGTCGTGCGCAATGTCGCCGCCGGCTCGCTCTCCAAGCGCCTCGGCATCGAGGAAGGCGTGGTGCTGCCGCGTTCGATCATCGAGTTCTATTACAAGTCGGATGAGCTGGAAGACCCGATGGTCTCCGAAGAGCACATCACGGCCTTCGGCTGGGCAAACCCCGCCGAGCTTGATGACATCATGGCGCTTGCCATCCGCGTCAACGACTTCCTGTCCGGCCTCTTTCTCGGCGTCGGCATCCAGCTCGTCGACTTCAAGATCGAATGCGGCCGGCTTTTCGAAGGCGACATGATGCGCATCATCCTCGCCGACGAGATTTCGCCCGACAGCTGCCGTCTGTGGGACATCGAGACCCAGAAAAAGATGGACAAGGACCTGTTCCGCCGCGATATGGGCGGGCTTCTGGAAGCCTATTCCGAAGTGGCGCGCCGTCTCGGCATCATCAATGAAAACGAACCGATCCGCGGCACCGGCCCTGTTCTGGTGAAGTAATATCGGCCTCGTGAAGTAATATTGGCCTCGTAGGGTAAAATCAGGAGAAGATCAGGTGATCAAGGCACGGGTGACTGTTACGCTGAAGAACGGCGTTCTCGATCCGCAGGGCAAGGCAATCGAAGGCGCGCTCGGCAGCCTCGGTTTTGATGGCGTCGGCCACGTCCGCCAGGGCAAGGTCTTCGATCTGGAGCTGGAAGGCGCCGACAAGGCCAAGGCCGAAACCGACCTGAAGGCAATGTGCGAAAAGCTGCTGGCCAATACGGTCATCGAAAACTACGCAATCGCCATCCTCTAAAGCCGCAGGAGCCGCGCCCATGAAATCCGCTGTCGTCCAACTTCCCGGCCTCAACCGCGACCGCGACATGATCGCGGCGCTGACGAAAATCTCCGGAAGCGCGCCCGTCACCATCTGGCAGACGGAAACGGATATTCCCGACGTCGACCTGATCGTCATCCCGGGTGGCTTCTCCTATGGCGACTATCTGCGTTGCGGCGCCATCGCCGCCCGCATGCCGGTCATGCAGGCCATCCGCGAAAAGGCCGAAAAGGGCGTCAAGGTTCTCGGCGTCTGCAACGGCTTCCAGATTCTGGTTGAAGCCGGCATGCTGCCGGGTGCCCTGATGCGCAATGCCTCGCTGAAATTCGTCTGCCGCGAAGTGAAGCTCGAAGTCGCCAACAACGACACCGATTTCACCCGCGCTTACGACAAGGGCCAGATCCTGCGCTGCCCCGTCGCCCATCATGACGGCAACTATTTCCTCGATACGGATGAGCTGAAGTCCGTGGAAGGCAACGGCCAGGTGGTGTTCCGTTATGCCGAAGGCACCAATCCCAACGGCTCGCTGAACGACATTGCCGGCGTCATCAACGCCAAGGGCAACGTTCTCGGCATGATGCCGCATCCGGAAAACCTCATCGAAGCCGCCCATGGCGGTAATGACGGCCGTGGCCTCTTCGCTTCGGCGCTCGGCGTCATCGCAGCCTGATAGACCGGGCGGGCTTCAAGCCCGCCTTTTTTGATGCCGGCTTCCGGCACCGTTTCGGCTTCTCTTCTGGATGACCTGATGCCTCGCCTTCTTCGACACAATGCCTATAAAGCCACCGGCTTGATCTTTGCTGCGGCTGCGCTCGCCGCCTGCCAGCCGAAACCGCAGCCGACCGCCTCCTTCTCCCGCGCGGCATTGCCCACCATGGAGCGCATCGCGCTCGGTGCGAATGCCTGCTGGTTCAAATCGGGCGACGCCGCCTTCAAGGCCTATCGTCTGGCTCCTGAGCTGAATTCCTTCTCCGGCCGCCCGCGCATCCTGCTCGTGCCGCGCCACAGCCCGGAATCGCGCCCCATGCTGGTGATCCAGGCCGAAGGTAACCCGGCAAAGCTCGATGCTTTCGGACCGATGATGAACGAAGCCATCTCCGGCCGCATCGCAACCGACGTCAAGCGCTGGGCGAATGGCGGCAAGGGCTGCTGATCTAGATACGTCTACATCAATCACGTCATCCACGGGCTTGTCCCGAGAATGACGTGGAAATGTTTTGGCGGTTTGCTGCCCACCGCGTATACCCAATAAAAAAACCCGCCGACGCCGGTTGGGATTGGCGTGGCGGGTTGCCGAATGGCTGCTTGGTGCCGGGGAAAGAAGGCACCGCTCTCCGACAAAAAATCAAAGCGACCGCGACGGCCAGGAGAAAAGCTGCGATTTCGCGGCCTCCTTCAGGGCCTCATCCCGTGTCACGCCGATATCTTCCAGAAGATCGTCCGACAGTTCCCGCAAGGCGAGCCGTCCCTGCCGTTTCCGGTGCCAATGAAACATGCCCGCAATCAGGCGACCAATAAGCGTGCGGGCGATCTTGGCCGGAAAGGGCGCCGGTGCGACCATGTCGCCGGCATCGCGGAACACGCGTTCCCGTTCGTAGCCATCAGGATAGAGTGTATCCGCTGTCGAAAGGTATTGATCCATCTTGCGCATATTGCACCTATTGTCTCCGTGTGTTTGATGTCATTCAATGCAGACAATAAATACAATTGACTTGCATGCAGATACAATGCATAAATTGTCACCATGACAAATTGGCTTCCTGACATCACCGAGGGCGACGGCCCGATCTACCTTCGCCTTGCGGACAGTATCGAAGGCGCGATTTCGGACGGAACCTTGCAGGCCGGTTCGAAATTGCCACCGCAGCGCAATCTCGCTTACGATCTCGGCGTGACAATCGGTACAATCAGCCGGGCCTATGGGCTTATTCACGAACGTGGGCTCGTCAGCGGCGAAGTCGGCCGCGGCACCTATGTCAACGAACGCAAGACCCCTGCGCCATTATCGCCCGCGGAACCGTCTGCGTCGGCATTTGGTGGCACGCGCCACGCCATCGACACCGGCGCCGAATTTCGCCTGAACACCACGGCAGCACCGGATGTCGGCCAGAGCACGCTGGTCGGTAAACACGTCGAGGCCCTCGCCAGAGAATATCCGTTCGAAATTTCCAACTACACCCGCACCTTTCCCGACAACTGGTGTATGGCGGGCGCTCGCTGGCTCTCCCAGAACGGCTGGTCGCCGAAACCGGAAAACATCGTCTCCACGCTCGGCGCTCATGCTGGGGTGATGAGCGTGGTAACGGCAATGACGGCGCCGGGTGACCGCATCGTCTTTGAACCCGTCACCTATTCCCACATCAGCCGCAGCGCCACCCTCGCCGGGCGCCGTGTCACGCTCGTGGACGCGGATGAAAAGGGTATCGTCCCTGATGATTTCGAACGCCTCTGCGCCCAGCAACATCCAAAGATGATCTTCCTGATGTCGGCTGGCCAGAACCCCACCTGCGCCACCCTGCCCGAGGATCGGCGGCGGGCAATCGCCGATATTGCCCGCAGATACGGGGTATGGATCGTGGAGGACAATCTCTACGGCGCCATGACCCGTGAGGCGATCCCGCTCATTGCGGAATTCGCGCCCGACCTCACCTTCGTTGTCGGTGGCCTGTCGAAATCCGTTGCCGCCGGGGTCAGGGGTGGTTGGGTCGCCTGCCCGGCGCAGTTTTCATCGAGAATACGGATTTCGCATTCGATGTTAACCGGCGGATTGCCCTTCATGCTGGCCGAGCTGAATGCGCGCCTCGTCAATAGCGGCGACGCCCATGACATCCGCAAGGATTGCATCGCCGAAATCAATCAGCGCGAGGCGATCGCCAGACGTATCTTTGCCGGGCTGGAATTCAATTCCCTGCCCGATATCGCCTTTATGTGGCTGAGGCTGCCCGAACCCTGGCTGTCGGGTACCTTCCGCAATGCCGCCATGAAGGAAGGTGTGCTGATCGACGACGAGGACGAGTTCAAGGCCGGCCGGTCCGAAAAGGTGTTTCACCGTGTCCGTATCAGCTTTTCCGGACCTTCCACGCGTGAGGAACTGACGCATGCCTTCAGCATCCTGCGCAATTTGCTCGACAACGGTTCGTCCGGCTATGAAAGCGAGGCGTGATGCGGGTTGTGACCTTTCCGGCATCACCCACAACGGGTGAATAACCGCAAAAACCGCCCATTAGCCAGCAAAGCGGCGCATTTTCCTGTCGCGCCATGGAGCCTCTTGCGCTAAAGAACCGGAAACTTTCCTCGGCTCGAACCGCGTGAGACCTATGTCGATTTCAAACTCCATCAAGATCACCCCGGAACTCGTTGCATCCCACGGGCTGAAGCCCGACGAATACCAGCGTATCCTCGACCTGATCGGACGGGAGCCGAGCTTTACCGAGCTTGGCATCTTCTCGGCCATGTGGAACGAGCACTGCTCCTACAAGTCCTCCAAGAAGTGGCTGAAGACCCTGCCGACCAAGGGCCCGCGCGTCATTCAGGGTCCCGGTGAAAACGCTGGCGTTGTCGATATCGACGACGGCGACTGCGTCGTCTTCAAGATGGAGAGCCACAACCACCCGTCCTATATCGAGCCCTATCAGGGTGCTGCGACCGGCGTCGGCGGCATTCTGCGCGACGTCTTCACCATGGGCGCACGCCCGATCGCGGCCATGAACGCCCTGCGTTTCGGCGCGCCTGACCACCCGAAGACCCGCCACCTCGTGGCCGGCGTCGTTGCCGGTGTCGGCGGTTACGGCAATTCCTTCGGCGTTCCGACGGTTGGCGGCGAAGTGGAATTCGACCCGCGTTATAACGGCAATATCCTCGTCAACGCCTTTGCAGCCGGCCTTGCCAAGTCCAACGCGATCTTCCTCTCGGAAGCCAAGGGTGTGGGCCTGCCCGTCGTTTATCTCGGTGCGAAGACCGGCCGCGACGGCGTCGGCGGCGCAACCATGGCGTCTGCCGAATTCGACGAATCCATCGAGGAAAAGCGCCCGACCGTTCAGGTCGGCGACCCCTTCACCGAAAAGTGCCTGCTGGAAGCCTGCCTTGAACTGATGAAGACCGGCGCGGTCATCGCCATTCAGGACATGGGTGCCGCCGGCCTCACCTGCTCGGCTGTCGAAATGGGCGCCAAGGGTGATCTCGGCATTGAGCTTGACCTCAATGCCGTGCCGGTGCGCGAAGAGCGCATGACGGCCTATGAAATGATGCTGTCCGAAAGCCAGGAGCGCATGCTCATGGTTCTCGAGCCCTCCAAGGAAGAAGTCGCCAAGGCGATCTTCGTGAAATGGGGTCTGGACTTCGCCATCGTCGGCAAGACCACCGACGACCTGCGTTTCCGCGTGCTGCACAATGGCGCGGAAGTCGCCAACCTGCCGATCAAGGAACTGGGCGATCAGGCTCCGGAATATGACCGCCCGTGGACGCCCGCCAAGGTGCCCGCACCTCTGGCAGAAAACGACGTTCCCGCCGCCGATATCGCCGATGCGCTGGTATCGCTGGTCGGTTCGGCGAACAACTCCTCGCGCCGTTGGGTCTATGAACAATATGACACGCTGATCCAGGGCAATTCCCTGCAGCTGCCGGGTGGCGATGCCGGCGTGGTGCGCGTCGAAGGCCACGACAAGAAGGCGCTCGCCTTCTCCTCCGACGTAACCCCGCGTTATGTCGAGGCCGATCCCTTCGAAGGCGGCAAGCAGGCGGTCGCCGAATGCTGGCGCAACATCACTGCCACCGGCGCTTTGCCGCTGGCGGCCACCGACAACCTCAATTTCGGCAATCCGGAAAAGCCCGAAATCATGAGCCAGCTGGTCCATGCCATCAAGGGCATCGGCGAAGCTTGCCGCGTGCTGGAATTCCCGATCGTTTCCGGCAACGTCTCGCTCTATAACGAGACCAACGGCCAGGCGATCCTGCCCACCCCCACCATCGGCGGTGTTGGCCTCCTGAAGGATTGGGGCCGCATGGCACGTATCCGCTTTGCCGCCGCTGACGAAGTGGTGCTGCTCATCGGCGCCCCTGCCGGCCTCGGCACGCACATCGCCCAGTCGGTTTACATGCGTGACATTCATGGCCGCATCGATGGCCCGGCGCCGCATGTGGATCTGGCCGCCGAAAAGAACAACGGCGATTTCGTCCGCAGCCTCATTACCGATGGCCTTGCCACCGCCGTTCACGATTGCTCTTCGGGTGGTCTGGCGCTTGCGGTTGCCGAAATGGCGATTTCCTCCGGCATCGGCGCGACGATCGACGCGGTCGAAGGCCACAACCCGGTTCTTACCTTCTATGGCGAAGATCAGGGCCGATACGTCATGACGGTCAAAAAGGCCGATCTCGACGAGGTGCAGGCGGCAGCCAAGGCGGCGGGTGTTTCCTGCCCCGTTATCGGCACTACCGGCGGCTCCACCGTAAAGCTGGGCACGGCGCGCGCCGTGGAGATTAAAGAATTGCACTCGGCCTATGAATCGTGGTTCCCTCAATTCATGGACGGCGAAACTTTGCTCGCCGCAGAATGAATTAAGGAGAAACACCATGCCCATGAAACCCGGCGACATTGAAGACATGATTAAGGCGGGAATCCCCGGGGCAAAGGTCACGATCCGCGATCTGGCCGGTGATGGCGATCATTACGCGGCGGAAGTCGTCGCGGAGGCATTCAAGGGCAAGACCCGCGTGCAGCAGCACCAGATGGTCTATGACGCGCTGAAGGGCAATATGGGCGGCGTTCTGCACGCGCTCGCCCTTCAGACCTCGGCTCCTGAATGATTGCGGCCGTCAAAGCGGTTGCGGCAACGGCAGGTCTCTGTCCCGCCTGCGCATAAGCACTAAGACTGCGAACCCCAAAAGGCCCGCGTGATGCTCTCACGCGGGCCTTTTCACATCCGGCAAAATGGAAAGGGACACTTACAAAACGGGCGGGCTCTGCGAATCCAAATCGGCAAAGGATGCAGCCGGCAGAGGCCCCGCCGTCAGCAGGGTAAAGTCGTAACCGGACTTGCGGTCCGGCCCCAGCACATATTGACGATGCATGCGCAGGAAATTGCGCTTGTTCTTTTTATAGCGCTCGGGCGAAAGCGAATGCTTGAAGCGGATCGGTACGATCTTCGGCTGCGGCGCATCCCTATGACCGGTGAGCGCCACGGTATTGCAGCGATAGAGATGGATCGGATCGGTCAGGCACTGGATATCGAACCATGTCACCTGTGGGTGACGCGCAATTGCGCCGACGCTTGCACGAAGCCGGTCCGCGCTCGACAGGAACGCACATTGCAGCACAGCGCCGCCCAGCGTCGAGAAAGACAGTTTCCGGCCGTCCAGCGCTTCAGGCTTCAACTCCAGCACGCGGCCGATAACCGCCAGCGCGAGGCTTGCGCCCATGCTGTGCGATACCACCAGCACCTCATCCGAGGGCTGTTCGAGCGCCAACAGGACAAGCGCCGCCCTCTCCTCGATCCAGTCCCGGGCAATCGGCTCATCACGGCCAACCGCGAGCGCGAAACGCCAGTCCGCATAAAGATGCAGGGTGTGGAACCGCTCCGCGAAAGGCAGGAACGCCTTCGCGAAAAACAGGGCGGCAGCGGGAAGGCTGACCACCAGAAGCCAGAGAGGCAAACCGAAAAGCCAGGGCGACAGCGCGATGCCAGCCGCAAGCGCGCCTCCCACCAGCATCAGCAGGAACGGGAAGATGAAGAACAGGCCAAAACGCCAGGCATGGCGGAAATAACGCGCCGCACCGCCTTCGCTGACGATGCCCGCCCCGGCCTTGAAGCCCAGCCAGACCTGCCGCCAGACCGGCGCACCCCGCAGCTGCGAAATGACGTCATTATGGTCATAGACAAAAATATCCGACCGCGTCCGCCAGTCGCCCGCCGAGGCTTCCACGGTGAATGCTTCACCGGCCGGCCTGCTCTCCAGTCGCCCTACCGCATAGTTGACATCCCATGTTTTTCCCGCCAGCGCTGCGGCGCGCTGGTAACGCAGATGATGGGCGGCTGCGTCGAGCGGATCGAAACCGGGGAAATAAAGAACAAGTCGCGACTTGACGGGCTGCATGCATAAACCTTCGGGCTGGAGACACCCGAAAGGATCGCTTGATACAGTGGGCGATGCACGTATAGTAAAAATCGCGACGGAAATGTGATTTATTTATTGGCGAGGGAAATTTGTCTGGCATCGTCGATCAAGTGCTCAACGGCGTCGTCAAGGGCGCACTTTCTGAAATCCTCACCAAGACCGGTATCCGCAAGACCCGGCGCGCGCGCCGGACGAAAAGCACCGGCTCGCTGGCCGGTGGAATCGTTGGTTCTGTTCTGGAGGCTGCACTCAACGCCGCCGTCAAACCCAAGCCGGCCAAGAAGCAGGTAAGCAGGAGACGCACCGCCGCCGCCCGCAGCCGGCAGAGATATCGGTGATACGTCGCGCCCATCTGCTTGTCGCCTGCGCTCTGCTGGCGATTTCAGTGCCTTTGAAAGACACCGCAGAGGATACGAGCAGCAAAGAGATCAATATCGGTTTTGGCGTGCTGCTTGATGGCAGCGATCCAATTGCTGGCACAGCCATATGTGAAATCGGCAAATCATGTCGTCTGGTCGATAAGGAAAGCCCAAAGATACGGGTTGAAGTTACGCCTGCTTATGAGAGCGGCACGTTAGTCACCGAAATGCGGGTGCGCTGCGAGCCTGATTGTTCGCTAGCGAACGGCCAGTCACGCATGAGACTCCAGAGCCAACGGGAACTTGATCTTTTTTCCGGTAAGGAAACCGGTATATTCACCTTGCTTGTCTCCAAGCCGCGCAAGACGATCGGAAAGATACTGCTCATATATCCGGATCACTGAAGGATGCCGGTTGAACAAGACGATTCCTGTCCCCTTCGTCGATGCAACACACGCAGTTTTTTACGCTCCCCGGGTGGAAATCGCGCCGCGACATGTTATCTAGGAACAAACAGAAAGCAGCGGCCTTGAACCGCATGTGAAAGGATTGAGCCTATGAGCGGCATTCACGACATGATCGACAGCGAAGTGAAGAGCAACGACATCGTTCTTTTCATGAAGGGCACCCCGCAATTTCCGCAGTGCGGTTTTTCCGGTCAGGTGGTACAGATCCTCGATTATCTCGGCGTCGACTACAAGGGCATCAACGTGCTTGCCGATGCCGACATCCGTCAGGGCATCAAGGACTATTCCAACTGGCCGACCATTCCGCAGCTCTACGTCAAGGGCGAATTCGTCGGTGGCTGTGATATCGTAAGAGAGATGTTCCAGTCCGGCGAACTGCAGAGCCACTTCCAAGAACAGGGTATCAGCGTCCGCGGCGCGGCCTGATTTCGGCCGGTTCATCCGGCCCACCCTGATTGTCAGAAATTTATGCCAGGCGTTGCTTCATGCAACGCCTTTGCCGTTCTTTTTGGGGCAATCCTGTGACAAATCTTTCACAATCCACCGCTTCGCGCGCAGGCTCGATGGGGCGCACGGAATTCATTGGGCTGGCCGCAATGCTGATGGCGCTGAATGCGCTTGCCATCGACATCATGCTGCCCGGCCTTCAGGAAATCGGCGCATCGCTCGGCGTTGAGAATGAAAACCACCGCCAATACGTCATTTCCGCCTATCTTCTCGGCTTCGGCATCGCCCAGCTTCTCTACGGGCCGATCTCGGACCGTTTCGGTCGCCGCAAGCCGATGCTTTTCGGGCTCGCAATCTACATCGTTTCAGCCCTCGCTGTCGTTTTTGTTCCGTCCTTCTCCGGCCTGCTGTTCCTGCGCTTCATCCAGGGCATCGGTTCGGCGGCAACACGCGTCATCACCATCTCGATCGTGCGTGATATCTATGGCGGCCGGCAGATGGCGGAAGTCATGTCGCTGATCATGATGGTCTTCATGGTCGTTCCGGTCATCGCGCCCGGCACCGGCCAGATCGTGCTCTTCTTCGGCAACTGGCACCTGATCTTCGCCTTCATGGCTGGCATTGCCGCCGTGGTGACGGCCTGGATGTATTTCCGCCTGCCGGAAACCCTGCATCCCGATGATGTGCGGCCCTTCACGGTTCGCTCGGTCCTCGGCGGCTTCAAGATCGTGCTCACCGACCGTATCGCGCTCTGTTACACGCTTTCCAGCACCTTCATCTTCGGGGCGCTGTTCGGCTTCATCAACTCGGCTGAACAGGTCTACAAGGGCATTTATGGCCTTGGCGCATGGTTTGCGGCGGCCTTTGCCGGCGTTGCCCTGTTCATGGCCTTCTCGTCCTTCATCAATGCAAGGCTTGTCGGCCGGATCGGCATGCGCAAACTGTCGCACGGCTCGCTGCTCGGCTTCATCGCCATCACCTTCCTGTGGCTGGTGGTGCAGATGCTTGGACCGGAACCCATGCCCTTTGCCGTCTTCATCGTGTTCTTCGCACTGGCCATGTTCCAGTTCGGCTGGATCGGCTCGAACTTCAACTCGCTCGCCATGGAACCGCTTGGCCATGTCGCCGGCACCGCCTCTTCCGTCATGGGCTTCATGGGAACGGTTGGCGGCTCGCTGATCGGCGCCGCCATCGGCCAGGCCTTCGACGGCACGGCGCTGCCCATGGTGGCAGGCTTCTTCATCGTCTCCATCATTGGTCTGGTCTTCGTGCTGATCGGCGAAAAGGGCGTGTTGTTTCAGGCTCACAACAAGCCGACCCGGTAAATTCAGGCGGACAAAAAGAAAGGGCGCGGAATTCTGTTCCGCGCCCTTTTTATTTATTGGTTGACGGTTCACGTCATACACATTCCGTCACCCCGGCCCCGATCCGGGGTCCAGCCAGCCCAAGTCTTTGGGCTGAGAAGAGTCTTTCCGCCGCGCAGACGCGCGGCTACTGGATGCCGGATCTAGTCCGGCATGACGGGAGAAAGCCTTGCCGGCCTGCCCAGCCAGCCACCTCAAACCGTGAAAATCTTCTCGCGCAGCAGTTCCCACGTCTGCTGATCAGGCGCCAGCAGCAGCCCACCATCCACATGGCTCGGCAGATAAGGCGAGCCATCGAGGCGCGCGGCATAGGCGCCCGCTTCCTGCGAGATCAACGTGCCGGCCAGATGGTCCCAGGGCATCAGCTTGTTATACATCAGGAAATGCATGTGGCCGCCGCAGAACAGGCGATATTCATGCGCAGCACAACGATAGCTGGTGAAGAGCCGTACATCCGCAAGATTGAGCAGCACCTTCCGGCGGGTCTCGATATCGAAATAACCGGTATTGGCGATGCCGATCATCTGCGACAGTTCCGGCGCCGGCACCACCGACATCTGCGTCTGCGCGCCATCGGCGCTGCAAAGCCATGCGCCGGAGCCTTTCTCGGCGATTGCCCAGTCATTGCCCATCGGATCGAAGATCAGGCCGGCAACGGTCTCGCCCTTCGAGATAACGCTCATCATCACGCCGAACAGCGGCAGGCCGGAGGCGAAATTATAGGTGCCGTCGATCGGATCGACCACGACCGCCAGATCGGCATCGGCAAGCTTGCCAAGCAGCGAGGCATCCGCCGCCACCGCCTCTTCGCCGATGAACAGCGCTTCGGGCATGATGTCCTGCACCCGGGCGCGGATCAGGCGCTCGGCAGCCTCGTCAGCCTCCGTCACGAGGTCGATCGCCTCGGTCTTCATCCGCACATCGCCCTCGCCCAGATTGCGGAACCGCGGCAGGATTTCCACTGCCGCCGCCTCCTGAAGCGCATTGGCAAGAGAGGCGATGTCGAGTTCGAGAGCCATGGGCGATATCCTTCTTTCTGAGCGTAAACTTTATAAGGCGACGATTTCCCGCCGCAGCATCTTCCAGCTTTCCTTGTCGGGAGCCGACAGGATGCCGCCCGTCGTCTGGCCGGGCCGGTAAGGCGTATTGTCGAAACGGGCCGTGTAACCGCCGGCCTCCTGATGAACGAGAACACCGGCGAGATGATCCCAGGGCATCAGCTTTTCATGACCGATGAAATGCAGCTTGCCGGCCGAGGCAAGCCAATATTCATGTGCTGAACAATTGATTGAAAGCGCCATCTTGATCTTGGCCATATTGGCGGCGATCACCGGGCGGCGATCCTCATGGCTGTGGCCCCAGGAAAAGATACCGACCATCTCGGATAGTGGCGCAGGATCAGCAACCTTGAGCTTCGCCTGCGAACCGTTCTTGCGGTGGAGATAGGCCCCCTCGCCCTTGAGTGCAACGATTGTATCGCCCATGACGGGATCGTGGATGATGCCCGCCACCGTCTCACCCTTGACGGTGACCGCGAGCAATGTGCCAAAAGCGGGAAAGCCGGAAGCATAATTGAAGGTGCCGTCGATGGGATCGATCACGAAGGCAAGCGGCGCGTCGGCAAGGGCCGGAATGACTGATGGGTCCGCCTCATACGTCTCTTCACCAACGATATGGGCCTTCGGAAACCGCTCAAGCAGCGCGGTGGTGATCGCCTTTTCCGCCAGAACGTCTGCCTCGGTGACAAGATCGACGGCGGAGGTCTTTTCGGAGATGGCGCCGGCACTCAGGTTTCGGAAGCGGGGCATGATTTCCTGTCGGCCGGCAGCGGCGACGGTGGAAACGAGGAATTCGATATCTTTGTCGGAAAGGCTCATGGCGCGGGGCACTTCTTCATCAGGGAGGGCTGGCCTCCCTACGCTCTTCAGATGACGCTTCGGTGACAGAAAGCGCCGAAAAATCAAAAAGCCTGGGATCGAGCAGATGCGAAGGGTTCACATGCGCAAGCGCCCGCAGCATTACATCCTTGCGGCCCGGCATACGCCGTTCGATATCGGCCAGCATCTCCTTCATGGCGTTGCGCTGAAGCCCGTCCTGCGAGCCGCAGAGGTCGCAGGGAATGATCGGGAATTCCATCGCCGCCGCGAATTTCGCCATATCTTCCTCGGCGCAATAGGCGAGCGGACGTAGCACCATCAGGTCGCCCTCGTCATTCATCAGCTTCGCCGGCATGCCGGCCAGCCGGCCGCCATGGAAAAAATTCATGAAGAAGGTTTCAAGAATATCCTCGCGGTGATGGCCGAGCAGCAACGCGTCGCAGCCCTCCTCCCGCGCGATGCGGTAGAGATTGCCGCGCCGAAGCCGCGAACAGAGCGAACAATAGGTGCCACCCGACGGCACCTTCTCCTTCACCACGGAATAGGTGTCGCGATATTCGATGCGATGGGCAACACCGATCTTCGCCAGATACTCCGGCAGCACGTGTTTGGGAAAATTCGGCTGGCCCTGATCGAGATTGCAGGCAATGAGCTCCACCGGCAGGAGGCCGCGCCATTTGAGGTCAAGCAGCAGCGCCAGCAGCCCATAGCTGTCCTTGCCGCCGGAAAGACCGACCAGCCAGCGCTTCTGGCCTTTCAGCATGCCGAAATCTTCAAAGGCCTGACGCACATTGCGCAACAGCCGCTTGCGCAGCTTGTTGAAGGAGACCGAGCGCGGTGCATTGTCGAACAGGGGATGCGAGCTGCCGTTTTCTTCGGACGGATCCTGATCTGCCCCGATCTGGTCAGCCATGTCATCGATCTTGGTGAGAATGTTCATAATCAGCTCGCTCCGGCACGACTGCCGTTCTCGATGCAGGCAATGCCCCCATACGCCGGCAAGATCAAGCCCCGAATACGGACCAGCCGGTTTTCGTCGCCAGCATTTCCAGCGCCTGTGACCCGAGTGCCGAATTGCCGACCTTGTTGAGACCCGGCGACCAGACCGCAATCGACGCCTTGCCCGGCGCCACCGCCATGATGCCACCACCGACGCCGCTCTTGCCCGGCAGGCCGACATGATAGGCGAAATCGCCCGATCCGTCATAATGGCCGCAGGTCAGCATCAGCGCATTGATACGCCGCGCCCGACGGTCGGAGACGACGGTGTGACCCGTCAGCGGATTGCGGCCGCGATTGGCGAGGAAGAGGCCCGCGCGGGAAAGCTGGGCGCAGGTCATGGAAAGCGCGCACTGATGGAAATAAACGCCGAGGGTGTGTTCCACCGGATGATGCAGATTGCTGAAGGAACGCATGAAATTGGCAAGCGCGAAATTGCGGAAACCGGTCGCCTGCTCGGATTTCGCCACCGTGTCATCGATGCTGATCGTATCATCGTCCGCGAGATAACGCACGAAGCGCAGAAGCTCGCCGATCGCCTCGCGCGGCTGGTGGCCGGAAAGAACGATATCGGTCACCACGATCGCGCCGGCGTTCACGAAGGGATTGCGCGGGATGCCGTGCTCGTGCTCCAGCTGAACGATGGAGTTAAAGGAAGAACCTGAAGGTTCGCGCCCTACCCGGTTCCACACTGTTTCCCCCGCCTTGCCGAGTGCCAGCGTCAGCATGAAGACCTTGGAGATGCTCTGGATCGAAAACGGCACAAGCGCATTGCCGGCCGTATAGGTGGTTCCATCGACAGTGGTGATGGCGATGCCGAACTGGTTGGGATCGACCTTGGCGAGTTCGGGAATGTAATCCGCGACCTTACCCTCGCCGAGCCTGGGCACCATGCTGTCATAGATGGAATCGACGATCGCCTGAATGTCCTGCATGCAATGCCTTCCCCAGCAAACAAAAAAGCCGCCCCGAAGGGCGGCTTCCTGAATACTGAAACGCGTCGATTAACGCGAGTAGAATTCGACGACCAGATGCGGTTCCATGACGACCGGGTACGGAACGTCGGAGAGCGACGGAACGCGAGCGTAGGTCGCAACCATCTTGTTGTGGTCAACTTCGATGTAGTCCGGAACGTCACGCTCTGCGAGCTGAACGGCTTCGAGAACCGTAACCAGCTGCTTGGACTTCTGACGAACTTCGATAACGTCGCCGGCCTTGCAACGGTAAGAACCGATGTTAACGCGAACGCCGTTAACCGTGACGTGGCCATGGTTGATGAACTGGCGCGAAGCGAAAACGGTCGGAACGAACTTGGCGCGGTAGACGATGGCGTCCAGACGCGACTCGAGCAGGCCGATCAGGTTTTCGGAGGTGTCACCCTTGCGACGGTTTGCTTCGTCGAAGGTTGCGCGGAACTGCTTTTCGCGCAGTTCGCCGTAGTAGCCCTTGAGCTTCTGCTTGGCGCGCAGCTGCGTGCCGAAGTCGCTCATCTTGCCCTTGCGGCGCTGGCCGTGCTGGCCCGGGCCGTATTCGCGGCGGTTTACCGGGGACTTCGGACGGCCCCAGATGTTTTCGCCCATACGGCGGTCGATTTTGTACTTAGCCGATTCGCGCTTGCTCATCGTATTTCCTTCTCAAAAGGTTGTGCCGGTTTGTTACCAAACCGGTTCAAGGAAACACGCCCTCCTCTGAAGCCCGTTTCAGGGCCTCTGACAGGCTTCTCACATGCAAATGGAGAAACCACGGGACATGTCGGTGATATTGACCGCCGAACGTCAGCCTTTAAACTGCAAGGCAGTCAACAAAACACACCGGACATCACTGCCCGGCGTTGGGGCGGCTTCTAAACGCGTTTTACAAATTTGTCAAACAACGCCCGCCGCTTTTTTCGCGGGCCGCCCCTTGAAAAGCCTGCAAGCCCTCCCATCTTTCGATCGTGATCAGAACTCGGGCCCCTCTGGCGTATTACCGGACAATACGCGATGTCGAGTTTCTTAAGGTTGGGGCCCACGTATATTCTTGACACACGTTCCCCATCCGCAAAGCCAACCTCGTCCGGCTAAAGGTTGACTGATGGACTTCCTCCTCAACGATTTTCTCGGTACCCCCACCTGGATGTGGGCGGTCTTCATTTCTCTCGTCCTTGGCCTGCTGGCGCTCGATCTCGGCGTATTGCACAAGAACTCCAAGGAAATCGGCATTCGTGAAAGCCTGCTGATGTCAGGCTTTTATATCGCCATCGGTTTAGCCTTCGGCGGCTGGATCTGGTACCAGTCCGGCCAGCAGTCAGCGATGGAATATGTCACCGGCTTCGTGGTCGAAAAAAGCCTGGCGATGGACAATATCTTCATCATCGCCATGATCTTCTCCTATTTCGCCATTCCCCGCCAATATCAGCACCGCGTGCTGCTCTGGGGTATCCTCGGCGTCATCGTCCTGCGCGGTATCATGATCGCCGGCGGCGCTGCCATCGTCGAAAACTTCCACTGGGTGCTTTATCTCTTCGCCGCCTTCCTCGTTTTCACCGGCCTCAAGATGCTGTTCTCGTCCGACCATGATGAGTCGGATATCGGCAATAACCGCATCCTGAAATTCCTGCGTAGTCACCTGCCGGTGACAGATCGTCTGCATGGCGAGAAATTCTTCATCAAGGAAACGGATGAGGCCACCGGAAAGCTGAAGACCTTCGTGACGCCGCTCTTCCTGGCGCTCATCATGGTCGAAATCGCCGACCTGATCTTCGCAGTCGATTCGATCCCGGCGATCTTCGCGATCACCACCGATCCGTTCATCGTCTATACCTCGAACATCTTCGCGATCCTCGGCCTGCGCGCGCTCTACTTCGCACTTGCCGCCCTGATCCACCGCTTCGCTTATCTCAAATACGCGCTGGCTGCGGTTCTGGTCTTCGTGGGCTCTAAGATTTTCGTCGCCGATATGCTGGGCATCGCCAAGATCCCGCCGGTCGTCTCGCTCGGCGTCACCGTCACCATCCTCGCAACCGGCATCATCGGTTCGCTGATTGCGACGCGTAAGGAAGTGAAGGCCGTCGAGTAATGATGAGCAACGGAGGCGGCGATTGTGCCGCCTTCACCTCTCTCAGAGTTTCCGCTTATGGGTGAGTTTGCCAACGCTACGTAATACACGCGCCGTCACCCCGGACTTGATCCGGGGTCCGGCGCGATCAAGTCCTTGACCGCAACGGACTCTTCTCACAGCGCAGACGCGCCGTGGCTGGATGCCAGATCAAGTCCGGCTGACCGAGGGTATGTCTAACAGGCAGCCTGCCAGGCCTCACTCCGCCGCCAGTCTGGCATCATCCTCAGCCGCATCCGCATCGCCGGGTGCGGTTTTTGCGTCGAGATCGGGGAACGCCACGATGCGCTTGCCCGAGAAATCGGCATGCACCACCACAAGCTCCTTCTCCTCGAAATAACCGAGCAGCCGGCGGGCGCGGCGGGCGGAATGAGTGCCATAGGCCCGGGCAATGCGGGCATCTGACGGGCAAGGCTCCTCACCGAGTGCGGCCTTGACCAGCAGCAGGAAAACGCCCTGCAGATCATCGGAAACCGAGGTCGAGAGTTCCAGCGCCTTCTGCCAGCCCTCGCTGGCGGCCATCGTGGCATCCACGCCGGAGCGGGCAATCGCCACCTGCCGACGGAATTCGGGAAGCGACATCGGTGTGCCGGGAATACGGCGCATGCGGGCACGCACCAGAAAATCCTGATAGAGCACGGCATCGGTGCGATAGGCCGATTGCGGATCATCGAGGATTTCGACCAGAACCGCACCGATCTTCTCCTCGCGCTCCTCCGGCGTCATCTCCGGCTGACCTGCACGCGGCGATTGCTCGGGTGAAGGACCGACGGCGGCAGGGGTAGAACGGGAGAGCTCTGCCAGAATATCCGTGGTCGGACGCGGTGCTGGCGGCGTGCGACGCACGGCGGGCCGCGTGAATTCTTCCGGGTCCGGCGTGAAGATCAGGTCTTCTACATCCTGAGGCGCATCCGGCAGCGGCATCAGCTTCGGCGAGGACGAGCGCGCCGAGGTTTCCACCGCCCCGATGACGATGGGAAGCGGACGGCGCGAGAGCGCCGGGCCGAGCGCCACGAAATTGCCGCGCTGCAGATCGCGGAACATTTCCGCCTGCCGGCGGTCCATGCCGAGTAGGTCAGCAGCGCGCGCCATGTCGATATCGAGGAAGGTCCGGCCCATCAGGAAGTTCGAGGCTTCCGCCGCCACGTTCTTGGCAAGCTTGGCCAGGCGCTGCGTGGCGATGACGCCCGCAAGTCCACGTTTACGCCCACGACACATCAGGTTGGTCATGGCGCCAAGCGACGCCTTGCGCGCATCTTCCGTCACCTCGCCGCCGACGGAGGGCGCAAACATCTGCGCCTCATCCACCACGACGAGCACCGGATACCAATATTCGCGATCGGCATCGAACATGCCGTTCAGGAAAGCGGCTGCGGCCCGCATCTGCTGCTCGATATCCAACCCTTCCAGCGTCAGCACGCAGGAAACGCGGTGCTGGCGAATGCGGTTGGCAATGCCGGCAAGCTCGGCTTCCGTACGCTCGCCATCCACCACCACATGGCCGAACTTGTCGGACAGCGTGACGAAATCACCCTCGGGATCGATGATGACCTGCTGCACCCATTGCGCCGATTGTTCCAGCAGCCGGCGCAGCAGATGCGACTTGCCGGAACCGGAATTGCCCTGCACCAGCAAACGCGTCGCAAGCAATTCCTCGATATCGAGCTTGGCCTGCTGCCCGCCCGATAGGGTTCCCATGTCGATACCGACCTGCAATGTTCCGTTCCTCGTGCTGCATGTCATCCGGCCGATTCCCTCAGGCGTGGCCGAACATGCTCTTTACCAAAAAATCACCGGTTGCGTCTGCCCCGTGCCGATAATGCACAGGCAATTCGGTCTCAGCCCTGTGCCGACCGTACCCGGAAGCGCGAAATGCCGATGCGCCGGCCGAAGACGTTGAGCGCCAGCCCGAGAATGACCAGCGTCGCACCAACGATCTCGAAGACGGTGATGTGTTCGGCAAAAGCCAGATAGGCGCTGATGAACCCGACAATCGGCACCAGCAGTGAAAACGGCGCCACCGTTCCGGCAGGATAACGCAGAAGCAGATAACTCCAGATGCCGGCACCGACGATGGTTGCGCCATAGGCCATATAGATCACCACGAAAGCCATGGTCGGCGTGGCATTCGCCACACCTTCGGCAATCGCCTGCGGCCCTTCCACCACAAGCGAGAGCAGGATCAACGGCAGAACGGGCACAAGGCTTGTCCATGCAACGAAAGAGACCGCGTTTACCTGGCCGATGCGGCGATTGACGATGTTACCGCAGGCCCAGGCAATCGCGGAACCGACGCCCATCAGAAGCGGCACCAGCGCTGCCGCCGTCATGCGCTCCACGCCGATGACGGCGAGCCCGCCAAAAGCGATGAGTGCGCCGAGAATCTGCGAAGGCAACGGCCGTTCGCCGAGAAACACCACGGCAAGGGCGAGCGTGAAGAAAGCCTGCGACTGCATGACCAGCGAGGCAAGCCCGGCCGGCAGCCCGAGCTTGATGGCGGGATAAAGCAGGCCGAACTGCACGAAGCCCATCGCCATGCCGTAAACGATCATATGCCGCCACGGCACATCGGGTTTCGGCAGGAAGAAGACGAGAGGCACCGCCGCAAAAAGATAACGCACCCCCGTCAGAAACAGGGGTGGCATATCCGCGACGCCGACCTTGATGACGACGAAGTTGAAGCCCCACAAAAACACGGTGATCAGGGCAAGGAGAATATGCGGCAATGCCATTTTGTTATGTCCGAATTTCAGGCGATCGAGAGGTGCCTCACGGCGCAACCGCCCTTTTCCAGCCAAAGGCAATGAGACCGGCGCCAATCAGGAGACCGCCGCCCGTGCGGTTGACGATGCGCTGAACCTTGGGTTTGCGGATCGTGTTGCGGGCGGCACTTGCCAGAAGTCCATAAAGGGCCGCATTCACGGTGGCAAGCACCAGGAACGTCACCTCGAAAATCAGCACCTGCGGCCAGAAGGGCAATGTCGGCACCAGAAACTGCGGCAGGAAGGCCACGAAGAACACGATGCTTTTGGGGTTCAGTGCCGTGACGATATAGGCATGCAGGAAGATTTTGAGCGGCCGCTCCCGACCGGTTACCCCCGCCCCTTCCGCTCCTTCGCCGCTGACCGGTGAACGCCAGAGCTTGATGCCGAGATAGATAAGATAGGCGGCACCGATCCATTTCAGGCCGGTGAAAAGTGCAGCCGATGTGGCCAACAGCGCCCCGAGACCCAGCATGGAAGCCGTCATGGCGGTAAAATCCCCGAGCGCCACCCCCGTCACCGTTGCCGTGCTCGCCTTGCGGCCATGGCCCAGCGCATAAGAAATCACCAGCAGGATCGTCGGTCCCGGAATGGCGAGCATGATGGCAGATGCGGCCACGAAGGCCAGCCAGTTCTCCAGCGGCATGATTGAGTCTCCCTTGTCCAATTTGTCGAGCAAGCCACCAAAATCAGGAGGTATCAAGCTCAATCTTCGAAGATTAAGCCGCCCTGTCATCCGGCGGAGGAACGGGCGGCTGCTCGTAGAGATACGACCTCCTCGACATTTCTTTGCCGAAGAGGCCGCCATCATCAAAACCGCGGCGCCCACGGCACCGACCAGTCTCGCCGCCGCTTCAATTGCCGAGGCTCAAGGCCGATATCGACCAGCAGACGGTCCGGCAGATCGGCGGGATCGGTCGGCGGTGCGCGCGGCACCAGTGCGGCCAAAAGAACCGCTTTCAGGGTTTTCCAGACGCCGAATGTGACGAACAGACGGTCCACCGCATCCGGCAGCGCATATGCTACCAATGGTTGATCATTTTGCATGGGGAATCCATCCCGGCGCGGCAAAGCGGCCAGGTCCTTTATCGATGGAAAACGACATGCCGAAACGACGGACGCAGCAGTCATGCCACGCAAAGGCGCAAGTTACATGTCGAGCGAAGTGAAAATGCCAAACGGCAAGGAAATCAGGCCATAAGCCTTATCGGAGGGTCACGCCTCGGGTCACATAACCGCCGATAATCATGCCGGAAAGGCCAGACATGCCGTTAAGGCGCATATTCATGTCATTAGTCATTTCACGCCTCCATCTAGTGCGGTTACAGACGAGAATTACCTTACACGAGAAAACCGGCGCGACAAGAGGCCGCAATCTCGAATTGCAAAAGACAGGCAAGGGCGATGCAAAAATACAACAGCAGCTCAAGCTGCCGCAACGCTGAGGCCAAAACCCTGCATCAGCCGCCGTGTGGCGAAATCCGGCCTGCCGGAGGTGAATACGGCGAAATCGAAACCATCGGGATGTTCCGCATCCTGCGGCAGCGGCACCAGATGGCGCGCACGCCGGGCAATCGCCTCGGCGGGGTCGAGCCAGTCCACCGGCCAGGGGGCGAGCCTGCGGAACAGATTGGCCATGAAAGGATAGTGCGTGCAGGCAAGAACGACGATGTCCGTGCGCTTGCCGTCACTTTCGATGAAACAGGGTTCGATTTCGGCCAGCACCGCATCGTCAGGGACCGGCTCGCCCCTGATCCAGCTTTCCGCCATGCGCGCCAGATTTTCCGAGCCAACCAAACGTACATGACATTGGGTGGCAAAGGACTGGATGAGATCGCGCGTATAGGCCCGCTTGACGGTGCCGGGCGTCGCCAGAACCGAGACGAGGCCGGAGCGTGTGCGCTCCGCTGCCGGCTTGATGGCGGGTACAGTGCCGACGAAGGTCATCTGCGGAAACCGGGCGCGAAGATCGGCCCCGGCCAGCGTGAAGGCGGTGTTGCAGGCGATGATGCAGACTTCCGGGCTGTATTCCTGCAGCAGCTTCTCGAAAAGCGAGAGAATACGCGCCCTCAGCGCCTCTTCCTCCCAGCCGCCATAGGGAAAACCCGCATCGTCGGCGACATAGATGAAACCGCGTTCGGGCATCAGCACTCGCGCCTCGCGCAGCACGGTTAGCCCGCCAATGCCGGAATCAAACACCAGCACCGGTTTCAGCACATCAGCGGCCGCCTCACTCGTCTTCAGCATTCTCCCCTGCTCCCTCGGCCGACGGCCCCGCTGCCCTGCCCGCCTGCTTCGGCCATTGCCGGGGAAAACGGTCAAGCGAATTGATCACGCCGCGGAAAACGCTGATTTCCTGCTCGGAAAAACCGCGTCTCGACAGCACCGCGCGCAGATTGTCGACCATTTTCGGCTTTTTTTCAGCCGGATGGAAATAACCGCGCGCATCCAGCGCTTCTTCAATATGTTCGAACAGGCCGAAAACCTGTTCCTTGGTCGAAGGCCGCTGCTCGACGGACTGGAAAAGCGTCTCCCCCAGATCGTCCATGCCGGATTTCATCCATTCATAGGACATCAGAAGCACGGCCTGGGCGATGTTGAGCGAGGCAAAGGCGGGGTTGACCGGGAAGGTCACGATCTCGTCGGCCAGCGCCACTTCCTCGTTCGTCAGCCCCCAACGCTCGCGCCCGAACAGGATGCCGGTCTTTTCGCCCGCCTTGAATTTTGCGCGAAGCGTATCGGCGGCAGTCACCGGCGCACGCACCGGCTTGAAACCATAACGCTCGCGCGCGGTCGTGGCATAGACGAAATTGAGGTCCTTGATCGCCTCTTCCAACGTGTCGAACACCTTCGTTCCATCGATGACGTGATCGGCCTTGGAGGCGGCGGAGCGCGCCTTTTCGCTCGGCCAGCCATCCCGCGGGTTGACGAGACGCAATTCGGCAAGGCCGAAATTGGCCATGGCCCGCGCCACCATGCCGATATTTTCGCCGAGCTGCGGTTCGACCAGAATGATCGCCGGGCCTTCCGCCAGAAGTTCAAGCTCGCTATTTGTGCCTGCCATCGTCATTTGTCCGTTTTTTAAAGCTGCGCGTCGATTTTGCATCCGATGCGCTAAAGCGCGCTTCACTGGCACAGATCGGCACCAAAATCAAAGGCGGAGCGGGCGAATGGCGGCCTTCGAGTGGGACAGAAGCTCCACCCCACACCCTACTTCATGCTCGGGCCTGTCCCGAGGATCCACGCACGTCTCGTAAAATCAATCTGTTGCAGATGCTCGGGACAAGCCCGAGCATGACGGAGGAGCTGTTTTCAAGTGCGGCGAACCTCCGTATCGCCACCCTCACTCGCCCTTGATGATCGCCGCCATCTCTTCGCGCAGCGAATCCCGGCCCTCGTCCCCCACCCGGTGAATATCGCTGATGACCGGCCGGCCATCCTCCTCGACAACATCGAAATGCACTTCGTCGACGGTCGCCTTCATCTCGGCCTCGTCCATGCAGGCCCAGAGCTTGAATTTCGCCGTCACATCCGTCACGCCGTCCTTCACCGCACCGGGCGTCACGGAAACATCGGCCAGCGGGCAGCCATCCTGGGAGTTGGTCACGACATCGTAACCGAAGGGATCACCCTTCTCCCCGCTTTCAGCCTCGTAAGCCGGCTTCTTGGAGGCTTCGCGATATTGCGTCACGAAGTCCTTGCTGAAGAGGCTGGTCAGCATGTCCTCATCGAAAATATACTTCCAGTTCTCCGCATCACCGGACCAGTTCTTGACGGTGATATCCATCACCTTCTGAACGGGATCGGCAGGTGAGGCCGCAAGGGCGCTGTGGGAAAAGAGGACGGCGGCAGTCAGAAGCAGAATATTCCGCATGATGTGATCCCGGGATAGGCCCGACAAGCGGGCGAAGCGATTCGCCTGACTGTATTCCGGCATTGTGGTTTGGCAATGCGCAAAGCGTTATTGCGCTGCGCCAAAAAAGCGCCCCCCATGGCTTTGCCTCAGGCGCGTGCGATGCTATAGCCGCACCGGATATTTTTCCGACTATTGGCGTCACCCGGCGCCACAGCTTCGAAGGTGAGGAATTCATGGCAAAGATCAAGGTAGCCAATCCGGTCGTCGATCTCGACGGCGACGAAATGACCCGTATCATCTGGCAGCTCATCAAGGACAAGCTGATCCTGCCTTACCTCGATCTTGATATCGAATATTACGACCTCTCGGTTGAAAACCGCGACGCCACCAATGACCAGGTCACGGTCGACGCGGCACACGCCATCAAGAAGCACGGCGTCGGCATCAAATGCGCCACCATCACCCCGGATGAAGCCCGCGTCGAGGAATTCGGCCTGAAGCAGATGTGGAAGAGCCCGAACGGCACGATCCGCAACATTCTGGGCGGCGTCATCTTCCGCGAGCCGATCATCTGCAAGAACGTTCCGCGCCTCGTTCCCGGCTGGACCAAGCCGATCGTCGTCGGCCGTCACGCCTTTGGCGACCAGTACAAGGCAACTGATTTCAAGTTCCCCGGCAAGGGCAAGCTGACCATCAAGTTCGTCGGTGAAGACGGCCAGGTCATCGAAAAGGACGTCTTCGACGCCCCGAGCGCCGGCGTAGCACTAGCCATGTACAACCTCGACGAATCCATCCGCGAATTCGCCCGCGCCTCCATGAACTATGGCCTGATGCGCAAGTGGCCGGTTTACCTCTCCACGAAGAACACCATCCTCAAGGCCTATGACGGCCGCTTCAAGGATATCTTCGAAGAAGTATACCAGAACGAATTCAAGAAGCAGTTCGACGAAATCGGCATCACCTATGAGCACCGCCTGATCGACGACATGGTCGCTTCCGCGCTGAAGTGGTCCGGCGGCTATATCTGGGCCTGCAAGAACTACGATGGCGACGTGCAGTCCGACACGGTCGCGCAGGGCTTCGGTTCGCTCGGCCTGATGACCTCGGTTCTTCTTTCGCCGGATGGCCGCACGGTCGAAGCCGAAGCTGCACACGGCACGGTTACGCGCCACTACCGCCAGCACCAGAAGGGTCAGGAAACCTCGACCAACTCGATCGCCTCGATCTTCGCCTGGACCCGTGGCCTCGCCCACCGCGCCAAGCTGGACGACAATGCCGATCTGGCCAAGTTCGCGGCAACGCTCGAAACCGTCTGCGTCGATACCGTCGAAAGCGGCTACATGACCAAGGACCTCGCGCTCCTCATCGGACCGGATCAGCCCTGGCTCTCCACCACCGCCTTCCTCGACAAGATCGACGAAAACCTCAAGAAGGCCATGGCGGCCTGAGCCTGCCTTCTCAGCCACTTCAGAACCCGGCCTCAGTGCCGGGTTTTTCATTTGTGCCGTAAAGACGGAATATCAGCTCCGCGGCGCAGGCCGAGCGTGCCGCCATCTCCTCCTGCGTCGGCAGGCCAATCGCCCCCGTCGCGCGCCTGATCTGCAAATCCCCGACCAGAAGCGACAGCCAGAGTTCCGCAGGCTCTTCCGATGCCGCCATGCGCAGGACACCCTGTTTTTCCAGTGCCTGAAAATATGCCGCAAGCTTCGGCATGACCTGGTCACGACCCTTTTCCGCCAGAAATCCGCCGAGTGCAGCCTCGCCGCCGGCCTCCGCCGCCGCGACCCGATTGAGCAGGACTGCCCGCTCCCCCAGGAGCATCGACAACAATTCAGCCCCGAAACGGGAAAGCTCATTCACCCCATCGGCCACCTCCGCCGAGGGCAATACCAGCCTTGCGGCATTTTCTGCCACCATGGCTTCGTAGAGCCCGGCCTTGCCGCCGAACCAGCCATAGAGCGTTTCCTTCGACGACCTGCTCACCTTCGCCAGCGCCTGCATGGAAAAGGCGGCATATCCCTCCTGCGCGAGCATGGCGAAGGCATGTTCGACAATCTCGCGCCGGCGCAATTCCCTGCTCTCGTTACGCATCCGCATTTCCTTGACAATAACCGTACATATGCGTACGGATTATCCGTACGCATATGTACGGTTATTCGATGGAGATTTTCATGTCCAGCTCATTTCTGCACGCGATAAGAACAAGGCAATTTCCTGCGAAGACCCTTGTGAGAGAACCGGCAGCATCGGCCCTGCGCATCGCCGCGCCCCTGAGCCTCGGCATCATGGCCGGCTTCTTTTTTGCCTTCAGCAATCCCGTGATGATGGCTTTCCCGCAGCTTGATGCGGAAATTTTTGTTGCAGCATTCAACAGCATAAATTTCAGCGTTCGAAATGGCGTATTTTATGCCGCCTTCTTCTCCCCGCTGGCGATCCTTTTCGCCGCCGCACTGGCCGACAGGCACAACCGCCTGATATGGTTGTCCGCTTTGGTCATCTACGCTGTTGTCGTGATCCAGACGCGAATGGTCAATGTTCCCATCAACGAGTTCTTCAAAACCGTTTCAACCGAAATACCGTCAAACTGGCAGGAACTGCGCGATCACTGGGCGCTTTCCAACCTTATCCGCACCGTGCTGACCAGTATTGCCTTTTTCCTCGCACTGCTGGCCGCAACGCGGCAGGCGGGAAAGAAAACAGACGATTAGGCCGCGGCATCCGACGACACCGATAGCCGGCTAGCCTCATGCGCCATCAGGGAACGGAACCCGGTCGTAACGCCGGGTTTTCTTTTTTGTTCACAGTATCTTGATTAGCCGTGACACTAGGCGCAGACTTCGATTCCGCGTGCCACGGCCAGTACAACAATAAGACAAAGCTGAAACAGCATCTACTTGCACATAACTTGCCAGGCACAGTCAAACGTTCATCGGAGCATCGGCGCGATCTTTAGGGAATACGCGAATGACGCTGCGGATTGTTAAAAAGCGAAGCACGAGTGCGAAATCCCTACCGGTTTTCCCGTGATGCTTCGACGATTTTGCTTGGGGAGGCAAAAGCATGAGTGAATTGATCTTTTACACCAACCCCATGTCGCGCGGACGCATCGCGCGATGGATGCTCGAGGAAGTGGGCGTTCCGTACCGGACGGAAATACTGGGCTTCGAGACCTCGATGAAATCGCCCGCCTACCGGCTGATCAACCCGATGGCCAAGGTGCCGGCCATCAAACATGGCGATACCATCGTCACCGAAGCGGCCGCGATCTGCGCCTATCTCGCCGATGCCTTTCCCGGCGCGAACCTTGCGCCCACACCGAAGGCACGCGGGCTCTATTACCGCTGGATGTTCTTTGCCGCAGGCCCGCTGGAAATGGCAGTGAGCATGAAGGCGATGGGTTTCGAAGTGCCGAAGGAAAAGCTGCGCATGGCCGGCTGCGGCAGCTACGCGGATGTGATGAACACGCTTGAACGGGCCGTCAGCGAAAACCGCTTCATCGCCGGCGATCTCTTCACCGCGGCGGATGTCTATGTCGGCGCCCATATTGGCTGGGGGCTCCATTTCGGCACCATCGAAAAACGCCCGGCCTTTCTCGATTACATGGCGCATCTCACCGACCGCCCGGCCTTCAAGCGCGCCGCCCAACTCGATGAAGAAGCGGCAAAGGATCTGCAGGCGGCGGCAAGCTGACCGGCCTGTCGGCTCCCATGGTCATGCCAGCGGCAGGTAAATATCCGTCAGCAGTTCGGTTGGCGGTGTGTCCCTGGGACTATTCAGATATTCCTCGAACATCGCGCCATCGCCGATCTGTCGTCCGGAGGCGGGAAGCCATTCAGCGTAAAGCCATCGATAAGCCCGGTGCATATCCGCATAGGGACCTTTGTGACGCAGCACGGCATATTCACCGCCTGCGATGGGTTGCCGCTGCAACGGCTCGCTCTCCATCGGTGTCACAACACCGGTGACGCAGGCAATGGAACGAAGCTTGTCGGCAGGCACGATATCGGGATCGTCGAAATAAACCCCGATCATGCGCATGTCCGGTCCGGCCAGTCCACGCGCATACAGCGTCCCGAACAGGGTTTCGAACGCCTTGCTGATCAGCATGTAGGAGCCGCGATGCGGAACCCCGGTCAGCATCATCGGAGAAACGGTTTTCACAGCAATATCAAACATATCGGTCACCTTTTCCAAAGGAACTGCGTTGAACAGACTGTGGCTCCCCTCTTTCCGGTAACGCGCCGGCGGCATGCCATAGGCCGTTTTGAAAATGCGGTTGAAGGACTGGAGGTTCGGGTAGCCCGATCGTTTTGCAATATCGCCGATGGCAAGATCGCCGCGGACGATTTCGCCCGCCGCGCGGTGCAACCGCAGCCTCTTGACGGTCATGGCCGCCGTTTCGCCATGGATTGCCCGATAAATTCTGTGCCAGTGATAGCTTGACATGCAGGCGATTTCCGCCAGCCGGCCCATATCCAGTTCCTCGTCAAGATGGTCGTGAATATAGGCTGAAACCCGCCTCAGACGCGTTTCATAGATTGCCCAAGCCGTGTCACCGTTCATATCGAGCCTCTTTGCAAATCCGATGGCCAATAGAACCATAACTCGATTTGACAAATCCTGCTCAGTTGGGTGCCCGGCAAACGGGGCCGGCAGCCGACAGTCCTCACCTTATTGGTGAAAACGGAAGTGGTTGGCCCGGAAAACCGGACCAACCCTGTGGTTTTAGGATCAGGCCGCCAGTGCCGCGGCCACCGCTTCGATGGCCTCCTGCGCCTTGGCGCCATCCGGGCCACCGGCCTGTGCCATGTCAGGGCGACCGCCGCCGCCCTTGCCGCCAAGTGCGGCGGAAGCAGTACGAACAATGTCCACGGCGCTGAAGCGCGCGGTCAGGTCTTCGGTCACGGCCGCAACAGCGCTTGCCTTGCCGTCTTCGGAAACCGCGATCAGCAGCACGACGCCGGAGCCGAGGTTGGCCTTGGCTTCATCAGCGAGACCCTTGAGGTCCTTGGCATCGATGCCGGACATGGACTTCGCCAGGAAATTGACGCCGGCCACCTGCTTGACGTCGCTTGCGCCGGCATCGGCAGAACCGCCGCCCATGGCAAGCTTCCTGCGGGCATCGGCAAGTTCACGCTCCAGCTTTTTGCGCTCGTCCAGCAGCCCTTCAACGCGCGAGAGAACGTCGCCCGGCTGTACTTTCAGCGACGACGCAAGCGCCTTCACCCGCTCATCCTGTTCGGAAAGATAGGCAAGCGCACCCTGACCGGTGACCGCTTCGAGACGACGCACGCCGGCACCAACGGCGCTTTCGCCGAGAATGCGGATGAGACCGATCTGGCCGGTGGCGCCCACATGGGTGCCGCCGCAAAGCTCGACGGAATAGGGACGGTTGGCTTTTGCGCCATGCAGGCCGGTGCCCATGGAGACAACACGAACCTCATCGCCGTATTTTTCACCGAACAGCGCCATGGCGCCTTCGGCAATGGCGTCGTCAACGCTCATCAGGCGGGTGACGACCGGCGAGTTCTGCAGCACGATTTCGTTGGCCATCTCTTCGACAACCTTCAGCTCCTCGGCCGACATCGGCTTCGGATGCGAAACGTCGAAGCGCAGGCGCTCGGGCGCAACCAGCGAACCCTTCTGGGCCACATGGGTGCCGAGCACTTCGCGCAGCGCCTCGTGCAGAAGGTGGGTGGCGGAGTGGTTGGCACGCAGGCGCGAGCGGCGTTCGTGATCGACCGTCAGCTGAACGGCATCGCCCACTTTCAGGCCGCCCTTGGAGACGGTGCCCATATGCACGAACAGGCCTTCGCCCCTCTTCTGGGTATCGGAAACGGCAAAGGCGCCGTTGTCGCCGGAGATCACACCGGTATCGCCCATCTGGCCACCGGACTCGCCGTAGAACGGCGTCTGGTTGACGACGACCTGCACGGTCTCGCCATCGGCAGCGCTCTCGACAGCCTTGCCGTCCCTGACGATCGCCAGGACGACGCCTTCGGCGGTTTCGGTGTCGTAACCGAGGAACTCGGTCGCGCCGAGCTTTTCCTTGAGCTCGAACCAGATTGTCTCGGTTGCCTTGTCGCCGGAGCCGGCCCAATGTGAGCGGGCTTCCGCCTTCTGGCGCTCCATGGCATCAGTGAAACCGGAAATATCGACGCCGATTTCGCGGGCGCGCAGCGCATCCTGCGTCAGGTCGAGCGGGAAACCATAGGTATCGTAAAGCTTGAATGCGGTTTCGCCATCCAGCATATCGCCCTTGTGCAGGGTCGAGGTAGCGTCGGAGAGCAGCGACAGGCCGCGTTCCAGCGTCTTGCGGAAACGGGTTTCCTCAAGCTTCAGCGTCTCGGAAATCAGCGCTTCGGCGCGCACGAGTTCCGGATAGGCACGGCCCATCTGCTGCACCAGTGCCGGAAGCAGCTTGTAGATCAGCGGCTCGCGCGCGCCGAGAAGCTCGGCATGGCGCATGGCGCGGCGCATGATACGGCGCAGAACGTAACCGCGGCCTTCGTTTGAAGGCAGGACGCCATCGGCGATCAGGAAGGCGGACGAGCGCAGATGGTCGGCGATGACCCGGTGGCTGGCGCGCTTTTCGCCTTCGGCCGGAACGCCGGTTGCTTCCACGGAAGCGGAGATCAGCGCACGGAACAGGTCCGTGTCGTAATTGTCATGCTTGCCCTGCAGCAGCGCCGAAATACGCTCCAGGCCCATGCCGGTATCGATCGACGGGCGCGGCAGGTCGATGCGCTCTTCCTTCGTCAGCTGCTCATATTGCATGAAGACGAGGTTCCAGATTTCAATGAAACGATCGCCATCCTCTTCCGGCGAACCGGGCGGGCCGCCCCAGATATGGTCGCCGTGATCGTAGAAGATTTCCGAACAGGGACCGCAGGGACCGGTATCGCCCATCGCCCAGAAATTGTCGCTGGTCGGAATGCGGATGATACGGTCGTCGGAGAAACCGGCGATCTTCTTCCAGAGGTTAAAGGCCTCGTCATCGGTATGATAGACCGTGACCAGCAGACGGTTACGGTCAATGCCGAATTCCTTGGTGATCAGGTTCCAGGCATGGGTGATCGCCTCTTCCTTGAAATAATCACCGAAGGAGAAATTGCCGAGCATTTCGAAGAAGGTGTGGTGACGGGCGGTATAACCGACATTGTCGAGGTCGTTATGCTTGCCGCCGGCGCGCACGCATTTCTGCGCCGAAGCGGCCGTGGAATAGGGGCGGCTTTCAAGACCGGTGAAGACGTTCTTGAACTGCACCATGCCGGCATTGGTGAACATCAGTGTCGGATCGTTGCGCGGCACCAGCGGGCTGGAAGGCACGATCTCGTGTCCGTTCTTCTTGAAGTAGTCGAGAAAGGTCGACCGAATTTCATTCACACCGCTCATGCCCACACACCGCTCACAGCTGGAGTCCATCACCGCCATCCCGAAGATGGCTATATTGCAAAATCACTGGCTTTTATCGTCCGCATCCTGCCCTGTCCAGCCATGGAGGCGAAGCAAGACATATAGGCAAGGAAAAAGGGCCGCGCGAAGAAAAATCGCACGACCCTTTTAATCCATATCAGTTCGGCAAAGTCTCCGGGCTGCGATACCCGGACCTTCGCGGACCGTATCAGCCCTCGTCGCTGCCGTCGTCACCTTCGCCGGCGTCCGGGCCACCATTCTGCAGGAAGCGGTCGGCGATCAGACCGGCATTCTGGCGCAGCGCCAGTTCGATCTCATTGGCCGTATCCGGATTGTCGCGCAGGAAGGTCTTGGCGTTTTCACGCCCCTGCCCCAGACGCTGGCTGTTATAGGAGAACCAGGCACCGGATTTCTCGACGATACCGGCCTTCACGCCGAGATCGACCAGCTCACCGGTCTTGGAAACACCTTCGCCATACATGATGTCGAATTCCACCTGCTTGAAGGGCGGCGCCATCTTGTTCTTGACGACCTTGACGCGCGTCTGGTTGCCGACAACCTCTTCACGCTCCTTGACGGCGCCGATACGGCGGATGTCGAGGCGCACGGAGGCGTAGAACTTCAGCGCATTACCGCCCGTCGTCGTTTCCGGCGAACCGAACATGACGCCGATCTTCATGCGGATCTGGTTGATGAAGATCACCATGCACTTCGACTTGGAGATCGAGGCGGTGAGCTTGCGCAGCGCCTGGCTCATCAGACGGGCCTGAAGACCCGGCAGGCTGTCGCCCATTTCGCCCTCGATTTCCGCCCGCGGCGTCAGTGCCGCAACGGAGTCGACCACGAGAACATCCACCGCGCCGGAGCGCACCAGCGTATCGGTGATCTCAAGCGCCTGCTCGCCCGTATCCGGCTGCGAGATCAGAAGGCCCTGCAGATCCACACCGAGCTTGCGGGCATAGACCGGATCGAGCGCATGTTCGGCGTCCACGAAGGCGCAGATGCCGCCCTTCTTCTGGGCTTCCGCAATCGTCTGCAGCGCCAGCGTCGTCTTACCCGAGCTTTCCGGGCCATAAATTTCAATGATGCGCCCCTTCGGCAGACCGCCGATGCCGAGCGCGATATCCAGGCTGAGCGAACCCGTCGAAACGGTCTCCACCTCAACCACGTTTTCATTGGAACCGAGCTTCATGATCGATCCCTTGCCGAACGACCGTTCGATCTGGGAGAGCGCCGCTTCCAGTGCCTTGCTTTTATCCACCGATTTATCCTCTACGAGACGCAAAGAATTTTGTGCCATCCGAACCACCTTTAGGTTATTGAAGCCGCACAGGCAATGAAGCAGTATGGAAACGGTATGTACTCTATTTGTTCTCATTTCGCAAGGCTGAGCCAGCATATTGAAAACAAATAGCGATAAGTAGTTTGTTCTGCTTTCGTTTTTCCGTGCCCGGCCCATCGCCGCAAACCGGATGCGAGGTCAGGAAGACATCAGTTTAGGCCGAATCGTCCGGTCTTTCCATCCGCCAAAGAGGGAAACGCAAGCGTGAAGAAAATACTCGTTCTGGGCGGCGCGCATATCGACCGGCGCGGCATGATCGAGACCGAGACGGCGCCCGGCGCCAGCAATCCCGGCTCGTGGATGGAAGAGGCCGGCGGCGGCGGTTTTAACGCCGCGCGCAATCTTTCCCGCCTCGGTTTTAAGGTCCGCATCATCGCCCCGCGCGGCGGCGATGTGACAGGAGAAGCCGTGGCGGAGGCAGCAAGGCAGGCGGGGGTGGAGGACACGCCCTTCGTCTTCCTCGACCGCCGCACGCCGAGCTACACCGCCATTCTGGAGCGCGACGGCAATCTGGTCATCGCGCTTGCCGACATGGACCTCTACAAGCTCTTCACCCCGCGCCGCCTGAAGGTACGCGGCGTGCGCGAGGCGATCACCGCCAGCGATATCCTGCTCTGCGACGCCAATCTGCCCGAAGATACGCTGACGGCGCTCGGCCTCATTGCCCGGGCCTGCGAAAAGCCGCTTGCGGCCATCGCCATTTCGCCCGCCAAGGCGGTGAAGCTGAAAGCGGCGCTCGGTGATATCGGCATTCTCTTCATGAACGAGGCGGAAGCCCGCGCACTGACCGGCGAGACGGCACAGAATGTCCGTGACTGGCCGGATATTCTGCGCAAGGCCGGGCTTTCCGGCGGCGTCGTCACCCGTGGCGCAAGCGAAGTGGTGGCCTTTAACGGAACAGAAAAAGCAATCCTCCACCCGCCCCTCATCCGTGAGGTGAAGGACGTCACCGGCGCCGGTGATGCCATGGCGTCGGGTTATCTCGCCGCCATTGCCGAGGGAAAGACGATTACGGAAGCATTGAGACAAGGGGCGGCCGCGGCCGCCATCACCGTGCAATCGCCCTTCGCCACGGCCCAGGAACTATCAAAAGACAGTGTCGACGCCATGTTGGGGCTTGTTCCCCAGGCTGAAATACTGGCATGAACCCGCTTTTGAAAATTGGAACAAACTAAAATGACCCGCCCCATCTCCCCGCTCCTGCCCATCGTCTATTCTCAGGAAGTCGCCGCCGCCAAGCAGCGCGGTGCGCCGATCGTCGCGCTCGAATCGACCATCATCACCCATGGTATGCCCTATCCCGGCAATATCGAGATGGCGGAAAGCGTCGAACAGATCATCCGTGATCAGGGTGCGGTTCCGGCCACCATCGCCGTCATTCACGGCAATTTGCATATCGGCCTTGAGAAAGACCAGCTCGAGGCGCTTGCGCAGACCACCGACGCCATGAAGGTCTCGCGCGCCGATATCGCCTTTGCGATCGCCGAGCGTCGCACCGGCGCCACCACGGTCGCCGCCACCATGATCGCCGCCGCCCGCGCCGGCATTCGCGTTTTCGCCACCGGCGGCATTGGCGGCGTGCACAAGGGCGCGGAAGAAAGCTTCGATATTTCCGCAGACCTGACCGAGCTTGCCAGGACCGGCGTGATCGTCGTCTGCGCCGGCGCCAAGGCAATCCTCGATATTCCGAAGACGCTGGAAGTTCTCGAAACCAACGGCGTGCCGGTCGTCACCTTCGGGTCTGAAGAATTCCCGGCCTTCTGGTCGCGCTCCTCCGGCCTGGCGAGCCCGCTCTCGCTGAACAGCCCTGCGGCAATCGCCAATTTCCAGGCGACCCGCGAACAGCTCGGCATCGATGGCGGCATGCTGGTGGCCAATCCCGTGCCGGAAGCCGACGAAATTCCGCGCGAGGAGATGGAAATCTACATCAACCGCGCCATCTCCCACGCCGAGCGTGATGAAGTCACCGGCAAGGCGGTCACGCCTTACCTGCTCGGCGATATCTTCCGCCTGACGGATGGGCGCAGCCTCGAGACCAATATTGCGCTGGTGCGCAACAATGCGCAGCTTGCGGCTGAAATCGCCGTGGCGCTGAACTGAGGCCATGCCTCCCCTCTTCTGTTCCGTTCGACAGCAGAGAGTCTTCGTCAAAATAGAGATGAGCCGGGGAGCTTTTGACTTCCCGGACATGGGAGGTCATCGCAAACGTCCCATCCGTCATGCTCGGGCCTGTCCCGAGCATCTGCGACGCCTCACCCGGTGAGACGTGATTGGATCCTCGGGACGAGCCCGAGGATGACGTCGAGTTGCTGGAAAGACCTGTCGCCAACAACAAAAAGGCCCGGAAAGCTTGCGCTTTCCGGGCCTTTGTTTTTCTTCCCGAACCCGATCAGTTCTGCGCGACGGGCTTCACCAGCGGCGTCACGCGGCGGATGGTGACGCGGCGGTTCTGCTGTTCCGGGCCGAGCGTCTGCACCTTCAGGTAACGCTCGCCATAACCCTGCGTCGCGAGGTTTTCCGGCGGAATGCCGTAAACGTCGGTCAACACATTGGCGACGGAGGCGGCGCGCTCGTCGGAAAGGACGAGGTTGCTTTCATCCGAACCGACGGCATCGGTATGGCCTTCGATCAGGAAGGTTTCCGCCGGGTTCTTGTTCAGCGCCTTGTTGATCGCATCCGCAACCTTGCGCAGCGAGCGGGCCTGCGTCATCGGAATTTCGGCGCTGCCGGTGGCAAAGGTGATGGTATCGAGGTCGATACGGCGCACCTTGTCGCGGATACGGGCCGAATAACGCACTTCGTCCAGCGAATAGACACGCTCCACAGGCTCGACGGGCGGCTGCTCCAGGAAGCGGTAATAATCGCGGTCCGGATCGCTCGAGGTGTCGATGATGTAGTCGGTCACGGGAATGCGCAGGCGCATCGGCGGCAGGTCGAGGCCCGGGTCGCGATAGACATAATCGCGGTCGGGATCGTCCATCAGTTCCGGTGCATAAAACAGCACATATTCCCGGCCGCGATCATCGATGCGCGAACGCTGGATGACGTCGCCGTAGCGGTTGCGGATCGTCACCACCTGCGTGCCGTCACGGCGCTCGACGGTTTCGCGCACACGGCCGCCCGGCAGGCGTTCGTAATAGGGCTCGCCGCCATCACGGATGAAGCGCTGGTTGTCGTCACCGCGCACCACGACACGGTCGCCGAACTGCAGGATGATCGGCGCGTCACGATCCCGGTCACGCGGACGGCCTTCGCGTGGCTGCCATTCACGCACGCCTTCCGGCCGCTCATATTGCGGACGACGGTCGATGCGCTCGCCCTGCTGGGAGGTGATCGCCTCCATCTTCACGGGCGGCGGCGGGACCTTGCCTTCGGCGGCACCGGCGCGCTGTGCTTCGGCGTCGGAGGTCGGAACCTTGACGTCACCGGCCTGTTCGCGCTCGCGGCGACGTTCCTCGCGGGTCTGGCGGTTGCCGGAGCGTTCCACTTCCTTGTCGCTGTCAAGAACGGCCGCGCCCTTGTCGACCGGCAGGATGACGGTGTCAGCGGTCTTGGACGGATCCTTGGCGATTGCCTTGGCCTTGTCCAGTTCCTCCTTCGTCATCGGCGGCGCTTCCGTCTGCGGCACGGCGACCTGATTGGGCACGGGCTCACCGGCCGGCGCCTGTCCGGTCGTCGCACCGCTCGGCGGCGGAGGTGTCGGGGCACCCGGCAGCGGCGCTGCGGGCTCCGTCCTGCCCTGGCCTTCGGCCGGCTGCTCGGAAGGCTGGCGGCCGGGTGCGGGGTTGGGTTGCACCTCAGGTGCCGGTGGGCGCGCAGGTGTTGGCGCTTCGGTCGGGACCGGCGCTTCCTTCACGGCGGGCTCGGGAGCTGCCGGCTTTTTCTCGGGAACGGGTTTTTCAGCCGGCTCGGCTTTCTGTTCCAGGGCCTTTTCCTCTACCTGCGGTTTTTTCGCGGGTGCCGGTTCGCGGGGCTTGGCGGGCTGCTCGGCGCTTTCCGGGCGCGCGGCGGGCTGCTGTTCGGCAGCGGGTTCCTTCGCAGGCTCCTTCGTGGGTTCCTTCTCCTTGCGGGGACGTTCCGGGCGTTGCTCGCCCTCGCCAGCCGGCTGTTCCGCCCGTTGAGGCTTGCGCGGACGTTCCTGCGGCTGCTGTTCGGCCGGTGCGGCGTCGGGCGCTGCCTCCCGCTGGCGTGCCGGGCGCTGTTCACCCTCGCCCTGCGGCTCCTGCGCACGTTCGGGTTTACGCGGGCGCTCCTGCGGCTGTTCGGCAGGTGCCGGCGCCGGTTCCGGGCGGGCCTCGCGCTGCTGGGGTTCCCGCTGCAGTTCGGGCTGCGCTTCGCGCTGGGGCTCCCTTTGGGGCTCCCGCTGGGGTTCGGGGCGTGGTTCGGCGGGTGCTTCGGCCTTCGGTTCGGGCGGCCGTTCACGCGGGGCTTCCGGCGCGCGTTCGTGTTTCTGAGGCTCGGCCTGCGGCTGCGCCTCCTCGGCCTGCTTGTGCTTCTTGCGCAGTTCCTCTTCCGGGTTCTCCGCTTCCGGCTGTGCCTGCGCCAGGATCAGCGGGCTCTGCGAATGGGGCATCTGTGTCTGCGCCCGCGCGGCGCCGGCAAAACCGGCGGCTGCCGGCTCCACCGCAATCGCCAGCGACATGAGGGGGAAAACCACCCCCGTCAGCAATGTGTTCTTCTTCAGCATCAGTGCTTCCTCATCTGCCATCGTTTTACGTCGCGTGTGCCGCGACATCGTGAATCCGGCTGCGCGTGCAGGCGCTGGTCAACGCCCGGCACACGCTTCGGTTCCCATGATGAACAAAGCCTTCTGTACCGGAAATGAACAGATCAAGGCGTTTTCGTGGAAGCTCTGCGGCACAAACGCGGTCGCTAATATTGCAGTTGCATTTTTTGACCAACCGGACGAATAATCTGATCCGCGCTGAAGGCCACAGGCGGTATAATCCGTTCTGCCGCGCCCAGCGCCCCTGGCGTCCGCACTGAAAACAACAACAGACTGCGGATGAACGACCAAAAGAGAGGATCGAAATGCCTATTTCCACCCGTCTGCTCGCAGCCGCATCGATTGCCGCCATCTCGCTGTTTTCCGGCGCTGCCCTCGCGCAGGACAAGATCGTCATCGGCACCGAAGGCGCCTACCCGCCCTTCAACAATCTCGAAGCCGACGGCACGCTGACCGGCTTCGACATCGACATCGCCAAGGCGCTGTGCGAACAAATGAAGGCCGAATGCACCTTCGTCACCAATGACTGGGACGGCATCATTCCCGCCCTGCAGGCCAAGAAGTTCGACGCCATCATCGCGTCCATGTCGATCACGCCGGAACGCCTCCAGAAGGTCGACTTCTCCAAGAAATATTACAACACCCCGCCGGCCATCGCCGTGCCGAAGGATTCGCCGATCAAGTCGCTCGACGATCTCAAGGGCAAGTCGCTCGGCGCGCAGGGTTCCACCACCCACTCCAACTATGCCGAAAAGCATTTTCCGGATGCCAACGTGAAGATGTATCCGACCGCCGACGAATATAAGCTCGACATTGCCAATGGCCGCATCGACGCCGTCATCGACGATATCGTCGTGCTTTCGGAATGGCTGAAGACGGATGCCGGCGCCTGCTGCAAGATCCTGACGCCGCTCAAGGTCGACGTCGAGATCAACGGCAATGGCGCGGGCGTCGCCGTTCGCAAGGGTGACACGGCGCTCGCCGACAAGTTCACCGCCGCCATCGCCGGTATCCGCGCCAGCGGCAAGTATCAGGAGATCAACAAAAAATACTTCGATTTCGACGTTTACGGCGAGTGAGCCTGTTCGATCTGTTGAAATCTGGTGGCGGAAGGCTTGCCCTTCCGCCATTTTTGTTTGAAAACGTCAGCATAACAATCACGGCGGCTTAAGACCGCGGGGGAAAACTGGCATGAGCGGAGCATTTTCCGCCATAGGTGCGTTCTGGACCTATGTCTCGACACTTCTCGATCCTTTCTGCGGACCGGTCGGTCTCTTCTCGCTTTTCGGAAACGGCACCCTCGTCGCCTGCGGCGATGCGGGTTGGGGCGATGAAATCGCCTTCGGCGTCAAGGTCACCATCTCGCTGGCGCTCGCCACCCTGCCCGTCGGGCTGCTGATCGGTTTCCTCATCGCGCTTGCCGCACAATCGGAAGAAAAATCGCTGCGGCTGGCGACCGGCATCTACACCACCATTTTCCGCGGCCTGCCGGAACTCCTGACGCTCTTCATCGTCTATTACGGCATCCAGATGCTGCTGCAATCGGTGGCCGGTTATGTGGGCATCACCGGTCCCGTCGAAATCAACGCCTTCGTGGCGGGCATGGTGGCACTCTCCGTGGTGTTCTCGTCCTATGCGTCTGAAGTGCTGCTTTCCGCCTTCAAAGCCATACCGAAGGGACAATATGAGGCCGGCCACGCGCTCGGCCTGTCGCGCGGCCGCACCATGGTGCTCATCATCATCCCGCAGCTCGTGCGGATCGCCCTGCCCGGCATGACCAATCTCTGGGTCATCCTGCTGAAGGACACCTCCTACGTCTCGATCATCGGCCTCGCCGACATCATTCGCCAGACCGGCATCGCCGCCCGCGTCAGCAAGGAAGCCTTCTTCTTCTACAGCATCGCCTGCCTGCTCTATCTCATCCTCGCGCTGCTTTCGTCCATCGGCATCGGTTTCATCGATCGCTGGTCACGCAAGTCGGAGGTGAGCCGATGAGCCATATTCAGGAACTCATTCCGCCACGCCCCGCGCCCGTCGTTGCGGACAAGCCGCTCAATATTTCGCGCATCGTCGGCATGGCCGTCATCGCGCTCTGGGCGCTGCTCGCCGCAGGGCTGATCTTCGCCATGATCGAAGGCTGGGACTGGGACAAGTTCGAGCGTTACGGGCCGCGCTATATCGATGGTCTCATCACCACCATCACCCTCGTCGGCAGTTCGATCATTCTCGGCGCCATTCTTTCCGTGCCGATCGCCTTTGCCCGCATGTCGGAAAATCGCGTCCTCGGCGCGCTGGCCTATACCTATGTCTATGTCTTCCGCAGCACGCCGCTGCTGGCGCAGCTTTTCCTGATCTATTACGGCCTCGGCAGCTTCCGTCAGGGGCTGGAGACCGTTGGCCTGTGGTGGTTCTTCCGCGAGGCCTGGTATTGCGGCCTGCTATCGCTCACCCTCAACACGGCGGCCTATCAGGCCGAAATCCTGCGCGGCGCAATCCGCAGCGTGCCGCGCGGCCAGCATGAGGGTGCGGCCTCGCTCGGCCTGTCGAAACTCGTCACCTTCCGCAAGATCATCCTGCCGCAGGCGCTCATCGTGGCGCTGCGCCCTTATGGCAACGAGATCATCCTGATGATCAAGGGTTCGGCGGTGGTCTCCATCGTCACGGTCTTCGATCTGATGGGGCAGACCCGTTACGCCTTTTCCCGCACCTTCGATTATCAGGCCTATCTCTGGGCCGCGATCTTCTATCTGACGATCGTCGAAACGCTGCGGCATGTCTGGGCATGGCTGGAAGCACGCCTGACGCGCCACCTCAAGCGCTAGGCGAAACATTGGCAGCACTCATCAAGAGCGGCTGCCAACATTTTGAAAAATATAAATATTTTGTGACAGTCCACGCCTTTGGCAAGCTTGGATTAACCCTGTCGTGTTCCCATATTCGATACAGCGGCAATGCTGTGATCGGCAATCATGGATACGGGAACCGCCGTCATGAACAAGGACATGGAAATGATGCTGAGAGGCTACGGCCTCACCACCGCGCAGATATTTTACCGCCTGCCGGACCATCCGCTGCTTCTCCAGACCTATGTCTGGCAGGACTATGATCTCGCCCCGGACTTCCCCGAAATGCACGGCTTCCTCAAATTCTGGCAGGAAAAGCTCGACGGGCCTTTGCACTCCGTCCGCTACGTGCACCGGCAGGTGATCTCGGCGCAGGAATGGCGCGCGCTCAAAGGAGAGTTCATCATCCACTGATGCGTCGCGTCACATAAGCATTGCGCCCATCCCCGATGCGGCTTACAGCAAACCTCAACTGAAGATGCTGACGGATAAGGCACGATGACGAAGAACCAGAAGATCGACGAAGAGGCGCTTGCCGAGGCCTATAACCGTGCACTCGCGCTCGAAAAAGCCGGCGATGTGGACGCGGCGGTGAAGGCCTATGAGGAAGTTCTGGCCATCGATCCGGAAGACCACGGCGGCGCGGCCGTGCGCATCGCCGCCATGGGCCGGGGCGAACAGCCGTCGAAAGCCCCCGATGCTTATGTCGAAACCCTGTTCGACCAGCACGCCGAAGCCTTCGAGGATATTCTTGTCGAGCAGCTCGGTTACGCCGTGCCGATGATGGTGCGCCAGCGGCTGCAGACACTGAACCTCGGCCCCTTCAAGCGCCTGCTCGATCTCGGTTGCGGCACCGGCCTCACCGGTGAGGCGCTGCGCGATATGGCTGACGACATCACCGGCATCGACATTTCCGAAAACATGGTCGAGATCGCCCATGAGAAGGATCTCTACGAGACGCTCTATGTCGCCGAAGCCGAGGACTTCCTCGAGGACAACGACGACGAGCCCTTCGACATCATCACCGCCACTGATGTGTTGCCCTATCTCGGCGCACTGGAGCCGCTGTTTTTCGGCGCCGCCGAAAACCTCAATGCCGGCGGTCTCTTGATCTTCTCTTCGGAAACCCTGCCCGAAGACATCATGGCCGGCCGCCCCTATATGGTCGGCCCGCACCAGCGTTTCGCCCATGCGGAAACCTATGTCCGGGAAAGACTGGCCGCGACCGGTTTCGAGGTCGTCGAGGTCACCGACATCAATGTGCGCATGCAGGACGGCAACCCCACGCCGGGCCATCTGATTATCGCCAAGCTCAAGGGCTGAGGCGGCGTCGCGGCATCTTTCTTCTCCCCGCCGGGGAGAAGAAAGATGCCGCGGAGGCTCGTTTCAATGCGACGAACCCGCTTTGCTGAATCAATATCTCATCAACTCCGCCCAGCGGCTTGAAGAGATTCGACTTTCCGTCACCGAAACCCACAAAACGAAAAATGCCCTTCCCGACGACCGGAAAGGGCATTGCTCAAAAACCGGATTGGCAGCGGATCACTCTTCGCCGGATTTCGGGTTATCCAGCAGCATATAGTCGAGCGGCAGTTCCGTCGTATATTTGATCTGTTCCATCGCGAAGGCGGACGAGACGTCGCGGATTTCGATCTTGGCGATCATCCGCTTGTAGAAGGCGTCATAGGCGGCAATATCCGGCACGACGACGCGCAGCAGATAATCGACATCGCCGCTCATGCGATAAAATTCCACGACTTCAGGAAACTCGGACACCACCTCGGAGAAACGCTTCAGCCATTCGATGGAATGGGAAGCAGTGCGGATGGAGACGAAAACCGTGACCTTGGTGTTGACCTTGCCCGGATCGAGCAGCGCCACACGCCGGCGGATGACGCCATCCTCTTCCATCTTCTGGATGCGCCGCCAACAGGGCGTTGTGGAAAGGCCGACCTTCTTCGCAAGGTCAGCGACGGCCAGTGTGGAATCCTCTTGCAAAATGCGCAAAATCTTACGGTCAAGGCGATCCAATGCGTCTATCCTCCTGAATTAATTTCCTTTCAATACACTAATTTTTGCAGAAAAACAGAAAATTGTTTCACTAAATCCGCATTTCCACATGTTGCCACAGAACCGGAAGCAATTCCTCGGTGAACCACGGGTTCTTTTTCAGCCAGCCGGTGTTGCGCCAGCTTGGATGCGGCAGGGGAAAAATGCCGGGGCCGGAATTGGCATGGAGGTAGCTGCGCCAGTCATGCACGGTTTCGGTCATGGTTTTGCGTCGTTTTTCGCCCAGGTGAAAAGCCTGCGCATATTGGCCTACGGCGAGGATCAGCTCCACCTGCGGCATCGCCACCATCACCCGCTCCCGCCAGTGCGGCGCACATTCACGTCGTGGCGGCAGGTCGCTGCCACTTTCGTCATAACCGGGAAAACAGAACCCCATTGGCACGATGGCAAAACGATCGCGATCGTAAAATGTCTCCCGGTCGACATTCAGCCACTGCCGCAACCTGTCGCCGGAAGCATCGTTGAAGGGCAGCCCGGTTTCGTGCACGCGCAACCCCGGCGCCTGCCCGGCAATCAGGATGCGGGCCTTCTTCGACATGACGACCACCGGCCGCGGTTCGTGCGGCAGGCGATCGGCCATTCCCTTGAGCGGCTTGTCACGACAGAGACGGCAGCGGGCGATCTCGCCGCGCAGCCCATCCAGCCCGTCATCAAGCCCATCATCCAGCAGATCCGGCTCAGCCATGGTTCCACCCCAGAAGATGGCGGATGATGGTCAGGAAACCCGCGGCCGGCGTCTCGATATCCGCCGCCCGATGCTCGCGCCGCCATTGTGACGGCTTTTCGAATTCGCCCGCCCAGATGCCCCGTGCCTGCCGGCGGGCCGCCGCCTGTTCGCCTGAAAACTGGAAATAACCGGAGGCAACGGCAAAACCCGCCGACACCATTTCCGAGGAAACATCCTGACCGCCCGCGGAACAATAAACCAGCAGCCGTCCGTAACGGTCCCTCGAGCTGCCGGAACAGGAAAAATCCCGAGCGCCGGCCAGCCGTTGCAGCACACGGCGCGCCTCCTCACCGCAAGGCCAGCTCCCACCGTCACGCAGGCATGTCTGCGCAAGCTCCGGCGCATCGATACCGAGCAGCCGGAACCGGTCTTCGCCCTTAGACAGCGTGTCGCCATCGATCACAAAGAAACGACCGACATAGGTTTCGCTGTTGATCTGGTCCAGCTTGGCGGCGATGAGAATGCCGAGAAAAACCGTGGCGAGAAAAAGCCCGCCATCGCGAAAGGCCGAAAAACGCCCGCGCCTGCCTCCATTTCGTCTCATGTCACAACAAACCCTTGTCAGAAATGGCAAACAAATCCTTTCACGGCAGCATCTTCTTAAGATTTTGGGCGTAGCCTGCAAGGGTTCATGTCACTCGCGTTGTAACAATGAGTAAAAGCGTCAGCACGTCCACCGACAAGATCATCGTCGACCGGTCGAGAAAACACCGTAACAAGGCGGTTTTCGACACGGTGAAGACGACGCGTGAACGCCTGCAGCAGGGGGCCGGCGCTAGCGACGCCTATGAACGCGAAATGCTGACCATGCACATCGCCGAGACCCTTCAGGGCGCGATGATCATGCCGCTTTTTATCGTGCTTGCCTCCATCATCGGCCTCTATATCACCCGCGACATCGGTTTGATCCTCTGGTCGCTGATCGCGCTGAGCTTCCATGCCATATCCCTGCTGCTGGCCAAACGGGCGGCGAAACAGGAGATCACGGTCGAAAATCTCCAGCATTGGAAAAACCTCTTTCTCGGCGTTCAGATCCTCATCGGCTGCGCCTGGGCGATGTTCGCACTGGTCGAGCCAGTGCGCAACGACCCGACACTCGTGCTTTTCTTCAAGGGCTCGACGCTGCTGATCGCGCTTTCGCTGACCGCCATGGCCGGTTTCATGCTGCGGCGCGCAACCTTCGTGACCTTCCTGCCGGTTCTGGCGGCCCTGTGCATGACCTCGGCCATCTCGCGCGATCCCTTCGATGTCGGTCTTGCGCTGATGTTCGGCATGGCGATCCTCTTCTGTCATCGCATCACCAGCCGGCTTTACCAGACCAGCGTCAAGCTCCTCTCCTCGCAGACGGAGAAGGACGACCTGATCGCCGAACTCGAAGTCGCCAATTCCGTTTCCGACGAAGCGCGGCGGCGCGCCGAAGAGGCCAATCTGGCGAAATCACGCTTTCTCGCCTCCATGTCGCATGAGCTCAGAACCCCGCTCAACGCCATTCTCGGCTTTTCCGAGGTCATGTCGTCAGAGGTGCTCGGCCCGCTCAACAATCCGCTCTACAAGGAATACTCCGGCGACATCCATCGCTCCGGCCAGCATCTGCTCGATCTCATCAACGAAATCCTCGATCTGTCGCGTATCGAGGCCGGCCGCTACGATCTCAACGAGGAATCCATCTCCATGCTGGAAATCGCCGAGGATTGCATCGGCATGATCCAGCTGCGCGCCCGCGCCAAGAACATCAGGATTTCCCAACAGTTCGAAACCAGCCTGCCGCAGGTCTGGGCCGATGAAAAATCCATCCGTCAGGTCATTCTCAACCTGCTTTCCAACGCCGTGAAGTTCACCCCGCAGGGCGGCGAGATTCTGGTGAAGGCGGGTTGGACTGCGGGCGGCGGGCAATATGTGTCGATCAGGGATAATGGCCCCGGCATTCCCGAGGACGAAATCCCCGTGGTGCTGTCGGCCTTCGGTCAGGGATCGATCGCGATCAAGAGCGCAGAACAGGGAACGGGCCTTGGCCTGCCCATCGTTCAAGCCATCCTCGCCAAGCATGATGGCCAGTTCATCCTGAAGTCGAAGCTGCGCGAAGGCACCGAAGGCATCGCCATCCTGCCGGCCAAGCGCGTGCTGCAAAGCCTGCCGGCGGTGGAAGAAACCCACGCCGTCCAGCCGCGCCGCCGGTCCTTCGCGTAAATCAGAAGAACAGCGTCGCCACCAGCGAATAGAGCACGAAAAATCCGTTCGCCAACAAAAGGCAGAAGACGGCGAAGGAGCCGAGGTCCTTGGCATGCCGCCCGACGGAGGAGATTTCCGGCGAAATGCGGTCCACCAGCTCCTCGATAGCGGTATTCAGCGCCTCGACCGAAAACAGAAGCAGCATCAATACCATGAAGGTGAGAAGATGCGCAAAGGGCGCGCCGATCACCAGAAGCAGGGCGAGCCCGACGCCAAAGGCCAAAACTTCGTGGCGGAACGCCGCTTCCTGCCACAACCGGCCAAGCCCCTGCACGGAATAACGGGCGGCGGCAAAAAGATGCCGCCAGCCTTTTTCCTTGCGAAAGGCGGGTTCCGGTTGCTTCTTTTGCGGCGTCACGTCCATCTTCGGCCTCAATGGTCGGTGCGGGAGCTGATGCGGGTGTCCACACCCGCCGCTTCGAAGGTCGCCATGCCGGAATGGCAGGCGGCAGCGGCCTTGACGATGCCCGCGGCAAGTGCTGCACCGGTGCCTTCACCGAGCCGCATGCCAAGCGCCAGAAGTGGTGTCTTGCCGAGCTTTTCGATGGCGGCAAGATGACCCGGCTCACCCGAGACATGGCCGATGAGGCAATGGTCCAGCGCCGAAGAATTGGCGGCCTTCAGGAGAGCGGCAGCGGCTGTTGCCACATAACCGTCAATCAGCACGGGGATGCGCTGCACGCGGGCGGCCAGAATGGCGCCGGCAATCGCCGCGATCTCGCGCCCGCCGAGACGGCGCATGATTTCCAGCGGATCGGACAGGTGGTCCTTGTGGAATTCCACCGCAGCCTTAACCGCCGCGATCTTGCGGGCCATGACCTCACCTTCCGAACCCGTGCCGGGACCGGTCCATTCTTCCGCCGTGCCGCCATAGAGCGCCAGATTAATCGCGGCGGCAATCGTGGTGTTGCCAATGCCCATTTCACCAACGCAGAGAAGATCGGTGCCGCCGGCAATCGCCTCCATGCCAAAGGCCATGGTGGCGGCGCAGTCACGCTCCGAAAGGGCCGGCTCACAGGTGATGTCGCCGGTCGGATAATCGAGCGCCAGGTCGAAGATTTTCAGGCCGAGATCATTGGCCACACAGATCTGGTTGATCGCCGCGCCACCTGCTGCAAAATTCTCCACCATCTGCTGGGTAACCGACGTCGGATAAGGCGTGACGCCATGGCGGGTAACGCCGTGATTGCCGGCGAAAATCGCCACCAGCGGGCGGGTGACGGCGGGCGAACGGCCGGACCAGGCGGCCAGCCACATGGCGATTTCCTCGAGACGGCCGAGCGAGCCGGCAGGCTTGGTCAGCTGCGCATTGCGCTCCTTGGCCGCCACAAGCGCGTGCGTATCCGGGCCGGGAAGCTCGCGCAACAGCGCGCGGAAATCATCGAAGGGCAATCCGCTCATGCTCATGATATCTGTCTCTCTCATCGCCGGGTTGGCTTTCGCATCGGCTCATGCGTCCGGAACTTGTGTTTTCCGGCAAATCGGTCTTTGTTGCGCCTCTCATAATCGCGGATGCGCCGCGGAACAACCGGAAATGCAGCGACTGCAACGGAGAGAGCATGAAGGCCGGGGATTTTATAACAGATGTCATGCATTCCGTTGCCTTTCTCAGCCGCCTGCCGGTTCCTTCCCGGTTTTTCGAAGATACCGACGGCACCTCCATGCGTCGCACTGCACGGACCTTTCCCGCCGCCGGCCTGCTGATCGCCCTGCCCGCCGCTTTCCTGGTGGTGATTTTCGCCGGCTTCGATGCCTCGCCGCAGCTCACGGGCTGGCTCGCCATCGGCCTGACGGCGCTCATCACCGGCGCATTGCATGAGGACGGGCTGGCCGACATGGCCGACGGTTTCGGCAGCGGCAAGGACAAGGCCCGCATGCTGGAGATAATGAAGGACAGCCGCATCGGCAGCTATGGCACCATCGCCATGGTTCTGTCCTTTGCACTGCGTGCCACAGCGCTTGCGTCGCTGATCGAGACCCTGCCCGGAAAAACCGCCGCTGCCTGCCTGATCGCCGCCCTTGTCCTCAGCCGCGCCCTGATGGTGTGGCACTGGCAGGCCCTGCCCGCCGCCAAGACCTCCGGCATTGCCGCAAATGCGGGCCAGCCGGGCGAAAGCGAACGCAACATCGCGCTGGTGAGCGGTCTGCTTCTCTTCATACTCTTCACGCTGCACGCCCTGCCGCTTGTCGCCATCGCATGTGTGCTGGCCGCCGCCGTCCTTGCAGCGGTGCTGTTTGGCAGGCTCTGTGACAGGAAGATCGGCGGCCATACCGGTGACACCATCGGCGCCTGCCAGCAGATCACGGAGATCGTTACTCTCGTCGCCCTTGCCCTTGCGACATGACGGCCTGATATAGAACGCCATGGAAACACCCTGCATCCATATCTGCCGCCTCGACGCGACCAATAGTTTCTGCATCGGCTGCGGCCGCACGCTGGATGAAATCGGCAGCTGGGCAGGGTATAGCGACGAGAAGCGCCGCACGATCATGCGGGCGCTGCCGCAGAGACTGGAAAATTTGAGCGAGAGCGCCAGGGAGACACATACCGCATGAACAGACTGACCATCGTTCTCCTTCTGCTGGCCGTCGGCCTTGGCCTGCTGCTCATCAATCATGACGGCGGACGGACGCTCGGCATCGACAATGATCAATTCGCCCAGGTCCTTTATCTTCTGCCCATCGCCGGTCTCCTCTCCGCCGGCATATTGGCGGGAAGGCGCGGCAGCTTCGGCACCGTCATCCGCCAGCTTGCGGTCTGGCTCGTCATCATCCTCGGCCTCGTCTCGCTTTACCTCTATCGCTACGACCTGCAATCCTTCGCCGACCGGCTGCTGGGCGGCCTGATGCCCGGCCGCGCCGTGATGGTGACAACGGCCGGCGGCGAGCAGGAAATCGTGCTGCACAAGTCGATGAGCGGCCATTTTGAGGCGAATGTCGTCATCGAAGGCAAGACCATTCATATGCTGGTCGATACCGGCGCAAGCTCGGTGGTGCTCGCCAATGCCGATGCAGCCGCAATCGGCATCGACACGACGGGCCTGCGCTACACCGTACCCGTCATGACCGCGAACGGCCGCACGTCGGCGGCGCCCGTCACCCTGTCCGAGATCGGCATAGGCCCGATCGTACGGCGCAACATCCCTGCCCTCGTCGCGCAGGACGGGCAATTGGGCCAGAGCCTGCTCGGCATGAGCTTCCTGTCCACACTCGGCTCGCTACAGATGCAGACCGACGAATTGCGGCTGCGCGACCGGTAACGCCAACCACCGACAGACCGATCTCCGGGCCGCCATAGGTCCGGAAAGGAAATGCCCCATTTCGAATATATTTGGGACGTTCTTTTCGCCTATTGAGAATCCGGCAAACCATTGCCCCTTGATTCCCCCTCATTTGATAATTTATGTTGGTTCCGTTCTCAGGGCGGGGTGCAATTCCCCACCGGCGGTATCGGGATTTTCCCGGAGCCCGCGAGCGCTTCCGGTCTCCAAAGCCGGAAGGTCAGCAGATCCGGTGAGAGGCCGGAGCCGACGGTATAGTCCGGATGGAAGAGGACAAGGCATAAGACGCCCGCGCGTAGCGGGCTCGCATTGCATTGTTCGCCCAAGGGATATTTGGCGCTTCGTGAAGCGCGAAAATGCCGCAAAACGGCATAACCCTTGAAAGGCTTGAAAGAAAATGACTATTGCCAGAATTGAAGATGCCATCGAAGCCATTTCCCGTGGCGAGATGGTGATTGTCGTCGACGACGAGGATCGCGAAAACGAAGGCGATATCATCGCCGCTTCCGACAGCATCACGCCGCAGCAGATCGCCTTCATGATGAACCATGCGCGCGGCCTGATCTGCGTCGCCATTCCGGGCGAGCGCCTCGATGCGCTCGATATTCCGCTGATGGTGCCGCGCAACACCGAATCCATGAAAACGGCCTTCACCGTCTCCGTGGATTATATTCCCGGCACCACGACAGGCATTTCTGCCGCCGACCGGGCAAACACGGTGCGCGCTCTGGTATCGGAGAGCTCACGCCCGGACGATTTCGCCCGCCCCGGCCATATCTTCCCGCTGCGCGCCAACCCGGAAGGCGTTCTCGGCCGCACCGGCCATACCGAAGCGGCCGTTGATCTCTGCCGTCTTGCCGGGAAATTCCCCTGCGGCACCATCTGCGAAATCGCCAATGATGACGGTACCATGGCCCGCCTGCCCCAGCTCAGGGTCTTCGCCGAACGCCACGGCCTGCTGATCGTCACCATCAAGGACCTCGTTGCCTATCTGAAGGGCGAGGAGCTTGAGGACGTGGTGCAGAAGCAGGTCGCCTGATCTGCACACCCTGTGTCGTGAATACAAAAACGCCCGGCGAGAGCCGGGCGTCAATCTGATAAAATCAGGTCAGAAACCAGCCCGCCGTCAGTTGCGCAGCCGGTAACCCGTCTTGAACATCCAGCCGACAACGCCAAGACAGAGCGCCAGGAACAGCGTGATCATCGCCAGACTGATGACGGGATTGACGTCGGCGATCTCATAAAAACTCCAGCGGAAACCACTGATGAGATAAAGCACCGGATTGAAGTGGCTCACCGTCTGCCAGAAGGGTGGCAGCATGTCGATGGAATAGAAGCTGCCGCCAAGGAAGGTCAGCGGCGGCACCACCAGCATGGGGATGAGGTTCAGCTGCTCGAAATTCGTCGCCCATATGCCGATGATGAAACCGAACAGGCTGAAGCTTACCGCCGTCAGCACGAAAAACAGGATCATCATGAACGGATGGGCAATGGTGATATCCACGAAGAAGGTGGCGGTTATCAGGATGATCGTGCCGATCATCAGCCCCTTGGTCGCCGCCGCCCCGACATAACCGGCCAGAATTTCCGTCATCGACACCGGGGCGGAGAGGATTTCATAGACCGTGCCGGTGAATTTCGGGAAATAGATACCGAAGGAACCATTGCCGATACATTGGGTCAGAAGCGTCAGCATGATCAGGCCGGGCGTTATGAAAGCGCCATAGGAAACCCCGCCAACTTCCTGAATCCGCGAACCGATCGCGGTTCCGAACACGATGAAATAAAGGGAGGTGGAAATGACCGGCGACACCACGCTCTGCAGCAGAGTGCGCCGCGTGCGCGCCATTTCGAACAGATAGATGGACTTGATGGCTTCGAAATTCATTTCTGGTCTCCGACCAGCGAAACGAAGATATCCTCAAGCGAACTCTGCCGCGTTGAAATATCCTTGAAATGGATGTTGGCGGCGGAAAGGGCTCCCAGGAGATCGGCGATGCGCCCCTGCTCGCCATTATCCTCGATTTCATAGGTGAGCGTGCAGCGATCATCCGAAAACGTCAGGCCGAAGGGCGCAAGGCTTTCCGGCAATTGCTCCACCGGCTGCGCCAACTCGAGGAAAAGCTGCTTGCGGCCGAGCTTTTTCATCAGCGCCGTCTTTTCTTCCACCAATAGCAATTCGCCGCCATTGATGACGCCCACCCGGTCGGCGATTTCTTCCGCCTCCTCGATGTAATGCGTGGTGAGAATGATGGTGACGCCCCGGGCGCGCAGATCGGAAACGACGTTCCACATGTCACGACGCAGCGCCACATCCACGCCCGCGGTCGGCTCGTCGAGGAACAGAACCTTCGGCTCGTGCGCCAGCGCCTTGGCGATCAACACACGCCGCTTCATGCCGCCGGAAAGTTCCCGCAGCATATTGTCCTTCTTGTCCCACAGCGACAGGGACTTGAGAACGCTCTCGATCAGCGCCGGGTTCTTCTTCTGCCCGTGCAGGCCGCGCGAAAAGCTGACCGTGTTCCACACGGTCTCAAACATATCCGTCGTCAGTTCCTGCGGCACGAGGCCGATGAGCGCCCGCGTCTGGCGGAAATCCTTGACCACGTCATGCCCGCCGACAAGCACCGAACCTTCGCCCGGATTGACGAGACCGCAGACAATCGAGATCAGCGTCGTCTTGCCGGCACCGTTCGGCCCCAGAAGCGCGAGGATTTCCCCCTGCCTGATATCGAGGCTGATACCCTTGAGCGCCTGAAAGCCATTTGCGTAGGATTTTGTCAGATTCCGTATCGAAACAATGGCATTCATGACGAATCTTTCGAAAAACCGAGTAAGATGCACGCCATATAGGCCGGGAAAGGCGCGATTGCCAGCCCGGCAGCCTGAACACTGCGTTCGGCAAAAAGGGAAAATCAGCCGTAGACGCTATAGAAAAACTGCGCTGCGACGAAGACGAGAAACAGCCCGAAAGCCCGCTCAAGCTGCTTCCTGCTGAGCGCATGCGCGAGCCGCGCCCCATAAGGCGCGACGAAAAGCGTGATGGGGATCAGGAGCACCACGGCAATCCAGTTGATGAAGCCGGTCGAGAACGGCGGCAGGCCCGCATCGCCCCAGCCGGCCCAGATATAGCCAAGGAGACCCGGCAGCGAAATCAGCACGCCGACGCCGGAAGAGGTGGCGACCGCCTGATGGATGGTGCGTCCGTAAAGCGTCATGAAGGTGTTATTCATCACCCCGCCGCCCACGCCCATCAGGCCGGAAAAAAGCCCGATGCCGGTTCCCACCAGAAAACGGCCCGGATTTTTCGGCAGGTCGGAACCAAGATGCCAGCTCGCCCGGTTGAAGATCATCCGGAAGGCGAGCGCCAGTGCGATGAAGGCGAAGATCAGCCGCAGGGCAATGCTGGAGGCATGGGCGGCCACCACCGATGCGAGGATGGTGCCGAGCGGCACGGCAATGATCCAGCCCTTCAGAAGATCGATATCGACGGCCCCCTTCTGACGATGCGTCAGGAACGAACGGATGGAGGTCGGCACGATGATGGCGAGCGACGTGCCGAGCGAAAGATGCATGCGCACAGCCTCCGGCACATCCAGAAGGCCGAAGACATGGTAGAAGACCGGCACCAGCACCGCGCCGCCGCCAATGCCGAACAATCCCGCCAGAAGTCCGGCCACCACACCCGCGGCCGCGAGCGCGGCGGCAAAGACCATTATCTCCGAAACAGGGGGCATGAAAGCAGGCTCCAGGGGGCCGTTGTCACAAACATGTGACGCTCATAGCGTATCAGAAAGGCGCGGCAAGCCATGTTGGCCGCAGGTCAGTACGGCGCGATGTCTTTTGCCGCATATCCGCGCCGGATAGACCACTCCGTGGGATCGTTTTCCCATTGCATGCCCTTGCAAAGACGCCGATATCCCCCCGATATGGCTGTCTTCTTCACCGGCCTTCGGGCCGGTCTTTTTTTGTGCGGTGTGACAGGCGGCTATCGAACTGGCACGCAGCTGGAGAAACATCCCCAATCTTCGTCATTCCGGCCTTCTCCCGAAATCCGCAGCCCAAGTCATCGGCAACAGGCAGATAACAAGCCGCCCTCCACATTCGACGTCATCCTCGGCCTTGTGCCGAGGATCTGCCAACCCATCGCCAATCGCGACGTCGCAGATGCTCGGGACAGGCCCGAGCATGACGGAGAAGACGCTTTCAAACTCAGTCGTCAACCTCCACCGGCACACCCTAATCGCAATGCCTGTAACCGGATTTGCGCGTGCGCAGGTCGAAGTGGAAATGGTTCCAGTGATTGGGATCGCTGCCCGGCCCAAGAACGGTCGAGAAATATTTGCAGCTGTCGGACCTCACCGCCTTCAGCAGCGCCTTTTCGCGGAAGGCGAAGAAGCTCTTCTTGCGGACGTCGATCTCCTTGCCGTTCTTCAGCGTAATGGTGCCGATATCGATGGCATTGCCGCGCGCATGTTCGGACCAGGGATTGCTGGAACGGGAGTTCATCTTGCGGCAGGAATAACCGCCCATCGGCGTGATGCGACCGACGCCCGAGAGATAGCGGAAGCGCGAGGACGGCACGAGTTCGAACTTCACCCATTTGGCGAAGGCAAGCGTGACCTGGCAATTGAGCTTCACCGCCGGGCGAATGGCGACACCGCTGGCAAGACCGCTGAGTTCGATCGGATAATCGATGCCGCAGGTCGGGCCGTCGGCAATACGGGCGACGTCGCGGAAGGCGACACCGAGGCGGCGCAATTCGCTACGGCAGGCGATTTCGGAGGATGGCATGACGCCGGGCGGCATCTGCCGGTTGCTCTGCATCCCGCCACCCGCCATCGGATCGTTCGGCATGAGCATGGCCACTTCCTCCACCGGCTGGCGGCGGGAAGAGGAACCGGGCGGTGGCGGCGGTATCAGGCGTGACTGGCTGGAGGCCGGTTGCCGGCGCGCGGGAGACATGGCCACCGGATTGTCCGTACCGATGCCATCCACCACCGGCTGCGTCGAAGCGCCCTCGGCGATCTGCGCATCCTGTTCTTCGGCAAGGCCGCGAACCGGTTCCACACCCAGCATGGAATCCATGTTCACGCCGCCCTCGCCTTCGGCGATCTGGTTGCCGGCCATCTGCTGCGCGGGCATGGTCTGGCCTTGCATGGCCTCATTCTGCATGGTTTGGCTTTGCATCGTCTGGGAAGGTATATTGGCATGGCCGCTGGCCGCCATGCGCGCCTGGTGCTGCGCGTCGAGCGTGGAATAACCCTGCCCGCCCTGCGGCGACCGCAGCAGCGGATCCTGAGAGGCGTAGGGTTCCGGCATCGGCTGCGATATGGCGGAAGGATAATCGGCGCTCTGTCCGGCCCGCTCGGCCTGATAGACGGCCCCGGCCGGTGCACTGTAACCCTGCTGCCGCGACGAGCGAATGGCGCTGACGCGCGTGGTGCCATCCACCTCCGCCGGAGGCACGAGACCCTCCGCCGAACACGACACCATGACCGTGGAAATCATCAGCAACGTCACAAGACGACGCGGAAGGGAAACATACGCCATACGAGAACCTGTACCTTCAGCGGCCGCTATCGCGGCAATACAGGACAAATTTTAAAGAAATGAGGTAAACGAAACCTTATTGGTTGCGGGAAATAACGAAATGGCCTGTCGCGCGACACTGCAGACGGAGAAGCCGAACCGAAACTCGCAAAGGCTTTGGCGATGTCCGCCAAACGAGGATTTCTGGCGAAGCCGCAACGTCCGCACTCCGTCACCCCGGAGTTGATCCGGGGTCCAGCGCGATCAAGTCCTTGATCGCAAGAGAGTCTTCTCACGGAGCAGACGCACCGCGACTGGGGGCGGCCGGATCAAGTCCGGCATGACGGAAGAACGGTTTGCATCTCGCCAATGGCAAAGGGCGCAGCCGCAGCCGCGCCCTTCACTCATCCCTGTAAATCAAATCACGCCGCCCGCGAAACCGCGCGCGCCGCACCCTGCCCCAGTTCGAAACGCGAAAGCAGCGCCCGCAGCTGCTGGCTTTCTTCGGCCAGTGTCTGGCTGGCCGCGGTCGTCTCTTCCACCATGGCAGCGTTCTGCTGGGTCATCTGGTCCATGTGGTTGACGGAGGTATTGATCTCCTGCAGGCCGGTCGCCTGTTCCCGCGCCGCCGTGGCGATGGAATTCACATGGCCTTCGACGCGGTTGACCAGCGCCACGATCTCGTCGAGCGCATCGCCGGTGGAGCGCACGAGTGCGACGCCGCCGCCCACCTCTTCCGCCGAGCGGTTGATGAGCGTCTTGATCTCCTTGGCGGCATTGGCGGAGCGTTGCGCCAGTTCACGCACTTCCTGCGCCACCACGGCAAAACCGCGCCCCGCCTCGCCCGCCCGCGCCGCCTCAACGCCGGCATTCAGCGCCAGCAGGTTGGTCTGGAAGGCGATTTCATCGATGACGGAGATGATCTGCCCGATGCGCTTCGAGGAGTCCTCGATGCGGCCCATGGCTTCAACGGCATTGCGGACGATCTCGCCCGAACGGCCTGCGCTGGTTTTCGTGTCCTGCACCATCTGCCGGGCTTCATTGGCCCGTTCGGAGGCGGTGCGCACGGTGGCGGTGATCTCGTCCAGAGCGGCCGCTGTCTCTTCCAGCGCCGCCGCCTGCTGTTCGGTCCGGCGGGAAAGATTGCCGGTCGCGCCGCTGATGTCGGAAGCGCTGTCATTGACGACATGGCCGGTTCTGGCAATCGCCTCGATCGCGCCATGCAGCGCGCCGACGGCACGATTGAAATCCACGCGCAGTTTTTCGTAATCCGCGCCGATATCCGACAGTTCGACGGTCAGATCGCCATTGGCAAGTGTCTCGAGCGCATTGCCCAGCCGCTCCATGGCATGGGCCTGCCGCTCGGATGCGGAGCGTAGAACCATCTCGTTGCCATGCCGCGCCTCCTCCAGCGCCCGCTGCTGGTCCGCCTCGCGAGCCTGCAGCGCGCTGCGCTCATTGACGCTGTCGCGCAACACCAGCAGCGTCTTGGCGATCGCGCCGATTTCATTGCGGCGGTCGGCAAACTGGATTTCGGCCTCGCCGTCACCGTCGGCAATCCGCCGCATGCTCTGGCGAATGAGATCGATCGGCCGTGTCACGCTGCGCACGACGGCGGCAGCCACACCGACCACAAGAAGGCCCGCCAGGAGACAGACACCGCCATTAAAATAGACGTCGCGCCAGAACACTGCTTCCAGGTCATCGACATAAACGCCGGTGCCGACGATCCATCCCCAGGGGGCGAAACCGGCGACATGGGAAAATTTCTCGACCGGCTCCGGCGCACCGGGTTTCGGCCAGTAATAATCGACAAAGCCCTGCCCGCCGGCCTTCACCGTATTCACGAACTCGACGAACAGCGCCTTGCCATTCGGGTCCTTGTTGGCGGTGAGGTCCGTGCCGTTCATCTCGGGCTTGATCGGATGCATCACCATTTTGGGATGCATGTCGTTGATCCAGAAATAACCGCTGCCCTTGCCATAGCGCATCGCCGCAATGGTTGTCTTGGCCTGCTGCTGCGCCGCCTCGCGCGTCAGGCTTCCGGCCTGTTCCAGCCGGTAATATTGGTCGAGAATGGCAACCGCCGTTTCGTTCATCGCCGCAAGGCCGGCTTTCCGCTCGCGCTCCATTTCATGGTAGCTCTCGAACAGGCTGAATGTCAGGGCCGCAGCCAGTATTGCCAGAAACAATGCGACGAGCGCATAAAGGCGCATAGATATCGTTACGTTTTTCATGTTCCCCCTCAACATCGCCGATTGCACTTCGACCGGGCAATGTTAAAGGCAAAAAATTTATTATTATTAAATACACATATTATACGTTGGTATTATTCCTTTGCACCCATAGATGTTCACACCTTCATTCCAGACGGCGGCGGCACGCGCGAATTTCGAGGCCGATCCACGGCATTTAAAGACAGCGTTAACCGTGCGGCCCCTATCCTCTTTGACCAAAATTACGTTACACGGAGGCGCGCGATGGCCCGGCCGAATTTTCGCTACACACATTATGACCTGAAGGAACTGCGGGCCGGCACGGTCATCGAAGTCTCACTGTCGTCCATCAACAATGTTCGGCTGATGACGGGTGCGAACTTCCAGCGCTTTACCGAATTGCTGGATTTCAAATATCTCGGCGGCGTCGCGAAAAAATCGCCGATCCGCATCGCCATTCCCGAAACGATGCACTGGCATCTGGTGATCGATGCCGAAGGTCATAGCGGTCTCGCGGAATCCTCGGTCAAGATGCTGCCCGCCCAGCCGCAGGCCGCGCCGCATCGCAAGGCATCCTGATTTCCTTTAAAAACAGTCAGTTGTCGCGACTTCGCGACTCTTTTTGCCAGCGGCTTGATTCTGTTTGTGAAGATCGATGCGCGATATGGGCTTCGGCCAAACCGCGTGACGAGGTCAGCGCGCGCCACGCTCCCGGCGCAGCTTCGCCCACCAGTCGAGACGCTTGCGGATTTCCCGCTCGAAGCCCCGGTCCGGGGGATCGTAAAAGGTCGTGCGCCCCATTTTTTCCGGGAAATAATCCTGCCCGGAAAAGGCGTCCGGCTCGTCATGGTCATAACGATAACCGTCACCGTAACCCTCACCCTTCATGAGCTTGGTCGGGGCGTTCAGAATATGTTTCGGCGGCACCAGCGAGCCGTTTTCCTTGGCCGCCCGCATCGCCGCCTTGAAGGCGGTATAGACGGCGTTCGATTTCGGGGCGGTGGCGAGGTAGACGCAGGCCTGCGCCAGCGCGAGCTCCCCTTCCGGTGAGCCGAGATAATCATAGGCATCCTTGGCGGCGTTGCAGACGGCAAGCGCCTGCGGATCGGCAAGGCCGATATCCTCCACCGCCATGCGCACCAGCCGACGGCCGATATAGAGCGGGTCTTCGCCGGCATCGAACATGCGGGCGAGATAATAAAGTGCAGCATCCGGATCCGAACCGCGCACGGACTTATGCAGCGCGGAAATGAGATTGTAATGGCCGTCCTGGCTCTTGTCATAGACCGGGGCGCGGCGCTGCACGATGCGGGTCAACCCTTCGGTATCGAAGGTCTCATCCCTGCGCGCCGCGCGCCAGACCTCTTCGGCAAGCGTCAGCACCGCGCGGCCATCGCCATCGGCCATACGGATGAGGCTTGCCCGCGCATCCTCCGTCAAGGGCAGCGGTTTCTGCTCGGCTTCCTCGGCACGTTTCAGAAGTTCGCTCAGGCTCTCCTCGTCATGCGAGCGGAAGGTCAGCACACGCGCCCGCGACAGAAGAGCGGCATTGAGTTCGAAGGACGGGTTTTCCGTGGTGGCACCAACGAGAATGATGGTGCCGTCTTCCATGACCGGCAGGAAGCTATCCTGCTGGGCGCGGTTGAAGCGATGAATCTCATCGACGAAAAGCAGCGTCTGCCGGCCATTCATCCGGCGCGTGCGCGCCGCCTCGAACACCTTCTTGAGATCGGCGACACCCGAAAAGATCGCCGAAATCTGTTCGAAGGCCAGCCCCGCCTCGCCGGAAAGCAGGCGGGCAACCGTGGTCTTGCCGGTGCCGGGCGGGCCCCAGAAGATCATCGACCCCAGGGAGCCGCTATCGATCATGCGGCGCAGAACGCCCTCTTCGCCCGTCAGATGCGGCTGCCCGCTCACCTCGGCAAGCGTCTTCGGACGCAGGCGATCGGCGAGAGGCCGCCGGTTGGCGACCTCCACGGGCACTTGCGGGGCGAAGAGATCGTCGCTCATCGCAGGAACTGCCGGATACGCTGCCCGTCACGCAGGATTTCCACGCGCCAGAAGCCGGGATTATCGTCCAGCGCCTTTTCGACCGCAGCCGTCGAGCCGATATCCGCGCCATTGAGCGACAGGATGATATCCTTCGGCTGGAAACCGACACGATACGCCGGCGAGCCGCGCTTCACGTCAACGATGACAACGCCCTTGATCTGCGACGGCATGCGCAATTCATCGGCAAGCTTCGGCGAGAGATTGGCGACACTCGCGCCGGCAAAGGGATTGCGGCCTTCGATCAGGCGCTCATCACGCGGCGCGGTTTCCGGCGCCGTATCGAGCGCGATGGTCACCTTCTTTTCCTTGCCCTTGTCCATGACCGTCAGCTCGGCGGATTTGCCGATGCCGGCCGTCGTCACGCGATAACCCAGCGCATCGGGATGCTCCACCTCGAGGCCATTAACGGCGGTCACCACCTGTCCCGGCTCGATACCCGCCTTTTCAGCCGGGCCGTCCTTGACGACGCTGACAACGAGCGCGCCACGGGCGCGATGCAGGCCGAGCGCTTCCGCGACATCGGACGTCACAGGATCGAAAGTCGCACCGATATAGGGCCGCTGGAAGCTCGGATCGCCACGCTCGGCGGCAGCCACGAAAACCCGGACCAGATTGGCTGGAATGGCAAAACCGATACCGTTGGAACCGCCACCCTTGGAAAAGATCGCGGTATTGATGCCGATCAGCTCACCCGCCATGTTCATCAGCGCACCGCCGGAATTGCCGGGATTGATGGAGGCATCTGTCTGGATGAAGAAGCCGAAATCACCCTGCGTCACCTGGTTGCGCGCGAGACCGGAGACAATGCCGCTCGTCACCGTCTGGCCGACGCCGAAGGGGTTGCCGATGGCCAGCACCAGATCACCCACCTCGATCTTGTCGGAATCGCCGAGCGACAGCACCGGGAACTGCTCCTTGGCATCGATCTGCAGCACGGCAAGATCGACCCGGTCGTCCTTCAGCAGAACCTTGGAGGAAAACTCACGGCCATCCGCCAGCGCCACCTTGATGTCATCAGCGCCATCAATGACGTGATTGTTGGTCACCACGAGGCCGCCAGCCGTCACGATCACGCCCGAACCGAGCGACGACTGTTTTTCCGTGCGGTTCGGCATCTGCTGGCCGAAAAACTGCTCGAAGAAGGGATCGCCGGCAAAGGGCGAAAGGCGCCGCTGTACCACGCGCTCGGCATAGACATTCACCACAGCACCTGCGGTGCGCTTCACCAGCGGCGCGAAGGAAAGCTGCATTTCCGTGTGGCTTGCCGGCACGGTCTTGTTGTCCTGCGCCGCAGCCCCCACGGGTAAGAGAACGAGCGCGGCGAGAAAGCCGGTGGACAGATACTTCAACACGCTTCGCATGTGATTCCTCATCGTCATCAGTATGATGGAGTTATAACGCCAAAGCCTGTAAAGCAAAGAGCGGCAAGATGATGGCCAAGCTTTTCCAGGCGGGGATCGGTTCACGCAATTGGAACCAACGGCGCCCCTTTCTGGTTTCACCGGCATCCGACTGTCCTTAAAAGAGACGATCCATGCATCTGAAACCAAGCCTCCTCGCCGCAGCCACCCTCCTCGCCTCCTCCTTCGTTACACCGGCCAGCGCGGCAAGCTTCGATTGCAGCAAACCTGATCTGGCGGCCGACGAAAAGGCGATCTGCGACAACCGCGCGCTGAACGACCAGGATGTGAAGATGGCCACCACCTTCGATATCCTCACCCAGCTGATGGCCATGGGCGCGCGCGATACGCTGCGCGACGAGCAGAGCCGATGGCTGAAGAAACGCCAGGAATGCGCAGCCGACGTGGCCTGCCTGACGGGTGCCTATGAGGAACGGATGAAGAAACTCGGCGAAGCCTTCCAGAGCATCAACCGCCCGCTCTGATCTCTACCGCCTGCCCTCACACCGCACGGATGATGTTTTCCATAAGCCCATGCAGCTGGTCGCGATAACCGGTTCTGGCCGAAGGCGCGTCCTCGCGGGAGGTCATGACCACGGAAAGCCGTCTGGCGGGAACAATATAGAGCATCTGCCCGCCATAACCCCAGGCGTAATAGACCGTTTCACCCGCCATTTCCTTGATGAACCAGCAATAACCGTAACCATCGCCATTAAAGACGGAATTGGTGCGCTGCTGCCAGGACTGGCTGATCCATTCCTGTGAGATCAGCCGCTCACCCTCAGGCGTTACGCCGCCAAGACGATAAAGCTCGCCGAAAGCCAGCAGGGAACGCGCCGTCATCGCCATCTGGTTGCCGCCGAGATAGATACCCTGCGGATCGCGCTCCCAGCCGCCGATGGAAAATCCCTCGAGCGGGCGGAACCAGTCTCGGGCGAGAGAAAGCGTCGAGCGGCCCGATGCCTTGGTCAATATCGCCGAGAGCAGATGTGTAGATGCCGTGGAATAGAGCATGCCGCCGCCGGGCTCCCCGGCAAAACCGGAATCCAGCGCCATTCTCACCCAGTTGCGGCTGGCAACCCAGCGTCCATAATTCGGGCCGGACATGCGCTCCAGACCGGATTGCATGGACAGGAGATTGCCGATGGTGATCCGCTCCAGCCGAGGATCGGGATTTGGCGGAAAATCACTGCGCAGAATAGTGGCGATCGGCTGGTCTGCACCCGTAATGATCCTGCGATCGATCGCCATGCCCACCAGCGCCGAAATGACCGATTTCGAGGCCGACTTGATATTGGTGGAGCCATTGAGGCTGGCGCCATGATAGGCGCGGCTCGCAACCTCTTCGCCATCGATGCTGACAATCACCGCCTTGAGGCTGGAAAGCGCATCCGCCTGCCTTAGCAACGGATCGAAACGGATATTGTTGCCGGCGCTCTGCGCCTGGGCAAGCCGGGCAAGAGGCAGCGACGCGATGAGGGCGAGTGCGGTTCGTCTTTTCATGGTGATGAAGTTAGGCATCCCAGCGTTCTGGAAAAGAGCCGCTGGACGAACATCACTCCAATGTGACTGCGGGATAGGAAACAGCCTGCAAGTAGATTCGCATTTACGATGGAAAAACAAAATGTTGAAGGCAGTCGAAGAATCATCCTGTGAGGCAATTGAATCTGTTTGTGAGCTGAGTTGCATCATCTGGTGCAGACAGCAAAAAGCCGCCCCAGAGGGCGGCTCAAGTTGAAGACGAGGTGCGAAGCTCTCTCCTCCGTCCTGCCGGACTGATCCGGCAACCAGCCACGGCGCGTCTGCGCCGTGAGAGGAGTCTCATGCGATCAAAGACTTGATCGCGCTGGACCCCGGATCAAGTCCGGGGTGACGAGGCGTGCTTGTTGTCGCTCTGCGACACTTCGAGAAGAAAGCTGCCCACCTGGGGCAACCCCACCCCATTCTGCGACAGGATTACTCCGGCAGAATCCGCACAGCACCCTTGTCGGCGCTGGACGCAAAGGCCGCATAGGCCTTCAGTGCCGTCGTGACATTGCGCTTGCGCGGTGCTTCCGGCTTCCAGCCCAGCTCTTCCTGCTCGGCGCGGCGCGACGCCAGTTCCGCATCGGAGACCTTCAGGTTGATGGTGCGGTTCGGAATGTCGATCTCGATCAGGTCACCCTGACGCACGAGGCCGATGGCACCGCCCTGTGCCGCTTCCGGCGAGGCGTGACCGATGGAGAGGCCTGATGTGCCACCGGAGAAGCGACCGTCGGTGATCAGCGCGCAGGCTTTGCCGAGGCCCTTGGACTTGAGGTAGCTGGTCGGATAGAGCATTTCCTGCATGCCCGGTCCGCCCTTCGGCCCTTCATAACGGATGACGACGACGTCGCCCGCCTTGACCTCGTTGCCGAGAATGCCCTTCACGGCCGCGTCCTGGCTTTCGTAAACAACCGCCGGACCGGTGAATTTCAGGATGGATTCATCGACACCCGCAGTCTTCACGATGCAGCCGTCGAGCGCGATGTTACCGTAAAGCACGGCCAGACCACCATCCTTGGAGAAAGGCTTTTCGACCGAGCGGATAACGCCGTTTTCGCCGTCCGTATCGAGATCGTCCCAGCGCGAGGACTGGCTGAAGGCCACCTGCGTCGGCACGCCGCCGGGAGCAGCCTTGAAGAACTGCCGCACCGTTTCGCTGTTGGTGCGGGTGATGTCCCAACGGTCGATGGCGTCGCCCAGCGTCGCTTCGTGCACCGTATAGGTATCGCGGTTGATGAGGCCACCGCGCTCAAGCTCACCCAGAATGCGCATGATGCCGCCGGCGCGGTGAACGTCTTCCATATGCACATCCTGCTTGGCAGGCGCGACCTTGGAAAGGCAGGGAACCTTGCGGGAAAGACGGTCGATGTCTTCCATGCCGAAATCGACGCCGCCCTCATGGGCTGCCGCCAGAATATGCAGAACCGTGTTGGTGGAGCCGCCCATGGCGATATCCAGCGACATGGCGTTTTCGAACGCCGCCTTGTTGGCGATGGTGCGCGGCAGAACGGTTTCGTCATCCTGCTCGTAATAACGGCGAGCGAGATCGACGATCAGGTGACCGGCTTCAACGAACAGGCGCTTGCGATCCGAGTGGGTGGCAAGCGTCGAGCCGTTGCCGGGCAAGGACAGGCCAAGCGCCTCGGTCAGACAGTTCATGGAATTGGCGGTGAACATGCCGGAACAGGAACCACAGGTCGGGCAGGCAGAGCGCTCGATGACCTTGACGTCCTCGTCGGAAATCTTGTCGTCAGCGGCAGCCACCATCGCGTCGACCAGATCGAGCGCGACCGTCTTGCCATGCAGAACGACCTTGCCCGCTTCCATCGGACCACCGGATACGAAGACCGCGGGAATGTTGAGGCGCATGGCCGCATTCAGCATGCCGGGCGTGATCTTGTCGCAGTTGGAAATGCAAACCATCGCATCGGCGCAATGGGCATTGACCATATATTCCACCGAATCCGCGATGATCTCGCGCGACGGCAGCGAATAAAGCATGCCGTCATGGCCCATGGCGATACCGTCATCAACCGCGATGGTGTTGAATTCCTTGGCAACACCGCCGGCCGCCTCGATTTCGCGAGCGACCAGCTGGCCGAGATCTTTCAGGTGCACATGGCCCGGCACGAACTGCGTGAAGGAATTGACCACCGCGATGATCGGCTTGCCGAAATCGCTGTCCTTCATGCCGGTGGCGCGCCAAAGGCCGCGCGCGCCCGCCATGTTGCGGCCGTGGGTTGTCGTTCTGGAGCGATAGGCTGGCATGGTGTTTTCCTCGATCTCTGGCGAAGAGCGCATTCCGCAAACGCGGTAAAAATAGCTCCTGCCCTATTTTGCGGTTTTTCTAGCGCAAACCGCAAGCCCTGTCACTGTCACCTTGGGGCAAAACAGTACGGTTCGGTACGGTACGCTTTCTATTCGGCACCATCGGCAGAGGACACGCCATCACAAATGCGCGATTACCACCTGTTCAGCGTTGTTTTTCCGCAGAGCGCTGAAACATATCTGTGCAGCGACCGTATTGGCTATCATAATCGATTTATCGCCGATGCACCCGGCTTTTGTGGAGGTTTTTATGCCCGCCTATCGTCCGCCCCATATCGCGTCTTCAGAGATAACGCCCAAATCCTTTTATCTGTCCCGACGCAACTTCCTCGGAACGGCGGCAGGCCTTGCTGCCATAGGACTGGCAGGACGCGAGGCCATTGCCGCGCCGCTCTCCGCCAAGGCCGGTGCCTATAAGCTGGATGACAAGCTCACCCCGCTCGATGCCGTCACCAGCTACAATAATTTCTACGAATTCGGCGTCGGAAAATCCGATCCGAAGGAGTACTCCGGCAAGTTCAAACCGACGCCGTGGACGGTGAAGGTGGATGGTCTCGTTTCCAAACCGCAGGAATTCGGCATCGAAGAACTGATGAAATATCCGCTGGAGGAACGCACCTATCGCATGCGCTGCGTCGAAGGCTGGTCGATGGTCATTCCGTGGATCGGTTTTCCGCTCGCCACACTGCTCGACAAGGTGGAGCCGCTGGGCAGCGCAAAATACGTTTCCTTCGAGACGGTGGTGCGGCCGGACGAAATGCCGGGCCAGAGCGGCCTTTTCCAGCCTCTGTCATGGCCCTATGTCGAAGGCCTGCGTCTTGATGAAGCACGTCATCCGCTCACCATCCTCGCCGTCGGGCTTTATGGCGAGACCCTGCCAAACCAGAACGGCGCGCCGATCCGGCTTGTCGTGCCGTGGAAATACGGTTTTAAGGGCATCAAATCCATCGTCCGCATTTCGCTCACCGAAAAACAACCGGAAACGACCTGGAAAAACTCCAATGCCCGCGAATATGGCTTCTATTCCAACGTCAATCCGCATGTGGACCATCCGCGCTGGAGCCAGGCGACGGAACAGCGTATCGGCGAAGGCGGCTTTTTCGGCACGGAGAACCGCCCTACCCTGATGTTCAACGGTTATGACGAGGTGGCGAGCCTTTATGCCGGCATGGATCTGAAGGCGAATTATTGACCATGGCCTTTGCCCTGCCCCTTCCCACGCTGCCGAAGCGTTACCAGCCGACAGCCATCTGGTCGCTTTATGTGCTCGGCCTCTGTCCGGGCGTCTGGTATTTCTACCTCGCCGCAACCGGTGGCCTCGGCTTCAACCCGGTCAAGGATTTCGAGCACCTGCTCGGCATCTGGGCCCTGCGCTTCCTGTGCCTCGGACTGCTGGTAACGCCGCTGCGCGATCTCCTCAACATCAACCTCATCGCCTATCGCCGGGCGCTGGGGCTGATCGCCTTTTATTATGTGCTCGCCCATTTCACCGTCTATCTGGTGCTGGATCGCGGCCTGATGCTGGGCTCCATCGCCGGCGATATTCTGAAGCGCCCCTATATCATGTTCGGCATGGCGGGCCTTCTCATGCTCATTCCGCTGGCGCTTACCTCTAACCGCTGGTCCATCCGCAAGCTCGGTAGTCGCTGGAACACACTGCACAAGCTCGTTTATCTCGTCCTCATCGTCGGCGTGCTGCATTTCGTGCTGGCCCGGAAATCGATCACGCTGGAGCCGGTGTTTTATATCAGCACCATGGTTGTCTTGCTGGGCTATCGGCTGGTGCGGCCGACGATCATGACGATGAAGAGGAATAAGCGCGCAAGGCCCGTCCGGACGTAAAGGACGCCACCGCGATCCCGCCGATATAACAGACGATATTCCACACGGAAAAAACGCGGCCGAGCAGCAAAGCTCCGGACGCCGTTGCGCGAAACGCATCCAGCGCCGGGAAATGAACGAGCCGGATCAATTCCACGACGACAACGACAATGACGGCGATGTGAACCTCATAGCCGTGCCAGCGGGACGGAAGAATGGCCGCCAGCAGCAGATAGACCATCGCCCCCCAGAGCACGGATCCGCCGTATTTTACCGCCACGAACGGCAATCCCACCTCGTAGCCGAACGCCCGCAGGCAAAGGCCGCCAATGATCACCGTCACGGCCGCCGCCAAAAGCCGGATGCGGGCAAAATAAGGCGGGGAAAGGCGTGACGGACCCATGCGAGTTCCTTCCGGTTTTCGTATGAAAATCTAACGGATGCAAATCGAGGCGCGAACATGAGCACAGCAACAGGTACAGCCGCAACCCGCCTCTCGGTTTTGGACGATCTTCTGTGCGATACCTATCCCTGGGGCGAACTCAAGGGCATCAGGCGCTTCATCGTCGAATTTCTCTATTTCGGCATCAAGGAAGCTCGTGCCTGCCTGTTTGCGGGACTGTTCTTCATCTCCATCTTCGTGGTGCCACATGCCGGACTATTTGGCATTCCGCGTTATGACGTGCTGCTGATCATCGCTCTCGGCATCCAGTCCTTCATGATCTGGAGCAGGCTGGAAACGCTGGATGAGGCCAAGGCCATCCTGCTGTTCCATATCGTCGGTTTCGCGCTGGAGGTGTTCAAGACGTCAGGCGCCATCCAGTCATGGTCCTATCCCGACTTCGCCTATAGCAAGGTCCTCGGTGTACCGCTCTTTTCCGGCTTCATGTATGCCGCCGTCGGCAGCTACATCATCCAGGCGTGGCGTTTGCTGGATGTGCGCATTCGCCACTATCCCACCTATTGGATGGCGACGCTGATCGGCATCGCCATCTATGCCAACTTCTTCACCCACCACTTCATCGGTGATTACCGCTGGTACATCGCCGCCTGCGCCATCGGTCTCTATTCCCGCGCAACGGTGGTGTATCGCCCCTACGATCGGGATCGGAAGATGCCGCTTCTCCTCTCCTTCATCCTGATCGGCTTTTTCGTCTGGCTGGCGGAGAATATCTCCACCTTCTTCGGCATCTGGAAATATCCCGATCAGATCGGCGCCTGGTCCGTGGTGCATATCGGGAAATGGAGTTCATGGTCGCTGCTGGTCATCATGACGTTTACAATCGTCGCGCAACTCAAGCACATCAAGGCCCGTATTCACGTTCCGGAGTAAGAGAAGCAAAGCTTCAGCCGAGCATCTGATCTGGCAGGCGCCAAAGGCTTTGCAGAGGCAGCACCCTCGCCTGCTCGATTTCCCAAAACCCAAACGCAAAAAAGCCGGGTGATCTCTCACCCGGCTTTTTAATTCACGACGCCTGGAAAAGGCGTCAGACCTTATGCGGCTTCGGCAGCAGCAGCTTCAGCGGCAACGCGAGCCTTGTCGGCTGCGCCCTTGGCGTCAACGTCGCGCTCGACGAATTCGATGACGGCGAGAGCGGCATTGTCGCCCTGGCGGAAGCCGGCCTTCATGATACGCAGGTAGCCGCCGTTGCGGTTTGCGTAACGGGCTGCGATCGCGTCGAACAGCTTGCGAACGGCATCCTGATCCTTGATCTGCGAAATCGCCTGACGACGAGCGTGCAGGTCGCCGCGCTTGCCGAGGGTGACGAGCTTCTCAACGATCGGGCGAATTTCCTTCGCCTTCGGAAGCGTGGTGACGATCTGCTCATGGGTGATGAGCGAAGCAGCCATGTTGGCAAACATTGCCTTGCGGTGGCTGGCGGTTCTATTGAGCTTGCGGCCTGAATTACCGTGGCGCATTGCTATTCTCCTTCTACGCAGGTTCCTTCTCTAAGGCCTGCCGTTTCCTGGCACATGCAGATGACTTATCTGCTGTTTGACGGGGAAAGGCAGTCTTTAAAGGGTCTGCCTTTTTGATTGTTAGTACTGGTCTTCGTAACGCTTTGCGAGATCTTCGATGTTCTCAGGCGGCCATGCCGGCACTTCCATGCCGAGGTGCAGACCCATGGAAGCGAGAACTTCCTTGATTTCGTTCAGCGACTTGCGACCAAAGTTCGGCGTGCGGAGCATTTCGGCTTCGGTCTTCTGGATCAGGTCGCCGATATAAACGATGTTGTCGTTCTTCAGGCAGTTTGCCGAACGAACGGACAGTTCGAGCTCGTCGACCTTCTTGAGAAGCGCCGGGTTGAACGCGAGTTCGGTAACCGATTCTTCTTCTGCTTCCTTCTGCGGCTCGTCGAAGTTGACGAAGACGCCCAGCTGGTCCTGGAGAATGCGAGCGGCGAAGGCAACGGCGTCTTCGCCGGAAACCGAACCGTTGGTCTCGATCGTCATGATCAGCTTGTCATAGTCAAGAACCTGACCTTCACGGGTGTTTTCCACCTTGTAGGACACTTTCTTGACCGGAGAATAGAGGCTGTCCACCGGAATGAGGCCGATCGGGGCATCTTCCGCGCGGTTGCGCTCAGCCGGTACGTAACCCTTGCCGTTGTTGACGGTGAATTCCATGCGGATTTCAGCGCCATCGTCCAGCGTGCAGATCACGTGGTCGGGGTTCAGGATCTCGATGTCGCCAACCGTCTGGATGTCACCAGCGGTTACGGCACCCGGACCCTGCTTGCGCACGACCATGCGCTTGGAATCATCGCCGTCCATCTTGATGGCGATTTCCTTGATGTTGAGCACGATATCCGTCACATCTTCCCGAACGCCGGGGATGGAGGAGAATTCGTGCAGGACACCGTCGATCTGCACGGCCGTTACAGCGGCACCACGCAGAGAAGACAACAGAACGCGACGCAGCGCGTTGCCGAGGGTAAGACCGAAACCACGTTCCAGCGGCTCGGCAACCAGAGTTGCCTTGGTGCGGCTGGACGAGGTGAACTCGACCTTGTTCGGCTTGATAAGTTCCTGCCAGTTCTTCTGAATCATCTTTAAACCTTCCGTTCGCCGCCACCATCCAATCGTGACGGACCGAGCATGAAAACACCGAGAGGAACCTTAAGCCGGTTCATCGGTGGGTTCTTGAGCGCAAGTCCGTCGATCGAAATCGACGCGCACACGCCAGATACACGAAAATTCCGCCAGACCTGAGGTAAGGCGGAATTTCCGAACCACGGTCGCGTCAGACGCGGCGCTTCTTGCGCGGACGGCAACCGTTGTGCGGGATCGGCGTCACGTCGCGAATGGAGGTGATCATGAAACCGGCAGCCTGCAGAGCGCGAAGTGCCGATTCACGGCCGGAACCCGGACCGCAAACTTCAACTTCAAGCGACTTCATGCCGTGTTCCTGAGCCTTCTTCGCGCAATCTTCAGCAGCGATCTGGGCAGCGAACGGGGTCGACTTACGCGAACCCTTGAAGCCCTTGGCACCAGCGGACGACCAGGCAATAGCATTGCCCTGTGCGTCGGTGATGGTGATCATCGTGTTGTTGAAGGTCGAATTGACGTGCGCGACGCCAGACGTGATATTTTTGCGTTCGCGACGACGGACGCGTGCGGCTTCCTTGGCCATTTTATACCTTTCATTGATCTCTTCACCGCCGTAACACCAGCGGCTACACCGGCAATCAGCCCGTGACCGAGCTTTTCGCCAAACTCAGAAAGGCTGGCGCGGACTGCACCAGCCTCCCCTTTCCGGAGAACCGGAAAATTACTTCTTCTTACCAGCGATAGCCTTCGCCGGACCCTTGCGGGTGCGAGCGTTGGTGTGCGTGCGCTGACCGCGGACCGGAAGGCCACGACGGTGACGCAGGCCGCGGTAGCAACCGAGGTCCATCAGACGCTTGATGTTCATCGAGGTCTCACGACGCAGGTCACCTTCGACCTGGTAGTCGCGGTCGATGGCTTCGCGGATCTGAAGAACTTCAGCATCCGTCAGCTGATGAACGCGCTTGTCAGCCGGAAGACCGACCTTGTCCATGATTTCCTGCGCGAATTTCGGACCAATCCCGTGAATGTAGGTCAGCGCAATAACAACGCGCTTCGCAGTCGGGATGTTGACGCCAGCGATACGTGCCACGTCTTTTCTCCTTGGTTCCAGTTGCCATCCGGCAAGTGGTGATTCCATTTGAGCGGCCGACAAGACCGCCAGTTCAAATTGGTGTCCGTGACAAGTCAAAACGACCGAACCCGGATCTCCCTTCCCTAAGGGAAATCCGCGCCAGTCGCTTGGGATGTCGCGAGTTGGCGCGGTGTTTAACGGAATCAGCGCAAAAAAGCAACCGGCTCCGCCAAGATTCTTTTGCGATCCAGAGGATCTGCCGCCATGCGCAAGCGCGATATGGGCAAGAACGCAACAGCGCCTGCCCATCCGCTCCGTCGATCAGGCAGAGGCTTTCTCGAGAACGCGCTCGATAGCCTCGGTGACAGCATCGACATCGGCCATGCCATCCAGCGTCACAAGCTCGCCCTGCTCGCTGTAATAGGCCGACAGCGGCGCGGTCTTCTCGCGATATTCCGTCAGGCGCTTGCGGAAGGCTTCCGGATTGTCATCCGAACGAACCGTGCCGCCGGCGGCAATGGTTTCAGCCACGCGGTTTTCGATTCGGCGAATCAGCGCCTCCTCATCCACCTTCAGCTCGATGACGGCATCAAGGACCAGATTCTTCTTGCGCATATTGTCGGCAAGCGCCTTGGCCTGCGGAACGGTGCGCGGATAGCCGTCGAGAATAAAGCCCTTGGCACAGTCAGCTGCTTCGATACGTTCGGAAACGATCTGATTGACGATATCGTCGGAAACGAGCCCGCCGGCATCCATGACGGCCTTGGCGCGCTTGCCGATTTCGGTGCCCGCGCTGACCGCAGCGCGCAGCATGTCACCGGTGGAAAGCTGCGGGATCCCGTACTTGTCCGTCAGCCGCTTGGCCTGGGTTCCCTTGCCCGCACCCGGCGGACCCAAAAATATCAGTCTCATCGTCCCCTCTTTCCTCCACGCAACTTCGACTTCTTGATCAGACCTTCATACTGCTGGGCGATCAGGTGACCCTGAATCTGCGCAACCGTATCCAGAGTTACACTGACGACGATCAAAAGCGAAGTACCACCAAGGGCTAATGGAATGCCCGTACGTGCGATAAGTGTCTCAGGAAGGATACAGACGAAGACCAGATAAATCGCGCCGACCACGGTGATGCGGGTCAGGACGTAATCGATGTACTCCGCAGTGCGCTCACCCGGACGGATGCCCGGAATGAAGCCGCCATGCTTCTTGAGATTGTCAGCCGTATCCTTCGGATTGAACACGATCGCCGTGTAGAAGAATGCGAAGAACGCGATCAGCAGGCCGTAGAGCGCCATGAACAGCGGCTGGCCGTGCTGAAGCGACGCGATGATCGAGGTCGCCCAGGTCGGCAGGTTGGTGTTGCCGGCAAAACCCGCAGCCGTTGCCGGCAGGAGCAGCAGCGACGATGCGAAGATCGCGGGAATGACGCCGGCCGTGTTGAGCTTCAGCGGCAGATGCGAGGTATCGCCCTGGAACATCCGGTTGCCGACCTGTCGCTTCGGATATTGTATCAGGAGGCGGCGCTGGGCGCGCTCCACGAAGACGATGAGGCCAATGACGCCGATGGCGACGATGACAACCATCAGGATGAGCGGGGTAGACAGCGCACCGGTGCGGCCAAGTTCCAGCGTTCCGGCCAGAGCCTTGGGCAGGCCGGCGGCGATGCCCGCGAAGATGATCAGCGAAATACCGTTGCCGATACCGCGCGACGTGATCTGTTCGCCAAGCCACATCAGGAACATCGTGCCGCCGAGCAGCGTAATGACGGTGGAAATGCGGAAGAACATGCCCGGATCGACCACGAGACCGTTGCCGCTTTCAAGGCCGACCGCAATGCCATAGGCCTGCAGTGTGCCGAGCAGCACCGTGCCGTAGCGGGTGTACTGGTTGATGATCTTGCGGCCGGCTTCGCCTTCCTTCTTCAACGCTTCGAGCGAGGGCACGACCGAGGTCATGAGCTGCACGATGATCGAAGCGGAGATGTAAGGCATGATGCCGAGGGCGAAGATCGCCATGCGCTCGACGGCGCCGCCCGCAAACATGTTGAAAAGACCGAGAATACCGTTGGCCTGGCCACGGAAGGCCTGCGCATAGGCTTCGGGGTTCAGGCCCGGAAGCGGAATATGGGTGCCGAGACGGTAGACGAGAAGTGCGGCAAGAGTAAACCAGAGACGCTTTTTCAGATCCTCCGCCTTAGCGAAGGTCGAAAAATTCAGGTTCGAAGCCAGTTGTTCCGCTGCTGAAGCCATAAATTTCTCCGAATGACCCTTGCCAGCCAGCAACACCGGCCAATGCGGAAAGGTCTAAAAGATACTGGTCAAAACCGGGCTTCGGACGAATGCGGCTCTTGGCCGCCATCATGCCTCACCCTGTTTTTTATGTCCTATCCCCTCCCCTACGGAAGTTCAAGAACTGTGAGGCTCTCCCTGCAGCACTTTCTGCCGCAAGCGGGGCCTTGAAAGCACACCGCGAAGAGATTGCCCTGATGCTCTATAAATCGATTTAGATCGAAAGCACCAGTGGCCAGGGAGCGCAAACGCCCGGAGCGACATGCGCACCGGGCGTCTGAAGTCTATATATTACTCGGCGGCTTCTGCTGCAACTGCGAGAAGCTTGATCGAACCGCCAGCCTTTTCGATCTTTTCGATTGCGGGCTTGGAAGCACCGGCAACTTCGAAAGCGACCTTGGCCTTCAGCTCGCCGTCGGCGAGAATGCGTACGCCGTCCTTGGCGCGGCGGATAACGCCGGCAGCCTTGAGAGCAGCGGCATCGATCGTTGCGGAAGCGTCAAGCTTCTTGGCGTCGATGGCGGTCTGAATGCGGCCGAGCGATACGACAACATATTCGGAAGCGAAGATGTTGTTGAAACCGCGCTTCGGCAGACGACGGTAGATGGGCATCTGACCGCCTTCGAAGCCGTTGATGGCGACGCCCGAACGAGCCTTCTGACCCTTCACACCGCGACCACCGGTCTTGCCCTTGCCGGAACCGATACCGCGACCTACGCGGATACGATCCTTGGAGGCGCCTTCGTTATCTCTGATTTCATTGAGTTTCATGATAGGTTACTCCGTCTCACTTCTCGTCAACGACGCGAACGAGATGCTGGACCGCACGGATCATGCCGCGAACCGCAGGAGTATCTTCCAGGGTGCGCTGACGATGCATCTTGTTGAGACCCAGACCGACCAGCGTCTGACGCTGGATTGCCGGGCGGCGAATAGGGCTGCCGATCTGTTCGACCGTGACAGTCTTCTTGGCTTCAGTAGTTTTCTTGGCCATGATCCAGCTCCTTATTCTTCAGAAGCGTTGCCGGAAGCGGCACGACGAGCCTGAAGGGTCGCATACTTGAGGCCACGCTGTGCAGCGATGTCCTTCGGATGAACCTGATGCTTCAGAGCGTCGAACGTGGCGCGAACCATGTTGTACGGGTTCGACGAACCGGTCGACTTCGCAACAACGTCATGAACGCCGAGCGTTTCGAAAACGGCGCGCATCGGACCACCGGCGATGATACCGGTACCGGCCTTGGCCGAACGCAGCAGAACCTTGCCTGCGCCGTGACGGCCATTGACGTCGTGGTGCAGAGTGCGGCCATCGCGCAGCGGAACGAAGATCAGATCGCGCTTTGCGCTTTCGGTTGCCTTGCGGATAGCTTCCGGAACTTCACGAGCCTTGCCGTGACCGAAGCCAACGCGGCCCTTCTGGTCGCCAACGACGACGAGAGCGGCAAAGCCGAAGCGACGGCCACCCTTAACAACCTTTGCAACGCGGTTGATCGCGACCAGCTTGTCGACGAATTCGCTATCGCGCTCTTCGCGGTTCTGACGCTCTTCGCGGGAACCTCTTTTATCCTGTGCCATTGTCCTTGTCCTTTTTCTTTTGCGGGTGGAACGGCAAACGAAAAGACCAGCGGCCTCGATGAAGAGATCCGCATGGTCCGGTGAAATTCCGCCCGGATCATTGTCCGGGCGGAAAAAAATCAGAAGTTCAGACCGCCTTCGCGGGCAGCGTCTGCCAGGGCCTTGATGCGGCCATGATAGATGAACGCGCCACGGTCGAATACGACATCCTTGACGCCAGCCTTGACGCCGCGCTCGGCAACCAGCTTGCCGACAACGGATGCTGCTGCAACGTCGGCGCCAGTCTTGAGCGAGCCGCGCAGATCGGCTTCGAGCGTGGAGGCAGACGCAAGCGTCTTGCCAGCAACGTCATCGATGATCTGGGCGTAGATGTTCTTCGACGAGCGATGAACCGACAGGCGCGGGCGGCCGTTGGCAACCGCCTTGATCTGGCGGCGCACACGGCTCGCGCGACGTGCAAGTGCTTCTTTCCTGCTAGCCATTTCGCGTGATCCTTACTTCTTCTTGCCTTCTTTGCGGACAATACGCTCTTCAGCGTATTTCACGCCCTTGCCCTTGTAGGGCTCGGGACCGCGGTATTCGCGGATTTCCGCGGCTACCTGGCCAACCTGCTGCTTGTTGATGCCGGAAACGATGATTTCCGTCGGCTTCGGAACGGCAATGGTGATGCCGACCGGCGGCTCATAAACAACGTCATGGCTGAAACCGAGAGCCAGCTGCAGGTTCTTGCCCTGCATGGCGGCACGGTAACCAACACCGTTGATTTCGAGCTTGCGCTCGTAGCCGTCCTTAACACCCTTGAAGATGTTCTCGATCATCGTGCGGGACATGCCCCACTTCGAACGAGCTTCCTTGGTGCCGTTTGCCGGCGTTACGGAAACGCCGTTATCTTCGAGCTTCAGCTGGATGTCGTCGTTAGCGACGAAAAACAGCTCACCCTTCGGGCCCTTAGCAGTGACCTTCTGGCCGTCGACATTGGCCGTCACACCTGCGGGAACCGGAACGGGCTTTTTACCGATACGAGACATTATTCAATCCTGTCTGTTCGTTATGGAGATCCTTGCTCGGGTCTTAGAAGACCGAGCAAAGAACCTCGCCACCAACGTTCTGTTCGCGAGCCTGGTGATCGGCCATCACGCCCTTCGGGGTCGAAAGGATGGTGATGCCGAGGCCGTTCGCGACCTGCGGAATGGACTTTACCGAGACATAAACCCGGCGGCCCGGCTTGGACACGCGGCCGATCTCACGGATCACCGACGCGCCTTCGTAGTACTTCAGCTCGATGGTGAATTCGGACTTGCCGTTTTCGAAATCGACCTTGGAATAACCGCGGATGTAGCCTTCAGACTGCAGCACGTCGAGAACGCGTGCGCGCAGGCTGGAAGCAGGCGTGCTTACCGACAACTTACGGCGAGCAGCACCATTGCGGATGCGGGTGAGCATATCACCCAAAGGATCAGTCATGGTCATGTGCCCGTCTCCTTACCAGCTCGACTTGACAATGCCCGGCACCTTGCCGGAATTGCCCAGCTCACGAAGCGCGATACGCGACATCTTGAGCTTGCGATAGAACGCGCGCGGACGGCCCGTTACTTCGCAGCGGTTGCGGATACGCGTCTTCGAGCCGTCACGCGGCAGCGAAGCGAGCTTCAGAGTGGCCTTGAACCGGTCTTCGATCGGAAGGGACTGGTTCATCACGATCGCCTTCAGTGCGGCGCGCTTGGCGGCCTGCTGGGCGACCGACTTGCGGCGGCGCTTGTTCTTTTCAACTGCGCTTGTTTTCGCCATATCGGAGTTCCTTTTCTACGCTCGTCGTTACGGTTAGTGACGGAACGGGAAGTTGAACTCTGTCAGCAGAGCCCGAGCTTCGTCGTCCGACGTCGCCGTCGTGCAAACGATGATGTCCATGCCCCACATCTGATCAACCTTATCGTAGTTGATCTCAGGGAACACAATGTGTTCCTTGATGCCCATGGCGAAGTTGCCACGGCCGTCAAAGCTCTTCGGGTTCAGGCCCCGGAAGTCGCGAACGCGCGGCAGCGCGATGTTGACCAGACGATCAAGGAATTCGTACATGCGGGCGCCACGAAGGGTAACCTTCGCACCGATCGGCATGCCTTCGCGAACCTTGAAACCTGCGATCGAGTTACGAGCGCGGGTAACGACCGGCTTCTGGCCGGCAATCGCAGCCAGGTCACCGGCAGCGATGGTGGGCTTCTTGGAGTCGGCGGTTGCTTCGCCGACGCCCATGTTGATCACGATCTTTTCAAGCTTCGGGATCATCATGACGTTCGCGTAGGAGAACTTCTCCTGCATGGCGCCACGGATACGGGAAACGTATTCCGCCTTGAGACGCGGCTCGTACTTATCAGCCATCGATCACTTCTCCCGAACGCTTGGCCACGCGGACCTTCTTGCCATCCACAACCGAGAAGCCAACGCGGGTCGGCTTACCATCCTTGTCGACGATGGCGATGTTGGAGATGTGCAAGGATGCTTCCTTGTTGATGATGCCGGCTTCCTGGGCCTGGGTCTGGCGCTGGTGACGCTTCACCATGTTAACGCCACGCACAACGGCCCGATCTTCCTTCGGCAAAACCTGGATTACTTCGCCGGTACGGCCCTTGTCCTTACCGGTCAATACGACAACCTTGTCGCCTTTACGAATCTTCTGCATCGCATTCGCTCCTTACAGTACTTCCGGAGCCAGCGAGATGATCTTCATGTGGTTCTTGGCGCGAAGTTCGCGCGGAACCGGTCCGAAGATACGGGTGCCGATGGGCTCTTTCTTGTTGTCGATAAGAACGGCTGCGTTGTTATCGAAACGGATGACGCTGCCGTCAGCGCGGCGGATGTCCTTGGCGGTGCGCACGACAACCGCCTTCATCACGTCGCCCTTCTTGACGCGGCCGCGCGGAATAGCTTCCTTGATGGAAACGACAATAATGTCGCCAACAGAAGCATATTTGCGCTTCGAGCCGCCCAGCACCTTGATGCACATGACACGACGTGCGCCGGAATTATCCGCCACGTCGAGGTTTGTTTGCATCTGAATCATGTCAGGTCGCCTTCTTGTTGTTACCAGAACGGTTGGGCAAACTCTCCCGAGCGAGCCCCCTGCCCCAGCTTATGAATATCTCTTTTTTTGCGCGGAAATGTCGTGACAGGGTGGTTTCCCGAAGGACCTTCCGTGCGCATCAAAGCAAAAGACGCCCGGGTCACGAGCGTCCTTGCGCTGCTTCATACAGGATTCCGCGCCAAGTACAAGAGACCTGGCGCGATTCTGATGAAATTAAGCCTGGGCGGAAACGACCGTCCAGCGCTTGTCCTTGGAAATCGGTGCGCATTCCTCGATGGAAACGACATCGCCGACCTTATACTGATTGTTTTCGTCGTGTGCCTTGTACTTCTTCGAACGACGAACGGTCTTTTGCATGAGCGGGTGAGCGAATCGACGCTCAACCCGGACCACGACAGTCTTCTCGTTCTTGTCGGACACTACGACGCCCTGCAGAATGCGTTTCGGCATATTATTCTTCCTTAGGCCTTGGCTTCTGCCGCCTTCTGGCGGGCAATGGTTTTAACGCGGGCGATGTCCTTGCGGACTTCGTTGATGCGCGAGGACTTCTCCAGCTGGCCAGTTGCCTTCTGGAAGCGCAGGTTGAACTGCTCCTTCTTCAGATCGGCGAGCTTGTCCTTGAGCTGGTCGGCGCTGAGGCCGCGAACTTCATCGGCTTTCATGTGCCTTGCTCCTTACTCTGCGATGCGCTGTACGAAGCGCGTCTTGACCGAGAGCTTGGCAGCGCCGAGACGAAGCGCCTCACGGGCGATCTCCTCGGTAACACCGTCGATCTCGAACATCATACGACCGGGCTTGACCTTGCATGCCCAGTAATCGACCGAACCCTTGCCCTTACCCATACGAACTTCGGTCGGCTTGGCCGTAACCGGAACGTCGGGGAATACGCGGATCCACACACGACCTGCGCGCTTCATGTAACGCGTGATCGCGCGGCGGGCCGCTTCGATCTCGCGTGCATTCACGCGGTTCGGTTCCTGCGACTTCAAGCCGAATTCACCGAATGCCAGGTCAAAGCCGCCCTTGGCGACGCCCTTGATGCGTCCCTTGAACTGCTTACGGTACTTAGTACGCTTTGGCTGCAACATTTTCTTACTTCTCCGAGCTTATCTTTCGCCAGCGTCAATCAAGCGTTTTCGCGACGACGATCGGGACGATCGCCACGCTCACGGCTTGCAGGGCCCTGTGCGTCGCCTTCGAGACCGCGACGCTCAGAAGCCATCGGATCATGCTCAAGGATTTCGCCCTTGAAGATCCAGACCTTGATGCCGCAGATGCCGAATGCAGTTTCAGCTTCGGCCGTGCCGTAGTCGATGTCCGCACGCAGCGTGTGCAACGGAACGCGACCTTCGCGGTACCATTCGGTACGAGCGATTTCTGCACCACCGAGACGACCGCCGCAGGTGATCTTGATGCCTTCGGCGCCAAGACGCATTGCGGACTGAACAGCACGCTTCATCGCACGGCGGAAAGCCACGCGGCGCTCGAGCTGCTGGGCGATCGACTGGGCAACCAGCGTCGCGTCGATTTCCGGCTTGCGCACTTCAACGATGTTGAGGTGCGTTTCGGAGTTGGTCATCTCGGAAAGCTTCTTGCGAAGCTTTTCGATGTCTGCACCCTTCTTGCCGATGATCAGACCCGGACGAGCCGAGTGGATCGTAACGCGGCACTTCTTGTGCGGGCGCTCGATGACGACCTTGGCGATGCCGGCCTGCTTGAGTTCCTTGATCAGGTAAGCCCGGATCTTCAGGTCTTCATGCAGCAGCTTGCCGTATTCAGCAGTGTCAGCGTACCAGCGGCTGTCCCAGGTACGGTTGATGCCGAGGCGGAAGCCGATCGGATTGATTTTCTGACCCATTATGCGGCCTCCCCTTTTTCCTCAACTTCACGAACAACGATCGTGAGGTGAGCGAACGGCTTTTCAATGCGGGAAGCACGACCACGGCCACGAGCGTGGAAACGCTTCATGGTGATGGACTTGCCAACATAGGCCTCGGCGACGACGAGAGCGTCGACGTCGAGGTCATGGTTGTTTTCCGCATTGGCAATTGCAGATTCAAGCGTCTTCTTGACGGTGCCTGCAATGCGCTTGCGGGAGAATTCGAGCTCGGCGAGAGCGCGATCAACCTTCTTGCCACGGATAAGAGCGGCAACCAGGTTCAGTTTCTGGGGGCTGACGCGGAGCGTACGGGCAATGGCCTGAGCCTCATTGTCCTTCAGCCGGCGTTCGGTCTTAGCCTTCGCCATGATTACTTCCTCTTTGCCTTCTTGTCCGCGCCGTGACCGTAATAGGTACGGGTCGGAGAGAATTCACCGAACTTGTGTCCGACCATGTCTTCGTTGACGGAGACGGGCACATGCTTGCTGCCGTTGTAGACGCCGAAGGTCAGACCAACGAACTGCGGCAGGATCGTGGAGCGACGGCTCCAGATCTTGATTACTTCGTTACGTCCGCTCTCGCGCACCTTCTCAGCCTTGGTGAGAAGATAGCCGTCAACAAACGGACCTTTCCATACTGAACGAGCCATTAGTGACTACCTCTCTTACTTCTTACGCTGATGGCGCGAGCGCATGATGAACTTGTCGGTCGACTTGTTCGAACGGGTGCGCTTGCCCTTCGTGGGCTTGCCCCACGGAGTAACCGGGTGGCGACCACCCGACGTGCGACCTTCACCACCACCGTGCGGGTGGTCGACCGGGTTCATGACGACGCCGCGAACGTGCGGACGCTTGCCGCGCCAACGGGAACGACCGGCCTTGCCGTCGTTGATGTTGCCGTGGTCCGAGTTCGAAACAGCACCGATCGATGCGAGGCAGGAGCCATGCACCAGACGCTGTTCGCCCGAGTTGAGACGCAGGATGGCCATACCGGCATCGCGGCCGACGAGCTGGACATACGTACCGGCGGAGCGAGCGATCTGACCGCCCTTGCCCGGCTTCATCTCGACGTTGTGGATGATCGAACCGACCGGAATGTACTGAAGCGGCATGGTGTTGCCGGGCTTCACGTCCACTGCCTTGTCGGAGGCGATCACCTTGTCACCGGCAGCGAGACGCTGTGGCGCGAGAATGTAAGCCTGTTCGCCGTCGGTATACGTAACCAGCGCGATGAACGCGGTGCGGTTGGGGTCGTATTCCAGACGTTCAACGGTACCTTCAACGTCGAACTTGCGACGCTTGAAGTCTACCAGACGGTAGGTCCGCTTGTGACCGCCACCCTGGAAACGGACGGTGATCCGGCCCTGGTTGTTACGGCCACCCTTGGAGCTGAGGCCCTGGGTGAGAGCCTTTACCGGCTTGCCCTTGTAGAGCGAAGCGCGGTCCACGATAACCAGCTGACGCTGGCTCGGCGTGGTCGGATTGAAACTTTTCAATGCCATATTCTTGTTCCCTTTTGGGTCTTTGCCCGCTTGGGCCTAACCTTTAGAGTCCGGTGGACACGTCGATGGATTGACCTTCGGCGAGCGTAACGACGGCTTTCTTGACGTCCTTAAGCTTACCGGCGAACCCACGGAAACGACGGGTCTTACCCTTGCGGATAAGCGTGTTCACAGCCGTGACTTTGACGCCGAAGAGAGCTTCCACGGCAGCCTTGATTTCAGGCTTGGAAGCATTCTTGGCGACGTTGAATACGACCTGGTTCTGTTCGGATACCAGCGTCGACTTTTCCGTGATCGAAGGAGATACGATCACATCGTAGTGGCGAAGATCCGTCATTTGAACCGCTCCTCCAGAGCCTCTACAGCAGCCTTGGAAAGCACCAGCTTGCCACGGCGCAGGATGTCGTAAACATTGATGCCCTGAACCGGCAGAACGTCCACGTTCGGGATGTTCTGAGCAGCGAGCTTGAAGTTGCCATCAAGTTCGGCGCCGCCGATAACGAGAGCGTTGGTCAGGCCAAGCGAAGCGAAGCTGCCCAGCAGAGCCTTGGTCTTTGCTTCGGATGCAACGAGCTGATCAACGATGATCAGTTCTTCAGCCTTCAGCTTTGCAGACAGGGCGTGACGCAGAGCGAGCGCACGAACCTTCTTGGGAAGGTCATGGGCGTGGCTGCGAACGACCGGGCCGTGGGCCTTGCCGCCGCCGCGGAACTGCGGTGCGCGAGCCGAATGGTGACGAGCGCGGCCCGTACCCTTCTGCTTGTACATCTTCGCGCCGGTGCGGGAAACTTCCGACCGGTTCTTGGACTTGTGGGTTCCCTGCTGCTTCTTTGCAAGCTGCCAGCGAACCATGCGGGCCAGGATGTCCTGGCGGGGGTCGAGGCCGAAGATCTCATCCGACAGAGAAACCTTGCCGGCGTCTTTTCCCTCGAGGGTCTTGACGTTCAATTCCATGATAAGGCTCCCTTACTTCGCAGCCGACTTGACGGCGTCGCGGACGATGATCCAGGAACCCTTCGAGCCGGGAACTGCACCCTTCACGAGGATGAGGCCACGGTCTTCATCAGTCGAAACGACTTCGAGGTTCTGGGTCGTAACGCGCGTCTGGCCCATATGACCAGCCATGCGCTTGCCCTTCCAGACGCGGCCCGGATCCTGGTTGTTACCGGTCGAACCGTGTGCACGGTGCGATACGGAGTTACCGTGCGAAGCGCGGCCACCACCGAAGTTGTGACGCTTCATAGCACCGGCAAAACCTTTACCGATCGTGGTTCCAGTGACGTCGACCAGCTGGCCGGACTGAAAATGATTTGCGGTCAGTGTTGCACCGATGTCGATCAGGTTCTCGGGGGAAACCCGGAACTCGACGAGCTTGGCTTTCGGTTCGACATTGGCAGCGGCAAAATGGCCGCGAAGCGCCTTCGTCGTGTTCTTGACCTTGGACTGGCCGGCACCGAGCTGAACTGCGGTGTAGCCATTCTTGTCTTCCGTGCGCTGGGCAACGACTTGTACGTTATCCAGTCGCAATACTGTTACAGGGATATGTTCACCTGCGTCGTTATAGACGCGTGTCATACCCACTTTCTGTGCAATCACACCTGAACGCATTGGTTCATCCTCTTGCGAGCCTTGAAGGGAAAACCCTCTCTGGCCTTTGTTAAGGAGTGCCCTTCGACATCTCACGATGTTTCCGGTCTCCGGTTTGGAAGTCGTTGGATTGCTCCACGTACCTTCCTTGTTATTTCAGCCCTCACCTTGGATGGTTCGGGCCGGGTCTTAGAGCTTGATTTCCACGTCAACGCCAGCAGCGAGGTCGAGCTTCATCAGAGCATCGACAGTCTGCGGGGTGGGGTCAACGATATCGAGAAGACGCTTGTGCGTCCGCATTTCGAACTGTTCACGGCTCTTCTTATCAACGTGGGGAGAGCGGTTGACGGTAAACTTTTCGATGCGGGTGGGGAGCGGAACCGGGCCGCGAACGCTGGCGCCGGTGCGCTTTGCGGTCGACACGATTTCACGGGTAGAGGCATCGAGGATCCGGTGATCGAACGCCTTGAGGCGGATACGGATATTCTGGCCGTTCATTCGTCTTGTCCTTGTTCTTTGTTATTCGTTTCCGCACGCGGAAACACATGAACTTCTATTGATCGTGGCGCCGCAGATTTTCAAAAATCGAGAGGGGATGCGCGTCGCACCCCAATCATTTCAGTAGTCTGTATTGCTAAAACACCGCGTTTCGCAATCGCTTGCGAATCCAGCGGTGAGTGTGAGTGCGCGTTTACGCGCTTTCACCGAATTTTTCAAGCACTAAAAATGCAACGCCGCCAGGCTTTTTATGAAAAGTCCGGCGGCGGTGTTGTTCACACCGCCGCCAGTCAGAATTTCAACGGTCGAATATTACTCGACGATCGAAGCAACGATGCCGGCGCCGACGGTGCGGCCGCCTTCGCGGATAGCGAAGCGCAGCTTTTCTTCCATCGCGATCGGAACGATCAGCTCGACTTCAACGGTAACGTTGTCGCCAGGCATAACCATTTCCGTGCCTTCCGGCAGCGAAACGATGCCCGTCACGTCCGTCGTACGGAAGTAGAACTGCGGACGGTAGTTCGTGAAGAACGGCGTATGACGGCCGCCTTCTTCCTTCGTCAGGATGTAGGCTTCTGCCATGAACTTCTTGTGCGGCTTGACCGAACCCGGCTTGCACAGGATCTGACCACGCTCAACGCCGTCACGGGTAACACCGCGAACGAGAGCACCGATGTTGTCGCCGGCCTGGCCCTGGTCGAGCAGCTTGCGGAACATTTCAACGCCGGTAACAGTCGTCTTCGAGGTCGGACGGATGCCGACGATTTCGACTTCTTCACCAACCTTGACGATACCGCGCTCAACGCGACCCGTCACAACCGTACCACGGCCGGAAATCGAGAACACGTCTTCGATCGGCATCAGGAACGGCTGGTCGATCGGACGCTCAGGCGTCGGGATGTAGGCGTCAACCGCAGCCATCAGCTCGCGGATCGCGTCTTCACCGATCTTCTTGTCGGAATCTTCAAGAGCAGCAAGTGCCGAACCCTTGATGATCGGGATATCGTCGCCCGGGAAGTCGTAGGACGACAGAAGTTCGCGAACTTCAAGCTCAACGAGCTCGAGAAGCTCGGCGTCGTCAACCTGGTCAACCTTGTTGAGGAACACGACGATCGCCGGAACGCCAACCTGACGGGCAAGCAGGATGTGCTCGCGGGTCTGCGGCATCGGGCCGTCGGCAGCCGAGCAAACCAGGATCGCGCCGTCCATCTGCGCAGCACCGGTGATCATGTTCTTCACGTAGTCGGCGTGGCCGGGGCAGTCAACGTGAGCGTAGTGACGGTTCGGCGTCTCATACTCAACGTGCGCCGTCGAAATCGTGATACCACGAGCCTTTTCTTCCGGAGCAGCGTCGATTTGGTCATACGCCTTGAACTCGCCGAAGAACTTCGTGATTGCTGCCGTCAGCGACGTCTTGCCATGGTCAACGTGACCGATCGTGCCAATGTTGACGTGCGGCTTCGTCCGCTCAAACTTGCTCTTTGCCATTAGTGGCTCTCCATTCTTGTCCCTTGACGGGAATAATCTTCAAATCTCGTTTGGGGCGTACCCCGATCACTTCTGACCGGAGTACTTTGCCTGGATTTCCTGCGCCACGTTCGACGGAACCGGCGAATAGTGGTCGAACGTCATCGAGTACTGTGCACGGCCCTGCGACATGGAGCGCAGGTTGTCGACGTACTTGAACATGTTCGCGAGCGGAACATGCGCGTTGATGACGACGGCGATACCACGGCTTTCCTGGCCCTGGATCTGACCACGACGGGAGTTCAGGTCGCCGATAACGTCGCCGACATAGTCTTCCGGCGTTACGACTTCGACCTTCATCATCGGCTCGAGAAGCTGTGCACCAGCCTTCTTCGCTGCTTCACGGAAGCAGGCACGCGATGCGATTTCGAAGGCGAGAACCGACGAGTCAACATCGTGGAATGCACCGTCGATCAGCGTCGCCTTGACGCCGAGCATCGGGAAGCCAGCCAGCGGACCGGAAGACAGAACGCTTTCGATACCCTTCTGAACGCCCGGGATGTATTCCTTCGGAACAGCACCACCGACGATCTTCGATTCGAACTTGAAGTCTTCGCCTTCGGGGTTCGGTTCGAAGATGATCTTCACGCGAGCGAACTGACCGGTACCACCGGACTGCTTCTTATGCGTGTAGTCTTCTTCGTGCTGACGCGTGATGGTTTCGCGGTAGGCAACCTGCGGAGCACCGACGGTCGCTTCAACCTTGAACTCGCGACGCATACGGTCAACGAGAATGTCGAGGTGAAGTTCGCCCATGCCTGCGATGATCGTCTGACCGGACTCTTCGTCGGTCTTGACGCGGAACGAAGGATCTTCAGCAGCCAGACGGTTGAGCGCGAGGCCCATCTTTTCCTGGTCGCCCTTGGTCTTCGGCTCGATCGCGATCTGGATGACCGGCTCGGGGAATTCCATGCGCTCGAGGATAACCGGCTTCAGCGGATCGCAGAGCGTGTCGCCAGTGGTGGTTTCCTTGAGGCCAGCCAGAGCAACGATGTCGCCGGCAAAGGCTTCTTCGATGTCTTCACGGCTGTTGGAATGCATCTGCAGCATACGGCCGACGCGCTCGCGCTTGTCCTTGACCGTGTTGATGACCGACGTACCCTTTTCGAGCTTGCCCGAGTAGATACGTGCGAAGGTCAGCGAACCAACGAAGGGGTCGTTCATGATCTTGAACGCGAGCATGGAAAGCGGCTCGCTGTCGTCGGCATGACGCTCGATTTCAGCTTCGGTCTTGAAGTCGATGCCCTTGATCGCCGGGATGTCCAGCGGAGAAGGCAGGTAGTCGACAACAGCGTCGAGAAGCGGCTGAACGCCCTTGTTCTTGAACGCGGTACCGCAGAACATCGGGTGGAACTTCACGTCGATGGTGCCGCGGCGAACGAGCGCACGGATCTTGTCGTTGTCGGGCATGATACCGTTCAGGTAGTCTTCCATCGCTTCTTCGTCGATCTCGACAACGGTCTCGATCAGCTTTTCGCGATATTCGTCAGCCTTGGCCTTCATGTCGTCCGGAATCTCGACGACGTCCCACTGAGCGCCGAGCGATTCGTCGCGCCAGATGAGTGCGTTCATCTCGATCAGGTCGATAACGCCCTTGAACTCGGTCTCAGCGCCGATCGGCAGCTGCATGACAACGGCGATGGCGCCGAGACGGGTCTTGATCATTTCTACCGAGCGGTAGAAGTCAGCACCGGTCTTGTCCATCTTGTTGCAGAAGATCATGCGCGGAACATGATACTTCTCAGCCTGACGCCAGACGGTTTCCGTCTGCGGCTCAACACCGGCGTTGGCGTCGAGAAGAGCGATGGCACCGTCGAGAACGCGCAGCGAACGCTCAACTTCAATGGTGAAGTCAACGTGGCCGGGGGTGTCGATGATGTTGAAGCGGCGCATCTTGCCGTCGCGACCCTTCCAGAAGGTCGTGGTAGCTGCGGAGGTGATGGTGATACCACGCTCCTGCTCCTGCTCCATCCAGTCCATCGTGGCAGCGCCATCATGGACTTCGCCGATCTTGTGGGACTTACCGGTGTAATAAAGAATACGCTCGGTGGTCGTGGTCTTGCCGGCGTCGATATGCGCCATGATACCGAAATTGCGGTAGTCTTCGATTTTATATTCGCGAGCCATAATGGACTGCCTTTCGATATGCGACCGTTTAAGATTACCAGCGGTAATGCGAGAATGCGCGGTTAGCGTCGGCCATCTTGTGCGTGTCTTCACGCTTCTTGACAGCAGAACCGCGGTTGTTCGCAGCGTCCATGAGTTCGCCGGAAAGGCGATCGACCATGGTCGTTTCGTTGCGCTTGCGTGCAGCGGTGATCAGCCAGCGGATGGCCAGAGCCTGACGGCGCTCGGGACGAACGTCGACCGGAACCTGATACGTTGCACCACCAACGCGGCGCGAACGCACTTCAACGTGCGGAGCAACGTTGTCGAGGGCGGAGTGGAACACGCCGAGCGGCTCCTGCTTCGTCTTGCCCTGAACGACGTCGAACGCGCCGTAAACGATGCTTTCTGCGACCGACTTCTTGCCGTGAAGCATGATGGCGTTCATGAACTTGGTGACGACCAGATCGCCGAACTTCGGGTCCGGGTTGATCTCACGCTTTTCTGCACTATGGCGACGGGACATATTCTTTGTCTCTCAATGTTATTGACGCTTTACCACGCGGAGAACCTCGCGCAGCGCCGGAATTTGTTAAACCCGAATTACTTCGGACGCTTCGCACCGTACTTGGAGCGGCGCTGCTTGCGGTTCTTGACGCCCTGGGTATCGAGAACACCGCGAATGATGTGGTAACGCACACCCGGCAAGTCCTTTACGCGGCCGCCGCGGATCATGACCACGGAGTGTTCCTGAAGGTTGTGACCTTCGCCCGGAATGTAGCCGATGACTTCAAAGCCGTTGGTGAGGCGGATCTTGGCAACCTTACGCAGAGCCGAGTTCGGCTTCTTCGGGGTCGTCGTGTAAACGCGGGTGCAAACACCACGCTTCTGCGGGTTTTCCTGAAGAGCAGGAACCTTGTTGCGCTTTACCTGTGCCTGGCGAGGCTTGCGGATCAGCTGGTTTACGGTAGGCATATAACCATCCCTTGCAAAAACTACTTTAGCCACCCTCACGGGTGGCGGCTATGCCGTTGCCGGCGACGATGCACGCATATATCCTCATGCGCAAAACGTGGCCCGATCCGTTTTCACGGATGGACCACCAAGAGCAGAGGACACCGGATGAGGCGTCTTGCGTGCAACATTCGTGTCTTCTACGTGCAATGGAGACCCGTTTGAGATGATGCTCGGGAAAAAGCATCCCGAACGGCCAGCACCCACAGAGGCTCCGATGGCGGGCGTACTACTGTTTTAGCCAGCTTTCGTCAAGGGTGAATCCACATTTTGCGCCACCACCCATGGCCGCAAAGCCCACGTCCGGGCCATTTCCAACGCGCTTTAACATAAGTCGGCGCAGAAGGCAGCGATTTTGACCTCCGTGCTTTGGCTTTTCATAAAATCCGTCTATTGATTCCCTGAGGGCGGGCCGGATCGGCTCCGCCACCCGCGGGACCGATTCCATCGGCCCGCATGACAGCAACGAAAGATCAAGGAACCGCGTCATGAGCAACCTCCCCGACAACGATAATGGACGCGACGAGCCGATGGTCTTCATCGTCATCGGCAAGGCATACGAGACCGACAATTCCGAAGGCATCGACATCCACGTCATCCTCAGGGCGCCGGACGACGACACCGCCGTGCGCGAGACGCTGAACGCACTGTCCGAGGAAGGTTTCATCGAAGCCGATCTCGACCAGATCGGCATGCTGACCGACGTTCCGGATGAAGAGCCGCACGCTTCCGCCTATCAGGGTGCGCTGGAAGGCGAAGTCGCCATCATCCGTTTCGCCTGAGGTGTGGGAGCAATGGCGGTCAGACGTGTCGTCGCCAATATAGCAACGCCGGAGCCCTCGCTGGCGCAGGCGTTCTATGGCGATATTCTCGGCATGTCCGTCGCCATGGATCACGGCTGGATCGTCACCCATGCCAGCCCGCTCGAGGCGCGCGCCCAGGTCAGCTTCGCACGCGAAGGCGGTTCCGGCACGGCAGTGCCGGACCTTTCCATCGAGGTCGATGATTTCGACGAGGTCCACGCGAAGATACTGAAGGCAGGGTTGCCGATCGAATATGGACCTATTACCGAAACCTGGGGTGTGCGCCGGCTGTTTCTGCGCGATCCCTTCGGCAAGCTGATCAATATATTAAGTCACGCATAGATTATATACTTTGGATACAATAGTATTATTACTTTATCCGTTGAACAATACCGAAATATGAGCTTAGAATAATCCCGACACAAGATTCCGGTGACGGGTTGAATACTATATCGTCGGCAGACATTATCGATGACATTTACGAGGCAGCGCTTTTCCCTGATCGTTGGGCGAAGGTGATTGCCACCATCGGCCACCGGCTGGATTTCTGGGGTGGCGCCCTCACCTGGGGCAAGGGTGAGGAGGAAGCCTGGCTTTACACTCCGAACTTGCAGGAGCTGATGCAGGCCTTCATGGAGGGCGGCTGGAACCGCCGCAACGACCGCCTCACCCGCGCAATCCGCGAGGGACAATTTTCCTTCGTGCAGGATTTCGACGTCTTCACCCATGATGAATGGGCCGGGCTGCCGATCGTGCGTGATTTCCTCATGCCACGCGGATTGGGGTATGGCGCAGCGACCCAGGTTGCGCCGCCCGATCATCCGGAAATGACGGTGCTTTTTGAACGCAAGCTGGAGAGCGGCGTCATCGGGCCGGAGACCATGGCGGCGCTCGGCGGGTTGAGGCCGCACATTGCCCGCAGCCTCACCCTTGCAACCCGGCTGCAGCGGCAGAAAGCTGATGCCATGGCGCTCGGCCTCAACGTCATCGGCGCCCCCGCCGCGGTCATTCAAGCGAGTGGCCGCGTTCTTTCCGCCAACACCCTGTTTCAGACAATCCAGAAATGTATTTCCACCCGCGCCCGCGACAGGATCGTGATCTCCGACGAGAGAGTGAACCGGCTGCTCTACAAGGCTCTTGCCGGACATAACGTCAGCTCTTTCCCCCTGCCGACCGAAGACAGGGCCTGCATCCTGCACGTCATACCACTGCGCAAGGATGCGCTGGACCTTTCCCCGAACGGCTCAGCCATCATTCTGATATCGCAACCGTCAGACACAGTCCTCGACGCCACGCCGCTTCTGAAGGGGCTTTACGATCTCACCAAGGCCGAGGCCCGCGTCGCGCTCGAAATCATGAAGGGGCTTTCACTTCCCTCCGTGGCGAAGCAATTGCAGATTTCCCACGAAACGGTGCGCAGCAACGCCAAGTCGATCTACGCCAAGACCGGCAGTACCGGCCAGGCCGATCTCGTTCGCCGCCTTTCCGTTTTGACACGCTATACTATCGGTGAGCAAAGATAGAGAGGGTGAGCAATGCCTGACTGGAAGCGCATTATCAGCCAATTGAAACGCAGAGGGGTCCTGTCCACTGTGATCTGGATCCTGTCGCTGTTGGCCATCGGAGTATTCGATAATCTCACGGCCAAAATCATACCCGCGATTTCACAAAAGATAGAGAATTTCTACGATCCGCACACCGCGAACCTGTCGTTCGATGAGCCGATAGTTCTGGCCGAGCGCGGCCTATATCTACGAAAACCGTCGGAAGAGGCCGATCCCGAGGGGTATTCACGTTATGACGTGGTCTCGGAACGAAGCATCGTCGTTTACGCCGAACCGGACAACTACATCATGACCGTCAAACGAATAAACAACGGCCAGGTTGAAATCGCCCGCGATGCCGTCGGCATCCAGCGGCGCGGCGAAAAGATCACCGTGAAATTTCTTCCAAACGACTGGAAAAAGCCGGGTGAACTTGCAAGGGACCTCCCCGCTGCACCCCCCACACAGTCTCAAGCCGCCGCAACCGATATGGTCGTCGCCAGCACGAGATGGGTAACAACCGCGGATGACTTCGCTATCCTTTCGTCGATCTCCGACAAGGGGGCCAGGGAGTTGCTCGGCGCCGCCCTGATCGAGGTTGGCGTTGATGAAAACGGCACCCAGCAGGACAAGGACCGTATATCGGACTACTGGCGATCGGTTGCAGGCTGGAACACGCCGACCGAGGGTGTTCCCTGGGGTGGGGCTTTTCTGAGCTGGGTCGTTACCCACGCCGGATTTGAACCGCCGCGGGCGGCGCCGTCCTTTCTTGCCTGGCAAAACTGGGGTGTGGAGCTTCCGCAGGACGATGTAAGGCCGGGAACGCTCGCCATATTCCGCCGCGCGAATTTGCCGGAAGCGTCAAGTCGTCTGCTTATCGGTGTGGTTCTTCGAAAGCAGCGCGACTGCATCGAGATCATCACCGGCAATGTTGCCGACCACGTCGCAATCAGCTGCATCAAGGGCGACAGGGCGCTTCGCGCCCCGGACTCCAGGCGCGTGGCAAAACAGAGCTGACGACTGCGCCGCCCCGGCGAGATCATGAAACAGCGCGAGTTTGATCGTACGGAAGACCCGATAGCTCCTGATGCAGAAAGCCGAACAACAAAAAACGCCCGAATTGCTCCGGGCGTTTTTCATTGAACTTTGGCGGGGCTTCGCAAAGCCCCTGCCCTCGTCTGACCTTATTCGGCGGCCGGAGCCTGGTCCGTCATGTCCTGCAGCATCTGGTTGGCAGAGCCTGCGCCCGTACCCTTGCGGCGTTCCTCGAGAATGAGGTCGTCGCGCGAGGTGGCGATGCGGCGGATCTGCGTCATGGTGCCGCCAGTACCGGCCGGGATGAGACGGCCGACGATGACGTTTTCCTTGAGGCCCTGCAGCGTGTCCGTCTTGCCGGCAATCGCAGCTTCCGTGAGAACCTTGGTGGTTTCCTGGAAGGATGCGGCCGAGATGAAGGACGGCGTCTGCAGCGAAGCCTTGGTGATGCCGAGCAGAACCGGCTCGCCATAGGCAGGCTTCTTGCCCTCTTCGATCAGGCGGTCGTTGTTGTCATCAAGCTCGATGCGATCGACGTTGTCGCCAACGATGTACTGGCTGTCGCCGGCATCGGTGATTTCAACCTTCTGCAGCATCTGGCGAACGATCACTTCGATGTGCTTGTCGTTGATCACAACGCCCTGCAAGCGGTAGACTTCCTGGATTTCGTTCACGAGGTAGGAAGCCAGAGCCTCCACGCCCTTGATCGCCAGAATGTCGTGCGGTGCCGGGTTGCCGTCGAGAATGTATTCGCCCTTCTCGATGTAGTCGCCTTCCTGAAGATGGAAGGGTTTGCCCTTCGGGATCAGGTATTCGACCGGCTCGACGCCGTCTTCCGCAGGCTCGATCATCACGCGACGCTTGTTCTTGTAGTCGCGGCCGAGGCGGATCGTACCATCGATCTCGGCGATGATGGCGTGATCCTTCGGACGACGGGCTTCGAACAGTTCCGCAACGCGCGGCAGACCACCGGTGATGTCCTTCGTCTTGGCGCTTTCCAGCGGCGAACGTGCAAGCACGTCACCCTGAGAGACCTTGGAACCCGGCTCGACCGACAGAATGGCGTCGACCGAAAGCTGGAAGCGGGCTTCGCCACCACGGGCAAGCTTCGCCACAGCACCGGAAGCGTCCTTGATGACGATCGCGGGCTTCAAGTCCGAACCGCGCGGCGTCGAACGCCAGTCAATGACCTGACGCTTGGTGATGCCGGTGGATTCGTCGGTTGCTTCCAGAACGGAGAGACCGTCGACGAGGTCTTCGAAGTGAACGGTACCCTCCACTTCCGTCATCATCGGACGGGTGTAGGGGTCCCACTCTGCAAGACGCTGGCCACGCTTAACCTTGTCGCCATCATCCACGAAGATCTTCGAACCGTAGGCCACACGCTGGGTGGAACGTTCCGCGCCACGCTCATCCAGGATCGTAACGGACATGTTACGGCCCATGGCGATGAGAACGCCTTCGGAGTTCCGCAGAATGTTGCGATTCTTGATCTGGATCGTGCCTTCATACGACGCTTCGAGGAACGACTGGTCGACCACGTTCGCCGTACCACCAAGGTGGAACGTACGCATGGTAAGCTGCGTGCCCGGTTCACCGATCGACTGTGCGGCGATGACGCCGACCGCTTCGCCCATGTTGACAGGCGTACCGCGTGCAAGGTCACGACCGTAGCAGACGCCGCAGACACCGATCTGCACTTCGCAGGTCAGAGCCGAACGGATGCGGACGGACTGGATACCAGCCTTCTCGATGGTAGCAACGTCGGCTTCGTCGATCAGCGTTCCAGCCTTGACGATGTTCTCGCCAGTGACCGGATTGTCGATATCGTCCAGAGCCGTACGGCCGAGGATACGTGCGCCGAGCGAGGCAACGACCTGACCGGCATCGACGATGGCGGTCATGGTGAGGCCCTTGTCGGTGCCGCAATCCCTGGAGTTGACGATGCAATCCTGCGCGACGTCGACGAGACGACGGGTCAGGTAACCCGAGTTCGCGGTCTTCAGGGCGGTGTCTGCGAGACCCTTACGGGCACCGTGGGTCGAGTTGAAGTACTCGTTAACGGTCAGGCCTTCCTTGAAGTTCGAGATGATCGGCGTCTCGATGATTTCACCCGACGGCTTCGCCATCAGGCCGCGCATGCCGCCCAGCTGACGCATCTGGTTCGGAGAACCACGAGCGCCCGAGTGGGACATCATGTAGATGGAGTTCATCGGCTTCTGGCGGCCCGTTTCCGGATCGAACTCGACAGCCTTGATGCGTGCCATCATTTCTTCGGCGACCTTCTCGGTTGCCTTGCCCCAGGCGTCGACAACCTTGTTGTACTTTTCGCCCTGGGTGATGAGACCATCGTTATACTGCTGTTCGTATTCCTTCACGAGAGCTTCGGTGTCGCCGACGATCTTCACCTTGCTGTCCGGAATGACCATGTCGTCCTTGCCGAACGAAATGCCGGCGCGGCAGGCATGGGCAAAGCCGAGCTGCATGATGCGGTCGCAGAAGATGACCGTGTCTTTCTGGCCGCAATGACGGTAGACCGTGTCGATCATCTTGGAGATGTTCTTCTTGGTCATTTCCTGGTTGCAGACGTCGAAAGGCACGTTGACGTTCTTCGGCAGAAGTTCGCCGATGAGCATACGGCCGGGGGTCGTCTCATGGATCTTCGAAACCGGCTTGCCATCGGCATCCACGGTCTTGAAGCGGCCACGGATCTTGGCATGCAGCGTCACGACCTTGTTTTCAAGCGCGTGATGCAGCTCACCGATGTCGGAGAAGGCCATGCCTTCGCCCGGCTCGTTCTGGTTCATGATCGACAGGTAATACAGGCCAAGAACCATGTCCTGCGAAGGAACGATGATCGGATGACCGTTCGCCGGATGCAGGATGTTGTTGGTCGACATCATCAGCACGCGCGCTTCCAGCTGGGCTTCCAGCGAAAGCGGAACGTGAACAGCCATCTGGTCACCGTCGAAGTCGGCGTTGAAGGCCGTGCAGACGAGCGGGTGCAGCTGGATGGCCTTGCCTTCGACCAGCATGGGTTCGAAAGCCTGGATACCCAGACGGTGCAGCGTCGGTGCGCGGTTCAGGAGAACCGGATGCTCGCGGATGACCTCGTCGAGGATATCCCAGACTTCCGGCTTTTCCTTTTCAACCAGCTTCTTGGCCTGCTTGACGGTCGAGGAGTAACCCTTGGCGTCGAGGCGGGCATAGATGAACGGCTTGAACAGTTCGAGCGCCATCTTCTTCGGCAGGCCGCACTGGTGCAGCTTCAGTTCCGGACCGGTCACGATGACCGAACGACCGGAATAGTCGACGCGCTTGCCGAGAAGGTTCTGGCGGAAGCGGCCCTGCTTGCCCTTGAGCATGTCGGAGAGCGACTTCAGCGGACGCTTGTTGGCACCCGTAATGACGCGACCGCGACGGCCGTTGTCGAACAGCGCATCGACGGATTCCTGCAGCATACGCTTTTCGTTGCGGATGATGATGCCAGGTGCGCGAAGCTCGATCAGGCGCTTCAGACGGTTGTTACGGTTGATGACGCGGCGATAGAGATCGTTGAGGTCGGACGTCGCAAAACGACCGCCATCCAGCGGAACCAGCGGGCGAAGGTCCGGCGGAATGACCGGAACGACCTTCATGATCATCCATTCCGGACGGTTGCCGCTCTCCATGAAGTTCTCGACGATCTTCAGGCGCTTCATCAGCTTCTTCTGCTTGAGATCAGAGGTGGTCTCAGCAAGTTCGGCACGCAGGTCGCCGGCGATCTTTTCGAGGTTCATCGAAGCCAGCATCTCGTAGATGGCTTCAGCGCCGATCATGGCGGTGAACTGGTCTTCGCCGAACTCGTCGACGGCGATCATGTACTCTTCTTCAGACAGAAGCTGGTTCTGCTTCAGCGAAGTGAGGCCAGGCTCGGTGACGATGTAGTTCTCGAAATAGAGAACGCGCTCGACATCCTTCAGCGTCATGTCGAGCAGGGTCGAGATACGCGAGGGAAGCGACTTCAGGAACCAGATATGGGCAACCGGCGCTGCGAGCTCGATATGGCCCATGCGCTCACGGCGAACGCGCGACAGCGTGACTTCGACGCCGCACTTTTCGCAGATAATGCCCTTGTACTTCATGCGCTTGTACTTGCCGCACAGGCACTCGTAGTCCTTGATCGGTCCGAAGATGCGCGCGCAGAAGAGACCGTCACGTTCCGGCTTGAACGTACGGTAGTTGATGGTTTCCGGCTTCTTGATCTCGCCGTAGGACCACGACAGGATTTTTTCCGGCGAAGCGATCGAAATCCGGATGGAATCGAAATGCTGCGCAGGCACCTGAGGATTGAAAAGATTCATGACCTCTTGGTTCATGCCTTGTCTCCTTGAGAGGCTAGCTGCTGCCCCTGTTTGCATCTGGACCGGCTTCTTCCCGGGTCGCCGTCCAGAGCTTTAAATACGGATTAACCGCACAATGCGGCGAAAGTGTCCCTCGGCAACCGGAGGCTGACGGGGAACCGGCAGGCGCCCTTGAAGGCGCCCGCCTCTCTCATTTTATTCCGCCGCGTCGGGCAGCTGGTCTTCGGACTGGTTCTCGATCTTCGAGTTTTCCAGCTCGACCGAAAGACCAAGCGACCGCATTTCCTTGACGAGAACGTTGAAGCTCTCCGGAATACCGGCTTCGAAGGTATCGTCGCCACGGACGATCGCTTCGTAAACCTTGGTGCGGCCCGCCACGTCGTCCGACTTGACGGTGAGCATTTCCTGCAACGTGTAAGCCGCGCCGTATGCTTCCAGAGCCCAGACTTCCATTTCCCCGAAGCGCTGTCCGCCGAACTGCGCCTTGCCGCCCAGCGGCTGCTGGGTAACGAGCGAGTAAGGACCGATCGAGCGAGCGTGGATCTTGTCGTCGACAAGGTGGTTCAGCTTGATCATGTACATGTAGCCGACGGTGACCTTGCGGTCGAACGGCTCACCGGTACGGCCGTCATAAAGAACGGACTGACCGGATTCATGCAGACCTGCCTTCTTCAGCATCGCGGCAACGTCGGGCTCATGCGCACCGTCGAAGACCGGGGTCGCGATGGAAACACCGCGCTTGGCTTCTTCGGCAAGCTTGACCAGAGATTCGTCGTCGAAGCGCTGGACCTCGTCATGCGATTCACTCGCATAGATTTCGGTCAGTTCGCTGCGAAGCTCGCTGATATCCATCGTCTTGCGATACTCTTCGAGCATCTCGCCGATCTTCTTGCCCATGCCTGCGCATGCCCATGCGAGGTGGGTTTCGAGGATCTGGCCGACGTTCATGCGCGAAGGCACGCCGAGCGGGTTCAAGCAGATGTCGACATGCGTGCCGTCTTCGAGGAACGGCATGTCCTCGACCGGAACGATACGCGAGACGACGCCCTTGTTACCATGACGGCCGGCCATCTTGTCGCCCGGCTGGATCTTGCGCTTCACAGCGACGAAGACCTTGACCATCTTCATGACGCCCGGAGGCATTTCGTCGCCGCGCTGGACCTTTTCGACCTTGTCCATGAAGCGCTGCTCAAGGCGCGACTTGGATTCGTCGTACTGGCCGCGAAGCGCTTCGATTTCGGACTGGGCCTTCTCGTCCTCGACTGCGAACATCCACCACTGCGAGCGGGGATATTCGGAAACGACGGCGTTGGAAAGCTCCACACCCTTCTTGAAGCCCTTCGGACCGGCGATGGAAACCTGGCCACGCAGCATGTCGATCAGACGGCCGTAAACGTTACGGTCGAGGATCGCCTGCTCGTCGTCACGGTCCTTTGCCAGACGTTCGATCTCTTCGCGCTCGATAGCCATCGCGCGCTCATCCTTCTCCACACCGTGACGGTTGAAGACACGGACTTCCACGACCGTACCGAACGTGCCCGGAGGCATGCGCATGGAGGTGTCGCGAACGTCGGAAGCCTTTTCACCGAAGATGGCGCGCAGAAGCTTTTCTTCCGGCGTCATCGGGCTTTCGCCCTTCGGCGTGATCTTGCCGACGAGGATATCGCCCGGCTGAACTTCCGCACCGATGTAAACGATACCGGCTTCGTCGAGGTTCTTCAGTGCTTCTTCCGAAACGTTCGGAATGTCGCGCGTGATTTCTTCCGGACCAAGCTTCGTGTCACGCGCCATCACTTCGAATTCTTCGATGTGGATGGAGGTGAACACGTCGTCGGAAACGATACGCTCCGACATCAGGATCGAGTCTTCGTAGTTGTAGCCGTTCCAGGGCATGAACGCGACGAGCGCGTTGCGGCCGAGAGCCAGGTCACCGAGGTCGGTCGACGGACCGTCCGCGATGATATCACCCTTGGAGATGATGTCGCCAACGGACACCAGCGGACGCTGGTTGACGCAGGTATTCTGGTTCGAACGCTGGAACTTCTGCAGACGGTAGATGTCAACACCGGACTTGCCGGCATCGAGGTCTTCCGTGGCGCGGATAACGATACGGGTCGCATCCACCTGATCGACAACACCGCCACGACGGGCTGCAATGGCAGCGCCGGAGTCACGGGCAACGATCGGCTCCATGCCGGTACCGACGAACGGTGCCTCGGCGCGCAGAAGCGGAACGGCCTGACGCTGCATGTTCGAGCCCATGAGAGCGCGGTTGGCGTCGTCGTTTTCCAGGAACGGAATGAGAGCCGCTGCGACCGAAACAAGCTGCTTCGGCGAAACGTCCATCAGGTTGATGTTGTCACGCGGTGCAAACATAACTTCGCCCGAGTGACGGCAGACGACGAACTCTTCAACGAAGGCGCCTTCGGCATCGAGCTCGGCATTGGCCTGCGCGACGTAATACTTGGCCTCTTCCATGGCGGAGAGGTAGATCACGTCGTTCGTAACCTTGCCATCGGTGATCTTGCGGTACGGGCTTTCGATGAAGCCGTATTTGTTGACGCGGGCAAAGGTTGCAAGCGAGTTGATCAGACCGATGTTCGGGCCTTCCGGCGTTTCGATCGGGCAAATACGGCCGTAATGGGTCGGGTGAACGTCGCGGACTTCGAAGCCAGCGCGCTCGCGGGTCAGACCACCCGGTCCAAGAGCCGAAAGACGGCGCTTGTGGGTGATTTCCGAAAGCGGGTTCACCTGGTCCATGAACTGCGACAGCTGCGAGGAACCGAAGAATTCGCGAACGGCGGCAGCAGCCGGCTTCGCGTTGATCAGGTCCTGCGGCATCACGGTGTCGATTTCGATCGAGGACATACGTTCCTTGATCGCACGCTCCATGCGCAGAAGGCCGAGACGATACTGGTTTTCCATCAGCTCGCCGACAGAACGAACACGGCGGTTGCCGAGGTTGTCGATGTCGTCGATTTCGCCCTTGCCGTCACGCAGTTCGACCAGCATCTTGACGACGGCGAGGATGTCTTCCTTGCGCAGCGTGCGCACGGTGTCTTCGGCGTCGAGGTCGAGGCGCATGTTCATCTTCACGCGGCCAACGGCCGACAGGTCATAACGCTCCGCATCGAAGAACAGCGAGTTGAACATCGCTTCCGCCGATTCCATGGTCGGCGGCTCACCCGGACGCATGACGCGGTAGATGTCGAACAGGGCTTCCTGGCGGTTCTCGTTCTTGTCGGCAGACAGCGTATTGCGGATATAGGCGCCAACATTGACGTGGTCGATGTTGAGAACCGGAATCTCGTCGAAGCCGGACTGCAGGATGAGGCCGAGGGTCTTCTCGTCGATTTCGTCGCCGGCTTCGAGATAGATTTCACCCGTCTCGTAGTTGACGATGTCTTCGGCGAGGAAGTTGCCGTAGAGGTCCTCGTCAGTCGCCTTGAGTGCCTTGAGGCCCTTTTCGGTCAGCTGGCGGATGAGGCGCGGGGTCAGCTTCTTGCCACCTTCGACAACGACTTCGCCGGTATCGGCGTCGATCATGTCGGTGATGACCTTGGCATTCTTCAGCGTCTCAGGCTGGAACGGAATGCGCCAGCCATCGCCGGAGCGCTCGTAGGAAGCCTTGGTATAGAAGGTCGACAGAATGTCTTCGCCATCCATGCCAAGCGCCATCAGCAGCGAGGTCACGGGCAGCTTGCGGCGACGGTCGATACGCGCATAGACGATGTCCTTGGCGTCGAACTCGATGTCGAGCCAGGAACCGCGATACGGAATGACGCGGGCAGCGAAAAGCAGCTTGCCGGAAGAATGGCTCTTGCCCTTGTCGTGATCGAAGAAAACGCCCGGCGAACGGTGCATCTGCGAAACGATGACGCGCTCGGTACCGTTGACGATGAACGTACCGTTATTGGTCATGAGCGGCATGTCGCCCATGTAGACGGACTGTTCCTTGATGTCCTTGATGGACTTCGCGCCCGTATCTTCATCGATATCGAACACGATGAGGCGCAGCGTCACCTTGAGCGGCGCTGCGTAGGTCAGATCGCGCTGACGGCATTCCTCGACGTCGAACTTCGGCGCTTCGAATTCGTAGGATACGAATTCGAGCATGGAGGCGCCGGAAAAATCGGTGATCGGGAATACGGATTTGAATACGGCATTCAATCCCTCGTCGGGACGGCCACCCTTGGGCTCGTCAACCATGAGAAACTGGTCGTACGAAGCCTTCTGAACCTCGATGAGGTTCGGCATTTCCGCTACTTCTGGAATTTTGCCGAAAAACTTGCGTACGCGCCTGCGACCGTTAAACGAAAGGGTCTGAGCCATCGTCGCTCCTTTAAAAATTGCATCCGGGCCTGCAACGGACGGGAACCGATGGCCAGTCGATCCCGTCAAGCAATGGGTATCATCAATCTCGTTCCACATCCCGGATCGATCAGGCCGGATTGCCTAGATGAGCCGGTTCGGAACCATTCTCTTGAAGAACCCATTACCCAAAAGCCATTTTCACGCGGCTTTTGGGTAATGAGTTTTAAAAACGATAACGACGGAAAGGGGCACGAGGCCCCTTCCCGCCAGCAATCGCAAGATTACTTAACGTCAACCTTGGCGCCTGCGTCCTCAAGCTTCTTCTTGAGATCAGCAGCTTCAGCCTTGGAAACGGCTTCCTTGACCGGCTTCGGAGCGCCTTCAACGAGGTCCTTGGCTTCCTTGAGGCCGAGGCCGGTGATGCCGCGAACTTCCTTGATGACGTTGATCTTGTTGGCGCCAGCGTCAACCAGGATAACGTCGAACTCGGTCTTTTCTTCTTCCGGAGCAGCAGCAGCAGCAGCGCCGCCAGCAGCAGCAACGGCTACCGGAGCAGCAGCGGAAACGCCCCACTTTTCTTCGAGAAGCTTGGACAGTTCTGCAGCTTCCAGAACGGTCAGCGAGGAGAGGTCTTCTACGATCTTTGCGAGATCAGCCATTTTGATAGTTCCTTTTGTTCAGTTCGAACCAGTTTGAATATTTACAGCGAAAAACCGCCTTAAGCGGCTTCGTCCTTCTTGGCGTAAGCCGAGAACACCCGTGCCAGCTGGCTTGCAGGTGCTGCGACAACCGTAGCGACGCGAGTTGCCGGGGCATTGAGAAGGCCCAGCAGCTTTGCGCGCAGCTCGTCCAGCGAAGGCAGGGTCGCAAGCGACTTAACTGCTTCGGCGTTGAGCGTGGTTGCGCCCATGGCACCACCGAGAACAACGACCTTGTCGTTGGTCTTGGCGAAATCCATGACGACTTTCGGAGCGATCATCGGGTCAGTGCTGTATGCAATCAGCGTCTGTCCCTTGAAGAGATTTGTCATCCCTTCCGACTCCGTACCCTGAAGAGCGATCTTGGCCAGGCGGTTCTTCGCGACCTTGACGGTGCCTCCGGCAGCGCGCATCTTCGAACGGAAGTCGTTCATCTGCGCAACGGTGACACCAGCATAGTGGGCCACGACAACCGAACCGGAAGCCTTGAAGACTTCGTTCAGCTCCGTGACGAATTCGCGTTTTTCCGCTCTTTCCACTGTCTGTCTCCAGTAGACGGGAACACAACATGTGAACCCGTCGGGTTTGCCTTTGCCCCAAGGGACCTTTTTACAAAGATCCCGAGCGACGCTCGAGGATCCTGTCCCCCGCTCTGTCGCCGCAAACGGCTTCAGGCACAGGCACACCAGGTTCGAACCGGACAGTCAGGCATCGACAGATGCCTCAAATCCAGCCTCACCCGTCTCATGCAGGCTAAATGATTAAGGCCAAATCCCGAAAGACAAGGCCACCCGCAATCTCGGACAGGAGTTCCGGGTTTCCCCGGAAATCTCCGGCTCCCTGGGAGCCGGAAATTCTTTTATTCACGCCTCATGACGAAGCGCGAGAATTGATTAAGCGGTGACCGACGAAGGGTCGATCTTGACGCCCGGACCCATGGTCGAGGAAATCGCGACGCGCTTGACGTAGTTGCCCTTGGCACCAGTCGGCTTTGCCTTGATGACGGCATCGGCGAAAGCCTTGATGTTTTCTTCAAGAGCCTTGGCGTCGAACGAAGCCTTACCAACGCCAGCATGTACGATACCGGCCTTTTCGACGCGGAACTCGACAGCGCCGCCCTTGGACGCCTTGACGGCGCCGGCAACATCCATCGTCACCGTACCGACCTTCGGGTTCGGCATCATGCCACGCGGGCCGAGTACCTTGCCGAGACGGCCGACGAGCGGCATCATGTCCGGGGTCGCGATGCAACGATCGAAGTCGATCTTGCCGCCCTGAACGATTTCAACCAGTTCTTCAGCGCCAACAATGTCAGCGCCAGCAGCCGTGGCTTCATCAGCCTTGACGCCGCGGGCGAAAACGGCAACGCGAACGTCACGGCCGGTGCCGTTCGGCAGGTTGACGACGCCGCGAACCATCTGGTCCGCATGGCGCGGGTCAACGCCGAGGTTCATCGAAACTTCAACGGTTTCGTCGAACTTGGCGACAGCACGTTCCTTGACCATCGAGATGGCGTCGGTGAGAACGTAAAGCTTGTTGGGATCCACGCCTTCGCGGATCTTCTGAATGCGCTTTGCTACCTTGGCCATGATCAACCTACCACTTCCAGGCCCATGGCGCGGGCAGAGCCCTCGACCATTGCCATTGCGCCTTCGATGTCGGCTGCGTTCAGATCCTTCATCTTGGCTTCAGCGATCGTCTTGACCTGAGCCTTGGTGATGGAGCCGACCTTGGCGCCCTTGCCAGGCGTCTTGGAACCGGAGGTGATCTTAGCTTCCTTCTTCAGCCAGTAGGTCATCGGCGGCTGCTTCATGACGAAGGTGAAGGACTTGTCCTGGTAATAGGTGATGACGACCGGGATCGGCATACCCTTTTCCATTTCCTGCGTGGCGGCATTGAACGCCTTGCAGAATTCCATGATGTTAATGCCACGCTGACCAAGTGCCGGACCGATCGGCGGGGACGGATTGGCCGCCCCGGCCTTTACCTGCAACTTGAGCTGGCCTGCAACTTTCTTAGCCATATCTCTCTGCCTTTCAATTCAAACCGGTTACCCGGCTTCTCTTAAGCCGGATCGCTCCGGCGGCTGCGGTTGCGTGGTGCGGCGCCCTGCCCCGGCTTAAAGAGCCAGTTTGCCTTCCACGCGCTTGGGGCTTTACCCCGCCAATCAGACCTTCTCGACCTGATTGTATTCCAGCTCGACCGGCGTAGCGCGGCCGAAAATCGAAACTTCCACCTTCAGGCGCGAACGCTCTTCGTCGACATCCTGAACCACGCCGTTGAACGACGCGAACGGACCGTCGGAAACGCGAACCTGCTCGCCGATCTCGAACGAAACCGAAGACTTCGGACGCTCGACACCTTCCTGAACCTGACCGAGGATGCGCTCGGCTTCGTAATCGGGAATCGGAACAGGCTTGCTGTCCGAACCGAGGAAACCGGTGACCTTCGGCGTGTTCTTGATGAGGTGATAGGCCTCATCCGTCAGGTTGGCGCGCACAAGCACGTAACCCGGAAAGAACTTGCGCTCGCTATCGACCTTGCGGCCGCGACGCACCTCGACCACCTTTTCGGTCGGCACGAGGATTTTCTCGAAAAGATGATCAAGACCCTTCTGACGGGCCTTTTCCTCGATCGACTCGGCGACCTTCTTTTCGAAATTCGAATATGCGTGAACGATGTACCAGCGCGCTGCCATTTTTATTCTCCGTTCGATCCTTCTACCGGGCCTTTGACCGTGCCGTTACCGGCCTACGTTCAGCACCAGGCTGAGCAGCCAGCCGATGAGCTGGTCCGCAGCAAAGAAGAACAGAGCCGCAAAAATGACCATCACCAGCACCATAGCCGTCGAAATCATGGTCTCGCGGCGCGACGGCCAAGTGATCTTTGACGCTTCGGCGCGAACCTGCTGCAGAAACGTAAACGGATTGGTTTTGGATGCCATTGACTGCCCACGCAATTACGGCGCGTAAAGCCGAACTAATCAGCCCCACGCACCGCGTGTCTGTTTTGACCCTACATAAACGCCGATTCCACTTTTAACAAGAGGAAATCGACATTCGGCGAAATTCGCCGGAAAACCGGCCCCATCTGCCATGCAGCGAAAACCGCGCTTGCGAATGGAAAGTGGCAGGGGCAGAGGGGCTCGAACCCCCGACCTGCGGTTTTGGAGACCGCCGCTCTACCAACTGAGCTATACCCCTTAGTCACCTGAATCGGCCGCGAAATCGCTTGGCCAATTCGGTATGGGCTCCTTTAAGGTGCAGGGAAAAGAATGGCAAGCGCTTTTTTACGCAGCATCTGAAGAATATGCGACACCCCTCTTCCGGGATTTTCACGAGACCCTCGGCGATCCGGGCGGAATCGCCGGACACGCTCCACAGCTTTGGTTTTTACGCATTTTCCGGCCAAAAGCCGGCACGCCCTCCCCGAGCGCCCACGGGACCAGTGCGGGGCGACCGGCGTTTCCCACCCTGTCGATAAACCCGGCACATACCGGAACGGTTAACCGCTATTTTCGGGTGTCGAGCGTCTTTTTTGCCGCCTGCTGCTCGCGATATTTGCGCTTGAAATGCGCGACGCGACGGGATGCCGAACGCTTCCATTTCTGAATCGTCGCGATTGAGAAGAAGCGGTTCACCTTCTTGAGCACCCCGCCAAAGCCCGGCCCCGACTTGGAACCATAATTGCTGCGCCCGAAGCCGGAATGCTTGACGTCCGTGCCGGCAAGCCAAGCCATGACCGCGCCGCGATCCTTGTAGTACAGGCTGATCTCGGCCTCTGTGCGGAAACCGGCATAACCCTGAGGCAATTCGCGGTAATCCGCCAGTCGTTTCACCGTGGGATTGAAGGTGAAGCTGTGCCAGACGCGGTGCGCCGTCGGCGGTATACGCCAGTATCCGATATCGCCGGGCGCCCGGGCCATGTTTCGAATGTTGCCCGGCATGTCGGCATCCGTCCGCAGCTGAACGAGCTTAACCACCGGGTCGCGTTTCAATATCTCGACACCCCTGCGCACGACACCGGTGACGGGAAAGGCCCAGTCATCTTCCAGATGCAGAATATAGGGCGTCGTGACTTCCGAATAGGCCCTGTCGATCGACCGGTGCTGCCCCATATTGACGCCGTTGAGAATGACCCGGATCGGCTGGTCGGGATAGCGCTTCGCCACCTCCAGAACGGATACGTCGTCCGAGTCCTCTATGATGATGAACTCGTGCAGGGGATAGTCATTCGTCGAAAAAAAGCTATCGAGAGTCCCGGCAAGAAGATCGGGACGGCGGCAACTCGTCAGCACAACAGTTAAATCGGACATGGAAACGGTCTCAGACGGAAAATCACGAATAATGGGATCGGGCGACCGGTTTCATGTCGTCCAGACGTCCCGCGCGACACCCCTCATGGATGCGCTGCCGGACAGACGAACAGTCCCGGAAAGACCTTTTCAGTAGCCGGACTATGATCTCAATAGAAACAGCGCCTGGAAACACCGCAACACATCAGATGAGACCAATAACAGGCTGCTTTTATCCGGGGTGAAGCTAGGAAATTCTTCGTCCTGTTTCAAGCGACCTGCCGCCGACGGGATCATTTTCAACAAACAAAAGCGGCGGTGCCGATGACACCGCCGCTTTTGAATTTACGATATTCAGTCAAGTCATCGCCGAATGAACATTCGACGACGACCACAATCGAATATTACTCGACGATCGAAGCAACGATGCCTGCGCCGACGGTACGGCCGCCTTCGCGGATAGCGAAGCGCAGCTTTTCTTCCATCGCGATCGGAACGATCAGCTCGACTTCAACCGTGACGTTGTCGCCAGGCATAACCATTTCCGTGCCTTCCGGAAGCGAAACGATACCGGTCACGTCCGTCGTACGGAAGTAGAACTGCGGACGGTAGTTCGTGAAGAACGGCGTATGACGGCCGCCTTCTTCCTTCGTCAGGATGTAGGCTTCTGCCATGAACTTCTTGTGCGGCTTGACCGAACCCGGCTTGCACAGGATCTGACCACGCTCAACGCCGTCACGGGTAACGCCGCGAACGAGAGCACCGATGTTGTCGCCGGCCTGGCCCTGGTCGAGCAGCTTGCGGAACATTTCAACGCCGGTAACAGTCGTCTTCGAGGTCGGACGGATGCCGACGATTTCGACTTCTTCACCAACCTTGACGATACCGCGCTCAACGCGACCCGTCACAACCGTACCACGGCCGGAGATCGAGAACACGTCTTCGATCGGCATCAGGAACGGCTGGTCGATCGGACGCTCAGGCGTCGGGATGTAGGCGTCAACCGCAGCCATCAGCTCGCGGATCGCGTCTTCACCGATCTTCTTGTCGGAATCTTCAAGAGCAGCAAGTGCCGAACCCTTGATGATCGGGATATCGTCGCCCGGGAAGTCGTAGGACGACAGAAGTTCGCGAACTTCAAGCTCAACGAGCTCGAGAAGCTCGGCGTCGTCAACCTGGTCGACCTTGTTGAGGAACACGACGATCGCCGGAACGCCAACCTGACGGGCAAGCAGGATGTGCTCGCGGGTCTGCGGCATCGGGCCGTCGGCAGCCGAGCAAACCAGGATCGCGCCGTCCATCTGCGCAGCACCGGTGATCATGTTCTTCACGTAGTCGGCGTGGCCGGGGCAGTCAACGTGAGCGTAGTGACGGTTCGGCGTCTCATACTCAACGTGCGCCGTCGAAATCGTGATACCACGAGCCTTTTCTTCCGGAGCAGCGTCGATTTGGTCATACGCCTTGAACTCGCCGAAGAACTTCGTGATTGCTGCCGTCAGCGACGTCTTGCCATGGTCAACGTGACCGATCGTGCCAATGTTGACGTGCGGCTTCGTCCGCTCAAACTTGCTCTTTGCCATGTGAATTGCTTCCTGTGAACGTGAAGTAGTTTCCCCGGCGAACCGGTTTGGTGTCGCCGTTTAAGGCTTTGTAAGCGAATGCGCAAGACTTAATTGTGAAACCGCCTGCGCGCGCGTCCAAAGCGTGCCCTGAGCCGCGTATATGGTGTATGGTTTTCGACATTTAAACCCTCCGAATGGCAAAGTCGACGCAGGTCCGGAGAGGACCTCCTCCCACCATTTCCGATCACTAATCAAGATATTTCCATCACAACTTCTTTACCTGCACCGGCATGATGGCTTAAGGACATTCCATCGCCGGGGGGAGACGGGCGAGTGGAACGAGGCGCGGTCGCGCCGTCCCAACCAACATATCCCGCTCCGCCGCTTTCCCCGCGCTATCTTTCTATCCGTTTCAGGACCATTCCATGGAAATCTTTACAGCCGCCGGTTTCACGGCATTCTTACAGGTCATAGCGATCGATCTCGTTCTGGCGGGCGACAATGCCATCGTCATCGGCCTTGCCGCCGCCGGTCTTCCCGCCCATCTGCGCCGCCAGGCGATCCTGGTCGGCATCATCGCCGCAACGGTGCTGCGCATCGGTTTTGCCGCCGTCACCGTGCAGCTTCTCGCCATCGTCGGCCTGCAACTGTTCGGCGGTCTGCTGCTCGCCTGGGTGTGCTGGAAGATGTGGACCGAACTGCGCGAGGCCGCAGGCTCCATCGAAGACGAGGTGACGGACGAAGAGGCCGATCTGACCAAGGGTCACAAGACCTTCTTCCAGGCCGCAACCCAGATCGTCATCGCCGACGTCTCCATGTCGCTGGATAACGTGCTTGCCGTCGCCGGCGCCGCGCAGGAACATGTGACGGTGCTGATCATCGGCCTCGTCGTTTCGATCGCCCTCATGGGCCTCGCCGCCAACTTCGTCGCCAAGCTGCTGCACCGCTATCGCTGGATTTCCTATCTCGGCCTGATGGTCATCATCTATGTGGCGCTCAACATGCTGTATCACGGCACGCTCGAAGTTCTGCCCCATATCCAGGCCTACCTCGGCTAAGATCACCGGCAGCAATGTTTCTTCAGAAGGCCCGGAAACGCCCGCTTCCGGGCCTTTTTCGTATCATCCGGCCGCCTCGCCCGCAGCGCCTGCCCCCGCCGCTGGCAGAGAACGAGAATCAATCGCCATCCTCGCTGCAACATCTGGAGAAGACAGGGAAATCGTGATTTTTCGCCTATGGTTTCTGGCAATTGAGGTCAGCCACGGGCAAGCCTAGGGAGCTAGGCAATAAGTCATAATAATAAAAAGAAAGGTAAAGCTGCCAATGGCTTATGACTGGAGTGGCGGTCGCACCCGCCGCCTTCGCCGGATGAAATTTGGCGTCGTCGCCAGCTCTCTCATCCTGCTGGCGCTTCTTGCGTCGCTCGTTCTTGGCTGAACGCGCCACGCGCGCAATCCAACGCTGACCGGCGGCATGGCAAGGTTTCCCACACCGCCCTGCCGCCGCTCCTTCGGGAGGAATCACCGGCGATCAGGATTTCCCGGCCTCGACACAATGAACCGGCTGTTTCATCTCCGGATCCGCCATCAAGTCATAGAGATCCGCTTCATCACCCTTCGACCACCAGACATAAACACCGCCCTGATATTTGGCGCCCGACCCTGAAATGACGTTCGCGGCAACGGTAACGCCATCCTTCAGCCCCAGCCGCACGAGGCTGACATCGCCGGCATTGAAATAAACGGCCTCCACCCTGTCGGCGCCGCATTGATAGACGTTCTCCACCTTTTCGACAGTCGTATCGTTCGGCAGCGGAATCACCAGATCCTCCGCAAGGGCGCGGAAGCATGTCGTCTTTATCGCGACAGGCGCAGCACAGCACTTTCATTTTGACCGGCAAGCCGCAAAAAAACCGGGCATTTTCAGGAAAGGCGGAGCCCGATTTTTCGTCCGGAGACGCAATAAAACAGGGAGTCAGCTCACTCTTACGATTCGCCTAACAGGGAAAGGCCCTAGCGAAACAGCCAATAAACGACGCCAAGAATGACCGTCCACATCAACAATGATATGGCCAGCACAGCGAGATAATTTCTAAATCGTCTGGTCATCCGCCCACATTGCGGCCGACCGCAGCACAGGAGCGGTAAGCCGTTAAATTGCTGGATGCGGATCAAACCGCATGATCAGCCGTTTCTAGCAAGAGACTGAATCATAAACCATTCACAGATTTTACCCGCCCGAAAACGGGGTTGCCCATGGCACGCGACACCGCCCCGTCAAAGGGCCGGCCCTTCACCCAAACAGGGCAGTTCCGCTTGAAGAACCGGTCCGCTCATACCTTGCGTTGGCGGCAAAGCACCCTGGCCGCATAGCTGCCAGACGAATCGGCACGGGCGTTATCCGATGTTATTCGGATAACGCCCCAATGTCGGGCAAGCGGCAATCAACCGACGGCCCTGCCGGTCTCAGCTCTTCAGGGCCGTGTTGCACAGGCTCCAATAACCGCCGCCCTTCTGGATCCACTTCAGATCACCGAGCGTGCCGTCATTCTTGTTCTTGTGGTAGGCGTCGACGCAGGTCTTCAGGCGGGCCTTTCCGGGCGTCTCGCTTGAATATTTCTTATCGACAGCACTCGGAAAAGCGACGCCCTTCGGAGCTTTGATCGTTGCTTTTGCGGGTTCTTTTTCGCTGGTGGCCGCGACCTGCTTGTCGTCGGCGGCATCTTCAGCGGCCGCCTCGCTGCCGCAGAACTTGGCGCGATAGTCGTTCCACTTAATATCCTTGGCAGACCCGTCGGCTTTCGCCGCCTGATACTTCACGCTGCACTCCTTCATGGTGAGTGCGGCTGCGGGGGAGACAAACGCCGCCGATGCCAGCAGCGCAAAGGATGAGAGAATGACAACCCTGTTAATCATTGAAGACTCCCGTTTGCATGATTGCGGGCCGACTATCCGACCGGATTTTCCGCTTGTCAACGAGCAGTGCAATAAGGACGAAAAGTCCCGTTAAACGGCAATAAGCGGCTCATCGCTCACGACATTTTCCCGGCGAAAGTGGCATCGGGCCGGCAGGCCGTCATGCATGGATCAGTTGCGGCCCCAAGAATCACGTCTGCGTTTGGCGTCAATCCTCCACCGGAACGAATGTCCTGAATTTTCGTTAACGTCCCGAACGAATAACGAGGATTTCCCGATGTTGAGGATGCCGAAGACCATCTGCGCGCTCGCTCTTGGCGTCGCCTTATCTGCCGCTTCCGTCGTGCCCGCCCATGCGCTGAGCCTCATACAACCGGCTTATGCGCCGCAGGAACAGGCGCAGAATTCCAACGGACGCAGCTACCCCGCATCCGCCTTCGCCGCCGGAACCGGCGAAGAAGCCACGTCCGGCGGATACGCCCTGTCGCAGGCCGAAATAAATCATGTAAAGTGGTGCGCAGCGCGTTACGCTTCCTATCATCCGACCGATAACAGTTATATCGCGCCGGCAGGCACGCGCACCCAGTGCCGTTCTCCCTATTGATGCTGCCTAACGCAGTCAGGAACATTCAGGCAGGCCAGAAGGCCTTCGCACGACCGCTAAAACTCGGAAGGCGGACACAACTCGCCATCGAGCCAGGGGGCTAAAAGATAGGCGCTAAGCAGATACCATTGATTTTATTGGGAGATTGCTGGAGCGGGTAGCGGGAATCGAACCCGCGTATTCAGCTTGGAAGGCTGCTGCTCTACCATTGAGCTATACCCGCGGTGGTGATTTCGATCCGTGCAGAATGGTGGAGGGAGTTGGATTTGAACCAACGTAGGCGTAGCCAACGGATTTACAGTCCGTCCCCTTTAACCACTCGGGCATCCCTCCAGCTTTCTGCTAGGATCGAGCGACCAAGCTCTTCAGATTTCGCTGCGGCGAAGCGCCGTTGCGTCGTCTGTGGCGCGTATATGACGGCCTCGTTCGTTTCTGTCAACACGCCCTTTCACGAATTTTCGGGAAAAAATTCAAACCCCTTTGCGGCCCTGTGGATTATCGCGGGGGCTGGTGCGCGGCTCTTGCCGGAGATATAAGGCGCCATGAGCAAAGACGATCCCAAGAACAAATCCACCCGCGACACGCATTACGCCACCCTGCGCCGTGCCGTGCGCGATGCCAAGCGCGAGCGCGGTGAAATTCCGACACCGCCGCAGCCGAAACGCCGCAACCGTGGCGCTGACGACTGGAAGCCGCCGCAGCTTGCGCCCGATCAGGTGCATCTTTACGGCCTGCATACCGTGCGCGCGGCACTCGCCAATCCCGAACGGCAGATCGTCAAGCTCTCCGTCACCCAGAACGCCTTTGCGCGTCTGGATATTGGCGAGGCGGATGCCCAGCCCTTCCCGGTCGAGATGGTTTCCCCGCAGGATATCGACCGGGTACTCGGCCCCGAGGCCATCCACCAGGGCGTGATGCTGGAAACGAAACCGCTGCCGGTCAAGCGGCTCGGCGCGCTGAAGGACAGCCCGCTCATCCTGGTGCTCGATCAGGTCACCGATCCACACAATGTCGGCGCTATTATGCGCTCGGCCGTCGCCTTCAACGCCGGCGCGGTCATCACCACCATGCGCCACAGCCCGACGGAGTCCGGCGTACTGGCGAAATCCGCCTCCGGCGCGCTGGAACTCATTCCTTATATACAGATCACCAATCTCGCCGATGCGCTAGGCGAACTGCACAAGCTCGGCTTCTTCTCCGTCGGCCTGGATTCGGAAGGCCCCGCCCCCATCGAACAGACCTTCAGCGGCGACAAGATCGCGCTGGTGCTGGGCGCCGAAGGCAAGGGGCTGCGCCAGAAGACCCGCGAAACGGTCTCGGCACTCGCCCGCCTCGACATGCCGGGCGAGATCAAATCGCTCAACGTTTCGAATGCGGCGGCCATCGCCCTTTACGCAACGCAGCAATTTCTGGGCAAAGCCTCGTCCTGAGGCTTTCCTTTCCTTGCGAAATCGCAAAGCGCATCGCATGCTGCGCCTTTGTCATTCGCATGGAGCACATCTCAACATGACCGAGCAGACCATCAAACCGACGGGCGAGCTGACGCTCAGGACGCTCGCCATGCCGGCCGACGCCAATCCGGCCGGTGATATTTTCGGCGGCTGGGTCATGTCACAGATGGACTTGGCAAGCGGCATCCGCGCTGCCGAACGCTCCCGCTGTCGCGTCGTCACGGCGGCGGTCAAGGAAATGGCCTTCGAACTGCCGGTGAAGATCGGCGACACGCTGTCCATCTATACCGATATCGCCCGCGTCGGCCGTACCTCGATCACATTGACGGTAGAAGCCTGGGCGCAACGGTCGCGTTTCGACAAGCTGGAAAAGGTCACTGCCGGCACATTCATCATGGTGGCGATGGACGAGAACGGGCAGCCGACGCCCATTCCTCCGGCGGAGTGAACACGATGGAGGCCGCCGTCAACGCCGCAGAAGCCTATTCGCACATCCGCGCGGTCATGGGCATGGTGGTCGGCCTCAGCCTCGCGCGCCTGCTGACCGGCCTTGCCGGCTTCGTGCAGCACCCGAAGAAGGAGCGCATCTATCCGCTGCATCTCGGCTGGGTGGCGTTCCTGTTTCTGATGCTGGTGCATTTCTGGTGGTGGGAGCACCGGCTTTCCGCCACCGGTCATGTGCTGGATTTCGGTGCCTTCCTTTTCCTCATCCTGTTCTGCTCGCTGTTCTATTTCCTCTGCGTGCTGTTGTTTCCCACGGAGATGAAGGAATATAAGGGATATGAGGATTATTTCTTTTCCCGCAAAAGCTGGTTCTTCGCCTTTCTGGCCGCGCTTTTCGTCACGGATGTCGGCGACACCCTGCTGAAAGGGCAGGATTACCTCGCCTCGCTCGGCCCGGAATATCTCATCCGCACCGCCATTTACGTCGTTCTCTTCACGCTGGCGGTCTTCATCGACAATCGCCGTTTTCATCGATTTCTCGTGATCTTCGCGCTGGTCTACCAGATCGCCTGGATTTTCCGCACCTACGACCTGTTGGCCTGAAGAACACCCGACCGTCTACCGTCATTGTGTCGCGGTGACATTTCGCCGCGAATATGACATTGCGATTGCATGGGATTCATTCGCAGGATCATGCAGGACAGGAGTTCGGCGGGCGCCATCGCCACGCTGGCGATCCTGCTTTTCCTGTTGCAGGGTCTCGCCAATGGCCTGACCAGCGGCAATATGGCAATGGCCGCGCTGGCGGCGGATGAGGTCATCTGCTCCACCCATATGCCTGATGGCGGCGCAGGCAAGCAGGACCCGGCGGGCAAGATCGCCGCCGACTGCTGCGGCACGCTCTGCCGACTGGCATCGGCCACAATCGCTACTCTTCCGATTACGCCTGTCGAGCGAGCGGACCGGATCATCCAAAGTGGCGAAGTCGCCTTTGTGAACTTCGATGCCGCGTCACCGCCATCGCCGCCCAATCTGGAATCGCGCCCGCGCGCACCACCCGCTTCTCCGCACGCTTGAAACCTTCCCGGCCCGCCGGAAATCAACCCTTTTGCGGAGACATTCATGTCCGTCACGACCTCTTTCGAGGACGAGCGCGCGCCTGCGCAGTCCTCGTCCATCAATCTTTATCGCGCCGTTTGGCGCTGGCATTTTTACGCTGGCCTCCTCGTCCTGCCCTTCATGATATCGCTTGCCGTCACCGGCGCGCTTTATCTCTTCCGGGATGAATTCGACAATCTCATCCATTCCGATCTGAAACGGGTGGAGGTGGCGCAGAACGCGCCGAAAGCGCTTCCTTCGGAAATCATCTCTGCGGCGCTGGCGGCCGTACCGGGTACCGCCGTCAAATATACGACACCCGCCGATCCGGGTGCTTCCACGGAAATCACCGTCAATACGGTAGAAGGAAAGCGCGCCGTTTACGTTAATCCCTATACGGCTGAGGTTGCCGGCTCCCTGCCGGATCGCGGCACCGTCATGTGGACGATCCGCTATCTCCACAGCCTGAAATATTTCGGCACCTATGCCCGTTATCTGATCGAGATCGCCGCGGGCTGGTCCATCCTTCTCGTCGCCACCGGCATTTATCTCTGGTGGCCGCGCAAGCAGACGGGCGGTGTCATCACCGTGCGCGGCACGCCGAAGAAACGCGTGTTCTGGCGCGATACCCATGCCGTCACCGGCATTTTTGTGGGCTTTTTCATCGTCTTCCTTGCGATCACCGGTATGCCCTGGTCGGGCGTCTGGGGCGCGAAGGTCAATGAATGGGCAAATGGCAGCAATTTCGGATATCCGGCCGGCCTGCGCACCGATGTTCCGATGTCCGGTGAGCATCTCGACCACGTCGCCAAGACCAGCTGGTCGCTGGAACAGGCAAAAATCCCCGAATCCACCGCCTCCACCGAAACCCGGCCGATCGGCATTGATGCCGCGATCGCGCGTTTCGACACGCTCCGCCTTGCCGCCGGTTACGCCGTTGCCCTGCCGGGGAAATCGACCGGTGTTTATAGCGGCTCGGTTTATCCCGACGATCTCGCGCAGCAGCGTGTCGTTCATCTCGATCAATATAGCGGCGAGCCGCTGATCGACATGAGCTACGCCGATTACGGCCCGCTCGGCAGGGCGCTGGAATGGGGCATCAACGTGCATCTCGGCCAGCAATATGGCCTCGCCAACCAGATCGTACTCCTTGCGGTCTGTATCGGCATCGTCCTGCTTGCCGTGTCCGCCGGCATCATGTGGTGGAAACGCCGCCCCAAGGGGTCGCTCGGCGTGCCACCCCTGCCGCAGGAAAAACGCGTCCTGCGCGGTCTGCTCGCCATGCTCGCCATCGGCGGCATCATTTTCCCGCTGGTGGGTGCGAGCCTTTTGGCAATGCTCGTGCTGGATCTGGTCATACAGTCCCGTCACAAACGACGAGCCCTTTGAAAATGCAAACAGCCGGGAAAAATCCCGGCTGTCACACTGGCTATCGGCGTTGCGATGGGAGGCTGCTCAGAACATCGTATTATTGTTCGCAGCCTTTTCCGGCACGGGCTGGATCACGTCCCAGTGCTCGGTGATCTTGCCATCGGTGACGCGGAAAATATCGACGATGGCGGTGCCGCGATCACCGTCTTTTTCCGTCGAGTGAATATGCAGATAAACGAGATCGCCATCGGTCGCGCTGCGAACGATCCGTGCCTTCGACTGCGGGTTTTCCTTGAAGTGGCCAGTGAAATAATCCACGAAGGGCTTCTTGCCATCGGGCACCATGGGATTGTGCTGCTTGTAGCTGTCGACGATGACGGCCGCGCCCTTCTCCACCTCATGCTTGTTGAAGACGGTGTCGTAAAACTCGATCACCAGCTTGCGGTTGGCTTCTTCCTGCGCCAGATCACGTTTGGCGGTTTGCGCCAGAACGGGGGCGGCCATCAGCGCGGGTGCGAGCGCAAGCGTGGCGATGGCGAGACGGCGTGTTACGAAATTCATGGGTGATACCTCTCAATAACCGACGGTAAAACGCTGGCGGGAATGTTGCGGCTTCTCGATTTCATCGGCAAGCGCGATGGCGTAATCCTCGAAAGAAATACGGCTGCCCTGGTCGTTGCTCAGAAGGTTGTCCTTGCCGATCCGGAATTTACCGGTTCTTTCGCCCGGCACGAATTCGGCCGAAGGCGACAGGAAGGTCCAGTCGAGCTGCTTTTCCTGTTTCAGCAGATCCAGAAACGCTGCGCCCTTGGTCGCTTCTTCCTTGTAGGCAGCGGGGAAATTCGGCAGATCGACCACACGCTGGCCCGGTGCGATTTCAAGGCTGCCGGCGCCGCCGACCACGAGATAACGCTGAACGCCGGAGGCGCGCACGGCCTCGATCAGCGTCACCGGATCGCTGGCGGTGAAGTGAACCGAGCTGATCACGGCATCGTGACCCTTCAGCAGGTCCGCAAGCCCCGCCTGATCGAAGACATCGCCCTTTTTTGCCACCACATTCGGCAGCTTGGCGATCTTTTCGGGATTGCGGGCAATCGCGGTCACCTGACGCCCACGATCGGAGAGTTCCTTGAGAATACGGGACCCGGCATTGCCGGAAGCGCCGATGAGCGCGATGTTAGCCATGGCTTCTTTCCTCTTATTGATACCTTCATTGGTCTAAATAATAGACCGCGAGGAAGAGCTATGGTATCGCAACCATAACCGCAAGAAGTCAGCGGCGGCTGATCTGGTCACATGGCGATGACCTGCAAGGGTAAAAACAGGCAAGGGGTAAGAAAAATGCCGGATATGCAAACGAAAGAAATATTCGCCTTCGACCAGCCCTGCCCCATCCGCGATGTGCTGGACCGCATCGGCGATCAATGGAGCCTCTTGGTACTCGAAGCCCTGCAGGGTGGCGTGCTTCGCTTTAACGAGTTGAACCGCAGGATCGACGATATTTCCAAGCAGATGCTGTCACGCACGCTGAAACGGCTGGAGGAGGATGGCTTCATCCGCCGCACGCTCTATGCGGAGGTGCCCCCGCGCGTGGAATATGAGCTGACCAATCTCGGCCGCTCGTTTCTGGTGCCCATGCAATTGCTGGTGCAATGGGCCGATGAGAACCATGTCCGCATCTGCAAGGCGCGGCTGGACTACGTCGCCAACGCCTAGAACCTCGTCATAAAATGAAATGCGCCAGCCGCGGCGGAACGCTCCGCCACGGCTGGAGAATGCGGGTTCAGGACCGGAAAATGAAGGAAGCGCCGAAAGCGATCAGCGCGAAACCGATCACATGGTTGATGGTGATGCTTTCCTTCAGCCAGAAGATCGAGAACAGCGCGAAGACCGCGAGCGTGATGACTTCCTGAATGGTCTTGAGCTGTGCCGTGGAATAAACTTCCGATCCCATACGGTTCGCCGGCACGGCGAGCACATATTCGAAGAAGGCGATACCCCAGCTCGCAACGATCGCCAGGAAGAGCGCGCTGCCCTTGTGCTTGAGATGGCCGTACCAGGCAAAGGTCATGAAAACATTGGAGACAATAAGCATCAGGACAGGCCAGATGTGGGCGGGACTGATCGAGAACGGCATGATGGTTCCTGAAAAATAAGAAGGGAGGTCATTAAAAGGCAGTTTGAAAACGCAACCATCATTCTGCCCGTGGGGATTGCTCTAGCGTATCGCAACAAAAACCGGAATGGATTTTTGAAGGGTTTCCGTAAAGCTCGCTTCAGCCGCTACGCAACGCATCCGGCCGAATTTTGTTCCCCGCGCTTCGTTTCCTTTTTGTACTCATTTTTTCACCGCCTCCCCTTCCCTTTGCGCGTGACTCCCTCCATATTTCGCGCATGGCCAGATCACCGAAAAACTCCACCTCCTCGCCCTCGGGCTTCGAGGAAGCCCCGCAATCGTCATTCGAAGGCGCACCGCTGAGCGGCAGCGTTGCCGACTGGGTGAAGCAGCTTGAGGCTGAGGCGGAGGCATCCTCCGTCGAAACCCAGCGCGAAATCGCTTCCAAGGCGGGCAAGCACCGCAAGAAGATCGAGATCGAGACGCGCAAGGAAACGGAGAAGGCCGCCACCAAAACGGCCAAGAACACCACCGTGTCCAAGACAGCGCGCGGCGTTTCCATCGGCGGATCGAGCGATCCGAAGACCCGCGCGGCGGCCGGCCTCAATCCGGTTGCTGGTCTGGATGTCTCGCTGGAGGAGGCCGCAAACCTCGCGCCGGGGGCCGTCACCGCCACCGTGGACGCCTTGTCCAAGCTGATCGAGAGCGGTAATCCGCTGTTCAAGGACGGCAAGATGTGGACGCCGCACCGGCCCGCCCGTCCGCCGAAATCGGAAGGCGGCGTCGCCATCCGCATGGCTTCGGATTACCAGCCAGCCGGCGACCAGCCGACCGCCATCAGCGATCTTGTCGAGGGTATCAATTCCGGCGAACGCAGCCAGGTTCTGCTCGGTGTTACCGGTTCGGGCAAGACCTTCACCATGGCCAAGGTGATCGAGGCCACGCAGCGCCCCGCCGTCATCCTCGCACCCAACAAGACGCTGGCCGCACAGCTCTATTCCGAATTCAAGAACTTCTTCCCCGACAATGCGGTGGAATATTTCGTCTCCTATTACGATTATTACCAGCCGGAAGCCTATGTGCCGCGCTCCGACACGTTCATCGAGAAGGAATCCTCGATCAACGAACAGATCGACCGGATGCGCCACTCCGCCACCCGCTCGCTGCTGGAGCGTGATGACTGCATCATCGTCGCCTCCGTCTCCTGCATCTACGGTATCGGCTCGGTGGAAACCTATACCGCCATGACCTTCCAGATGCAGGTGGGCGATCGGCTGGACCAGCGCCAGCTTCTGGCCGACCTCGTGGCCCAGCAATACAAACGCCGCGACATGGATTTCCAGCGCGGTTCGTTCCGCGTGCGCGGCGATACCATCGAAATTTTCCCTGCCCACCTTGAAGATGCCGCCTGGCGCATCTCGATGTTCGGCGACGAGATCGATTCCATCACCGAATTCGACCCGCTGACCGGCCAGAAGACCGGCGATCTGCAATCCGTCAAGATTTACGCCAATTCGCACTATGTCACGCCGCGCCCGACGCTGAATGGCGCGATCAAGTCGATCAAGGAAGAACTGAAAGTCCGTCTCGCCGAGCTGGAAAAGGCCGGACGACTGCTGGAAGCCCAGCGGCTGGAGCAGCGTACCCGCTACGATATCGAGATGCTGGAAGCGACCGGCTCCTGCGCCGGCATCGAGAACTATTCGCGTTACTTGACCGGCCGCAATCCCGGCGAGCCGCCGCCGACCCTGTTCGAATATATTCCTGACAACGCGCTGCTGTTCATCGACGAAAGCCACGTCTCCGTCAGCCAGATCGGCGGCATGTATCGCGGTGACTTCAGGCGCAAGGCGACGCTGGCCGAATATGGCTTCCGCCTGCCCTCCTGCATGGACAACCGCCCGCTGCGCTTTGAGGAGTGGGATGCGATGCGGCCGCTGACGGTGGCGGTTTCGGCCACCCCCGGATCGTGGGAAATGGAACAGTCCGGCGGCGTCTTCGCCGAACAGGTCATCCGCCCGACCGGCCTCATCGATCCGCCGGTGGAGGTGCGCTCCGCCCGCAGCCAAGTGGACGATGTTCTCGGTGAGATCCGCGAAACCGCCGCCAAGGGTTACCGTACGCTCTGCACCGTGCTGACCAAGCGCATGGCCGAAGACCTGACCGAATATCTGCATGAACAGGGCGTTCGCGTGCGTTACATGCACTCGGACATCGACACGCTGGAGCGCATCGAGATCATCCGCGACCTGCGCCTTGGCGCTTTCGACGTGCTTGTCGGTATCAACCTGCTGCGCGAAGGTCTCGACATTCCCGAATGCGGTTTCGTCGCCATCCTCGATGCCGACAAGGAAGGTTTCCTGCGTTCGGAAACCTCGCTGATCCAGACCATCGGCCGCGCCGCCCGTAACGTCGACGGCAAGGTCATACTCTACGCCGACAATGTCACCGGCTCGATGAAGCGGGCGATGGAGGAAACCTCCCGCCGCCGCGAAAAGCAGATGGCCTATAATACCGAACACGGCATCACACCGGAATCGGTCAAGGCGAAGATCTCTGACATTCTTGATTCTGTTTATGAGCGCGATCACGTAAGGGCCGATATATCCGGCGTTTCCGGCAAGGGCTTCGCCGATGGCGGCCATCTGGTCGGCAACAATCTCCAGGCCCATCTCAACGCGCTGGAAAAATCCATGCGCGACGCCGCAGCCGACCTAGACTTCGAAAAAGCCGCACGCCTGCGCGACGAGATCAAGCGTCTCAAGGCCGCCGAACTCGCCACCATGGATGACCCCATGGCCAAGGAAGAGGCGAAATCGCTTGAGGGTGGCGGCAAGGGCAGGAAAAGCGGAACGAGCGCCCGCCACGAGTCGATTCCCGCCCCTGAGGGGGAGATGTCCGGCAGGACAGAGGGGAGTGCCGCCGCGAACGAAAGCGGGAAATCCCTCTTCGCCAAACCCTCACTCGACGAAATGGGTCCCGGCTCGGATGGCGGAAAGCCACTGTTCCGCAGGAACACGCTGGACGAGATGACGGTGGGCCGAACCGAAAAGCCCGTGCGCGGTGCCCTGCCCGACAAGCCCGAAACCGAATCCGGCAAACGGTTCTCGCCGCTGCTGGAAGGCCAGCCCGAACGGACGGCCGATGACCCGAGACCTCTGGTGCGCGGCAAGATCGGTGCGGGCTCCTATGAGGATGCCGGCGAGCAGAAGCGTAAGGGCCGGACGAAGGGCAAGACGGGCCGGCCGGGGCAGTGATGCCCGGCGTGCAAGCCCGGCCTGACGGGTCGGCGTGACAGGCCGGCGGGTTAAGTTACCCGCCGTTTTTATCAGGATTGCCGGCGGGAAGCCGCAAACGCGCCACGGGACATGCGGACACTCCGGCAGCACCCGTCAATTTTCGCATGGCGTGATCAGCGACCTGATCTCGGCCGGCCCGAACAGCTTGACCAGATCCGCGTCAATCGATGTGGGAATATAGTCTTCGTTTGCCGCGGGCTTCATATAGATCGAGGAATAGATCGGGCCGGCGGGAAACGCGCCGATAAAGCAAGCTTTCACGATCTTGATCTCGGTGCTGCCCCTGATACGCGGTCCCTGGACACGGGAGCGTCGCACCCGCTCCTGCAACTCCGCCAGCCTCCCGACGTCTTCGGGTTTGACCCGCCACACGCTCGCCAGCATTCCTTCCCGCCTTTCCGACCGGAACTTCGTGAGGGCTGCGGCATCCGTATCCGCCACCAGCGCATAGGTATCGACGGTTTCACCTGTCGCGCCATCTATCTTGCTGCGGGTAATCATCACCGCATCCCCGGAACGCAGGGAAAGATAGGCCGGGAGCTGTAACCCGACCCGCACATGCTCGAAATTCATCGTCAGAAAATCCTGCTGCATCAGCTTGGGAATGCTGGAAATCGGCACGGTCATGCAACCGGAGAGGAAGAGCAGCAGAACCGGCAGGCGGGCAAAATGCGATAATGGCAATGTCATCATATTAAAACCTGAAAAAAGCACAGCGATATGAAATTACGTTTGCGACGTTGAAGCGCCACACCGCGCACAAACTTGCGCGAGCGGCATTGCCGCAACATTATGGGTTCCGGAACGCGTAGCTCCGAGGAACGTTGATCGTTTCGGGAATGATGACAGGAGACCCCATATGTGCCGGAAAAACCTTATGGCCTTCTGCCTGCTTATGTCCTCCGGTTCTGCCCTCGCCGGGCAAATCGAAGACGCTACCTTCCACAGCGCAGCCCTGAACGCGCCGCTTCCCGTCAACATCTACCGCCCGGATGGCGCACCGCCGGACAATGGCTGGCCCGTGCTTTACCTTCTGCATGGCCATGATGGCGACCAGAACAGCTGGCGCGATCTCGGCAATATCGAAAAGACACTCGATACGCTTATTGAGGCCGGCGCCATCCGCCCGCTGGTGGTGGTGATGCCCGGCGTCGAGAACAGCTGGTATGTGAATTCCGCCACCGTCGGCGGCCCCGGCGATTATGAAACGGCGCTGACCGGCGATCTGCGCCACCAGATCGAAAAAACCCTGCCGGTGCGCAAGGATCGGCAAGGCCGCGCCATAGCCGGCCTTTCCATGGGCGGTTTCGGCGCCCTGCATCTCGCCTATGGCCATGAGGACCTCTATGGCGCCGTCGCCAGCCTGTCCGGCGCCATCTGGCAGAACGTCCCCGCCGCCGATCTCGACAAGACGCCCGCCGAACTCAAACTCATTCAGGACAGCGCCTTTTTCCATCAGGTCGACCGCACCACCATCACCAGCGGCATCGTGCTGCCTTCAACCGGCGATCATTTCTCCGGCGCTTTCGGCACGCCTTTTGATGCACGGCTCTTCAATGAAAAGAACGTCTTCACCCTCGTTGCCCAGCATGTCGCCGAAAGCCAGGATTTGCCCGCCACCTATCTGACGGTCGGTGATGACGATGGCTTCTTCCTCTGGCGCGGCGCCATCGCCCTTTACGAAACCTTGCAGGCCGACAAACGCAAATCAGAATTGCGGGTGACGGATGGTGATCACGTCTGGTCGGTGTGGAAGGTTTCGATCATCGATGCGCTGAAATTCATCGACGGGGAGTGGGACAAGGCCGCGGATGTCGCCAGGGACTGAGGCATGGCGCTCTTTTCGCCACTGAATAAAACGTATTAATTTCCGGTCCGCTTCTTCCCGCTTTTCCCCGCCACGTTCAACGCCACCGCAGCCCGGATGAGCGCCGCCAGCGCCTCCGCATCCACCACATCCCCCTCGTGAAAATCGATTGCCCGCCGCGTGTTTCCCTCAAGGCTGGAATTGAACAGGCCCGCCGGGTCTTCAAGCGAAGCGCCCTTCGCAAATGTCATCTTCACGGCACTCTTGTAGGTTTCCCCCGTGCAGAGAATGCCGGCATGCGACCAGACCGGCACGCCGCGCCATTTCACCTCTTCAATCACCTCCGGATCGGCCTTCAGGATCACCGCGCGGATGCGCGCGAGCATCTCGCCGCGCCAGTCGCCCAGCTCCGCGATTTTACGATCGATGGCGTCAGATGCTGCGGTCTCCTCCGCGTCTTTTTCCGTAAGCGTTTTTGCCATGATGCCCTCCCGATTTTCACTGCGCCGCCACTCCCGGCCTGCTGCGTCTCTGTTCCGGCTTTCAACATAGACCAAATTTTCCGGTCCTCCCATGCGGAACCAAATTCCCATTCCCCCGTTTCCTCCCCGAACGCAACGTTCAGCATGCAAAGGGAAGAAACATCATGAAAATCAATGTCATCGCTCTCGCTGCCGCGGCAGCGCTCTCCTCTTCCGTGGCCTTTGCCCAGACGGCAACCACGCCCCCTGCCGCCGGCGCGGACGCCACTTTGTCCGGCCCCGGCATCACCATGGGCACCAAGGCCAGCGGGCCGCTGAAGTTCGTCAATGTCCAGAAGACCGATCTCACCGCCTCCCAGCTTGACGGCATGGACATCTACAATGCCCAGAACGAAAACATCGGCGAGATTGAGGATGTGGTGATTGGCGACGGCAAGTCGATGATCGGTCTGGTTGCCAGCGTCGGCGGCTTCCTCGGCATCGACAAGAGTTATGTGGTGCTCGACCCGGCATCCGTTGCGGTTCACAACGACAACGGCACCTGGAAGGCCTATGTCGACACCACCAAGGACGCGCTGCAGACCGCGCCGAAGCTCGATTACGACAAGCTGGACGACTGATTACTCCTGCAGTCGGACACTTGTCTCCCCCGCGCCGAGGCGCGGGGGTTTTCGTATGAACTATTGATGCAACAGCCGACAGTCCGCGCCCGGCAACCCCTTGCCTGACGACCTGCCCCTCGCCTATCTTCGGCACGCAAACCACCAAGGATCGATGCGTGCCCGCCCATAGTCTCTTTTCCCTTTCCGTCAGTGCCGCCCTGTTGCTGAGCGCCCTTCCGCTGTCAGCACAATCCGCCGGCTGGAAACCCGCCGAACAGATCAAGACCTATGCCATCAGCGGCAATTCCGGGGGCGCGCTTTACCAGTCCATCGGCGAACGTGGCCCGACGGCCGGCGTGCAGGCGATCGCCCACACCACCTTCAAGCTGACATGGCGGCGGGATTATCGTCCGCAGCCGGATGGCGCCTGCGTGCTGGCCACTGCAAGGCCCAACCTCACCATCATCTATACCTGGCCGAAAGCCCCGGCCAACCTGCCGCCGGCCGTCGCCGCCAGCTGGAAGACTTTCATTTCCGGCGTGGAAACCCATGAGCGCGTGCATGGCGAACATATTCTCGACATGGTCAAGAAGATCGAAGCCTTCAGCACCGGGCTGAGGGCGGAGAACGATCCCAAATGCCAGAAAGTGCGTGCCGTTCTGCAAGAGCGCCTCGGCGAGCTTTCCAACGAGCAACGCCAGCGCGGCCGCGATTTCGACCGGGACGAGCTTTCCCCCGGCGGGCGGGTGCACCAGCTCATCCTCGCGCTGGCCAACGGTCCCTGAACGACCGGCCTATTCCGCCGCTTCGCCCTTCAGCAGTGGTTCGGCGAGTGTCACGCTCTCCAGCTCGTAGGAATAACCTTCCAGCATCGTATAGGCCTGCTCGATCGCCTCGATCTGGGTTTCGGCGTTGCGGATGGCTTCGGCGATGGACTGGCTGCGGGCGCGCAGCATGGAACTCAGCACATCGGTCTCCGGCTTGCGGCCCAGCCGATCCATGTGTTTACGCACCCGGGTACGGTGCCGTTCCAGCTCGAGAATATGGAAACGGCTTTTCAGAATATCGTCGGTCAGCTTGCGGCGCATGGCCGCCACGGGGTCGAAACTGCCGGGTTCGCGCTCGTCCAGAATGAATTCATTGACCAGCGTTTCAAGCATCAGCAGACCCTTGAGGTCCTTGGCATCGGCAAGCTGCGGATCGTAACCGGTATCGTCGAACACCTTGCGGCGCACCGGATCCTTCAGAAGCTCGTAAGCCGTTTGCAGGCGCGCGAATTGCTCGGCATCGCCGCCGCTGTCGGGATGCGCGGCCTTGGCCACCTTGCGGTAAGCCGTCTTGATCGCCGCCTCGTCGGCATCGCGCTCCACGCCAAGCAAAACATAGGGATCAATCACAAAAACACCTTCAAACGCAAACTGTTACCCGCATGCCTGATGCCACGCTCAAGAGGCCTGCGGGCGGATCATAAGCCAATTCCGCCCCGTGCGGCACCCCGCTCCGGCTTTTAAACCGGCAAAGCCCACACAAAGCCTCGCGGCGCAACGGCCGGAAAAGCCCTTGCTGCCGAAATTTGTCGGACAGAAGGCGACTATAATGACGGGCGGGACAAAATTGTGGAAAGCTGCGGCAAAACATGCCGCATCATTCTGCGCAGCGCTTGCTTCGAGCAGCCGGAAAACACCCTGAAGGGAAGAGTAACCCGCGCATTTTCAGCGGGTTATGGTGGAACCTCCCCAACGGGTGTAAGCTCGGCTTTTGGATCCGAAGGGAGGACGATCCGATGCCTCAAACCATTACCCAGACCGTCACGGACTATGTTCATGCCATGGCCTATGCGGATGAGAGCCTGATGCGTGACGTTTTCGACCCGCGCGCCAGCATCGTCGGCACCTTCGAGGGCGAAATCGAATGGCTGTCGCTGGAGGATTTCGTCGACCAGATGCGCAAGAGCGACCGCGGCCTCCCCAATCACGATCCCGCCTTCGAAATCATGGGCATCGACAAGGAGGGCGACAGCGCTTCCGTGAAGCTGACGACCCGTTTCGACGGTATGGATTTCTACGAATATCTGTCTTTGCTGGAACGCGACGGCAATTGGTCGATCGTGCACAAGCTTTATCACATAAAGCCGTAAGCATCACCGAAACTGCCGCAAGAATATAAAGGGGAAAAGGCCAAGCCTTTGAAAATACTGGTGCCCCCGGCAGGGTTCGAACCCGCGACCCCCTGATTACAAATCAGGTGCTCTACCAACTGAGCTACAAGGGCAAGCCAGTGCCTTGCCAACTATCAGATTCTGACTTGGTGTAAAGCAAAAACTGTCTGCTTATCATCAGCCGGCTTCTTTTCCACACCGTGCCCGCCGACTTATCCGCACGATCACTATTAAAGCAAATAGCCTGCGAAATAAGCGAAGTATTTACGCAGTACCGCTAAAATGACAATGAAACATAACCATTTCAGTGAGAACAACGCACCAGATGCGCGCGAGCATACAGAAAACCCAGCTGACAGGCACGATCATCATCGCCGCAAGCTCCATCCTGCTGGCCACCCTTGCCGCGCTGCCCAGCGTTCACAACTATCTGCGTTATCGCACCAATGCGGCGCAGCTCACCCGTTTTGAAACAGCTCTCCAGTCCGCATGGCTGGTATCGGCCGAGCGGGGCCCCGCCAATAATCTGATGGGCGCGTCCGCACCGGAAGCAATGCTGGTTGAAGGGCTTGCCTCCGCACGCCAGGCGACGGACGACAAGTTGCTGGAGCTGGAAGCATCCTTCGCCGAGGATATAAGGACGCAGCCTGAACTGGCGAAATCCCTTGCCGAAACCCGTCAGAAGCTCGCGCAGTCACGCGAATTGGTCGATCAGGTTGCAGCACTCCCCCCTCAGGCGCGTAACCACAGCGCCATGTCCAACGCGATTTCAGCAATGTTCAAGGCGGCGGACAGCGTCAACCTGCTTCGCGGCAGGGCCGCACGCGCCATCATCAAGAAAACGCCCGATGTGGCGATAGACATCGCGATGACGGGCACGGCGGGCGTGATGCGGGACAGGATCGGCCGCCTCGGCTCCTATGTGATCATGAGCCTGCGGGCCAACCGGCAGGAAAAGCTGGGTTATCGCACCAAATTCGATACCGAGTTGCAGAGCCTGCTGTCGCTGAAGGCATCGCTGACCAACTATACCGCGGCCTATCTGTCAACGCCGCGACTGGATGCGGCATTGCTCGACCTGGAGACCCATTATTTCGGTCAGGCGCTACGTTACGCGCAGAATACGATCGTGATGGCCATGCCATCCGCCCAGCCTAGCGTTCTGGAGTTCTCCCGGAACTATATTTCCGGCATGCGGTCGTCCGATACGTTGCGCGACCTCATTCTGGCAGAAACCCGCGCGAGAATCGAAAAGAAGAAACAGGAAGCCCTGGTTTACGGCGGAGCGTCGCTGTTGCTGGCCGGTATCGCGGTCCTGGTCCTGTTGCGGCTCACATCTGTCTACAAGACGGCGCTGTTCCGCCCCATGCAATCCGTCCGGGCGCAGATCGCGGCGATCGCCGCCGGTGATCTTTCCGAAGGTGAGCATGAGGACAGGGTGGCCCCGGAAGTGCGGAAGATGTTCCAGGAACTCGATTTCCTGCGCGAACAGCTTCGCCAGAAGGGCGAAATGGAGGATCAGCAGCGTGCGCTGGCCGAGCAGTTGCGCGCTCTTTCCGAAACCGATGCCCTGACGGGCGTCTTCAACCGCCGCGCCCTCGAAAAGGCCGTTCATTCCATATTGACCGGCGAGGGCCAGTGTCAGTCGCTCGGCGTGATGATTGTCGATCTCGACCACTTCAAATCGATCAACGACCGTTATGGCCATGCCATGGGCGATATAGCGCTGCAAAAGACGGCAGGGCTTTTGCGAAACGCCTTGCGCAAGAACGATATTCTCGCCCGCTACGGCGGTGAGGAATTCGTCGTCGTGCTGCAGGATGTCAGCCACGCCACGGCGACTGCCACGGCCGACCGTCTTCGCCGCATGATCGAAGCCCAGACGATCGATGAACAGAGCGGACTGTCGCTGACGGCGAGTTTCGGGGTGGTCTGGCAGGAAGCGCGCGCGGTCAACAGCTGGGACGAGTTGATCGCAATTGCCGACGACCGGCTCTACGAGGCCAAACGCGCCGGCCGCAACCGTGTCTGGGCCACCTATTTCCCGAAGGTGGCAAACGGCTAGGCGGAACCTGTTCCAGCCGGAAAAAGGAGCGGATCACACCAGATCCAGCGTCATCACCACCGGGCAATGATCGGACGCCTTCGGGCGATCCCAGCCGGTGCGGGGATAACGCTCCACCTCCTGCCCCGGCGGGAAAACCGTGCGGAAAGGCTGTCCGTTGCGGATGATTTCGGGAACATGCGTGGCGTTCGTTTCCGCCAGACGCGGTGACAGCCAGATATAATCGAGCTGGCACAGATGCTGTTCCTGCGGCCCGCGCGAATGATAAAGCGTCCAGCGATCCATGACGTCGCGGCGCATCATCGGATTGACCACGAAACCATCGGCCGTGAAGATATCGAGCGCGCTGCGCTCCTCCTCGACTGGCGCGAAGCTGTAGCCATTGCGCCGGTCGCCGGAAATGGCAACACGCTCCTGATAGTCGTTCATATCACCGCAGATCGCGAAATTCTTGTTGCGGGTATTGCCCACGCCCCAGCGGTTTTCGATGATGCGGCGAACGGCCATGGCCTCCGCCTCGCGGATCGGCATGGTGGCGATCCGGGCATCGACCGCGTCGCGGGCATTGGTCATGGATTTGAAATGCGTGACATAGAGCGTCAGCGGTTTGCCGCCGATCCTGAGGTCAATTTCCAGGCAGTCCCGTTTGAAAATCTTGTCATCGATCTGGTTGGTAGCGGCAAGATCGGCATTGAAGAGATCGAGATTGCGATAGGTCAGCGCCGCATGGCTTTTGATGTCCACGACCTCGATCCGGTCGCCATCCCGCGTCTCCTCGCGCATGACGACGGCAACATCGATGCCGCGGCTGTCATTGCCCTCGACCAGATATTTCTGCAGATAGCCATTGCCGACCATGCGATAGAGATAGCCATATTCGAAGGCCTGCAAGGCGGCCATGTTGTCGACTTCCTGCAGGCAGAGAATATCGGCATCCGCATCCGCAATGGCGAGCGCCGAAAGCTGGCGTGTATCGTCGGTGGAAGACACCATCCGCGCGCTTTCCAGCGCCTGATAGGTCGCCTCGTCGCGAATGTCGAAAAGCTGGATCGCCCTGTCGCGCCGCGTCTGGTTGCGAAAGCCGGTGAAATCGAAACGCGTGAGAAGATTTTCGATATTGAAGGTGGCGAGCCGAAGCGACATGGGTCATTCCTGTTTTGCAGGCCGAGATTAGCGATTCCAACTCAGCATCGCCAGTGGAGTTCTCATAAGACGAACGAAGGTAAGGTGACGCAAGCCTCTTACCCACAGCCACATCTTTTTCCGTCGTTCCGGCTCAAGGCCGGAATGACGGGAGAAAAGCTTCAGGACAGGAAAAATCGGACCTGCCGCACTGACGCCCTTATCTAAAGTCGCCACCCCGCACGAATGGCGACCGGCAGCCGGTCCCCGACTGCAACCGCTTCACGCGAATAGGCCCGGAGCGCCTGCCCGTCTGGCAGATCGAGCCGCAGGGCATAACGCTCGCCCTCATAAAGAACCGAGGTAACGGTACAGGCAATTCCGTCCGCATCCCGCACCACATCCTGCGGCCGCACGAGAATATCCGCCTGCGGCAATTGCCTGCCGCCCTCCATCGCCGCCCGAAGCCCCGCCCAGTCGAGATCGCGCGATGCCCCTTCCGAGACCGGCAGGGTGAGGATCGCCCCCTGCCCCACCAGTGAACCGACCAGCCTGCCCTCCGGCCGCGCATAAAGCTCCGCCGGCGCAGCGACCTGCAGCAGCTTGCCCTGCGACATGACGGCGACATCGGTCGCCAGCGCCATGGCTTCCGCCTGATCATGGGTGACATAGATCATCGTCGCGCCGGAACGGGCGTGGAAATCGCGAAACGTCTCCTCCATCTCCTGCCGCAGATGCCGATCGAGATTGGCGAGCGGCTCATCGAGCAACACCACGTCAGGCTCGGTGACGAGGCAGCGGGCGAGCGCCACGCGCTGCCGCTGGCCACCGGACAATTCGGCAGGACGGCGGTCGGCGAAGCTCTCGAGACGGACGGCTGCAAGCGCCTGACGCACCTTTTCGCGGTATCTTTCGCCGGTAACGCCGCGCACCTTGAGAGGATAACCGGCATTGTCAGCAACCGACATATGCGGCCAGAGCGCATAAGACTGGAACACCATCGCCATGTTGCGCCGCTCCGGCGGCACCATGCTGCCGGCATCGGCCAGCACCCGCTCGCCAAGCAGGATGGAGCCATCGGTCGGCTGTTCGAAACCGGCGATCATGCGCAGCACTGTCGTCTTGCCGCAGCCGGAAGGCCCGAGCAGCGCCAGGAAACCACCGTCACGCACCGTCAGCGACACATCGTCGACGGCGGGCCGGGAACCCGCCCCGAAACTTTTCGACAGGCGGTTGAGGATCAGTTTCGCCAAGGGACGACTCCTTTCGGCAGATAGCGCCCCAGAATTTCGAGCAGCAGCATGAGGATAATGACCATGATGACGACGAGCACCGAAAGTGCGGAGGCGAGATCGAAACTGCCGCTGTCATCGAGATTGTAGATGAGGACGCCAAGCGTCTGCGTGCCGGCGGACCAGAGGAGCGCCGAGACCGTCAGCTCGTTGCAGGCGATCAGGAAAACGAGAATGACCGACGCCCCGGCAGCAGGCCCGACCAGCGGCAGGATGATATCCTTCAGCCGCCGCCAGAAACCGGCGCCGGAGAGCCTTGCTGCCTCTTCCAGCGACGGATCGAATTGCAGGAAAGCGCTGACCATGGGTTTCAGGCTGACGGCGAAGAAGGAGGAGAAATAGGCGAGCAATATGATCCAGATCGTGCCGTAGAGCGTCACGCCCAGCAGCGGAATGGGGGCCGCAAAGAGCAGCACGAAGGAGACGGAAATCACCACGCCCGGCAACGCATAGGGAATATCCACCAGCGCCGAAAGCAGGAACATGAAGCGGCTCTTGCCGCGCACCAGAAAGTAAGCCGTCAGCACCGTCACCGCCAGCAGGCAAAGCGAGGTCGCCGTCGCCAGAAACAGCGAATTGCGGAAGGCCGTGCGGGTCACGCTCTGCCGGTAAAGCAGTTCCTCATAGGCATGCAGCGTCGCGGTCTTGAGGCTGAGCGGCACACCATAGGCGGGAGCGAGCGAACTTGCCACCAGTGCCGTCAATGGTGCCACCAGCATGAAGAACAGCACGAGCCACAGGGCAAGCTCCGCCGGCACCCGCCACCGCGCCAGCCCGAAAGTCGCCGCCTTGCCGGAAAGTCCGATGATGCGATAATCCCTGCCCTTCATCGCCCGTTCCTGCAGCGCGAGCCCGGCCACGGAAATGATGGCGATCATGGTCGAGAGAATGGCGATATCGCCGAAGGTGCTGGTGCCGAAACTGGCGAAACGGCTGTAGATCAGCGTCGGCAGGGTAAAGATCGAGGCCGGAATGCCGAGGATCGCCGGAATGCCGAAATTGCCGACACTGGAGACGAAGGAGATCGCCGCCCCGGCGATCAATCCCGGCGTCGAAAGCGGCAGGATGATATCGAACAACACGCGGCGTGGGGAAGCACCGGAAAGCTTGGCGGCCTCGATGCCGTCCTGCGGCAAGGCCAGCAGCCCGGCGCGCAGCGACAGATAGACGAGCGGCGCGTGCTGCACACCGAGCAACAACGCGATGCCGGCAATGGAATAAAGCGGCTGCGGCGACCCCATCGCCGGCGCAAGGCCAATAGCCTTCAAAAGCGTACTCGATGGGCCGGTCATGCCGATCCACGACAGCGCCGTCACCTGCGGCGGAATCATCATCGGCAGCATGAACAGGAAGCTCAAAATCGACTTGCCGCGAATATCACAAAGCGTCAGTGCAAGCGCAAAGGCGCCGCCGATGCCGAGTGAAATCAGCATGCCGAAAAACGAGGTGGAGAGCGTGTTCAGCGCCGCATCCCAGAGAGCGGGATCGGCCAGAAGCCGCCATATATCACCATTCAGTGATGAGATGATGCCGGTATAGGCGAGCCGGCCGAGCGGCAGGGCGCTGAGTGCAAAAACGACACTCACCACAAAAGGAAACAGCCAGCGCGGCTGGCTGCTTCCATAAGCCTTGGAACGGGTCATTCCGAACTATCAGCCCTTGGAGCCGAAGATATCGGAGAAGGTCTTGAGGTCCTGTTCGGAGTTCTTCAGCGCATCGGCAGCGCTGAGCGGCAGAACCTTGATCTTGTCGCGGGCCGGGAAACCTTCCGGCATGCCAGCATCGGCGCGAACAGGAATATAGCCGAGCTTGACGAAGCCCTGCTGGCCCTTTTCCGAAAGCACGTAGTCAACGAACTTCTTGGCGGCTTCCTCGTGCTTGGTGCCCTTGATGATCGCAACCGGCTCGGTGACGGCCGAAACGCCTTCTTCCGGGAAGACGAACTCGACCGGAGCGCCCTTGGCCTTTTCACGGATCGGCATGTAGTCGACAACGACGCCATAGGCCTTCTCGCCGGATGCGACGGACTTCAGAACCGCACCGTTGCCGCCACCAGCAATGGCTTCGTTGGCCTTCAGCTGCTTGTAATAATCCCAACCGAGGCCGTTTGCGGCGGCGAGCGTCTGCGCGTGGATCAGCGCCGCGCCCGAGGTGAGCGGGCTTGGCATGGTCACGAGGCCCTTGGCTTCGGCCTTGGCCAGATCCTTCCAGCTCGTCGGCTTCATCGCGGCGGCGGTGTTGTACATGATGCCGGTCGTGATGAGCTTGGTGGAGTAATAGAAGCCGTCCGCATCATAAAGCGAGGCATCGATATTCTTGGCTTCGGCAGACTTGTGGGCGAGAAGCTGGCCGGCCTGCTTCATGCGCTCCAGCGTTACCGTATCGGCGATCAGAAGCACGTCGGCAACCGGATTGCCGGCATTGATTTCGGCCATCAGCTTGGCCATGATCTTCGGCGTTCCGTCACGCACCCATTCGACTTCAAGGCCCGGATTGGCGGCCTTGAAACCATCAACGGTCGCCTGCGCGTCCTCGTTCGGCTGGCTGGTGTAAAGCACCAGATCGGCGGCATTGGCGGCGGTGGCGATGAAGCCGAGCGATACGATGGCGGTGAAAGCGGAGAGCAGCGTTTTCATGGGTCCAGTCCCTGTTGTTCGGTGGGACCGCTAAAACATGATTGCATAACATGTATGTGACAGGCAGGATTTTTGAGGGATGATCTCTTGGGGGCCGTTGGGATCGAGAGCTCCCTTGGCACTTGCAGCTTACCCCCTCTGCCCTGCCGGGCATCTCCCCCTCAAGGGGGGAGATCGGCAAGAGGCTCTGCCTTCACTTCATTTGCAGACGCCGAGATGGGCGAGACCTAACCACGAGTCGATCTCCCCCCTTGAGGGGGAGATGTCCGGCAGGACAGAGGGGGTAAAGCCACACCCTCCCCCGCCACGGGAAAGCTCCTCAAATCGCCGCGATCGCCTCGCTCGTTTCCGCCTGCGCCGTCGTGATCAACCGGCCAAGTCGCTTCATGCCTTCCTCGATCATCGCCTCATTCGCGCAGGAGAAGCTGATGCGCAGCGTATTCGTACCCGAGCCATCCGCAAAGAAAGCGCGGCCGGGAACGAAGGCTACCTTTTCCGTCGCGATGGATTTTGCCAAAAGTGCGGCCCCATCCATACCCTCAGGCAGCGTGACCCAGATGAACATGCCGCCTTCCGGCTTGGTCCAGCTGGTGGTCTTCGGCATGTACTTCTCAAGCGCGGAGAGCATCGCATCACGCCGTGCGCTGTAGGCTGCCTTGATCTTGGCGACTTGGCTGTCGAAGCCGCGCGAGGCCACGCGTTCGATGGCGATCTGGTTGATGGTGGAGGAATGCAGATCGGCCGCCTGCTTCATCAGCACCAGCTTGCGGATAACCGGTGCGGAAGCAACGATGTAACCGACGCGAAGGCCGGGTGCCAGCGTCTTGGAGAAGCTACCGCAATAGATGGTGCGGGTGTTCTCGATGCCGCCGGAGCGGGCAATATCGAGCGCCATGATCGGCGGCACCGCTTCGCCATCGTAACGCAGCGACTGATAGGCGGCGTCTTCGATAACGGCGATATCCAGCTCGTCGGCCAGCGCCAGAACCTTTTCGCGGCCAGCCAGATCGACGGTTTCGCCAGTCGGATTGGAGAAATCGGCCGAGAGATAGGCAAACTTCACCGCGCCGCCGAGCTTGGCGGCTGTTTCGCGGTAAGCCTCGGGCGTGCGGTTGCCGCCGGGGTTCAGCTGGTCGTAATTCGGCTCATAGGCGTTGAAGGCAGAAAGCGCGCCGAGATAGGTCGGCCAGGTGACCAGCGCCGTATCCTTCGGCGACAGGAACAGCTTGCCGAGATAATCGAGACCCTGCTGCGAACCGGAAACGATGAAGACGTTGTCGGCGGTGCATTCGATGCCGATCTTGTCCATCTCGCCCGCCAGCCATTCGCGCAGCGGCTTGTAACCCTCGCTCACCGAATATTGCAGGGCGGCGTTGACCTGCGCACCGGAAAAAATTTCCGCATAAGCCTGCTGGAACTCCTCTGCGGGGAAGAGAGCCGGATCCGGAATACCGCCGGCAAAGGAGATGATATCGGGCTGTTCGAGCAGCTTCAGCAGCTCGCGGATTTCAGACGCTTTCATGCGCGAAGAGCGCGTGGCGAAAATTTGTTCCCAATTAAGCATGGGTACGTTTCCTCTTGTGTCGTTTTTATGCGCGCATCTTTACAGAAATGTCGATATGTCAGCAATACTGACTTATCAGTTTTTCGAATTATTTCTGCCTCCCTGCACGGTGCCCGCCACAGCCCCGCATTCGCGGCCGTTTTTCCGGACAAAGCCAGATACACCCTCTGAGAAGGCTTAACAATCTTCCGTTTGAGATTGACGCCGCGCGCTTTTCCGGCTGGATTGCGCGCCGGTGCCGCGGACGGCATGACGATGATGGGAGTTAGAAGACATGTTGAAAAATATCGACCCGGCGCTGAATGCCGATGTTCTGCACGCGCTGCGCGCCATGGGTCACGGTGATACGCTGGTGATATCCGACACCAATTTCCCGTCCGATTCGGTTGCCCGGCACACGGCTGTCGGCAAGGTGCTGCATATCGACAATGTCTCGGCGGCCCGCGCGATGAAGGCGATCCTCTCGGTGCTGCCGCTCGACACCCCGCTGCAGCCTTCGGTCGGCCGCATGGAAGTGATGGGTGCGCCCGATCAGCTGGAACCGGTGCAGGCCGAAGTGCAGAAGGAAATCGACGCGGCCGAGGGAAAATCAGCCCCCATGTATGGCATCGAACGCTTCGCCTTCTACGAGAAAGCCAAGCAGGCCTATTGCGTCATCACGACTGGAGAGACGCGCTTCTACGGCTGCTTCCTGCTGACCAAGGGTGTCATCCCGCCGAAGTGAGCGGTTACTGGTAATGGAAGCGGCACTGGATGATTTCCAGCCTCTGCTCGCTTCCAGACCCGGATACACGATAGACAAACCGATGCTCGGCGGTAATCCGCCGAGACCAATATCCTGCCATATCGCCCTTCAGGGGCTCCGGTTTTCCAAGCCCTGCAAAGGGCGTGCGTTTGGCATTTCGGATAAGGTCGTTTATTTTCTCGACCATGCGGGCATCGGTTCTTTGCCAGAACTCATAATCGTCCCATGAACTTAGCGTCCAGACGAGCTTCACTCTTCGGTCGGATCCCGCTCGACGGTATCACCGCGCTCAAGTTCGTCCATGGAGGCGCGAAGCCGTGAGGCATTTGCCGGGTTGGACAAGAGATGCAGCGTTTCCTGCATGCTCTCATATTCCCCTTCGGCGAGCACGACCACCGCCTCTTTGCCCTGCCGCGTGACAAGCAATGGCGCGCGGGTTTCCAGCACCCGGTCGAAATGGGTCGCGAAGTTCTGCCGGAACTCGGTAAATCGCACATTCGCCATGAGAATTGCCTTTCCGCAAACATGTACAGATTTATGTACGTACAAAAAATAGTGAGTCAAGACATATCGGTGCGATCGCCAATGAAAAAGGCCGGAGCTTTCGCCCCGGCCTTCATATCTTCCACCAAGCGATGAAGCTTAGTTGACGGCCTTGTCGACCAGCTTGTTCTTGCCGATCCAGGGCATCATGCCGCGCAGCTTGGCGCCGACTTCTTCGATCTGGTGGGCGTCGTTGTTACGGCGGATGCCCTTGAAGCGGGCAGCGCCGGCCTTCCATTCCTGCATCCACTCGGAGGTGAACTTGCCGGTCTGGATGTCGTGCAGAACGCGCTTCATTTCAGCCTTGGTGTCGGCGGTGATGATGCGCGGACCGGTGACGTATTCGCCCCACTCAGCCGTGTTGGAGATCGAGTAGTTCATGTTGGCGATGCCGCCTTCATAGATCAGGTCGACGATCAGCTTCACTTCGTGCAGGCACTCGAAATAGGCCATTTCCGGAGCGTAACCGGCTTCGACCAGCGTTTCGAAACCAGCGCGGATCAGTTCGACGAGACCGCCGCACAGAACGACCTGTTCGCCGAAGAGGTCGGTTTCGCACTCTTCCTTGAAGTTGGTTTCGATGATGCCCGAACGGCCGCCGCCAACGCCGCAGGCGTAGGAGAGAGCGAGTTCAAGCGCGTTGCCGGAAGCGTTCTGGTGAACGGCAACGAGGCAGGGAACGCCGCCGCCCTTCTGGTATTCGCCGCGAACCGTATGGCCGGGGCCCTTCGGTGCGATCATGACGACGTCGAGCGAAGCCTTCGGCTCGATAAGGCCGAAGTGAACGTTGAGGCCGTGTGCGAAGGCGATCGCTGCGCCATCACGGATGTTGCCGGCGATGTCGGCCTTGTAGATGTCGGCCTGCAGTTCGTCAGGCGTTGCCATCATGATGAGGTCGCCCCACTTGGCGGCTTCGGCAACGGTCATGACCTTGAAGCCGTCGGCTTCAGCCTTCTTGACGGTCGGCGAACCGGCCTTGAGTGCAATGGCGACGTTCTTGGCGCCGGAATCCTTGAGGTTCAGCGCATGGGCGCGGCCCTGGGAACCGTAACCGACGATGACGACATTCTTGGACTTGATGAGATTGAGATCGGCATCACGATCATAATAAACGCGCATTTTATGGTCCTTCCCTAATGCTTGTCTCTCGGTTGTCTGAACCGGAAACTCAGGCGGGCTTGCCGCTGAGTTCCGAATGTACCTTTTCCGTCCCGTAGAGCGTCAGAAAGGCGACGACCGCCTTCTTTGCCCGGGCGGAAAAATCCTTGTCCGGCGCCTCGCCCAGCAGCATGCGCACATGCAGATCCGAAACGATGAGGCCGTAAAAACTGCGATACGCCTCTTCGGCGTCATCGAAACGCAGGTAGCCGGAACGGCGACCCGCCTCGATCAGTCCGCGGGCGCGGCGATCGATCTGGCGACGGCCGCGTTCCAGCAGCAGATCGCCAAGCTTCGAACCATCCCGGCTCGCCTGCCCGATGGCGAGACGATTGAGCGCCAGCGACACATCGCCCGCCAGCACGTCCAGCAGATCATGCGCGAAAACCTCGAGGTGATCAGCAAGCTGCGGCGCAGAAACACGGTCACCCGCCTTTTCGAAGGTGCGGACCTTGCTCTGCTGGAAGGTGATCATCGCCGCCAGCAGGCCGTCGCGATCGCCGAACCACTTATAGAGGCTTTCCTTGGAACAGTTGGCGGCGCGCGCCAGCCCGGATGTGGTGAGCGCTTTCTCCCCGCCCTCGACCAATAGACGCAATGCCTGGTCCAGAACGGCGTTCTGGCGCGGCGAAAATTCCTGCGCTGTGATCGGGTCGGAAGCCAAGTCTTTTCCACTCCAGGGGCTTGATTAATGTACCGTACGGTACGGTTCGAGCGCCATTTAAGCGGAGGCAGCTTGGGCGTCAAGCGGATTCTTTAAAGGGAGATGAGAATTGACGCGGTGCGGCGTATTGGGGATGGAAGCGTGGTAGGGTTCTTTAGGCGGTTGTGCGTTGATAACGGAGCGATGGCGCGTGGGGCTTACCCCCTCTGCCCTGTCGGGCATCTCCCCCACAGGTGGGGAGATCGATATGCCGCTACGCTTCGCCCATCTCGAGGACAGAGAATGAAGCAGGGCCAAAGCTGCTTGCCGATCTCCCTCCTTGTGGGGGAGATGCCCGGCAGGGCAGAGGGGGGTAAGCCCCACGCGCCACCGCTCCGCCTTGAATGGACATCTACCCCGCCGCAATTTCACGCGATGCATCCACATCACGCGACGGCGACAACCCATAAAACCGGCTATATTCACGGCTGAACTGCGACGGGCTCTGGTAACCGACACGATGTCCGGCGGTACCCGCATCCAGCCGCTCCGCAAGCATCAGCCGGCGCGCCTCATGCAGGCGCAGCTGCTTCTGATATTGAACCGGCGTCATGGCCGTGATCGTCTTGAAATGATGGTGGAAGGACGAAACGCTCATGCCGATCTGCTCGGCCAGCTCTTCGATACGCAATTGGCGCGCAAAATTCTCGCGCAGCCAGGCGATGGCGCGGGCGATGCGGTTGCCATGGCTGCCTGCTGCGATGATGTTCATCAGCTGCCCGCCGGCCGGTCCGGTCAGGATGCGATAAAGGATTTCCTGCTCGATCAGCGGCGCCATGGCGGCAATGTCGGCTGGACGATCGAGCAAGCGCAGAAGCCGGATGGCCGCATCGAGAAGCTCCGGTGTGGCCTTGTTAACGACGATGCCGCGCTGCCCATTCGCCGGCTCCGAAGGTGGATCAATCGGTACGCGGCTCATAAGATCGAGCAGCTTTTCACTGTCTATGGCAAGGGCGATGCAGAAGTGCGGCACCTCCCTGCTCGCCTCCACCACCCGCCAGGCAACCGGCAGGTCAAGCGAGGTCAGGAGATAGTCACCGGCGCCGTAATTGATGGTGTCCGTACCCAGCTGAACGCTTTTCGAGCCCTGGATCACGAGTGCGAGAGAGGGACGGTAGCTGCCGTGGCACGGCGCGCTGGGTATCGTGCGCCGACTGATGCCGAGGGATTCGATCGCCGTGCGCACCTCACCGTCCTGGGTGGCGTGCCGCGCGGCGATGGAAGCGATCTCCTGATAGACATTGAACGGCAAGGACATGAGGGAAAATCCCCTGGCTGAAGGAAGAGACATATTGGATGTCTCTTATCTAGAAGGCCGCCCGCCATCCGCAAAGAGCACGCGGGTATTTTTTGCAGGATCGTGCAAGAAGCTCGGAGGATCGCTCTAACGCCCCTTGACGCTTCCATTGCATATTCCGCCGTCCCCAACTCCCGAAAGGATATTCAGATGGCTATTGCAAGAGGTTACGCTGCGACCGACGCGTCGACGCCGCTTACCCCGTTCACCTTCGAACGCCGCGAGCCGAATGATGACGATGTCGTCATCGATATCAAATATGCCGGCATCTGCCACTCGGACATCCACACCGTCCGCAACGAATGGCACAATGCCGTTTACCCGATCGTGCCGGGCCACGAAATCGCCGGTGTCGTGCGGGCCGTCGGCTCCAAGGTCACCCGATTCAAGGTCGGCGACCATGTCGGCGTCGGCTGCTTCGTCGATTCCTGCGTCGGCTGCGCCACGCGCGATGTCGATAACGAGCAGTACCTGCCGGGCCTCGTGCAGACCTACAATTCAGTAGAGCGCGATGGCAAGACCGCGACGCAGGGCGGTTATTCCGACCATATCGTCGTCAGGGAATACTACGTCCTGTCCATCCCGGACAACCTTCCGCTCGATGCCTCCGCGCCGCTTCTCTGCGCCGGCATCACGCTCTATTCGCCGCTACGCCACTGGAATGCCGGCCCCGGCAAGAAGGTCGCGATCCTCGGCATGGGTGGCCTTGGCCATATGGGCGTGAAGATCGGTACGGCCATGGGTGCTGATATCACCGTTCTCTCGCAGACGCTGTCGAAGAAGGAAGACGGCCTCAAGCTCGGCGCGAAGGAATATTACGCCACCAGCGACGCCTCGACCTTCGAGAAGCTCGCAGGCACCTTCGATCTGATTCTGTGCACCGTTTCCGCCGAAATCGACTGGAATGCCTATCTCAACCTGCTGAAGGTCAATGGCACGATGGTTCTACTCGGCGTGCCGGAACATGCGATCCCGGTCCACGCATTCTCGGTCATTCCCGCCCGCCGTTCGCTCGCCGGTTCGATGATCGGCTCGATCAAGGAAACCCAGGAAATGCTAGATTTCTGCGGCAAGCACGACATCGTTTCGGAAATCGAAAAGATCGACATCAAGGACGTCAACGAAGCCTATGAGCGCGTGCTGAAGAGCGACGTGCGTTACCGCTTCGTCATCGACATGGCCTCGCTCGACGCCTGATACGCGCAGAGACGACCAAATAAACGAGGGCGGGAAGCCATGCTTCCCGCTCTTTTCTTTGTTACTTCAGGCCTCGTCCTTCAGCGTCTCTTTCTGGGTAATCAGCCGCGCGCTGTGCTGGCCGCTCAGATAAATCCACAGCCAGCTCCACGCCACGGCCAGCCGCGAGCGCGTTCCGATCAGAAAGTAGATATGGGCAAGCCCCCATATCCACCACGCCAGCACGCCCTTCAGCTTGAACCGACCAAAATCGATCACCGCCGCGCGTTTGCCGATGGTGGCGAGATTACCCTGATGGCTGTAGCGGAAGGGTGCCGGCGACGGCTTGCCCTCCAGCCGCGCCTTGATGACCTTCGCCACATAAGCGCCCTGCTGCTTTGCCGCGGGCGCGATGCCCGGCACCGGCTTGCCGTTTTCCTGATTGACGGCGGCGGTATCGCCGATGACGAAGATATCAGCATCGTCTTCGAGATGAAGCTGCGGCCCGACGATGACACGCCCGGCCCTGTCGCCAGCGGCATTCAGCCACTTCGCGGCGGGAGAGGCCTGCACACCGGCGGCCCAGACGACGGTGCGGCAGGGATAATAGGTCTCGCCCACCGTCACACCCTCATCGTTGCAGGCCGTCACCGGCGTGCCGAGCAGAACCTCGACGCCAAGCTTCTCAAGCGCTTCTTTGGCATAGGTCGAAAGATCCTCCGTAAAGACCGGCAGGACACGAGGGCCGGCCTCGACAAGCAGAACACGGGTCTTTGTGGTATCGACATTGCGAAATTCCGCCGGCAACGCCTTGTGGGCCAGTTCGGCGATCATGCCCGCCATTTCCACGCCCGTCGGGCCCGCGCCGATGATGACGAAGGTGAGAAGCGCCTGCCGTTCCTCTTCACTGGTGGCGAGTTCGGCTCTTTCAAAGGCCAGAAGCAGGCGGCGGCGGATCGTCGTTGCATCTTCCAGCGTCTTGAGGCCGGGGGCGGAACGCTCCCACTCGTCGCGACCGAAATAGGCGTGGCGCGCGCCGGTGGCCAGTACCAGCGTATCGAAGCCGATGCTCTCGCCGGTGTTGAGATGCACGGTTCTCGCCACCCGGTCCACACCGGTCACCTCCGCAAGCAGGGTCGTCACCTCCTTGCGGTCGCGGTAAAGATGGCGGATCGGCCAGGCGATTTCGGATGTCGCCAGCGCCGTCGTCGCAACCTGATACAGCAGGGGCTGGAACAGGTGATGGTTGCGACGATCGATCAATGTGATGCGGACAGGGGCCCCCTCCAGCCCGTGAACCAGTTGCAAACCGCCGAAGCCTCCACCCACGACGACAACATGATGTTCTTGCATATGTCTCTGCCTTCCAAAATCTGCGCACGGAGCATGCGCAAGGCAGAGCATAGGTGAAAAAATTGACTTTGGTTATGAATTAGGCTGACCGCAGGCCTGACAAAAACGCCGGACTGTTTCAGCCATGCCATATTCCAGCGCATCCGCCGTCAGCCCGTGGCCGATCGAGACTTCGGCAAGATTGGGAATACGTTTCATCAGCCTGGGCAGGTTCGCCACCGTCAGATCATGGCCGGCATTGACCGCAAGCCCGAGTGCGGCGGCATGATCCGCCGTCTGCCCCAGCTTCTCGACAAGCACGTCAGCCTTTTGCGGATCGTCAAAACAGCCACCATAAGGGCCGGTATAAAGCTCGATGCGGGCAGCCCCCGTCTCGGCTGCCAGTTCCACGGGCTCGCGTTCCCCGTCGCCATCGGCAAACAGCGAAACGCGCATGCCGCCGGCCTTCAGGCGTCCAACGACGTCCTTCAGGAAAACGGCATGTTTGCAGAAATCCCAGCCATGGTCGGAGGTCGCCTGCGACGGATCATCCGGCACCAGCGTCACCTGTTCCGGCTGCGTCTTTTCACAAAGGACCAGAAAATCCTCGGTCGGATAACCTTCGATGTTGAATTCCGCGCCGGGGAAACGGTCATCGATCAGCGCCCGCAGCACCGGCAGGTCCGAAAAGCGGATGTGGCGCTGGTCGGGCCGAGGGTGTACAGTCAGCCCGCTTGCACCCGCCGAGAGCGCAATTTGCCCGAAATGCGCGACATCCGGCCAGGGAAGATCGCGGCGGTTGCGTAACATGGCAATTGCGTTCAAATTGACGGAAAGTTTTGCAGGCATGGCATCGGAGCTCCGGTTCGGAATTGACACCTTGTTTCACGCAGGTTGACGCCGACCGCAAGGAGGCCGATAAAATTTTTTAAAGGTGCGGGAACGAAAGCAGGCAATACACGTTATGGTTTTTTGCTGCGTTTGGCATGATGTCTAGATCAGAAGACAGGCCCGTGACAGGGGAACAAGTAACGGATGCCATAAGAAGCAGGCACACTGTCAAAAAGCGTGAAGGGGGAGACGATGCAGGATGGCAGGATGCCGTTTGAACACGGCGACGAGGACAAACCCAATCTAAGGATCAGCATCTTTCTACCGGATGTGAGCCTGCCTTCCTCCCTGCCCGCCGAACCGGTCCCCATCGCTGACATGGCCAATATCTTCGGGGTAACCCACCGAACACTGCATTTTTACGAGGAAAAAGCGCTGCTGACCTCAAAGCGTATCGGCCAGATGCGCGTTTATACCCATCGCAACGTACAGCGCATGGCTGTCATCAACGTCTGTCGCGAAGTGGGCATTTCCGTCGCCGCGATTACCGAGATCATGGAAAAACTCGTCCGTTCGCTTTCGCAGGAAGAGGCGGACGACATATTCCACGCCGCCCTGCGGCAGCGGAAGAGGGAATTGACCGCCGAGCTTTCCACGCTCCAGCGCCAGGCCCAGCAGATCGAGGAATTGCTGGTGACGGAGACGGATGCGGACGGCATGGATGGCAGCGAACGGGCGCCGGCAAAGGACATCGCCCTCACCGACACAGAACGCAAATGCCTGGAACTGATGGCGGAGGGTTATGCGCCGGTGCGGCTTGCCCGTGCCCTTGGCCTTTCAGGCGGCGATCTCAACATCCTCGAGGCAAAGATCATAGGCAAGTTCAACGCCAGCAACCGCTTTCAGGCGGTCGCCAAGGCGGTTCTGCTGGGCGTTATCCGCGCCTGATCAACGAACGATCGTCAGGGTTTCCGCCGCGCGGGTGATGGCGGTGTAAAGCCACCTTTCGCGGGAATCCCGGAAGGCATAGCTCTCGTCGAAGAGAACCACATTGTTCCATTGCGAACCCTGCGCCTTGTGCACGGTCAGCGCATAACCGAAATCGAACTCGTCGTAGCGCTTGCGGGTCGACCACGGAATTTCGGTCTCCACATCCTCGAAGGCCGCCTTCAGCAATTTGATCTTGGCGGCACCGCGATCCATATCGTCGTCTTCGGGCCGGATCATCAGGTTGATGCCGGGCTTCACCGTCTCGCGCGAAGAACTCATCACCTGCCACAATGAGCCGTTGAGCAGGCCCTTGGCCGGATCGTTCCGCAGGCAGACCAGTTTGTCGCCGGATTGCGGATAATCCGCGGAAAAACCCTTCAGCTCGCGAAGCCGCTGATTATAGCGGCGGCGGGTGCGATTGGTGCCGACCAGCACCTGATCGGCCTCCAGCACCAGCGACTGCGTCACTTCGGATTTGGAAATCACCTGCGCGGAGCCATAGTCGCCGCGCATGATCTCGCGGCCTTCGCGCACATCCATGGCCAGATGGATGATGGGATTGTCCTTGGCCTGGCGGTGAATTTCCGACAGCAGATAGTCCGGCTCCTGCTCGGTGAAGAAGCCACCACCCGAAACCGGTGGCAGCTGCCCCGGATCGCCTAGCACGAGGATCGGCGTGCCGAAGCTCATCAGATCCTTGCCGAGCTGCTCGTCCACCATCGAACATTCATCGATGATGATAAGCGCCGCCTTGGCGAGCGGGCTCTGGCGGTTGATGGAAAACATCGGTGCGATCGAGGTCTTGCCGGTTTCCTCGTCTTCGACGGTTTCTTCGCCGCGCGGGCGGTAGATCAGCGAATGGATGGTGCGGGCATTGGTTGCCCCGCGCGAACGCAGCACCTGCGCGGCCTTGCCGGTGAAGGCCGCAAACAGCACTTCGCCATCGACATTTTCCGCAAAATGCTTGGCAAGCGTCGTCTTGCCGGTTCCGGCATAACCGAACAGCCGGAAAACCGGCGTCCGGCCTTCCTTCAGCCAGCGGGAAACAGCCTTGAGCGCTTCGTCCTGTTGCGGTGAAAATAACATGCGCCCTCATCGCAGGATTCGAGCCTGATGCGCAACAGAAAAAGAACGAAAGATGAATCGCCGGGTGAGAATGCGGCAATAAAACACGGCTGGTTTTTAAACCGCGGCAGCTATCATGCCGCGCATGAAGATATTGATTCTCGGCGCATCAGGTTTCATCGGCTCGGAGGTTGTGCGTGGCCTTCACGGCAAAGGCCACGTCGTCACCGGGCTTGCACGTTCCGTTACACGCGCCACAGACAAATGGCCTTTTGCGAACTGGGTTTCCGCCGATCTCGCCCGCATGACACGCGCATCGGACTGGGACGCGCTGGTCAGGGATCACGACGCCATCGTCAATTGCGCCGGCGCGCTTCAGGACGGCCTGTCGGACGATCTGGCGGCGACACAGGAAAAAGCCATGCTGGCGCTTTACGAGGCGGCGGCACAGGCGGGCGGCAGGATTCTGATCCAGATATCGGCCCGCACGGCGGGAGCCGCAGCCGACCTGCCCTTCCTCGCCACCAAACGCCGCGCCGATGAGGCGCTTACCGCAAGCGGCCTGCCTTACGTCATCTTCCGCCCCGCGCTGGTTGTCGGGCGCAATGCCCATGGCGGCACGGCGCTGGTGCGCGCGCTTGCCGGCTTTCCTTTCGTTCTGCCGCTCGTCAATGGCGCAATGCCGGTTCGAACGGTCGCGGTCGAGGATGTGGCGTCAGCAGTCTGCGCGACCATTGATGGTGAAATTCCGCCGGGCAGCGATCTCGAGCTCGCCGCGGAAGAAACGCTGACATTGCAGGACGTCGTCACCACGCACCGGCAATGGCTTGGCCTGCCCACCGCTCCCGTCATCAACCTTCCGGCGGCCCTTATGCGCCCCGTCAGTCTGATGGCGGATGCCGCAGGCGCGCTCGGCTGGCGCTCGCCGCTCCGTTCAACCGCCATGACGGTCATGTCGGAAGGCATCGTCACGGAGGGTGAGGCGCAATCGGGGATGACATCGCTCAGGAGCCTGAAACAGACGCTGGCCGCCCACCCCTCCGGCGTGCAGGACCTGTGGTTTGCCAGATCCTATCTGCTGAAACCGCTGGTCATTCTCTGCCTGTCTTTATTCTGGCTGTTATCCGGCCTCGTGCCGCTGCTGAACATCCATGGAGCAGCGGCGCATTTTCTGCCCTTCATGCCCCAAGCTTCGGCCATCGCCCTCACGCTCGCCACCTGCCTCATCGATATAGCCCTCGGCGTCACCGTCCTGCTGCGACCACTCGCCAGAAAGGCGCTTATCGGCATGCTGCTGGTCAGCGGCGCCTATCTGACGGGTGGCACTCTGCTAGAGCCGAGCCTGTGGCTCGATCCGCTCGGCCCCCTCGTCAAGGTCCTGCCTTCCCTCGCCCTGATCCTCGTTGCCCTTGCCACCCTGGATGAACGCTGATGACGCTTGAGGAACTGTTGCGGCTTGCGCATGTCATCGGCGCAACGGTGCTGTTCGGCACCGGCGCGGGCATCGCCTTTTTTATGGTGATGGCGCGGCGAACGGCAAACCCGGCGCTGATCGCGCATGTCGCGGGTACGGTCGTCATCGCCGACACGATCTTCACCGCGACGGCCGCAATCATCCAGCCGGTGACCGGCTATTTTCTCGCACGCATCATCGGCTGGCCGCTCAGCGAAGGCTGGATCGCCCTTTCGCTTGGCCTTTATGTCTTCACCGGCATTTTCTGGCTGCCGGTCGTCTGGATCCAGATCCGGCTGCGGGATATCGCCCATGATTGCGCCACCAAGGGACAAGACCTGCCGGCGCAATGGTTCCGCCTTTACCGCATCTGGTTCGCCTGCGGTTTCCCCGCCTTCTTCGCCGTTCTCGGCATCATCTGGCTGATGCTCAACAAGCCGGATATTCCCCTGTTCGGCTGACTGCATGACGGCGGTCAGGAACGGCGTGAGTGGAGGATCGGAAATCAGCCGCTGATATGCGGACCGAAGGGCGCGCCATTCTCGCCGTTACGGGTCTCGAAAGCGCCACCGGGATAAAGCGCCATTTTTTCTGTCGAGACGGGAATAAATCACCGGGCAACGGTGTCTCTTGATGTGTTGGCGGCTTGAGCCCGCCTGAACCAAGGAGGATATGTCCATGAAGATCCGCTTTATCGTTCCCGCCCTCGTTCTGGCTTTTGCCGGAACGGCCTATGCCGCGCCTGCGGTCGAAACGGTCAAGACTGACAAAGGCGATGTGCTGGCGGGCGAAAAAGGCATGACGCTCTACACTTTCAAGAACGACAAGAAGGGCGTATCCAATTGTTACGACAAATGCGCGGTGAACTGGCCGCCGTTTTTCGCAGCCGCCAGTGACAAGGCCGAGGGCGCCTATTCCCTCGTGAAGCGCAAGGACGGCAAGATGCAGTGGGCGAAGGACGGCATGCCGCTCTATTATTGGGTCAAGGATACCAAGAAGGGCGATGCCACCGGCGAAGGCGTGAACGGTGTATGGGATGCCGCAAAACCATGATGGCATGAATGACGACAAGCGGGGGAGCCATTCCCCCGCAGCCGGCAGCTTCGAAGCGGAGATGCTGGCGCTGATACCCATGCTGCGCCGTTATTCCCGCAGCCTTTCCCGCTCCGACGCCGATGGCGAGGACCTTCTGCAGGACTGCGTGGAAAAGGCGCTTGCCAATAAAAGGCAATGGCGCGGAACGGGTTTGAAAACATGGGCCTACACGATAATGACGAATCTTTATCGCAACCGCCATCGCGCCGAGAAACGTCATCCGTCCGAAAGCCTCGACGGCCATGAGACCATCGCCGTCACGGATACGCTCTCCGATACGCTGGAGAACGACCGGCTGCACGGTGCGCTGGCACTTCTTTCACCGGATATGCGGGCGGTGCTGATGCTGGTGACGGTGGAAGGTTACAGCTATCAGGAGGCGGCCGCGACCTTGGCGATCCCGCTCGGCACCGTCATGTCCAGGCTGTCCCGCGCCCGCGAAACCCTTCGCCAGCATCTGGCGGCGGATAATATCATACCCCTGCGGAGACCACGATGAAACGGCCCGATGCCATAACCGAAGACGATCTGCACGCCTATGTCGACGGGCTCCTCTCCGACGATGATCGCGCGGCTGTCGAGGCCTGGCTGGCTGAAAGACCGGAAGACCAGAGCCGGGTGGAGGCCTGGAAAAAACAGGCTGACATTCTGCGTAATGCCTTTGCCTCCTATGCCGCCGCGCATCCCCATGACGCATCGATGCTCGGCCCGCAGAAGAGGGATCGCACATGGCGGCTGAAACCGGCTCTCCTGCAAACGGCGGCGGCCTTGCTGATCTTCGTTGCGGGCGGTGCAGCCGGCAGGCTGCTGCCCACGTCCTTTTCCACGCCGCAGGACGTGACCCTGGCATCACTGACGACGGATATTCCCGCACAGGCGAAATCCGCCTATCTCATCTATGCAAGCGAGGTGCGCCATCCCGTCGAAGTCGGTGCCGGCGAACAGCAGCATCTTGCGACATGGCTCGGCAAGCGGCTGGGTTATCCCTTCGCCATCCCTGATCTCTCGAAGATCGGATATGACCTCGTCGGCGGTCGGCTCATTCCCGTCAGTGGCAAGCCGGGCGCGATGCTGATGTATCAGGACAAGACCGGTCGCCGGGTGACGGTGCTGATCGGTCACAACGAGGAAAACCGCACCACCAGCTTCCGCATGGCGAGCGCCGACGGCATCGAGACCTTCTACTGGATCGACAACGAACTGGGTTATGCCGTTTCCGCTGAACTGACACGGGACGAGGTGCAGGCAATCGCCGAGGAATGTTACCGGCAGTTTCCGACATAGAGTGTCGGACTGAAAAGTATGACCACGATGCACGGGCAAGGATTTCTCACTTATCTCAAGCCCTCATTCCTGCGCTCGTCACTGGAATGAGGGAAAGAGAACGCCTACTTCAGCATGGGCCAGAGGCTGATGACCAGCAGCACGGCCATGCTGATGTTGAACCATTTTAGCCGGACGGGTACCGACAGCCAATCCCGAAGGGCGGAGCCGAAGCCCGCCCAGGTGGAAACGCTGGGAAGATTGACGGCTGCAAAGGCCAGGCCGACGACGAGAACGGTGAGGAAATATTGCCCCTCATCCGTATAGGTCGCCATCGCCGTCACCGCCATCACCCAGGCCTTGGGGTTGACCCATTGAAAGGCGGCAGCGGCAAGGAAACTCATCGGCTCGGATGCGGCCGAACCTTCGCTGAGGCTGCGCGACGTCGCGATCTTCCACGCAATCCAGACGAGATAAAGCCCGCCCGCGAATTTCAGCCCCGTATAAAGCGCAGGCACGGAATGCAGCAATGCACCAAGGCCAAATCCCACCCCGATCAGCAGCGACAGAAACCCGGCGCCAATGCCCAGCATATGCGGGATGGTGCGGCGGAAACCGAAATTCACACCGGAAGCAAACAGCATCATGTTGTTGGGGCCGGGCGTGATGGAGGTGGTGAAGGCAAACAGCACCAGCGCGGCGAAGGTTTCGATGGTCATGATCTCTCCTTGAGCACGAACCCTATCCGCCGCCCGGCCATCGAACCATCCCGACGCACCGATGGGCGAGGTCAAATTTTTTGATGGATCAATCGTTTCCGCCGTGGGTTTGAGAAGTCGGCACAAAGGACTATTGTCCAATCGACAACCGCTGGAGCAAAACCATGCATGAGGATATTCCTTCCGTCACCCTGCCCTCCGGAAAAGAAGTTCCAGCCCTCGGCCTTGGCACCTGGAACATGGGCGAGACGAGATCATCGGCGGGCCACGAGGTTGAAAGCATCCGCAAGGCGATCGATCTCGGCATGACATTGATCGACACGGCGGAAATGTATGCCGATGGCCGCTCGGAAGAGGTGGTCGGCACGGCAATCGCCGGCCGCCGCGACGAGGTGTTTCTGGTGAGCAAGGTCTATCCGTGGAATGCCGGCGCGAGAGGCACGGCGGAGGCCTGCGAGCGCAGCCTTGCACGGCTCGGCACCGGCCATATCGATCTCTATCTGCTGCACTGGCGCGGCGAGCACCCGCTTGCGGAAACCGTGGCCGCCTTCGAAAGGCTGAAGAGCGACGGCAAGATCGGCAACTGGGGTGTCTCCAATTTCGATACTGACGACATGGAGGAGCTTTTCGCCGTTCCCGAAGGTAAAAACTGCGCCGCCAATCAGGTGCTCTACAACCTCTCCCGGCGCGGACCGGAATTTTCCCTTCTGCCCTGGTGCCAGGAGCACGGCGTGCCGCTAATGGCCTATTCCCCCATCGAGCAGGGTCGTATCCTGAAGAACCACGAACTCATCCGCATCGCCAAGGCCTATCAGGCAACCCCGGCGCAGCTGGCCCTGGCCTTTCTGCTGGACAGGGACGGAGTCATCGCCATTCCGAAATCCGCCAGCGTATCCCGTATCGAGGAAAATCGCGGCGCCACCGATCTTGAAATAACCGAGGAAGACTGGACCGCCCTCGACGTCGCCTTCCCGCCGCCGACGCGCAAGACGGCTTTGGAAATGCTCTGACGGAACAGGACGTTAAGAGACATTTCGGAATCAGGCGCTGAAGCGGTTGAATCGGAATGTGAGAAACGACCGCCATCGGAACCGCGATAACGGCGCGGCAAGCCGCGCCGTCGGTCAGATAGCCAGTGGCGGTTTCATGACGGTATGCGGGGCTCGTATTCCTCTTTCAGCGCCAGCCATGTATCCCAGAAAGGTCCCGGTTCCTTTTCCTGAAGGCGGGCAGCAAGAATATCGAGATGCACGTGCCAGCCGGCGCTGACATTGAGCCTGGTTGTCCGCTCGGCCAGCCGGCGGTGAATGAGCGTCAGAAGCACTTCCTTGCCCAGAGCCTGAAGCTCGATCGACACCTCCGCCCCCTCGCCCCAGGTGAAGACGAGCCGATGCGGCGGAACAACCGTGATGATGCGCGAGGCCATCCGGTGTTCTTCGGAAAAACCTTCCGGGCGATGGCCCGGCGGATCGGAAAGCTCGTCGTTGCGCCAGACCAGTTCGAAGGGCGCATCCGGCGCAAGCCGCATTTCGCCGGAAGCCAGCCAGCGGCGGCGAAGCTCGCTTTGGGTCAGATAGGCCCAGACCCGCTCGATCGGTCCGGGCAACAGCCGCTCGATCTTCAGGGTCGTGGGCTCTACGAGACGGCCATAGGTGTCAGGCATTGCGATATCAGCCATTGTCATTTCCTCCATCTGCAGGGATTTTTCCCTGATCTTCCTCCCTGAGCATCTGCTCAAGAATATCGAGGCGATTGCCCCAGAACCGCCGGTAGAAATCCAGCCATTCATGCGCCTCCGCCAACGGCTCCGGCGCAAGACGGCAGACATGGGTTCGCCCCCTCACCTCACGGTGGATAAGCCCCGCATTTTCCAGCGCCTTGATGTGTTTCGAGGCCGCAGCAAGCGATATGTCGAAGGGTTGAGCCAACTGGCTCACCGTGCGCTCACCACGGGAAAGATCACGCAGCATCGTGCGTCGCGTTGCGTCGCCAAGGGCATGAAAGACGGTGTCGAGATGTGAAGCGGATAATTCAACCATGTTGTTGAATATAACTCGCCGCCGCGGAATGTCAACCATATGGTTGAATATTGATCCCGGGCGGATTCCATAAAAAAACCCGCGGCGAACCGCGGGCTTTATTGAAGGTTACGCTTTGGAGGCGGAGACTACATCCCCTGCGAACCGCGGTTCATGGCGGCAATGCCCGTGCGGCAGATTTCGATCAGGCCGAGCGGTTTGATGATCGCCACGAACTGGTCGATCTTGGATGACTTGCCGGTGATCTCGAAGATGAAATGCTCCACCGTCGCATCCACCACCTTGGCCTGAAATGCATCGGCAAGGCGCAGTGCCTCGGCGCGGACTTCGCCCGTGCCGGCAACCTTGATGAGCGCCACTTCGCGCTCGATCGGCCGCTCCTGCCCCAGTTCGCGGGCGCGGACGGTAAGGTCGAGAACCCGGTGCACGGGCACGATACGTTCCAGCTGCGCCTTGATCTGCTCCAGCACGATCGGCGTGCCGCGCGTGACGATGGTGATGCGCGACAGATGCGCCTCATGTTCCGTTTCCGAAACCGTCAGGCTTTCGATGTTGTAGCCACGGCCGGAAAACAGGCCGATGACCCGGGCGAGAACGCCCGGCTCGTTGCTGACGAGAACCGACAGCGTGTGATTTTCGACGGCAGCCGTTTCCTTCTGGATGAAATAGGCGGAGCCGGTGGGTTGTAGGTGTGCGTTCATGTCCTTTTCCTCTCCCGGCTCAGACTAGCTGACGGCCCTTGGCGTCAATGGCGTTGGCAACAGCTTCATCCGTCGCCTCATCCGGCAACAGCATCTCGTTATGGGCTTTACCAGACGGGATCATCGGGAAGCAATTGGCAAGATTGGCGACACGGCAATCGAAGATGACCGGCTTGTTGACCGCGATCATCTCGGCGATCTTGTCGTCCAGTTCCTTCGGATCATCGCAATACATGCCGACCGCGCCATAGGCTTCCGCCAGCTTGACGAAGTCGGGCATGGCTTCGGTATAGGAGTTGGACAGGCGGTTGCCATGCAGCAACTGCTGCCACTGCCGCACCATACCCATATACTGGTTGTTGAGGATGAAGATCTTCACCGGCAGACCGTACTGGATGGCGCAGGACATTTCCTGAATGCACATCTGGATCGAGGCGTCACCGGCAATGTCGATGACCAGCGCTTCGGGATGCGCAACCTGTACGCCGATAGCCGCCGGCAGGCCATAACCCATGGTGCCGAGGCCGCCCGAGGTCATCCAGTGGTTCGGCTCCTCGAAGCCAAAGAACTGCGCCGCCCACATCTGGTGCTGGCCAACTTCGGTGGTGATGTAGGTGTCGCGGCCCTTCGAGGCCTCATAAAGCCGCTGCAAGGCATATTGCGGCATGATGACATCGTTGGAGTTCTTGTAGGCGAAGGAATTACGGGCGCGCCAGCGCTCGATCTGCAACCACCAGTCGGCCGTCTGTGCTTTTTCCGGCTTCTTCGGCAGAGCGCGCCACAGGCGAACCATATCTTCCAGAACATGGCTGACATCGCCGATAACAGGAACGTCGACACGAACGGTCTTGTTGATCGAGGACGGGTCGATGTCGATGTGGATCTTCTTGGAATTCGGCGAAAACGCATTGATGCGACCGGTAATACGGTCGTCGAAACGCGCGCCGACGCAGACCATGACATCGCAATCATGCATCGTCATATTGGCTTCGTAAGAACCGTGCATGCCCAGCATGCCGAGCCAGTTCTTGCCGGAAGCCGGATAGGCACCAAGACCCATCAGCGTCGAGGTGATCGGGAAGCCGGTCAGCTCGACCAGTTCGCGCAGCAGGCGGGTTGCCTCCGGGCCGGAATTGATAACGCCGCCGCCGGTATAGAAGACGGGCTTTTTCGCCTTCGACATCAGCTCGATGGCGGCGTGAATGGCGTTGAGATCGCCCTGGACCTTCGGCTTGTAGCTCTTCTGCTGGATGGCAGCGGAGGGCGGCGTGTAGGTGCCGGTGGCGAACTGGATGTCCTTCGGAATATCGACAACGACGGGACCGGGACGGCCGGTCTGCGCAATGCGGAAGGCCTCATGGATGATGCCGGCCAGCTCGTTGACGTCCTTGACCAGCCAGTTGTGCTTGGTGCAGGGGCGTGTGATGCCGACGGTGTCGCATTCCTGGAACGCGTCGGAACCGATCAGCGATGTCGGAACCTGGCCGGACAGGCAGACGAGCGGAATGGAATCCATCAGCGCATCCTGCAGCGGGGTGACCGCATTCGTCGCACCAGGACCGGAGGTGACGAGCATCACGCCGACCTTGCCGGTGGAGCGGGCATAACCTTCAGCCGCATGGCCGGCGCCCTGCTCATGGCGCACGAGAATGTGCTGGATGTCTTCCTGCTGGAAAATCTCGTCATAGATCGGAAGTACGGCACCGCCCGGATAACCGAAGATGTGCTCGACGCCATTGTCCTTCAGCGCCTGCAGAACGATCTCCGCACCTGTCATGCGATTGCTGTTTTCCGTATTGTCCTTATCCGTCATTGCCTGTTTCCATCCCGCTTTGGCTTTGGATATCGAGGAGCCCGAGGGCCTGTTTGAAGACATAAAAAAAGGCCCCTAGAGGAGCCTCGTTCAGCGCATGGGTGCTTTCGCCGGATGGTTACACCATCCTGCCCATGCGCCGTCCCACCACGATAAGTACGTTAAGATTTTTCATGGGCCGGAGTGTTAGCTACAAAAGCCCCAGCCGTCAACGCATATTGCAGGAAAAAATCCGCCCGGCCTTCTTTTATTACCCGAAAGGGCGTTTCGGCGAAATTTTCGAACGCACCCAGTACACATGTTGTTAAGCATAATCTTTTAACATGGCAGCCGCAGAAGCTGCCCGAACCACCGCGATCATCTGCAAGTACCGGGAAAAAATGTGAATAACGACCCGCTTCATAATGCGTCCCGCACGGACGAAAACGAACGTCGCGCCAGCCAGCAGCCGGCGAACCGAATGCTGGGTCGCGTCATCGCCTGTAACGGCGCGCACGCCACCATTGCCGCCGAAACGGAACCCGGCTCCACCGATGTGTCGCAGCTCTGGTCCGTCGGACGCCTGATTTCCATCGAGATGGGTACGAGCCGGGTCGCCGCACTGGTCTTTTCCATGCGCACCGGCGAGGACCATTGGGCAGCGGACAAGCCGAACAGGCTGCTGATCGACGTTGAACTCGTGGGTGAGGTCTATCGTACCGAAGACGGCAGTGAACGCTTTTCCACCGGCATCTCCCGTTACCCCTATCTCGGCGCGGTGGCGCATCGCATCCGCACCGGCGACCTCGTGAAGATTTACGACAGCGGCAAGCGCGATGCCTGCGTCGTCGGGAAGCTGACACAGGACGAAACCATCAACGCCAGCATCAGCATTCCGCAGATGCTCGCCAAACATTTCGCCGTCGTCGGCTCGACCGGCGTCGGCAAGACTACCGCCGTTTCGCTGCTGCTGAACAAGGCGATCGAGACCGATCCGAAGCTGCGTGTCCTTATTCTCGATCCGCACAATGAATTCGCCGCCGCCTTTCCCGATCATTCCGTCGTCATCGATACCGATACGCTCGACCTTCCCTTCTGGCTGATGCGTCTCGAAGAGTTCGCAGAAGTCATTTTCCGCGGCCGCAAGCCGGCGCCGGAAGAGATGGATGTTCTTCGCGATCTCATTCCGGAAGCGAAAAAGGCATTTCGCGGCACGGAAGGTTCCGCCGTTCGCCGCACCTCAGACAAGAGTGCGATCACGCCGGATACGCCTGTGCCATACCGCATGGCCGATCTTCTCGCCCTCATTGACGAGCGCATCGGCCGACTGGAAGGGCGCGGTGAAAAACCCGCATTGCGCACGCTGAAAGGCCGCATTCTCTCGGCCATCAACGATACGCGCTATAATTTCATGTTCTCCAGCAATACGATCAACGACAATATTCTGGAGACGGTCGCGCATATCTTCCGCATCCCGGGGGATGGCAAGCCGATTTCGGTTTTCCAGCTCTCCGGCATCCCCTCCGAAGTGGTGAATTCGGTGGTCTCGGTGCTCTGCCGCATGTCCTTCGAACTGGCGGTGCTGGCGCGCGGTTCGCTGCATATGCTCGTCGTCTGCGAAGAAGCGCATCGTTATGTCCCGGCCGACCCGGAGCGCGGCTTTTTCCCCACCCGGCAATCCATCGCCCAGATCGCCAAGGAAGGCCGTAAATACGGCATTTCACTCGGCGTCATCAGCCAACGCCCCAGCGAGTTGGACCAGACGATCCTCTCGCAATGCTCGACCGTGTTTGCCATGCGGCTCTCGAACGAGATCGACCAGAAGATCATTCTTTCCGCCGTGCCGAACGCATCGACCTCGACCACGAATTTTCTCTCGTCCATCGGCAATGGCGAAGCCATCGCTTTCGGCGAGGCCGTGAACGTGCCGATGCGCATGCGTTTCGACCGCGTGCCTACGGTCAAATTGCCGAAGGCAAGCGGCACCGCCAGCCACGCGAACCACGAAACACCCGATACGGTCGACCTGAACAGCATCGTCACCCGCATGCGCGCCGCAGCCAAGCCGGTCATCACCGGCTTCCAGCAGAGCGTCGAGGCGGCCTTTTCCGATCTGCCGGAGCCGGCAGCCCCAGGCCGGGCGACGGAGGAGATCGACAGCTGGAAGCGGGAACTGGGTCGGGAGCCGGGCACGGGCGCAACGGAGGGCTATGAACCCTACCGGCCGGACATGCTGCCCGGACGCGCACTCTCCGCCTCACCAAACCCGGCGCCAACCGACACCGCCTCCGGCGCCGTCAACGAATTGCGCAGGGCCGGTTTCCAGATGCAGGCGCAGAATGGCCCGCCACCTGGCGAGACACGCCCTTCGCTGCGCGAAAGCCTGCTGAAGAAGCCGCTCGGCAGCCTCTACCGCAAGGATTGAGCCCATTTACGGCTGGATACGCGTCCAGTCGTCGCCCATCTGGTTGCGGAACCAGGTCATCTGCCGTTTGGCATATTGACGGGTCGCGGCCGCCGATCTTTCGATCACCTCCGCCTCACTCATGCGTCCGGCCAGCATGTCGGCGATCTGGGCAACGCCGATTGCCTTCATCGCCGTTGCATCGGGTGCTAGATTGAGCGCGAGAAGCGCCTGCACCTCCTCCACCGCACCGCTTTCCATCATCGCTTCGAAACGGCGGTTGATGCGGTCATGCAGCACCGGCCTCTCCGGCAGCACGACAAATTTCTGCGCCCGCTCGGGATCGACGATCACCGGGCCGCTGGCACGCTGAAAATCGCGGATCGATTTTCCCGTCGCCTCGAGCACTTCCAGCGCCCGCACGATACGCTGGCCATCTCCCGGCTGCAGCGTCTCCGCCATGGACGGATCGCGGCTCACCAATTCGGCATGCAGCTTTGCCGCCCCCTCTTCGATCAGCCGGGCGCGCAGCCCCTCGCGGATGTCATCGGGAATGGCGGGCATGTCGGAAAGGCCACCGGTCAGCGCCTTGAAATAAAGCCCCGTGCCGCCAACGATGACCGGAAAGCGCCCCTCACCGCGCAGTTTCGAAAGCAGGCTGGAAATATCCCGCAGCCATTCGCCGGTTGAATAGGCGCTGCTGGCCGGCACATGGCCATAAAGACAGTGCGGCACACCCTGCATTTCGTCCTCGGAAGGCCGGGCGGTCAGTACCCGCAGCGTGTCGTAAACCTGCATGCTGTCGGCATTGATGACGACACCGTTCCGCTCCCGCGCCAGACGAAGCGCAAGCGCGGACTTGCCGCTTGCCGTCGGGCCGGTTATCAGGATCGCATCAAAATTCTGATCAAGGTTTTTCATCATGGCTCTCGTTGCCACGCTTATCGCCAATCCGTCAAATCCTGTTCTGACACCGGCCCTCGGCGAAGCCGCCGCAAAGGCCGTCAATGCATCGGGCCTTTATTGGCTGGCCGATGGCATAGCCTGCGATATCTCCCTGCCCTCCGGCACCGCAGCCGAACAGGCACGCAGCGCGATTGCAGCCACGCTTGCCGGACAACCCATCGATATCGTCATCCAGGAACAGGACCAACGGCGCAAGAAGCTGCTGATCGCCGACATGGATTCGACCATGATCGGCCAGGAATGCATCGATGAGCTGGCCGCCGAAGTCGGGCTGAAGGACAAGGTCTCCGCCATCACCGCCCGCGCCATGAATGGTGAGATCGCTTTCGAACCGGCTCTGCGCGAGCGCGTGGCGCTGCTGAAGGGCCTGCCGGTCTCCGTCATCGACGACGTCATCGAAAAGCGCATCACCCTCACACCGGGTGGCAAGGAGCTGATCGCCACCATGAAGGCAAAGGGTTATTACACGGCCCTCGTCTCCGGCGGTTTCACTGTCTTCACCGGCCGTGTCGCTGCGATGCTCGGTTTCGATGAGAACCGCGCCAATCTGCTCGGCGAAGCCAATGGCGCGCTTGACGGAACCGTTGCCGAACCCATCCTCGGCAAACAGGCCAAGGTGGACGCGCTGAACGACATCGCCACAACGCTCGGCATTTCGCCGGAAGAGGCAATGGCAGTGGGCGATGGCGCCAACGATCTCGGCATGCTGCATCTGGCCGGTGCCGGTGTTGCCCTTCACGCCAAGCCGGCCGTGGCCGCAGAAGCACAGATGCGCATCGACCATGGCGACCTGACCGCACTTCTTTACATTCAGGGTTATCGCAAGACGGATTTTGTCACTCCATGATCATCCGCGAAACACAGAGACTCATTCTGCGCGAGTGGAAGGAGAGCGACCGCGACCTGTTCCGCGAAATCAATGCGGACGAGAAGGTCATGGAATTTTTCCCCTTCCGCCGCAGCCATGCGGAAGCGGATGCGGTGCTGGAAACCATCAATGGCATGATCCGCGGCAGCGGTTACGGCTTTTATGCCATGGAACTGCGCGAGACCGGCGAAGTCATGGGGTTCTGCGGCATATCGCCCGTCTTGAACCTCGATCCGCCCTTCCCGATCGGCACCATGGAAATCGGCTGGCGGCTTGCCACCCGCTTCTGGGGTCATGGCTATGTCACCGAGGCCGCGCAATCGCTGCTCGTCATGGCTTTCGATGAAAAGGAGACGCCGGAGATCGTTTCCTTCGCCGTCCACAACAACCACCGTTCGACGGCGGTGATGGAACGCATCGGCCTGAAACGTGACCCTTCCCGTGATTTCGACCATCCGCGCGTACCGGAAGAGACGCACCCGCATCTGCGGCCGCACGTCACCTATGCGCTGACGCTGGAGGAATGGCGGGCGCGATAAGACGCCTGCCCGCCAGTTCCGAAAATCATTTCACCGCGGCATTGCCACCATCGGCAAACAATGCGGCACCGGCCACGAAGCTCGCCATCGGGCTGGCGAGAAAAAGCGCTGCCTGCGCAATTTCCTCCGGCTCAGCGATGCGTTTCATCGCATGCAGGCCGGCGGCCCATTCCTTCTGGGCCGCATCTCCGGCCATGGGAGTATCGACCCCGCCAGGCAGAAGCGCATTTGCGCGAATACCGCTGACGGCATAATCGGCGGTAATGCCTTTCACCAGCCCCATCAGCGCCGCTTTCGCCGTTCCATAAGCCGCCATGCCCGGTATGCCGACGCTGGTGCCAACAAAGCTTGACGTAAAGACAATGGAACCGCCACCCCGCGTCAGCATCGGCGGGATCTGGCAACGTGCGCCAAGAAAAGCGGAGGTGAGATTGGCGGTGAGCACATGCTCCCATTCCTCGGGCGAAATCTCCGCCAGCGGCTTCATGGCCCCCACCGCACCGGCATTGTTAACGGCGATATCAAGGCCACCGAAAACGCTCACGGCCGCATCCGCCAACCGAGAATGGGTTTCCGCCACAATGGCATCGCCCACAACCGTGTGGACACGGCCACCCGCCTCACGAATATCAGCCGCAACCTCCTGCAGCGCCTTTTCGCCACGCGCATTGATGACGACTGCCGCGCCTTGAGCGGCAAACAGCATCGCCGTCGCCCGGCCGATGCCGGATGACGCGCCGGTGATGATGGCAACCTTGTTTTCGAGTAATTTCATATCCTTGGCCTCCTTTGCTGGAGACCAAGGGATAAAGAGATAACAGGGCCGCGACCACCCGATTCCTGACGGATCGGGCGAAAAGCATTTATTCCAGCGGCAGCGCCACCACGCGCAGATTGCCCTGGGCATCCGCCACCATCATATGCGCATTCTTGCGGCCTTCGGATTTCAGGCCGTTCACACGCACCAGCACGTCGCCGGGAACTTCCATGAAATCCTGCCCGACCTCAACGATGACGTCGCCGGCCTTCATGCCCTTCTGTTCGGCGGGAGAACCGGTATCGACGCTTGCGACCAGCACGCCTTCCACGCTTTCGGCAATGCCTTTTTCCGCGCGCAGCTCATTGCTCAGCACCACGAGGTTCATGCCGAGCACGCTCTGCGGCGCTTCGCGCACTTCCGGCGTCTGGTCCTGCGCCTGATCGTCGCCACCGTCATTGTCTTCAGGGGCGACCACGCCACCATCGCCGTCTTCGCTCTGCTGATTCTCGGTCGAGGCCTTTTCGTCGGTCGTATCCTGCAATTGGCCGAGCTTGACCTTCACGGTCTCTTCCTTGCCATCGCGATAGACGACCACATCGACTTCCTTGCCGACCGGGCTTTCCGCCACGATGCGCAGGAGATCGCGCATTTCGTGAATATCCTTGCCGTCGAATTTCAACACGACATCGCCAGCCTGGATCGGGCCGTTCTCCACCGGTCCGCCCTTGGCCACGCCGGAGATCAGCGCACCCTTGGCGCTGTCCATGCCGAGGCTCGCGGCCACGTCATCGGTGACGGGCTGGACACGAACGCCGAGCCAGCCGCGACGGGTCTCACCGAATTCGATGAGCTGCTGCACGATATTCTGGGCAAGCTCCGTCGGCACGGCAAAACCGATACCGATCGAACCACCGCTCGGCGAAATGATCGCCGTATTGATGCCGATCACCTCGCCCTTCATGTTGAAGAGCGGGCCGCCGGAGTTGCCCTTGTTGATCGCCGCATCCGTCTGGATGAAATTGTCGTAGGGGCCGGCATTGATATTGCGTCCGCGCGCGGAAATGACACCCACGGTCAGCGAGCCGCCGAGCCCGAAGGGGTTACCGATCGCCATCACCCAGTCGCCGATGCGCATGCTGCGCGAATCGCCGAACTTGACGGCCTTCAGCGGCGTTTTCGGCTCCACCTTCAGGACGGAAAGATCGGTCTTGGTATCGGTGCCAACCAGCGTCGCCTTGAGCTTCGAGCCATTCGGGAAAATCACCTCGATGGCATCGGCACCCTCGATGACGTGGTTGTTGGTCACGACATAACCGGCCGGATCGATCACGAAACCTGACCCGAGCGAATTGACCTTCTCGCCACCTTCCGGCTTCTGGCTGTCGAAATAATCCTTGAAAAATTCCTGGAAGGGCGAGCCTTCCGGCAGCTTCGGCGGAACCGGGCCCTTGCCCTCGGTCTTGACGTTCTGCGAAGTGGAAATATTCACCACCGCATCAAGAAGCGGCTCGGCAAGATCGGCCACCGATTCCGGCCCATGGCTCTGCGCTCTTGCCGCAACCGGCGCCGAAAGGCTGCCCGCCACAAGCGCAATGCCCGCAACTGCGGCAATGCTGCTGCGAAAAGGCGAAAGAAGGGTCACGGCCATAAGCGTCCTCGCGTTTCAAATCGTCATGCCCTGCATATATCGTCAAAGCATAAGGCGGAATGATGAAGTGTAAAAATACCTTTTCGTGAACAGGCGGGCGGGCGCTCATCCATTGCTGAAGCTTTGGCACGAAAACGGAGTAAAAAGAAAGGGCCGGTAAAAACCGGCCCCTTCAAAATCATTCGATCCGTTATCAGTTCGCCGGCGCCGGCTTAGGCGCAGCCGGAGCCGCACCGTCGATATTGTTGAAATAACGGAAGAAGGTCGAATCCGGGGACAGGACCAGCGTCGTGCCGTTGCCGTTCAGCGCATTGGCATAAGCAGACATGGAGCGATAGAACTCGAAGAAGTTCGGATCGCGCTGGAAAGCCTCACCGAACACCTTGTTGCGCTCGGCATCGCCTTCACCGCGCAGAACTTCGGACTGACGGCGGGCGTCGGATTCCAGTTCCACGACCTGACGGTCGGCGATGGCGCGGCGGCGCTGTGCCTCTTCGTTACCACGGGCGCGGATCAGTTCGGCCTCGGCCAGACGTTCCGACTTCATGCGTTCGAAGGTCTGCTGCGAGACTTCCTGCGTGAGGTCGGTGCGGCGGATGCGGACATCGACGATGCTGATGCCGAGCGATTCCGCATCGGGACGCAGATCGTCACGCACTTCCTGCATCATCGATGCACGCGCATCCGAAAGTGCCGATTCGAAGCCGCGCAGACCGTAGACCCGGCGCAGCGATGCGTCGAGACGGGTGCGCAGGCGCGATTCCGCCGACATCTGGTCACCCGAGACCGTCTGCCGGAAGCGGCGTGCATCCGTGATGCGATAGACCACGAAGGCATCGACCTCATAGAACTTGCCGCCGGACACCTGAACACGAATATTGTCGTGATCGAAGCGCAGCGCCCGGTTCTCGATATATTGGACCCGGTCGGCATCCATGAATGCGAAGGGCAGCTTGAAATAGAGGCCCGGCGCGGTTTTCACATCCTGGATTTCACCGAAGCGGACAACGATGGCCTGCTGGCGCTCGTTGACGACGAAAATCGAGGAATAGGCGAAGAAAAACACGAGGGCGAGACCGATGAGAACGGCCGTAAGACGGTTGTTCATATCAGTTGCCTCCCTGCTGTGCTGCGCCCGGATTGTTGCGCATGATCTCGTTCAGAGGCAGATAAGGCACCACGCCCTGTTTCTCATCGATGATGATCTTGTTGGAACCCTTCAGAACCTGCTCCATCGTTTCCAGGAACATGCGCTGACGGGTCACATCCGGCGCCGTGCGATACTGGTCATAGATGGAAATGAAGCGCTGCGCCTCACCCTGTGCCTCGTTGACGACGCGCGACTTGTAGGCGTTCGCTTCTTCGAGGATCTGCGCGGCCTGACCGCGTGCGGCACCGAGCTTCTGGTTGGCGTATTGGTTGGCTTCCTGAACGAATCGGTCTTCGTCCTGTTCAGCACGCTGCACTTCGTCGAAGGCGTCGGCCACTTCGCGCGGCGGTGCCGCATCTTCGATGGCCACGGCATTGATGGAAATGCCGGCGCCATAACCGTCCATGGTGGACTGAATGATGGCGCGCACATCCGCCGCAATCGCCTGACGGTTATCGCGGAAGATATCCTGCGCCGGACGACGGCCGACGACTTCGCGCATGGCGCTTTCGGAAACCTGCTGCAGGGTTTCTGCCGGGCTGTCGACGTTGAAGAGATAGGATTTCGGATCGGAAACCGTATAGAGCACCGAGAACTGCACATTGACGATGTTCTGGTCGCCCGTCAGCATCACGCCGCTCGAAGAAGAGGACGAAGCGCGCGAGCCGATATTCTGCTGCTGCTCGGTGACCTTGACGATTTCAACCGTCTCGATCGGCCACAGATGGAAATGCAGGCCGGGCATCGAGATTTCGTCCTTCGGACGGCCGAAACGCAGCTCGACGCCGCGCTCGTCCGGCTGGACGGTATAGATGGACTGGATGCCGAGGAAAACCAGTACGACGAGAACCACGATGGCAACCGCGCCGCCATTGAAGCCGCCGGGCAGCACATTCTTGAAACGGTCCTGGCTGCGCCGGATGATCTCTTCCAGATCGGGCGGGCCGCCATTGCCGCCGCCACCGCCGCGAGGCCGGTTAGGCCCCTGCCCCCACGGGCCGCCACCGCCGCCCTGATTGTTTCCGCCACCGCCGCCGCCCCAAGGGCCGCCGCCGCCATTCTGATTGCTCCAGGGCATCAATACCTCTTTATAAAAGCCTCTCCCGGCCCCGTTCGAAAGCGATTGCTCGCGTGCGGCGGGAATATCGACCCGTTATAGGAAGGAGAAGCGCCCGTTTCAACGCAGAGGTGGTAACTAAATACCCAATCAGGGTAAATAGTTCACTTTGACGCGGCTCTTCTCACATAAGTGGTGAACAGAACCGGATAATTATCCTTTTCCCCTGCGGGAGCGGGGATTTCCTCGGTTTTCTCAAAAACGGCAGGATCGATTTCCGGGAAAAAAGTGTCGCCGTCGAGTTTTACGGCCACATGGGTGACGGAAAGTTGATCGGCAAAGGGCATGGCCTGACGGTAAATCTCGCCGCCACCGGCGACGAAAACCTCGTCAACGCCCAGTTCCGCAGCCTTCGTTTTTGCAAGCTTCAGGGCCTCGTCCAGCGACGAGACGACATCCACGCCTTCGGGCCGATAGTCGGGATTGCGGCTGACGATGATATGCGGGCGGCCCGGAAGGGGGCGCTCGCCGACGGAGAGAAACGTCTTGCGGCCCATGATGAGCGGCTTGCCCATCGTCACCGCCTTGAAGCGCTTCAGATCGGTGGAGAGCTTCCACGGCATGTCGAGATCGCGGCCGATGACGCCGTTTTCAGAGACCGCAACGATGAGGGTGACGCGTGGCTCGCTCATACCGCGATCGGCGCCTTGATGGATGAATCGGCTTCGTAGTTTTCCAGCGTAAAGTCCTCGAACTTAAAGGCAAAAAGGTCCTTCACATCCGGGTTGAGGCGCATGGTCGGCAGGGCCTTTGGCGTGCGCGTCATCTGCAGCCGCGCCTGTTCGAAATGGTTGGCATAGATATGCGCATCGCCCAGCGTATGAACGAAATCGCCGGGCTTCAGGCCCACCACCTGCGCCACCATCAGCGTCAGCAGCGCGTAGGAGGCGATGTTGAAGGGCACGCCGAGGAAAATATCGGCCGAGCGCTGGTAAAGCTGGCAGGAGAGCTTGCCGTCCGAAACATAGAACTGGAACAGGCAATGGCACGGCGGCAGCGCCATCTCATCCACCAGCGCCGGGTTCCAGGCCGAAACGATGTGGCGGCGGGAATTGGGATTGGTTTTAAGCGCCTCGATCAGAAGCGCGATCTGGTCGATATGGCGGCCGTCCGGTGCCGGCCAGGAGCGCCATTGCGCACCATAGACCGGGCCGAGATTACCGTTCTCATCGGCCCATTCATCCCAGATGGAAACGCCATTTTCCTTGAGATAGGCGATATTGGTGTCGCCCTTCAGGAACCACAGCAGCTCATGGATGATGGAGCGCAGATGCAGCTTCTTGGTGGTGAGAACCGGAAAGCCTTCGGAAAGGTCGAAACGCATCTGGTAACCGAAGACCGAGCGCGTGCCGGTGCCGGTGCGGTCTCCGCGGTCGGAGCCGGTTTCCATCACATGCCGGAGAAGATCGAGATATTGTTTCATGCGTTCTGCCGCCGATTCTCAAAGCACCGGCCCGAAAACCGAATCGATTTTCGGAAAGCACGATGAATTTCCTCACGAAACTGGAGCGTTACGCGTCCGCAGGGATACACAACGCTCCAGAAGTTCAGGGAATATAATAGCACAGGGCGGCAGAACCAATCACCTATTGCGGGCTATCCCCGGCTCAAATCAAAGCGACTGGAGCTTACCCAGTTCCTTGGCGACCAGATAATAAAAGGTCACGCGCGACTTGGAGCGGTCGGCGGCCATGGCTTTTGCGACGGCGTCGATCGCCTGATCGGCTGTACCATCGGTCACGCCGAGCTTCTTGCCGCACCAGCTCGCCTTGACACGTGCAAGCTCTTCCGGATCGGAAGCGGACACCAGCGATGAATCCCGGTTGCGCAAGGCAATGCCGAGATGCTTGACGATCTTGCCAACAACGGCTTCATCGGCTGCTGCATCGTATTTCTTCACATCTGCGAGATAGTCGGTCATGTCCACTCCTTCGTGTGTCCCCGGCCCGGTGTTGCTTCTGGTGACCGGTTGCAGGGAGAATGGGACAGCAATCCCTCGTCGTCAAGAATAGTCTAAATTGCAGGCTGCAATCACGAAACCTTTTCATGGAATTGTCATCGCCCCCCTTTTCTCAGGCGGCCGAAACGCCTATATGAGCCTTGCCGGGGCAACCCGGCTATGGCGATAAACGGTCGGTGTAATAAACCTATTGGACCCGGGGGCGGTACCCGGCGCCTCCACCAAAAACCGGCGGCTTCTTCAAAACAGGCCGGCTTTTGATGGGGGCGAAATAGGATCGACAAGGGCGTAAAGATCGAACTTTTGCTCGGCATGATACCGCCGTTATCGGGTCACAAGTGTAGTTGCAAACGACAACAACGCTAAGGAATATGCTCTCGCTGCCTAATGGCGGTGCGGGAATTCCGCTCTAAAGTCCTTACGGTTAGCCCCGTAAGGCGGGGTTCGGAGGTACCTGGCAACAGAAACCTCCACCTTCTCCATTTTGCCTGAATTGATTATATGATAGCTGACTTGCGGACGGCGTCGGCTTTTCCGTTGCTGCCGTTCGGGACATTGCGTATACTTGGCCAACGCGCAGGCATCGGCATCGGGATTGATCCCGGCTTGAGGATTGCGCGAAGATTCAAAGTGTTACAGCGTCCTTGGCGCGCAAGCCGCGCCGTGCATGAAAAGACGTTCGAATAAGGGAAAGACAGGACCGCATGGGGCAGGATCATATCCGTTACGACATTCTCGCACAGGATGCCCTTCGCGGCGTTATTCGCAAGGTTTTGGGTGAAGTGGCCGCAACCGGCCGCCTGCCCGGCGACCACCACTTCTTCATTACCTTTTTGACCGGCGCACCGGGCGTGCGGATTTCCCAGCACCTCAAGGCGAAATATGCCGAGCAGATGACGATTGTTATCCAGCATCAGTTCTGGGATCTGAAGGTGACGGAAATCGGCTTCGAAATCGGCCTGTCCTTCTCCGATACGCCGGAAAAGCTGGTTATTCCCTATAACGCCATTCGCGGTTTCTACGATCCTTCCGTCAATTTCGAACTTGAGTTCGATGTGCCCCTGGCGGACGAAGAAGAGTTGGAAGACGCCGAAATCACCGCCTACCCCGTGTCCCAGGAAGCAAAGCCCGCTTCCGAGACGCCCAAATCCGGCGAGGAAAAGAAGGAAGGCTCCGTCGTTTCGCTGGATGCCTTCCGCAAGAAGCAGTAACGGCCTGCCTGACCGCAAGACCCGAGGAGACATATCCCCATGGCGGCCGATATCGTCAATCTGCGTCAGTTTCGGAAACAGAAAGCCCGTAGCGAAAAAGAAAAACAGGCGGAACAGAACCGCCTGTCCTTCGGCCGCACCAAGGCGGAAAAAAACCTCACCTCTGCCCTGAATGAAAAAGCCGAAAAAGCGCTCGATCGGGGACGGCTCGAAAAAGGCGATGACAGGACCGACGGCGACTGACGATCCGCCCCGCCGGGTGAGGCTGCCGATGCACCCTGAAGAGAATCGCAAAACAGGGGTTTGCCGGCGAAATATGCGTGAGATTTCCAGCCGGAGACCAGTCTGATGATCCGCAAGCACTCCGCGACCCTGCACGGCCACCGCACCAGCATTTCGCTGGAGGATGCGTTCTGGGACGAGCTGAAAATCATCGCGGAAAGGCGCAAGATCAGTTTCGCCGCACTGCTGGCCGAAATTGACGACAACCGCCCGGCCGACAGCAATCTGTCCTCATCCCTGCGGGTTTATGTGTTGAACTGGCTGAAAAGCCGCTGACACTGGCCGGCACACCCCACGACATCATCCCGCTGCCATGCGCAACCGATCACAATCTGCGATGCGCGGCGCCCGCCCCGCCATCCGCGACTACAAATATTCCTGCCAAAAACTCGTAACGCCGTGAAAGTATTCATTAAACATTGGCGGCCTAATCTGCGCTGCAAGGCATTCCCGTATTGCGTAGCCTTGCTTTCAAGCGGTATTTCGGACCCCTCATTCCCCGACCCGTCACGAGACAAATCGGCGGCTTCCGCCGTCCGGGGAACGCACAACAGGTGTGCTGATCCGCATCCGCCATAGGGGGCGGGTGTTTCGGAGCTGAAAGTACGGATTACCTCTTCGCTCTTGATGTGACCTGCCAATCGGACGCAACGAACCATTCCGGATTAAGGGAATGGTTCCACCCTTCAGCAAGCTGAGAATGGTCTCCTCCGCCCAGCCCTTGTTACTGCTGAGCCGGAGCGTTTTCCGGCGCCAGTTGCCGGATCGCGTTTTCCGTCGGCGGCACCACCAGGGCCGGCATGGACTGCCGCTCGGGTGCCGGCTGCTGTCCCTGTTCCTGCTGCTGTTGCTGCTGCAACCGCTCCTGCTGTTCCTTTTCCTGGCGCAGACGCTCTTCGGCCGCAGCCTTCAAACGTGCCTCTTCTTCGGCCTTGGCCTTGGCTTCCGCCTCGGCCCGTTCCTTCTCGGCCTGCCGCTCGGCTGCCTGGGAGCGATAAAGCGCGACTTCGCGGCGCAGGCGCTGCTTTTCAAGAACGCTGGCCTGCATGGCCTCCACCCGGCGGCGTTCCTTTTCGAATGCCCGGAGCGACAGGTAATTGCTGAGCGCCGAAACATCGGTCGTCAAAGCCGGCGCGGCAAGCGGACCGTTGTAATTCAGACGCACCGACGGTTCAGCGCCGGCAACCGTTTCAGTACCGGGATTAAACAGGAGATTGAGGTCGCCATTCACAGTCGAGGCCGCAAGATCGACCGTCGCATCGGCGGTCAGCGTCAACGGATCGATCCCCGCACGCAAATTCTGGAAATGAAGCGCACCGCCATTCAGCGAGAACGGCAGCGCCACATCGCCGAGCGCTATTTCACCCTGCCAAAGGCTCTGGTCGACCAGCGGGCGCACCTTGGGTGCATCGATCGGCTGCTGCAAGCCATCCGCCGCCTGCAGCACCGGCGTCAGGGCACCGGGATTGAGCCCCTTCAGCACCAGCCCGGCTGCCCGGATTTCACCCGAACCGCCGGCAGATTTCAGCATTTCACCGACACTTTTGCCGGTCGATTCGGCCGTGAGATCAATGGCGACCCGGCCTGTCGCAACCGGCCCGTTGGCATTCGCCCACAGGATCGGCTCCGGATTGGCGTCGGCCACCGCGATCTTGGTGCGGAAAATACCGGCGCCTTCGCCGGTGGACATGGCAAGCCGCCCCGTCAATGTGCCGCCCATGAAGGTGCCGGCAACATCGTCCAGCGCGAGACTGCCCGAATCATGCGTGACCTTGGCCGAAACACCCGTAACCGTTCCGAAGGGGCCTGCCTCGAAGCTTTCCGCTTTCAAGGCAAGCGAAGCCTTGAGCTGCGGGAAAGCGGCCATGGCCAGAGGCTTGGCGTTGAGCGCACCGGTTTCCGGATCGATCACCGGGCCGTAGATCGCATCCCCGAGCCAGGCGAGGTCGACCGTTCTGACCGCAAGATCGCCGTCGACGGGATAGGGCGCGGCACGCTGGAACGTCAGATTGCCCGAGAAGGGATTGCCGCCCGCCTGCCCGCCTATGGAGGAAAGGGCGATCTTTTGCCCATCCACCGCCACTTTCGCATTGGCCTTCAACGCCATGCCGCCGCCGAGTTGCGGCAGGCCAATGGCGTTCATGATGATATATGGTTCGATATCCGCGCTTTCGAGCGCCACATCGGCGCTGCCCTCGCCAAAATTGGCGGCCGAAACGGCGAAGGAACCATTCATCGAAAAATGCGTGCGTTCCGTCGAAAAGCGGAGTTCGGTCTGGGCCGGTGAACCAAGCGTGCCGTTGAGCTTGACGGATAAAAGCCCCTCGCCATCCGCATCGAAGGGTAGCGGATCAAGCCCCGCCTGCCCGAACAGGATGGCCGTCGACTGGTTTTTCAGCACCGCTTCCAGCGACATGGCCGTATCGTCCGTGATCGACAGGAAATCCGGCATCTTGGCAACGGCCGACAGGCGGCTGCCATTGACCGTGCCGGAGACGGCGACATTGGCGCCGCCGTTTTCGCTGTTCACCGAAACATCCACCGCAAGGTCGGAATTGGCGTACCAGGGCGCGCTCGCCGCCAGACGGCTGAGGAACGGATGGTTCGGCAATTTCTGCTGCAGCATGGTGAAGAACGGCTGCATATCCGCCGCGTGCAGGTTCACCGTGCCCTTGCCGGCATATTTCAGCAGCGAACCCTGCAATTGGCCCCTCGCCCGCACCTCCGCGCCGGCAATGTCGCCGGCGGTCATGTTTTCAAGCGAGAGAATGCCGCCCGCCATGGTGAAGGCGGTCTCGACGTGATTGGCGGTCACCCCGGACATGTTGAACCGGTCGGCCTTGAATTTCGCGGTGATGCGATGGTCGAGGACCGAACTTCCGACCTGATCGCCAAGCGCCAGGCTGCCGAGCGCCTTCAGCGCATCGAGATCGATTTCGTTGCCGGCAAGATCGATGGAAAGATTGGAGGTCTTGCCGTCGGAGCGCCGCTCCAGCTCACCCTTCAGCGACGCGTCGCCGATGGCAAGCTCCAGATTATCGAAACGCTGGTTGAGCGTCGTCAGCGAGACATCGGCGGAAAAACCGGCGGCATTGAGCTGCCGGATCGCCGGATCGACGGAACCGGAAAGCCAGTTCGCCAGACCCGAGGGCTGATTGGAGGCGAGAAGCAGATTGCCGTTGAAAGCGGGGCCGCCGAGCAGCGTCAGCGATCCCTTGGCTTCGAGCTGCGTCCTGCCGGGCAATGTGGCCACGGCATTCACCACCTGCCAGCCAGTCCCCTCCGGGCGCACATCCAGCCTGATATCGCGGATGGTCGTGTCGTCGGAAACGAGTGCGGGAAGGCTGATGCTTGCCTTGCCCGGCACCGGCGGAACGGGAATGCGGGCCACCATGGCGGCGAAGGCTTCGATGCGCTGGCGTACCGAGACGGTGGGCTGGCGCGAAGTCTTGCCCGCCTGCACGACGGGCGGCGCGAAGCGGGCGACATCGATCTGCTGGCCGTCGGCCGTCAGCAGGAATTCCGGCTTCGCGCCGGTGTCCAGCGTTGCCTCGCCGGTCACGACATAGGGATTTTCGCTGCCGCCGAGTTCCATGCGGTAGCTCGGTATGCGCACGCTTTCATTGGTCAGTTCGAAACTGCCGCGGGTGCGCGGCGAGGAAAAGAGCGATTGCCCGGCCTGCTGCTTCTGCTTTTCATCCTCACGGAAACTGAAAGAGAAGGAGCCACTATAGGCGGGCTTTCCCGCTGTCGCGGCAATCGCGCCATCGAGATCGACCTCGACCGGATGTTCATCCGGCACCACGCGAACCCGGAGCCCCATGCGACCGGCGGCATAATCCGGCTCGCTGCTGGAGAGCGAGAATGAGCCCGGATGCCCGTCGACGGCAGCACGCCCTTCCGCTTTCCACGGTCCGGCCAGCGAATTGGCGGACATGTCGGCATTGAGACCCGTCACGACACGGTTGCGACCGGATTGCTCGTCGATGAATTCGATCTGCCCGCCTTCGATCTGCACGCTTTCCAGAACCACGGTGCGGGCGGGAATTTCAGCGCGGCTGCCGCGCATCCAGTCCAGCGTGCCGTCCTTCAGCAGCCGGATCTTGGCCTTGGGCTCCTCGATACGCATGTCGAAGATGCGCGCTTCGCCCGAAAGGAACGGCGCAAGCTCGGCATCCATGGAAAAACGGGCGACCTGAATGAGCGGCGATCCATCCGCATCGGTTCCGGCGCGCACATCATGCAGCGTCACCGACGGGAAAGGCAGGATACGGGCCTCGACACGGCCATGCACCACCACCTTCTTGCCCAGAATGCGGCTGGCCTGGTCCTCGAAATCGCGTCGGAAATCCGTCCAGTCGACAAAATAGGGAATGAGCAGCGCCGAAAACAGCACCACGGCCAGCAGTCCGCCCAGAAAAACCAGAATACGCCCGAGCACTGACCTGCATCTCCCTTCGCGAACGCAGCAAACCTATTCTTTTCTGCCTTAACGGCAAGCAGCCTTTTGTACCAATCAAATATGAGAATGATCAGACAAGACGGAACAATTTGCCCGGATTGAAGATGTTATCCGGATCGAGCGACGTTTTGATGGCACGCATCACGTCGAGCGCATTTCCCGCCTCTTCGGCCAGAAAACTCATCTTGCCCTGGCCGATGCCATGTTCGCCGGTGCAGGTGCCGTCCATGGCGATGGCGCGGCGGTTGAGACGGGCGACGAAGGCTTCGGTTTTCGCGACACTTTCGGCATCCTTGCCGTCGAAAAGGATAAGGACATGGAAATTACCGTCGCCCGCATGGCCAACGATCGGCGCGAGAAAGCCGTTTTCCTGAATATCCCGCTGCGTTTCCACCACGCAATCCGCAAGCCGCGAAATCGGCACGCAGACATCGGTGGAAAGCCCGTCGAGATGCGGGGCGAGTGCGCGCGAGGCCCAATAGGCGTCATGCCGCGCTTTCCAGAGCTTGTTGCGCTCGGCCGCATCGCTCGTCCAGCGAAAATCGACACCGCCGCATTCGGCCGCAATCTCGGCGAATTGCTGCGATTGCAGCGCCGCCGTCTCCTCCGTGCCGTGGAATTCCACGAAGAGCGTCGGTTTTTCCGCGTAGTTCAGGCCGGAATAGGCGTTGCAGGCGCGCACCTGCACCTCGTCAAGCAATTCGATACGGGCAACCGGAACGCCCATCTGGATCGTCATAATGACGGCATCGCAGGCCGCCTTGATACTGTCGAACGTGCAGACGCCGCCGGCGATCTTTTCCGGAATGCCCTGCAGGCGCAACGTCACCGAAGTGATGACGCCGAGCGTACCCTCGGCACCGACAAAAAGCCGGGTCAGGTCGTAACCGGCGGATGACTTGCGGGCACGCCGCGCCGTGCGGATTTCCTCGCCATTGGCGACAACGGCAGTAACGGCCAGCACATTGTCCTTCATCGTGCCGTAACGCACGGCATTGGTGCCGGAAGCCCGCGTCGAGGCCATGCCGCCGATGGAGGCATTGGCGCCGGGATCGATCGGAAAGAACAGGCCGGTATCGCGCAGATAGACATTGAGGTCCTCGCGCGTCACGCCCGGCTCCACCGTCACGTCAAGATCTTCGGCATTCACCTCAATGATGCGATTCATCCGGCTGAAATCGATGCAGATTCCGCCATTCGGCGCATTGACCTGCCCTTCCAGCGAAGACCCCGTGCCGAAGGGAATGACCGGCACCCTGTACTGCGCGCAAGCCGTGACCACGGCTTTCACATCATCGGCGCTTTCGGCAAAGACAACGCCATCAGGCGCCTGCAGGGTCAGGTAGGTGGTGGTGTGCCCGTGCTGCTCGCGAAACGCCTGTCCGGTCTGGAGCCTGTCACCAAGCTGCTGCTTCAGCACGGCAAGCACTGAGGCTATGCCCTCTTCGTTCCGCTCACCCGCCACCACATCTTTCAGCGCCATCATGCATCTCCACCGCAACATTCACCCGTAACGGATTCGATCCGTTGCGAAATTTCGTCAGGTGGTATGGGATAAGGTTAACGCTTTGTCCAGCATCGCGATTGCGCCGGATACGGTTTGGCGAAAACCCCATTCTATTCCGCAGCGAGCAGCGGCTTGTCTTCCTCCAGCGCCTTGCGGCGGGCGGCGAGTTCCAGTTCGCGGTGCAGGTGAATTTCCTCATCCGCCTGCGGTTTGGCGAAGCGGGCGATCAGCAGATAGGAGACCGGGGTGATGTAAAGCGTCACCAGCGTCGCGAAGCCGAGGCCGCCGACGATGACCCAGCCGAGCGCGATGCGCGCTTCCGCACCCGCCCCCTGCGCCAGCACCAGCGGCACGCCGCCCAGAATGGTGGCGATCATCGTCATCATGACAGGGCGCAGGCGGATACTGGTGGCCTTTTCGATCGCCTCGCGCACGGTCGCGCCCTGATCACGCAGATGGTTGGCGAACTCAACAATGAGAATGCCGTTTTTGGCCATGACGCCAACAAGCAGCACAAGCCCGATCTGGCTATAGACGTTGAGGCTCGATCCGGTAACCAGCAGCGCGATGACCGCGCAGGCAAGGCCGAGCGGCACCGTGGTCATGATGATGACCGAACTCAGAACACTTTCGAACTGGGCGGCCAGCACGAGGAAGATGATGGCGATGGCGAAACCGAAGGTCAGCAGCATGCCGCTGGAATTTTCCTCGAGCGTCGCGGCCTCGCCGAGCGGCAGCAGGCGGGCGCCCGGCGGCAGGACCGACTGCGACAGCTCATTGACCTTCTGCAACGCCTCGCCGAGCGAAACACCGTCCTTCAGGTTGGCGGTGAAGCCGACGGAGGGAAGCTGCTGTTCACGATTGAGCTGCGGCGCGACCGCATTTTCCTTCAGCGTCGCGATGACCGACATCGGCACGATCTTGCCGTCGCCCGTTTTCAGGAAGACGTTTTCAAGATCGGTCGGATCATTGATCGGCCGGGTGGAGGACAGGAGCCTGACCGGGATCGCATCACCATCCACGAAGACATCCACGATCGAGCGCCCTTCCAGAAGCGATTGCATGGCGCGCGACAGGCCGGTGATGTCGATGCCGAGATCGGAAGCGCGCTCGCGGTCGATGGAGACGGAAAGCTGCGCCTGGTTGGGCTCGTTATCGAAACGCGGCGTATCGAACAGGCCGCTCTCCTCCATGGAAAGCAGCAGTTTCTGCGTCGCGGCGGTCAGCGCTCCATAGTTGCTGCCGACCATTGCCATATGCAGCCCGTTGCCGGCACCGCGAATGCGCAAGCTGTTCGGCTGCGCTGCGTTGCCACGCAGCGCCGGCACCTTGTTGGCGGCGGAGGTGACATCGGCGGCAATCTGGTTCTGCGTGCGCTCGCGATCCGCCCAGGGGGCGAGCGTCAGCACCATGAAACCGGTATTGGACGAACCATTCATGCCGGTGATGGAGTAGATATTGCGGATTTCACCGCTGTCGCGCAGCGGCTGCAGGTTTTCCTCGATCCGCTGCAACTGGTCGCGCGTATATTCGAGGCTGACACCCTGCGGCGCGGTGATGCGCATCATGATCGAGGCGCGGTCCTCGCGCGGCGTCAGCTCGTTCTGGATCATGCCGAAGGCGATCCACGACAGGCCCGAAAAGATCAGCGCAACGACGATAACGATCAGCGGATTGTTGAGGCAGGCGGCAAGGGTCGTCTTGTAGGTGGAGGCAAAGACATTGCCGAACCATGCGAGCGGTCCTGTCGGTTCCTTCAGCCCCTGCTTCAACATGCGCGAGGCAAGCATCGGGCAGAGCGTCAGCGCCACGATCGAGGACAAGCCCACGGCGAAGGCGAGCACGAAGCCGAATTCGCGGAACAGACCGCCAAGCTGACCCGGCAGGAAGGAGAGCGGAATGAAGACGGCGGCTAGTGTGGCCGTCGTGGCGATGACGGCGAAGAAGACTTCCTGGGTGCCGAGAACCGCGGCGGCGCGCGGCCCCATGCCTTCCGCCCGGCGGCGCACGATATTTTCCAGAACCACGATGGCATCATCGACAACGAGACCCGTCGCCAGAACGATGGCGAGCAACGTCAGAATATTGACCGAGAAGCCGACCATGTAGATGGCGACGATGGTGCCGATCAGCGCCACCGGCATGGTGATTGCCGGAATGAGGGTGGCGCGCCAGTCACGCAGGAACAGATAAAGCACGACGACAACGATGATCGCCGAAAGACCGAGCGCCAGCTCCACTTCGTGCAGCGCGCCCTCGATAAAGACGGCATCGTCGCTGGTGACGACGACCTGCGTGCCTTTCGGCAGATTGGCCGTCATGGTGTCGACGACCGCTTTCACGCCGGTGGAAATATTGAGCGTGTTGGATTGCGCCTGGCGGATGATACCGAGACCGACGCCCTGCACGCCATTGGAGCGCAGCGAGGTGGATTCATCGTCCGCACCCAGCATGACGGTCGCCACGTCGCGAAGGCGGATATTGTTCTTGATGAGAAGGTTGGAGAAATCTTCCGGCTTCGTCAGCCTGGCCGTGGCGCGCACGACGATGTCCTGCGTCGTGCTTTTCAGCGATCCTGCCGGCACGTCCAGTGCGGCGCTGGCGAGCGCGTTGGAAACATCGGTCACCGTCAAACCACGGCTGGCGAGCGCAGCCTGGTTGAGATCGACGCGAAAAACCTTTTCCTGATCGCCGTAAAGCTCCACATCGGCAACGCCATCGACGGCGGCCAGGCGGTCGATGATTTCGTCATCCACCAGCTTGGTCAGATCCTCCATGCTGAGCGTGGACGAGGTGACGGCAAGGCGCATGATCGGCTGGCTGTCGGAATCCGCCTTGATGATTTGCGGTTCGTCGGCATCGTCCGGCAACTGGTCGGCGATGCGGCCGATGGCGTCGCGCACATCGTTCGCGGCCACGGCCATGTCGACATTGTCGCCGAATTCCATCGTCACGCGGCTGGTTCCGAATTGCGAATTGGACGCAATGGATTTGACACCGCTGACGCGGGCGACAGCGCCTTCGATGGTCTGCGTCACCTCCTGATCGATGGTTTCCGGAGCCGCCCCGTCATAGGTGGTTCTGACGCTGATCGATGGCCGGTCGACATCCGGCAATTCACGCACTTCAACGCCCACCAGCGCGGCAAGGCCGGCAACGACCAGCAGCGTGTTGAGAACCGCTGCCAGTATGGGCCGGCGCACGAAGAGTGCGGTGAAGGCGAGCTTCGAATCCTGACCGGAAGGCGGCTGCGTCGTCATTGGCTGGCAACCTCCTCCGATTTCGGCTGATTGCCGACACGGACCGCGCCGCCTTCCCTGACGCGCTGCAGGCCCTCGATCACCACCGGCTCGCCTTCCGCCAGCTCGGCCTTGACGAGAACCGCATCGGGATTGCGCTGCACGATCTGCACCCGCACCTTGTTCGAGCGGTTGTCGACGACGCGCCAGACATAGGCCCCTTCCGCATCCCATTGCACGGCGAGCGGATCGACCGAGGCATAGGTCTCCCCGGCAAAACGCATGGTAACACCGAAGGACATGCCGGCCCTGAGCTCGTCCTTCTCATTGCCGAACTTCGCCCGGATGCGGATGGTGCGGCTTGCCTCATCGACGCGGTTGTCGATTGCCTCGACCTCGCCCCTGAAGGTCTCGCCGGGGCGGGAAATGGAGGTCGCCTCCACCGACATGCCGAGTTTGATCGCAGTCACGAACCGTTCGGGCGCCCAGAAATTAACGAGAATCTCGGAGCGGTCGTCGATGCTGACGATGGTTGATTGTGTGGTGACGTTGTCGCCGATATTGGCGGCGACGATACCGGCCACGCCTTCGATGGGCGCGACGATATCGCGGCGCCTGAGGTTGAGTTCGGCGGTGCTCAGCGCAAGCTTGGCGGCCTCTTCGGCAATCTGTGCATCCAGCACATCGAGGCGGGAGACGGATTTCAGGTTCTTGTAGGAGTTGGATTTTTCAACGGCGCTGCGCAGCGAGACCTGCGCCTTGTCGCGCTCGATCACCTGCTCCTCGTCATCCAGCCGGGCGAGCACCTGCCCCTTCACGACGCGTGCGCCGGACGATGTGCGGATTTCCGAAAGCGTGCCGGAGGTCTGCGGCATGACGACGACCGACTGGATCGCCTCGCCATTGCCGATGGCATTCAGCCTGTCGTTGACCGTGCCTGTCTTTACCGGAGCGGTGACCACCAGCGTGGCATTGCCGTTACGGCGGTTGCCGCCGGCATTCTGGCCCGACGATGCGGGTGTCCCCGCGCCGGATGCGGCGAGTTCAATAGCACCGGCAGGCGTTTTGCCGAGCCCCATGCCGGCAAGCAGATTGCGGCCTTCGGACGAATAAACGCCCCAAAGACAGAGACCCGCCCCTACCACGGCAAGACTGACACCCACCTGTTTCCAGACCCGCATATATTTCTCCGGTCGATCATCGCAGCACAAAGCCGCCCCTGAAGCACTCACTTCGGAACATGCGCAGTATTCCCGCTCGTCTGAAACGAGGCAACGCACAAATCCGTTTCTTACGTAATTGTAATTTGTGATGGATTCTCGTCGAAGGCACGGCGAAGGCCATTTTTATCGCAAATATTCTTCAACGCGATAATCTGCCCCCGGAAAATGAGCCGGAGGAAGCCATGAGCACCGTAACGAAAACGCAAAATCCCGAAACCGATCCACGCGTCAAGGCCGTGTTCGATGATATCCGCACTACCCGCAAATCGGACTTCATCAACAATATGTGGCTCTACCTCGCCTTCGACCCCGAATTACTGGAAAAAACCTGGGCCGAGGTCAAGGAAGTGATGGCCACACCTTCGGCGCTCGATCCACTGGTGAAAGAAATGCTTTATATCGCGGTGTCCGTCACCAATGGCTGCTCCTATTGCGCCCATTCCCACACGGCGGCCGCAAAAGCCAAGGGCATGACCAGGGAACAGCACGCCGATCTGATGCGGGTGATCGCGCTCGCCGCCAGGACCAACCAGCTTGCGGTGGCGCTGCAAGTGCCCGTGGATGCCGCTTTCGACGCCGACAGGAAGGCATGAGCCTTAAAAAATGCCTTGGAATAGGCGTTTTGACGGTTGATACCGGAATAAAAGCAGAACACGGTTCTGGCCTTTATATCCCGAATCACTACATTGGGCCGCATGAGCAACAGTTTTGACGATATGCCGTTCTTCGATGAAGAACCCGTGGCGCCGCGCAGGGCGACGAACAATGCCGGTGCGGAAAGCAGCGGCGGGCTTGGCATTGCTGCCCGCGCCATGGCGGCGCGTGATCAGGCACGGCCCGCCCCCGAGTATCTTTCCGGTCTCAACCCGGAACAGCGCGAAGCCGTGGAAACGCTGGATGGCCCGGTTCTCGTCCTCGCCGGCGCCGGCACCGGCAAGACCCGCGTTCTGACGACCCGCATCGCCCATATAATTGCCACCGGTCGCGCCTACCCACGCGAGATTCTTGCCGTGACCTTCACCAACAAGGCCGCGCGCGAGATGAAGGAACGTATCGGCGTTCTGATTGGCGGCGCCGTCGAGGGCATGCCCTGGCTCGGCACCTTCCACTCCATCGGCGTCAAGCTGCTGCGCCGCCACGCCGAACTCATCGGCCTGAAATCGGATTTCACCATTCTCGATACCGACGATGTGGTGCGGCTGATCAAGCAGCTCATTCAGGCCGAAGGTCTGGATGACAAACGCTGGCCGGCCAAACAGTTCGCCGGCATGATCGACGGCTGGAAAAACAAGGGACTGACGCCGCCGGATATTCCGGAGGGTGACAGCCGTGCTTTCGCCAACGGCAAGGGCCGTGAGCTTTACGCCGCCTATCAGGCCCGGCTGAAAACGCTGAACGCCTGCGATTTCGGCGATCTTTTGCTGCACCCGATCAGCATCTTCCGCCGCCATACGGATATTCTGAAGGAGTATCATCAGAAGTTCCGTTATATTCTGGTGGACGAATATCAGGACACCAATACGGCGCAATATATGTGGCTGCGGCTGCTGGCCCAGCGCGCCAAGGGCGAACCGCAGAACGTCTGCTGCGTCGGTGACGACGATCAGTCAATCTATGGCTGGCGCGGCGCGGAGGTGGACAATATCCTCCGTTTCGACAAGGACTTCCCCGGCGCCAAGGTCATCAAGCTCGAACGCAACTATCGTTCCACCGAACATATTCTCGGTGCGGCCGGCCATCTGATCGCCCATAATGAGGGCCGTCTCGGCAAGACACTGTTCACCGAACGCAGCAGCCCCGACGATGAAAAGGTCGTGGTGCATGCCGCCTGGGATTCCGAAGAGGAAGCCCGCGCGGTCGGCGAGGAGATCGAGCAGCTTCAGCGCAAGAACCACAAGCTGAACGATATGGCCATCCTCGTTCGCGCCTCCTTCCAGATGCGCGAATTCGAAGATCGTTTTGTCACGCTTGGCCTCAATTACCGCGTCATCGGCGGCCCGCGCTTTTATGAGCGCCTCGAAATCCGCGATGCCATGGCCTATTTCCGGCTCGTCTGCCAGCCGGCCGACGATCTCGCCTTCGAGCGTATCGTCAATACGCCGAAGCGCGGCCTTGGCGATACGACGATCCGTAACTTGCACGACTATGCTCGTGCCCGCGATATTCCGATGCTGGCGGCAGCCGCCGACATCATCGAAACCGACGAGCTGAAGCCAAAGGCGCGCAAGGCGCTGTTCGATGTGGTGCAGGATTTCCGCCGCTGGCAGGGCCTGCTGGAAAACACCGAACACACCACGCTCGCCGAGCAGATCCTCGACGAAAGCGGCTATACCGCCATGTGGCAGGCCGACAAGACGGCCGAAGCGCCCGGACGGCTTGAGAACCTCAAGGAACTCATCCGCTCGATGGAAGCCTTCGAGAGCATGCGCGGCTTCCTCGAGCATGTCGCGCTCGTCATGGATGCCGAGCAGAACGAGAATCTCGACGCCGTCTCCATCATGACGCTGCATTCCGCCAAGGGCCTGGAATTCGACACCGTCTTCCTGCCCGGCTGGGAAGAAGGCCTGTTCCCGCACCAGCGGGCACTGGACGAAGGTGGCCGTGCCGGTCTGGAGGAAGAACGCCGCCTCGCTTATGTCGGCATCACCCGCGCCAAGAAGCTCTGCCATATCTGGTTCGTGTCGAACCGCCGCATTCATGGGCTGTGGCAATCCACCCTGCCCTCCCGCTTCCTTGACGAACTGCCGCCCGCGCACGTGGATGTGGCGGCTTCCGACAGCAATTACGGCGGTTATGGCGGACGCGGCGGCTATGGCCAGTCACGTTTCGACAAGGCCGATCCCTTTACCAACAACTATTCCACCCCCGGCTGGAAGCGCGCGCAGCAGAACCGCAGCGATGCCACCCGCGACAATTGGGGCACGCGCTCCGGTCATGCGGTGGAACGGATCGGTTATGGCGAAAGCGGGCCGCGCAGCCGCACCATCGACGGAGAGCTGGTGGCGAAATCCGTGGCCGACACGCCCTCGAAATTCTTCGTCGGCGACCGCGTTTTCCATCTCAAATTCGGCAATGGCAATATCTCCGCCATCGAAGGCAACAAGCTGACCATCGACTTCGACCGCGCCGGGCAAAAGCGCGTGCTGGATGGATTTGTGGAAAAGGCCTGATTCGGCAACTATAGGTGCCTGAAGCCCGCTTTTTTTCCGTAGCCCGCGTCATGTCGTTGCAATAAAGGAGTTGCAACAGGGGTGTAAAAACCGGGCGAGGACTGCTTTGCATATATTACCGAAAAGCCGGCGCAAGCTTGCCGTTTTCCTGATCAATATGGATAGCGCCACCAAGCGCCTCGCCGATATGAACGCCCGCCTCGACGCCTTGGGGCTGAAGGCGGAGCGTGTAGCCGGCGTCAATGGCAGGGAGCTGAATTACCCGATCCCGGAATTCAGTGAAATTTCCTACATGCTCATGCATGGCCGCCGCACCTCGCCGCCGGAGATCGGCTGCTATCTCAGCCATGTCACCTGCACCAATAAATTCATGGCGAGCGATGCCGATATCGCCCTCATTCTCGAAGACGACGTTGTCTTCGAGAATGATTTTCTGAATGCCATCGACGAAGCGGTGCTGAACGGCAGTGACTGGGATCTGCTGCGGCTGACGACGGTCAGCAACGGCCGGAAATTTGCATTCCGCCCGTTGTCCAATGGCCGTTCGCTGGCAGTGGCACTCACCCGCGAAAAGGGATCGGGGGCCTACCTCGTCAACCGCCGTGCCGGGAAATGGATATCGAAACTCATTCCCATGCGACTCGCTTATGACATTGCCTTCGATCTGGAATATCTCGCCGGCCTGAAGGCGGCCTTCATCTATCCGCTCTGCGCCACGCAGGATGCGGATGACGAAAGCCAGATCCAGAACAATCTGCGCATCTACCGCCTGCCGCGCTGGCGGTATTTCACCGTTCTGCCCTATCGTGCCTATCTGGAAAGCAGCCGGTTCCTGCTGCGCGGCATCCGCTTCTTGATGGCAAAGGCAAAGGTGGCAATGGAACGCGGCAAGGCCAAAGCAATTCCTGCCGGCAACTGAACCTGCGGCTCACACCTCCCCAGGTGTGAAGCCAACGAGATAGATGGCTGCAATCACGGCTGCGAGAATGAAGATCGAAATGACGAAAATCGTCATCCGGTTCAATGGTTTGCGGGTCGTTTTCTTCATAATGGAATAATGCGCGACGGCGTCGCCTGTTCCTCGACACACAGGATAATGTCGCCTGAAGCCTTGCATCGGCGCAATTCGATTCCGCTTCAGGCACATATCGGCTAAAGCTCGTTTTCATCTTCAGCTTTCCCGGCCCGCCATGACAGAAACGACGCATCCCCGACTGAACCCGCTGCATCTCGCCGCCGCCTTCGCAAGCGGCTGCCTTTTGACGCTGATGGTGCATTTCAACGGTCAGCTTGCCCATTATGGCAATGCGCTGTTTTCCTCGTGGACGGCGCACGGCACCGGCACTGTTGCAGCCCTGATCTATCTGGCGATCATGCGTCCGAAAAAGGATGCGGGCCCGACAGAAAAACCAAAAGCGCCGCTCTGGGCCTATTGCGGTGGTGTCGTGGGTGCCGCCATCGTCATCCTCACCTCCACGGCGGTCAATTCGCCGCTGGCGCTTTCCGGCACCATTGCGCTCGGGCTTGGCGGGCAGGTGATCTTCAGCCTTCTGGCTGATCTCTTCGGCCTCTTCGGGTTACCAAAACGGCGACCGGATTTGCAGGACATGGCGGCGGTGGCCCTCATTCTCTGCGGCAGCGCGCTCATCATTCTTGTCGGGAGAGCGGCATGATCGTCTGGATCGCCATGGCCTTTACCGGCGGTGTCTTCGTGGCGCTGAGCCGGCAGATCAATGGCCGCCTCAGCCTGTCCAACTCGCCGCTGATCGCTTCCTTCTGGAACCATATCGTCGGCTTCGCGGTGCTGACCGTCATCGGCCTCATCGTCGGCGGCCTCATTCCGCCGGGTGCGGCCGACGCGCCCTGGCTTGCCTTTATCGGCGGCCCCATCGGCGTCGTCTTCATCGCTTCGGGAAGCTGGCTCATTCCCCGCATCGGCGCGGTCAATACGGCCCTTCTCGTCATCAGCGGCCAGATGGTATCGGGCGTCGTTCTTGATCTTTTCAGCGATCACCCGCCGAAAATCTGGGCAAGCGCGCTTGGCATCCTGCTCATCCTTGGCGGCATGGTGCTGACACAGCGCCGCCGCTAGGGCATTCCGCTAAAATCAAATCCGCTCAGGAATCGCTGCCGCGCGAGAACATGCCGAGCAGCGTCTTGCCACCGCTTTTACCGCCACTGCTCGCAAGCGTCGGGCGGTTGCCGTTCAGCTTCGGCACCACCACCATGCGCTTGATCTCACCGCGCTTGAAGGCCGCGAGGAAACGTGGGTAGTCGCGAAACACGACGCAGCCATTCGATTCGCCGCGTTTCGCCAGCATGTAGGTGTGGGCAAGAAGGCCGTCGCGGCCATGCGGGTTGACGCCATTTTCCGGTGTCAAGCGAATGGCTTCCACACCATGGAAGCGGGCCTCGCGCATCGTCAGGCGATAGCTGGAAGGCGGCGTCGAGCCGCGCATCTTCACATGCACATAGTCGGGATTGTCGCGCATCTTGCCGATGCCGGAATGCGCCTCCAGCTTCTCGCCATTCGGCATATGCACCACGCCGGAGGAAATATCGTAGATCGCCGTTCCATTGCCGCGGTCCGGCCAGGGAACCGCATCCATCTTGCTCGGCTCACGCATCGGATTGTCGGGTTTCGCAAAGGCGAGCATGGCGCCGGTGCTCTGCTTCGGCGGCGCAGGTGCCCGCAGCGGAACCGGCGCATCAAACGCGGGTGCGGAAGCAACAGCGGGAACATGTTCCTCGGCCTTGGAGGGCGTGGCGGGACGCGGTGACGGTTCGACGGCCTGGGCCGTCGCGACTTCAGGCCTGAAGCTTGGCAGCGGAACATCGTCGGGAAGCAGGCTGCTTGCCTCTTCTTCGATCTGCGGCCGCGCCAGCGCCACTTCAAATGCCGGATGCTGCGGAACCGCGCTCTGATAAGCGACCTCGGACGTGCGTCCCAGCGCCGAATCGACGATTGCCGACGGCTTGAGAGCTGCAAACTCCTTCACCGTGGCCTGCCCCTTGGCATTGGCAACCGCGCCAAATCGCTCGCCAAATTCCTTCGCGCCGATTTCGGGCATGATGCCGGCAAGGCGAACGGCCTTCTGCTGGCCATGGCTGTGGTCGCTCAGGCGGGAAAACTTGCGGACGTGAATATCGCGCGCGGCCGAGCGGGCAACCGCCGTTTCAGCGGAATCCAGTCGCGTTACGAGGGTCTTTTCAAATTGCCCCACACCATGCGAGGCGGCAGCCATGCTGTGCAGCGAGGCAAAGGCAGCGACTGCAAAGAGGCCAGCGAAGACGCCACCGCCGAGAAGTGCGGACATCCGTCCGAGCGAAGAGGATTTGCCTCTCTTGGCGGAAGACGAACCGGCAAAGCCGGCACCATTATAGGCCGCAGCAGAAAACGCCATGATACTCGTTACTCGAACCGTTCACGCATACCCGGCCGATGCCGGAGGGATTTTGGGACATCCGAAGAGCGGGCAAACACCACGCCGGTTTCGGAATTGACTGGTTCGAAGCATGACGAATTATGGTAACCAAAGTGTTTACGAGTCCCTGCAAAAATCTTTCGTTAAGGTCTGCGCATTGTAAGGCGAAGGCAAAACAATGACTTGCGCGGGTACTGCGTGCATCGGCACCGCATCGTCCCGGGAAATGCCCCTTGAAGGGGCGTCATCGGCCTAAAAAATTTCCGTCGCCGCATTGTCAGGTAAATTCCGACTTGGCCGGAAATTTGCTGCAAATGCGGCAGGACTGCGACAGGCCAACCCCTTGCCGGAAACACCCGTGCCGACAGGACAGATCAAAAGGGGCTTGATCCGCCAAAGCCGGCTTGGCATCCTGAGCCAAAAAGGGAGGCACATCATGAAGGCGCTGCTGCTCATCGATATCCAGAACGGGTTTTGCCCGGGCGGCAATCTGGCCGTTGCCGATGGAGACGGGGTCGTGCCCATTGCCAATGCCCTGATCGACAATGGCGGCTACGATCTCATCGTCGCCTCGCAGGACTGGCACCCGGAAAATCACGGCAGCTTCGCCTCGCAGCATCCCGGCAAGAAGCCCTTCGACATGGGTGAACTCTCCGGCAAGCCGCAGATGATGTGGCCGGACCATTGCGTGCAGGGCACGTCGGATGCGGAATTTCACCCCGACCTGAAGACGGAAGCCTTCGATTACATCCAGCAGAAGGGCGAAAACCCCGCCATCGACAGCTATTCCGCCTTTCGCGACAATGACCAGGTGGCCACGACCGGATTGGCCGACTATCTGGCCCGCCAGGGCGTGACGCAACTCGACGTCTGCGGCCTCGCGACCGATTATTGCGTCAGTTTTTCGGTGCTCGACGCCCTCGACATGCTGCCCGGCGTCAAGGTTCGCTTCATCGAGGATGCCAGCCGTGGCATCGACCCGCAGGGCATCAAGGCCGCGGTGGCGACCATGCGGGAGAAGGGTGCGATCATTCTCAGGAGCCGCGACATATTGCGGAACTGAACAGCACTGGGCTTACCGCTCTCCTCATTTCTGTGCTTGTCACAGGAATGAGGAGGTCGCGCCCTTAGCGCGGCTTAGCCTTCTCCAGCACGTCGATATCAGCAGCCGCATCCTCCAGCCGCCTCAGGATCGCCGCATGGGCATCCCCGAGCCCCTGATTGTAAAACACGTATCCCATTTCCTCGGCCAGAAAATCCACGAAGATTTCCGCCTGCAATAGCCCGATCTCGGTTTCTGTCTCACGGGCGAGATAGTCCCTGATACGTGCGGCCAGAGCGGCCTTTTCCTGCTTTTCCAGCATCGATCCTCCATGGTCTGCGCATGAGGGCAAGCGCGAAGAAAGCGGTAGGTCCTCTCCTCACGGCGCCGCCGCATGAGGCGTCACCGTAACGGAAGGTTCAAAGGAATCAATCGATCCATTCATGCAATTCGTTTGCCAGCCGGCCGGTGCGGCGATAGAGCGACGGCAAGGAGTTTCCAGACATGTTCAATGCAGATTTTCGCGAGGGATTGAAGAGCGGTTTCCCGATCGCCCTCTCCGCCGCGCCCTTCGGTGCGCTGTTTGGCGCGGTCGCGGTCGATAACGGCCTGAGCGTCACCGAAGCCACGATCATGAGCGGCGCCGTCTATGCCGGTGCAAGCCAGCTGGTCGGTATCGAACTGTTCGGCCAGAAGGTTGCCCCCTGGCTGATCGTTCTTTCCGTCTTCGCGGTCAATTTCCGCCATATCCTCTATTCGGCCGCCATCGCCCGGATGATCTCGAACTGGTCGCTCCTGCAAAAAGCCGCAGGCTTCTTCGTGCTGGTCGATCCGCAATTCGCCGAATCGGTCAGGAAATACGAAAACACCGGCACGGTCGGTTTTTCCTGGTACATGGGCTTTGCCGCACCCGTTTATGTGCTGTGGCTCGCCATGACCATTCTCGGCGCCTCGCTCGGCAATCTCGTCGGCGATCCGAAAGCCATCGGGCTCGACGTGCTTTTGCCGATCTATTTCATGGGCATGGTCCTGAGCTTCCGCCAGCGGGAGAATTTCTACCCTGTCATGCTGGCAAGCGCTGCCGGCGCGACGGCGGCCTATCATTTCGTTGGCTCGCCCTGGCATGTCAGCCTGGGCGCGGTTGCCGGTATTATCGTCGCGGTCCTCTATCCGCCGAAACCAAAGGCCGGGATGACCTCCGAAAGCGGGGCGGAAACACCATGAACGATATGCTTCACGCCGATACGCTGTTCCTGATCGCGCTGGCCGCCATCGCCACCTATCTCACCCGCATCGGCGGTTATGTGCTGATGACGCGGATGAAATCCATCCCGCCACGCATGGAGGCGGGACTTAATGCCGTGCCCGTTGCGGTTTTGACCACGCTCGTCGCACCCGCCTTTTTTGAAGGCGGATACGAGGTGAAGATCGGCATGGCGGCAGCCCTTCTGGTCTGCCTGCGCTTTCCCGGCCTGACGATGCTCGCCATCGGTTGGGCCATCGTCATCGCCATCAGGCATTTCGGGCTGCTTTAAGCGGCCCGCTCCAATGGCTTCGTCGCCGCAACGAGCCACGCCTTCACCTCTTCATCGGTGATCAGGGGCGACAGCTTCTCCAGAACGCTGGCGTGGTAGGCATTAAGCCAGTTGAGTTCCTCGTCGGTCAGCAGGGACACGACGACAAGCCTGTTGTCGATGGGGCACCAGGTCAGTGTCTCGAAAGAGAACATCGGCTGGTCGCCGCCGGTCACCTCTTCCGCCTCGCGCACATAGATCAGGTTTTCGATACGGATGCCGAAAGCACCGGGGCGATAATAGCCGGGCTCGTTCGACAGGATCATGCCGGGCAAGAGCTCCTGCGTCGAAAGCCGTGAGATACGCTGCGGCCCTTCATGCACGGAGAGATAGGAGCCGACACCGTGGCCTGTGCCATGAGCGTAATCGGCGCCTGCCTTCCACAGCGCGATACGCGCCAGCGGATCGAGGTCGCAGCCGCGCGTTCCCTTGGGAAACCGAGCAGCGCTGATGGCAATCACGCCCTTCAGCACCAGCGTGAAGAAGCGCCGCTGCTCTTCCGGCACCGCGCCGATCGCAACGGTACGGGTAATATCCGTGGTGCCGTTGACATATTGCGCGCCGGAATCGACGAGGAACATCTCGCCGTCCGCGAGTGTGCGGTCCGTGTCCGTCGTGACGCGGTAATGGATGATGGCGGCATGTTCGCCAGCGCCGGAAATCGTGTCGAACGACACATCCTTCAGCGGGTTCTGCATCGCCTGCCCCACTTTGGCGCGTGTCGCCTCCAGCGCCTTGACCGCGGCGATTTCGGTGACGCTGCCCGGCTGCTGGCGGTCCAGCCAGCTGAGATATTCGACCATGGCCGCACCATCCTGCACATGGGCGGCAGCCGAGCCGGCAAGTTCCGCCTGATTTTTGCGCGCACGCGGCAGACGGACAGGATCGGCCTCCTCGATGAGCGAACCGCCAGCCGCCGTTACCGCACCCGTCAGCGCCACCGGCGTCAGCTCGGCATCGACCATCACCCGGCCCTTGGCACTGGCAATGGCGTGCAGACGGTCGGCGATCTTCGAAGGCGGCAGCTGTGTCGCAAGCTGCGCCAGATAGGCCTCGGTCTCGATGCCGGTCTTGCGTTTATCGAGAAAAATATCCGCCTTGCCGTCCGCATAAATGATACCGCGGGCGAGCGGGTGCGGCGTATGCGGCACATCATTGCCGCGAATATTGAAAATCCAGGCGATGGAGGACGGGTCGGTGACCAGCAGGGCATCCGCGCCCTTGGCCGAGACCGTTTCCGCGAGCGAGGCGATCTTTTCCTTCGAAAGCTTGCCGGTAAAGGCTTCGGGCTGGATGACGACCGGTTCCAGCGGCTCGGCGGGACGGTCCTGCCAGAGGGCATCGAGCGGGTTCTTTTCCAGGAGGACGACCGAGCCGCCTTTGCCGGCCAGCACCTTTTCCAGCCGCTTCAACTCGGCGCCGGTGTGCAGCCAAGGATCGATACCGAGCCGGAACCCCTGTGAAGCATGTTCGGCAAGCCAGACGGACGGCGGTGCACCGACCAGATCGCCGCCGCTAAAGATCGATTGATCGACCTGCGACTTGAGCTGCGTCGTATAACGGCCATCGACAAACACCACGGCCTCGTTGCGCGTCACCAGCGCAATACCCGCCGAGCCGGTAAAGCCGGTCAGCCAGGACAGGCGCTCGGCGCATTCCGGCACATATTCCCCCTGATATTCATCGGCGCGCGGCACGAGAAAACCGTCGATACCGAGGGCATCAAAACCGGCACGCAGCGCCTCGACGCGGGCCTTGCCGAATTGCGGCGCGGATTTGTTTTCGAAGGTCTGGAACATGGGTGTCTTTCAGGAACTGTCGTGAGGAAAGCTATTCGTCCGCGCCGTCAAATCATTGGCGCGCAACGACAATGCCATGCCGACAAAGCCGGTTTCAAGCCATATATGACAGACCGGAATACGGCGATAAATTGTGCATAATCCGCAAATTAAGTAATACTGAAGGCACAGTGTTATGCATAAAACGCACATCTACCCTGAAACATCCCCTCTAACCAAACAAAAACACATCGCTTATCTTCAGGTCAACACAGCGAGAGAGACACTCTCCTGGCAAACAAGGATTTGAAGCAGTGGCAAAATCTTTCCTCCGCACCGCCTTCGATCGCGTCATTGAAGCACGCGAGCGTCAGGTCAGCCGTCATGTCAACGCCGCCCTTCTGAACCTCGACGACAAGTCGCTCGAAGCGCTTGGCATGAACCGCGCCGATCTCCGCCGCAAGGCAAATTCCAGCTACGTATTCTGATCACGTCGGGCGCGGCGATCCTCCCTTCCCCGCGTCTGAACAGGAATACGTCGACCCGCTTGAGCAAGCTCCTCCCATGCTCGCGGGTTTCCAGGCGGCGCGAAAGCGCCGCCTTTTCTTTTGCCCGAAAGAGATGTCCGGAAAACCTCAGTCCTTGCGCAGATGCAGCGTCACCCAGCCATTACGCCAGATGGTGCGGACATGGGAAAGTCTTGCGCCATTATAGGCGGAAAGGACCTTCCAGCGCTGCGATGCGAGAATACCCGAAAGAATGACGGTACCGCCGGGCGCCAGATGCGTAACGAGCTGCGGCGCCATCTTGATGAGCGGCCGCGCCAGAATATTGGCGATGATGAGATCGAACGGCCCGTGCTTGCGGAAGGCATCCGAGTGGAAACCCGGCGCCGTTTCCAGCGCCAGTCCGGAAACGATGCCATTCAGCCGCACATTCTCCTTCGCCACCTTGACGGCGATGGGATCGATATCCGTCGCCAGCACGGGGATGGGGCGCATCTTGCGCACGGCAATGGCGAGAACACCGCTGCCGGTGCCGAGATCGAGCGCATTGCGCACGGTGCGCGCCCGCAGCACCTCCTCGATCATTTCAAGGCAACCGGCCGTCGTGCCGTGATGGCCGGTACCGAAAGCCTGACCCGCCTCGATCTCGATTGCGAGATCGTGGGGTTGCACCTTGTCTCGGTCATGCGCGCCATGAACGATGAACCGCCCTGCCCGCACCGGCTTCAGCCCCTCGAGCGACTTGGCAATCCAGTCGACATCGGGAACGATTTCCTTCTCAATGACGAGACCGGGAAATGCGGGCGCGAGCAGCGCTTCGACGCGCTCGCGGAACTCCTCTTCCTGTTCGGCCATCAAATAGACGGAGGCTTCCCAGATATCGCGCTTCTCATCCACCTCGGTCGTGGCGATCGCGACATCCTCCTCGCCGAAATAGTCCGACATGAGATCGAGGATTTCACCGGCCTTGATTTCGGTCGTGGTGACATAGAGGCGGATTTCGCTCACGGCGGCTGCTTTCTCTGGCTAGGGCTACTCAATCTGCCTTTGCCACAAAACCTTCACCAGTCCAATAAGCCCGGCGTAATTATGCCTTCGCGCCTTTAAGAAGATTCTGGAGCTTCTGCTCGGCGACATCGGGATTTTCGCCATAAGCGATCGTTCCCGCAAAGCGACCGTTGGCATCGAGCAGGATCACGGACGCCGTGTGATCCATGGTGTAATCGCCATTCGGATTCTTCTCGTCCACCGGTACCTTCTTGGCATAGATACGGTAGCCCTTCAGCGTCTCGGCAATCTTGTCGGCCGGGCCGGTGATGCCGGTGATCCGCTTCGAGACGTTGGAGACATATTGCTGCATGATCTCAGGCGTATCGCGCTCGGGATCGACGGACACGAAATAGGCCTGCAGCTTATCGCCGGCCGGGTCCACCTTCTCCATCCAGCCGTTCAGCTCGAACAGGGTGGTCGGGCAGACTTCCGGGCAATGGGTGAAGCCGAAGAACAGCGCCGTCGGCTTGCCCTGAAACGCCTTTTCGGTGATCGGCTGGCCATTTTGCGCGGTAAGCTGGAACGGAACGCCATAGGCCGTCTCCACCATCTCCTCACGGGTTTTCGTCATCTCGATCGTCAACCAGCTGACGACACCGGCAAGAACGACCACCACGGCCCACAATACGATGCGAATATTTCTCATTGTCCAATCCTACCCCGGAAGCCACGGCATATCGCAGGCCCTGCCCCGACTGATAGCGGACGGCAGCGGCGACGGCAAATCAACTGGCCGTATTTGGGCCGACCGCGCTGATTTGTCACAAAGCCGCAGTGACCAAAAGGATCACAGGCACCAGGCGATGCCACTCTGTACGGCGGACAGGAAGATATCCGTGCCGTGCCGCACCCAGCCGTCAAAGGCAAGAAGCACGATGGCAAGCGAAGCCGCCGCGGCAAGACTTGCCAGAATAAACTTCAGCGGATGGGACGTCAGTGCCTTCATATCCCTGTTATAACCTGTTTGCGCAGACGCGAAAACCGCCAAAATACTGGGTTTTCGCGGTCCAGCGGCGGTAATTGTTAGGGAAAGTTTAAAATCTTGCTGCGCATGATGACCGCAGCGGTTTTTCAAGCCTCGACATGATGTCTCCCGGTCCATTCCGGCCACCGCATAAAGCTCAATCCTGCGCGGGCCTGTTAGAGAGCCATCAGAGGAAACCTGCCGTCATGTCCAACGCCATCAAGCAATCCGGCGCATATCTCGAAATCGTTTCCTTCCATCTGAGCGATCAGGAATTCTGCATCGACATCATGGCGATCCGCGAAATCCGCGGCTGGGCGCCGGTTACACCGATGCCGCATACCCCGCCTTATGTTCTCGGCCTCATCAACCTGCGCGGCGCCGTCATTCCCGTCATCGACATGGCCGGCCGCCTCGGCATGAAGATGACCGAACCTTCCGAACGCTCCGCCATCATCGTCACCGATATCGGCGGCAAGCTGGTCGGACTTCTCGTGGAACAGGTCTCCGACATGATGACCATCCGCTCCGAAGACCTGCAGCCGGCGCCGGATATCATTCCGGAAGAACAGCGCAGCTTCTGCCGCGGCATCGTGGCGCTGGAAAAGAGCATGGTCTGCTTCCTTAACCTCGACACGGTTATCGCGGACGAACTGGCACGCGAAGCGGCCTAACTAGGCCCGCTCACCAGATACTTTAACGATTCCGAAACATCCGCACTCCGTCATTCCGGCCTTGAGCCGGAATGCAGTTCGATCAAGTCCTTGATCGAGAAACACTTTTTTTCACGGCGTAGACGCGCCGTGGCTGGATGCCGGATCAAGTCCGGTATGACGGTTGAGCTATTGGCGGCAACGCAGCCCCGACAGCACCCTCACGGCTTGCCCTTCTGCCACGTCACCTGCTGGTTATAGAGCGGCACCGTCGATATCGCCATCTTGGCCGAACCATCCGTCAGCTCCCGCGCATGCACCAGATAGATCAGCGTGTCATTCGCCTTGTCATAAACGCGGCTGACGACGAGTTTCTTCCAGACCAGCGACATGCCCTGCCGGAACACCTCTTCCCCACCCTTGGAGAGATCAATGTCGCCGATCTCCACCGGCCCCGTCTGGCTGCAGGAAATGGCGTTGTTGGAAGGATCTTCGAACCAGTTGCCGTTTTTCAGCCGGTCGATGACACCGCGCTCGAAATAGGTGACGTGGCAGGTCACGCCCTTGATCTTCGGATCGGCGATCGCCTCGATGACGATGTCATTGCCGATCCAGTCGACACCGACCTCGCCGACGACCTGCGAATGCGCCGCTGTCACCGGAAGCAATGCCAGAAAGCCCGCAAACAAACCCGAGAGAGTTTTCATCCTCATCGCATCTTCTCCGTTACGCTGCTTCAAACATAGGTGGGAGCAAGCGTTACGCAAGCCGGGAGGCGGCGCGTTTTTTCATGCTGCAGGGCTGGTAACCCGTGGAGGTGAGACGACCGGCGACCATACCGATCTTTTCCGGCAGGTCGCGAATATGCGCAACGCGCAGCGCCCTGGCGGCGGCAATCGAAGCGGCCGCGCAGACGACGGCATCTTCCGCCGCGTTATGGTGCACGAAACGAAGCTGGAGGTGATGAACAATGACATTCAGCTTGTGCGACTCGAGCTGGGGCCAGACATGCCGGGCAATCTTGACGCTGCAGAGATAGGACAGGTCCGGATAGGATTGCCGGTATTTATCGAAGGAAGCCCGCATGACGCTGAAATCGAAGGCGGCATTATGGGCGATCATGGTGGCGCCCTGGAAGTCGTCGATAAACTCCTCCATCACCTCGGGAAATTCCGGCGCATCCTCAACATCGGCCGGGCGAATGCCGTGCACGGCAATGTTGAAGGGCGAAAACCGCATGTCCTTCGGCCGAATGAGACGTTCCTCGACGCGAACGATCTCACCCTCTTCTATCCACGCAAGCCCCACGGAGCAGGCGCTGCCCCGTTCCTCATTGGCGGTTTCGAAATCGATGGCGATGGTTTTCAAGAGTGATTCCCGTTGTTTCATTCCGGCATAGACCGGATTGGCCTCAAAGAGAACCGGCCTCGGCAGAACCCGCTTCCGAAAGCATCCAGTCGATGAGCATCACCAGATCGGGATTGTCGAGCATGCGCCGCGGATAAACGATGAAATAGGCAAGTGTGCTGGCCATGTCTTTCCCAAAGGGCGCAATCAATGCGCCTTCAGCCAGCTCGCGGGAAACGAGGGAGCGCCGGGTCAGCGCAATGCCGTGCCCGGCCTTGGCCGCATCCAGCGCGCCATTGCTGTCGATGAAGACGGTGCCGCCGGAGGCGTCGACTTCCGATGCGCCCGCCGCCTCCAGCCAGCGTCGCCACTCATTGCGGTTTTCATCATGCAGCAGAGGCACGGATTTCAGGTCTCCCGCCTCCCGAAGCGGCCCGTATTTTTCGAGAAGCTGCGGCGCGCAGACCGGCAGGGTGCTGTCATCGATGAAGCGGATGCTCTCCAGCCCTTCGTAACGGCCGAAGCCATGCCGCACCGCCAGATCGACATCGTCGCGCGAAAAATCCACCAGCCGGTTGGTGACGCTGATGCGGACATCCACATGCGGGTGCTGCTGCTGGAAGGTCGGCAATCTCGGCATCAGCCATTGCACGGCGAAAGTCGGCGTGCAGCTCAGCGTCAGAACCGTGATCTCGGATCGCGCCGTCAGCTCCGCCGTCGCCTCGCGCATCATCCGGAAGGCGGTGCGAAGCGCACCGTAATAGCGCTCGCCCTCCCGTGTCAGCTGGATGCTGCGCGGCCTGCGGAAAAACAGCTGCACACCAAGGCGCGCCTCCAGCTCCCGGATTTGCAGGCTGACCGCGCCGGGCGTGACGTTCAATTCGTTGGAGGCAAGCGTCACGCTGCGATACCGCGCCGCGGCTTCAAAGGCCTGCAGCCCCTTGAGCGATGGAAGTTCAGCCGCCATGATTTAGCCCAGCTCAATTACCTGACGAGAAACTATCGTTTGAAAGAACCATAAAACAGGGCGTAAATAGACGCAATAGGACAGAAAAGGCCGCGACAGGCCAACAATATCCACTTCAGATAAACTCAACCGATATCGGGTGGATGGCGACAGCCCTGTCTGCAACAATAGCGATATTCATACCCCGTGGGAGACGAAAATGGCGATACAGAAACAGATGGATGCCAGCGAATGGGCAATGCTGGTGGCACTTTCGCTGCTCTGGGGCGGATCGTTCTTTTTCATCGGTGTCGCGGTCAAGGAGCTGCCGCCTGTCACCATCGTCACGCTGCGGGTCAGTCTTGCGGCCATGGCGCTGCTGGTTGTCTGCCGCATCATGGGTCTTCGCCTGCCACGGGAATGGGCGGTGTGGCGTGCCTTTTTCGGCATGGGCCTGCTCAACAACATCATCCCCTTCTGCCTGATCGTCTGGGGCCAGACCCAGATCGCCAGCGGGCTCGCCTCGATCCTCAATGCCACGACACCGCTCTTCACCGTCATCGTCGCCCATTTTCTGACCGCCGACGAGAAGATGACCGGCAACAAGCTCGCCGGCGTGCTGATCGGTTTTGTCGGCGTGGCGACCATGATCGGACCGGCGGCCTTTGGCGGCTCATCCGGTCTCTGGGGCCAGATCGCCATTCTCGGCGCGGCCATCTCCTATTCCTTCGCCGGCATATTCGGCCGCCGTTTCAAGGCCATGGGCGTACCGCCGCTGATGACCGCCACCGGCCAGATATCCTCTTCGACGCTGATGCTCATCCCTGCGGCCTTCTTCATCGACAAGCCGTGGATGCTCGCCATGCCAAGCCTTGGAACCTGGGGGGCGCTGATCGGCATCGCGCTATTGTCCACCGCGCTCGCCTATCTGATCTTCTTTCGCATTCTCGCCAGCGCCGGCGCCACCAATCTCGCGCTCGTCACCTTCCTCATCCCCGTCAGCGCCATTTTGCTCGGTTCGCTGCTTCTCGGTGAGCAACTGGAATTCAAGCATTTCGCCGGCATGGCGATGATTGCCGCAGGACTGGCTGCCATCGATGGCAGATTGCCAGCCAAGCTCCGAAGCATGCTGCGCAACGCGCCCGCTTGACAGGGACACGGGGCAAAAGCATTCTGCGCCCATGATCGCAACGACACAGTACATCACCCGTCGCCATACCATGACCGGCCGTTCGGCAGGGAAAGGTATGTCGTCGCGTTAAGCGATCCATTTCCACCCTGCCAGCTAGAGCAGGGTTCGGACACCTGCTCCGCACACGCCCAAGGAGACAGGTATGCAGAATGCGAAATTTGCCGATAATGAAGATGCTCAGTTCCGGTTGAGCGACATCCGCCTGCGCGCTCCACGTCTGGAGGACGCCGAAGCCTTGACCGAAATGTTCAACCTGCCCGGTGTCCGCCACGGCACGCTGCGGCAACCTTTCCAGTCGGTGGAAAAGACCAGGAAGGCGATGGAAAATCGCGGTCCGAACGATATTGCGATCATCGGCGAATGGCGCGGAAAGATCGTCGCCAATGGCGGACTGTATCGCCGGGCGGGACGGCAGGCTCACATCGCCGATCTGGTAATCAGCGTTCATGACGATTTCGCGGGCAAAGGCGTGGGCTCGCATCTTCTTGGAGCGCTGGTCGATACCGCCGACAACTGGCACGATATCCGCCGCATCGAGCTCAACGTCTTTACCGACAATCTCCCGGCAATCCGGCTTTACGAGAAATTCGGTTTCGAACGCGAAGGCACCCTGCGCAACGACGCCTATCGTGACGGAAAATACGTCGACGCCCATGTGATGGCACGGCTTCGATAGGCGCTTTCAGCTTTCAAGGTGATCGGCAAACACTTCCCGAATGGTCCGCCGTGACCATTCGGCCATTTTTTCGTTATGCCCCCGCTCGGCATCCAGCACGATCAACGCCTTCCATAGCGCCCAACCGCGCCCGCGCTGCCATGTGGCCTCATCCAGATCCAGCGCCCGACGAAAAACATCCCGGCTTTGCGCATCGAGCACATTCCACGCAAGAATGAGATCGGACGATGGATCGCCGATGCCGGAACTACCGAAATCGATGACGGCCGCCAGCCTCCCGTTCTTCACCAGCAGATTGCCTTCGGCAATATCGCCATGCACCCAGATACCCTGCCTTTGCCATCTACTGGAAAGCGCAAGCTCCCATATCTCCATGGCCAGCGCCTGATCCACCTCATCGGCAAGCCGCGCCGCAGAAGCCCTTGTCTCTCCGTCATAAACCGCAAGCGACCCGCCACGATGGAAATTATGCGCGCCCGCAAGCGGGCCATCGGAAGCATCGATACCGTGCAGGGCTTTCAGGAAGGTGGCGACATCGACAGCGATGGCCGAAAGATCGGTGCTGTCCAGATGCCGGGCGAGAGGTTCGCCTTCAAGCCAGCGATAAACGGACCAAGGGTACGGATAACCCTCTCCCGGTTGCCCCAGCGCCAATGGCACCGGAATCGGAACCTGCAGCAGCGGCGCAAGCACCGGCAGCCACCGGTGCTCCTTTTCCACCTGCGCCACATAGCGGGCGGCGCTTGGCATGCGGATCAGCATGTCATCACCGAGGCGAAAACTGCGATTGTCCCAACCGCTCAGTTCCACCGGCCGGATGTTAAACGCCGCCCATTGCGGAAACTGGCTGGCGATCAGCGCCCGGACCTGCTGTGTGGTGACGACGATGCGGTCATCCATGCTGCGTTCTCCGTTTCGGCCGCAAAGCTCTAGCTGTGCAGAACAACACGGCCATGACGGCCCATCAGCCGCCGATCAACGCCAGCCACTCGTCCTCATCCATGGTCTGCACACCCAGTTCCGTCGCCTTGGCCAGCTTGGAACCGGCTCCCGGCCCGGCTACGAGGATATCGGTCTTTTTCGAGACGGAACCGGCCACTTTCGCGCCGAGGCTTTCGGCCCGGGCCTTGGCCTCGTCACGGGTGAATTTTTCCAGCGAGCCGGTGAAAACCACGGTCTTGCCCGCCACCGGGCTGCCTTCGGTCGAGGGCTTTTCGGCCTCCTTCGGCTGCAATTCGCGTATCAGCCGATCGATGACATCGAGATTGCGCGGTTCCTTGTAGAACTCGATGATGGCGCGGGCCACTACCTCGCCGATGCCGTCGATACTGTTGAGTTCGGCCCAGGCGTCGCTTGCCAGGTCCGCCGCCGCCTTCATGCACTCTTCGAAATGTTCGTAGGTGCCATAGGAGCGCGCCAGAAGCTTCGCCGTCGTCTCGCCCACATGGCGGATACCGAGCGCAAAGATCAGGCGGTGAAGATCGATCTCGCGGCGGGCATCGATGGCGTCGAACAGCTTCTTGACACTGACCTTGCCGAAGCCGTCGATATTTTCGAGCTTGGTCAGATGGGATGCTTCCTGCCGCGCCTTCAGCGTAAAGATGTCAGGCGCGGTCTTGATCGAGAGTGCCGGATCGTCGCTTTCGAAGAAGAAATCGATCTGTTTGGTGCCGAGCCCTTCAATATCGAAGGCATTGCGTGAAACGAAATGTTTGAGATGCTCCACCGCCTGCGCCCGGCAGACGAAACCGCCCGTACAGCGCGTGACCGAATCGAGCTTGCCGGTTTTTTCGTTGCGCTCCCGCACCGCATGGCTATCGCAGACCGGACATTTTTCCGGGAACGGGTATTTCACCGCCTCGGCCGGACGTTTTTCCAACAGCACGTCCAGCACCTGCGGAATGACATCCCCGGCACGCTGCACGATGACCGTGTCGCCGATGCGAATGTCATGATCCTCGGGGCGAATGCGCTCGCCACTATTGCCGATGCCTTCGATGTAGTCGGCATTGTGCAATGTCGCATTGGTGACGACCACGCCGCCGACGGTGATCGGGGTGAGACGCGCGACCGGCGTCAGCGCACCCGTGCGCCCCACCTGGATTTCGATATTCTCGACCGTGGTGAAAGCCTGCTCGGCCGGAAACTTGTGCGCGGTGGCCCAGCGCGGGCTGCGCGAGCGGAAACCCAGCCGTTCCTGAAGATCGAGCCGGTCGACCTTATAGACCACGCCATCGATATCGTAATCGAGATCAGGTCGCGCGACGCCGATTTCATTATAATGCTCAAGCAATTGCTGGGCGGAGGTGAATCGCTTCATCAGCGGATTGACCGGAAAACCCCACTCCCGGAACTTCTCGACAATGCCATATTGCGTATCGGCAATCCGCCCCGGCTGGCCGCCATTCGAGACCTCGCCCAGCGCATAGGCAAAGAAACGCAATTTGCGTCGGGCCGTCACATTGGGGTCGAGCTGGCGCAGCGAACCGGATGCCGTGTTGCGCGGGTTCACATAGGTCTGCTTGCCTTCCGCCTCCATCTGGGCGTTGAGCGCCAGAAAGTCGCTCTTGGCCATATAGACCTCGCCGCGCACTTCCACCACATCGGGAGCATCGGCGGGCAAGGTGTTGGGGATTTCCTTGATGGTCATGATATTGGCGGTGACGTTTTCGCCCGTCGTGCCATCGCCGCGCGTCGCCGCAGTCTTCAGCCTGCCGTTCTCGTAACGGATGGACATGGAAAGCCCGTCAATCTTCGGCTCCGCAGTAAAGACAATCGAATCATCCGGCAGATGCCCGAGAAAGCGATAAACGGAACTCACGAAGTCGCGCAGGTCCTCTTCCGAAAACGTATTGTCGAGCGAGAGCATCGGGCGGGCATGCACAATCGGCGCAAAAGTGGGGAGCGGCGCGAAGCCGACTTTCTTTGACGGGCTGTCGGCCCGCACCAGCGCCGGAAAAGCCGCCTCGATGGCATCATTGCGCCGCTTCAGCGCGTCATATTCCGCATCCGAAATCTCCGGCGCATCCTTGCCGTGGTAAAGCGCGTCGTGACGCGCAAGCTCGGCCGCCAGAAATGCAAGCTCGGAAGAGGCTTCGAGTTCGGTGAGGTTTTCGACGGATTTCTGGTCTTTCGACATGGCGGCCTCGTTTCGGAATTACCGAACGCTTTTAGCCGAAATAGAGAACATTAAAAACAGTTTTGCCGCTGGACTCACAGCGCCAAAAGGCAGCCAAGGCGAGCGGTCAGTCCTTGGCGGCCAAGAGGCGCGCGGCCGCAGCCCGTGCCTCGTCCGTCACCGAGGCGCCGGCAAGCATGCGGGCGATTTCTTCGGTGCGGTGGTTCGGCTCCATGGTGGCGACGCGGGTGGCAATGCGCTCGCTGCCATCACCGGTGGGGCCTTTGGAAATGAGAAGATGCGTCGCCGCCCGCGCCGCCACCTGCGGCGCATGGGTAACCGACAGAACCTGCACGGTCTTCGACAGGCGGCGCAGCCGCTGGCCAATGGCATCCGCCACAGCGCCGCCAACACCCGTATCGATTTCGTCGAACACCAGGGTCGGTGCCGAACCGCGATCCGCCAGCGCCACTTTCAGGGCCAGCAGGAAGCGGGACAATTCGCCGCCCGATGCCACTTTCATGATCGGCCCCGGCCGTGTGCCCGGATTGGTCTGGACGTGGAATTCCACCGTATCGATGCCATCCGCCGTCGCCTGCTCGGGATCGGCGATCACTTCGACGGTAAACCGCGCCCGCTCCAGTTTCAGCGCCGGAAGCTCGGCCATGACGGCATTCGAAAGCGCATCCGCCGCGTGGCGGCGTTTTTCGGAAAGCGACTGGGCGGCCCGGTCAAAATCGGCCTTCACGACGCCGAGATTGGCTTCGAGCTTGCCGAGCTTTTCCTCGCCGGCATCGAGATCGGCGAGATCGGCCACCATTTTTTCGGCGAGCGCCGGCAGATCAGGCACGGCAACATTGTATTTGCGGCCGGCGGCGCGCAGCGCAAACAGCCGCTCCTCCACCCGCTCCAGCTCGCGCGGATCGAACTCCGTGCGGCGCAGCGCCGCCTCCACTTCCATCTGCGCATTGGAAAGGCTGTCGAGCGCGGCATCCAGCAATTGCACGGTGTCTTCCAGCAATCCCGGCGCTTCATGGCTCTTGCGCTCAAGCCTGCGCATCATCGAGGCGATCATCGGCACGGGCGATGCATTGCCGTTCAGGAACTCGCTGGCTTCGGCGATATCACCGGCGATGCGTTCGGATTTCTGCATCACCGCCCGGCGCTCGGCCAGCTCATCCTCTTCGCCATCCCGTGGCGAGAGCGTCTCAAGCTCCTCGACGGAAGAGCGCAGGTAATCCGCCTCACGCGCCGCCGCTTCCACCTTGGCGCGGTGGGTCTTCAGGGCGCGCTCGGCGTCCTTCCAGGTGCGGTAAAGGCCCTGAACGGTGCGGGCCTCATCGCTCAGCCCGGCAAAGGCATCGAGCAGCGTGCGGTGGGCATCGGTATCGACAAGGGCGCGATCATCATGCTGACCATGGATTTCGACCAGCAATTGCCCGAGCTGGCGCATCATCTGCACGCTGATGGCCTGATCGTTGACATAGGCCTTGGTCCGGCCATCGGCGGATTGGACACGACGGAAAATCAGGTCGCCATCGTCATCGAGGCCGTTTTCGCGCAGGAGCAGCCGTGTGGGGTGATTGTTCGGGACTTCGAAAGTGGCCGTCACCTGCCCCTTGTCCTCGCCATGGCGCACCAGACCGCCATCACCACGGCCACCCAGCGCCAGCGAGAGACTGTCGAGCAGGATGGATTTGCCCGCGCCCGTTTCCCCCGTCAACACGGAAAGGCCCGCCTCGAAACCGAGGTCAAGCCTTTCAATCAGGACGATATCGCGAATCGAGAGCTGGACCAGCATGGCCTATGCCCCGTCTCAGGCGCCGATGAGCTTCTTGCCGGCGCGCGAAATCCAGGACCCCTTGTTTTCACGTGGCTCCAACCCGCTGCCCTTCAGCAGCTTGTAGGAATCCGAATACCATTGGCTGTCGGGATAGTTGTTGCCGAGAACGGCGGCCGCGGTCTGCGCCTCGTCCGTCAGACCCATTGCGTAATAGGCCTCCGTCAGACGCGCCAGCGCTTCCTCGATCTGGTTGGTGTTCTGGTACTGCTCGACGACGATGCGGAAACGCGAAACGGCGGCGAGATATTCCTTGCGCTCAAGGTAATAACGGCCGACCTGCATTTCACGGCCGGCGAGCTGATCGCGGGCGAAACGGATCTTGGCCTGCGCGTCGGCGACATATTCCGAATCGGGATAGTCGTTGACGACCTTGTTCATCGCCTCGACAGTGCGCTGCGCGGCGCGCTGGTCCTGCGTCACGTCGGAAATCTGCTTCGAATAGGCAAGGCCGATCATGTACTGAACGTAAGCGGCATCCTTGGAACGCGGATATTGCCGCAGGAACCGGCTGCCGGTTGTGATCGCCACATCGTTCTTGTTGGTGCGCGTGGCGATGAAGGTCTGCATCACCAGCGCCTTCTGGCCCCATTCGGTAAAGGGATATTGCTTGTCGATCGCCTCGAACTTGCGTGAGGCTTCCGTCATGTTGCCAGCGTTCATGTTGGCAAGGCCCTGCTTGTACAGAACATCCGGCGGATCGGTTTCGACGCCGAGCTTGGTGATGTCGATATCCGGATCGGACTGGCAGGCCGTGACGACGACACTTGCGCCGACCAACATCAACGAAACGGCGATCCCCCGCATCGTACCCTTCATTGCACCAGACCCTACATGCTTCATTCGACAGTTCCCACTTCCCGCGCAAATACATAAGCATCGGCTTTGCACTGGCGTTTCTAGCCATAAAAGCATCCGCAGGGCAACGCAATGATGACGCATTAACGCATTTTTATGGCATCGGCCCATGCAATCGCACGATTATCGGGCGATAATATGCAACTTCCCGCCCCGCCTCACGAAAAAGCCGCCCCGAAAGGGAGCGGCTTCTCCTGTCAATTGATAGCCTGCAAACAAACTTACGCAGACCAGGGCGCAAATTCCGGCATGTTGACCGCCACGAATTCGCGGGCGCGGACCATCTGGTTGCGGGCAGCCGGCGCTTCGACGATCTCATAGGCCGTGCGGTCGCTCAGCAGAGCCTTCAGCGCATTCGCATTGACCTTGTGACCGCCGCGATAGGAGCGGTAGCAGCCGATGAACTGCGCGCCGGCAAGCGCCAGGTCGCCCACGGCGTCCAGCGTCTTGTGACGGACGAACTCGTCCTTGGCGTAACGCAGGCCTTCCATGTTGATGACGCTGTTGTCGTCGGAGATGACGACCGAATTCTCAAGCGAGGAACCCAGCGCATAACCGGCGGCCCACAGACGCTCGACATCGCGCATGAAACCGAAGGTGCGGGCGCGCGACAATTCCTTCTTGAAGGTCTCCGCCGTCAGGTCGCCCTTCCACGACTGTCTGCCGATCAGCGGCGTGTCGAAATCGATATCGACCTCGAAGCGTGTGCCGTCATAGGGACGGAACTCCGCCCAGGAGGCACCCGAATCGATACGCACCGGCTTGGTGACGCGAATATAGCGGCGCTTCGCACCGAGGTTCTTGATGCCGACCGATTCGATCGCCTCGATGAAAGGCGCGGAGCTGCCATCCATGATCGGCACTTCCGGGCCGTCAACCTCGACGATGAGGTTGTCGAGGCCCATGGCGTAGATGGCGGCCATGACGTGCTCGATCGTCGCTACCGACTGGGAAAGCGAACGGCCGAGCACGGTGCACAGATCGGTATTGCCGACATTGGCCGAAACCGCCTTCAACTCGGTAACGCTGCCATTGTCATGAAGGCGGTGGAAGACGATGCCCGTTCCGGCTTCTGCGGGCTGGAAGGTCATCGAGACCGGATTGCCGGAATGCACGCCAATGCCTTTGAGCTGAACAGCATGTGCGATAGTTGTCTGAAATCCGAGCAGTCCGATAGTCATGCGTCTATGCCTTGTTTTGCAAACCGCGCCGCCCTGGGCCAGCGCCGTTCAAGTTTTCAAGCCGGTTTTTAACGACCGGCAAAGTCAATCTTTTCCCTTACCCAGCCTCATACATACGCACATGTACGTGCCACGACAAATCACTGTTCGTTTCGGATTGTTACATGCGCAAGCCGTTGAAAACACGAATTAATTTAGTGTTAATAACGTAAAATAAACAAAACGCCCGGATCGTGAGATCCGGGCGTTTCGAAGGGTGTCTGGAATCGCCTTCAGTTGGACTGGCGGCGCAGGAAGGCCGGGATTTCCAGCTGGTCGTCATCGTGATGGCTGGACGAGGCAGGCGTTGCGCGGCCGTGGTCGTCAAGCTGGCCACGACGCGGTGCGTAGAGGCTTGCTTCCGGCGAAAGCGGGGCGCGGCGCTGCTGCGGAGCCATGCTCGGCGCATCCATCATGTCGGAGGGAACTTCTTCCTCTTCACGGCGGCCAAGCGAGTTGGTGATGCGCTTCAGAAGACCCATCGGGCCACGCTCTTCCTGGGCAGCAGGAGCGGCGTGGGTGCGGTGGTCCAGCTCGGCTTTGACGACCGGCGGGAAGTCTTCGACCTTCGGCATGCGGACCGGCTCAGGCTGGCGGGCAACGGGTGCGGGTTCCTGATAGACAGGAGCCTGCGGCTGCTGCATGCGCGGTGCCGGAGCGGCGACCTGTTCCGGAGCGTGATAGACCGGCGCCTGGGCAACCGGAGCCGGAGCAGCCTGCTGAACCGGCTGGGCCGGACGCAGAACCGGAGCTTCAGCCGGAGAAGACGCGAACAGCTTGCTCTGCGGACGGAAGTCCTGGGCCGGCTGCTGGTGCGTTGCAAAACCAAGTTCACGTTCCATTTCGGCTTCTGCCGAACGGATGGTCTGGGCGATCGGGTCTACGGCCTTCGGTGCCTGCGAGACTGCTGCAGGCTGTACTGCGGCCGGAGCGGGAGCAACGGCCGCGGAAGGACGGATAAGCGGCTTGGCAACGGCAGCTGCGGCGCGCATCTCGGCGATGTTCTGTTCGCCAACGCCCGCAACGCGGTCGATGCCGGTAGCGACGACGGAGACGCGGATGAGGCCTTCAAGCGCTTCGTCGAAGGTCGCGCCGAGGATGATGTTGGCATCCGGATCGACTTCTTCGCGGATACGGGTTGCCGCTTCGTCGACTTCGAACAGGGTAAGGTCGCGACCACCGGTGATGGAGATCAGCAGGCCCTGCGCGCCCTTCATCGAGGTTTCGTCGAGCAGCGGGTTGGCGATTGCCGCTTCCGCAGCCTGCATTGCGCGGCCCGGACCGGAAGCCTCGCCGGTGCCCATCATTGCGCGGCCCATTTCACGCATGACCGAGCGGACGTCGGCGAAGTCGAGGTTGATGAGACCTTCCTTCACCATCAGGTCGGTGATGCAGGCAACGCCGGAGTAGAGAACCTGGTCGGCCATGGCGAATGCGTCGGCGAAGGTCGTCTTGTCGTTGGCAATACGGAAGAGGTTCTGGTTCGGAATGACGATCAGCGTATCGACGGACTTCTGCAGTTCCTCGATGCCCTGTTCGGCAAGACGCATGCGGCGGCCGCCTTCGAAGTGGAAAGGCTTGGTGACGACGCCGACCGTGAGGATACCCTTGTTGCGCGCAGCCTGCGCGACGACGGGTGCAGCACCCGTGCCGGTGCCGCCGCCCATGCCGGCGGTGACGAAGCACATGTGGGTGCCGTTCAGATGATCGATGATCTCGTCGATGCATTCTTCAGCGGCGGCACGGCCAACTTCCGGCTGGGAACCGGCGCCGAGGCCTTCGGTGACGTTGACGCCGAGCTGAATAACCCGGTCTGCCTTCGTCATGGTCAGCGCCTGAGCATCCGTGTTGGCGACGACGAAGTCGACGCCCTGGAGACCGGCCGTGATCATGTTGTTGACAGCGTTACCACCACCGCCGCCGACACCGAAGACGGTGATGCGTGGCTTCAGCTCTGTGATATCAGGCTTCTGCAGCTGTATCGTCATTTTAACATTCCTTCTTTCTCTGGCCGCATCGCCCCGCTGGCCGATTCTTGAAACTCAACTCTGAAACCTCCGGCTTGCGCCACGAGGCTACTCAAAAACTCTCTTTCAGCCATTGCCCCACCCGGGCTATCCGGCCGCTACCCGTACCAAACGGCGAGAACATTCCGCCTTGCGCCGCATGAATTTCGATATCCGCCACCTGCGGATAGATCATCAGTCCGCAGGCGGTTGAAAATGCCGGTCCCTTCGCCGCCACAGGAAGACCGGCCACACCCATGGGTCGGCCGATGCGAACGTTGCGGGCGAGAATGCGCCGTGCCGTTTCCGGCAGCCCCGTCAGCTGGCTTGCGCCGCCGGTCAGGACAACGCGTTTGCCGACGATGGGGCTGAAGCCGGACTTCTGGATACGATCACGGATCAATTCCAGCGTCTCTTCGATACGCGCCCGCACGATGCGGGTTACAAGGGCTCTTGAAACTTGCGATGGTTGATCGCGATCATCTTCGCCAATCGGCGGGATCGAAATCATGTCGCGCTCATCCGCGCCATTCAGCAAAGCCGAACCATGCACCACCTTCAGTCTCTCCGCATCTTCGATTCGTGTCGAGAGGCCTCGTGCAAGATCTGTCGTAACATGATGGCCGCCAAGGCCGATCGCATCGGTGTGGATGAGACGGCCTTCGGCGAAAACCGAGATCGTCGTGGTGCCGCCGCCCATGTCGATGGCCGCGCAGCCGAGTTCAACTTCGTCGTCGACCAAAGCCGCAAGACCGCTGGCATAGGGTGTCGCCACCATGCCTTCGACGGACAGATGCGCACGATTGACGCAAAGCTCGAGGTTCTTCAGCGCCGTGCGTTCGACCGTCACCACATGCATGTCGACGCCGAGAAGGTCGCCATACATCGACAGCGGATCGCGGATGCCGCGTTCGCCATCCAGCGAATAACCCGTCGGCAGCGAATGCAGGATAGCCCGGTCCTGGCGCATGGACTGCTGGCTTGCCGCCACCAGAACCTTGCGCAGGTCGCTTGCTTCCACTTCCTGGCCGCCGAGATCGATACTCGCGGTGTAGATATCGCTCGCCAGCCGTCCGGCCGAAACATTGACGATCAGGCTGTCGACGGTGAGACCCGCCATGCGCTCGGCCGCATCGACTGCAAGGCGGATCACACCTTCCAGCGCGTCGAGATCGGCGATCACGCCGGATTTCACGCCGCGCGAACGCTGGTGACCGATACCGATGATTTCAACCTTGTGGGTGCGACCGGGGAGGATTTCGCTTTCCTGACGCGGCGTCAGCCGGCCGATCATGCACACGACCTTGGTCGAGCCGATGTCGAGCACCGAAACGATGTGGCTACGCTTGGAAGAAAGCGGCTTCAGACGAGGCAGGCCGAAATGGGAAGAACCGAAAAAGCTCATGTGTTCTTCTCCGCTTTCTTGAGAGCCTTGGTGCGCGCATCGACGGCAGCCTGGCGGCGTTCGGCAGCGCCTTCGGTCAGTTGAATGGTCGTACGATCGGACAAACGCAGGTCCACCGCTGCGACATCGCGCGACAGGACCTTTTCTTCGAGGTCGAGCCGCGCCAGCAGTTGCAGCGCCTGCGGCAGGTTTTCTTCCGGCAGCTTGACGACGATGCCGTTATCGAGATGCAGATCCCAGCGGCGGCCGGCAATGCGCACGTAAGCGCGGACGCGGTTGCGGATTTCCGGCCAGTCGGCCAGCTGCTCGACGAAACCGGCGGCGCCCGTTTCCGCGTCACGGCCGACGAAGAGTGGCAGGGAAGCGAATTTATTGTCGCGCAGCGGCGCGATAACGCTGCCGCTCTTTTCGATCAGCGACAGTTCCGAGCCGTGCTGCCAGATGCCGAAGGCCTGACGTTCCTTCAGGCGAACTTCCACCGTCTTCGGATAGACCTTGCGGATATCGACGTCCTCCACCCAGGGAAGCTGGACGAGCTTGCGGCGCGCCGCGTCGATATCGAGTGCGATCAGCGAGGTGCTGCCGTCGAGGCCGAGAAGCTGGAAGACATCGATTTCCGAGGTCTGAAGATTGCCGGAGACCTTCACATCCTCAACCGCAAAACCGGCAGCCGATGTCGTGGTCTGGGTGACGATGTTGGTGTGGCCGCCGAGCGACATGCCGTAAAGCCCGATCACCGCATAAAAGGCGACGGCCGAAAGCGTGCCGGTATGGGCGGGAATGTGAATGCGTCCGGTCGCGAGGCTGACACCGAAACGCACGAAGCGACGCAGTGGACGCGGCAGCACCCTGCGATCGTCGGCATTGGCCGCCGCCGCGTATTGCTCGCGCTTTTTTGCCGTCGACTTTTTGCCGGTCACCGCAAACACGAAGCGTCCTCCACCATCCAGCTGACAAGGTTACCAAAGGAGCGGCCAGCATGGGCCGCCATTTCCGGCACCAGGGAGGTCGGCGTCATGCCCGGCTGCGTATTCACTTCAAGCCAGATAACTTCGCCATCTTCTGAGAAGCGGTCGTCGTAACGAAAGTCTGAACGGCTTACGCCACGGCACCCGATCGCCCGATGCGCCATAACCGCCAGTGTTTGAATTTTTTGGTAAATTTTCGGTGAAATTTCTGCGGGAATGACATGTTTCGAGCCACCGGCAGCGTATTTCGCATCATAATCATAGAAATTGTGACCGAGCGGCACCACTTCGGTGACGCCCAGCGCCTCGCCATCCAGCACACCGCAGGTCAATTCGCGGCCGTGAATGTAGCGTTCGACCATGACCTGATCGCCATAACGCCATTCCGACGAGGTGAGGATCTGCGGCGGATGCGACTGGTCTTCCTTGACGATCACGACACCGAAGCTCGAGCCTTCGCGCACCGGCTTCACCACATAGGGCGGCGCAAGCGGATGTTCGCTGGTGAAATCGAAGCGGTTCATGACGCGCTCGGCAGCCACCGGAATGCCTGCAGCAGCAGCAACCTTCTTGGCCTGCGCCTTGTCCATGGCAAGTGCGGAAGCCAGCACGCCGGAATGTGTATAGGGAATGGCGAGATATTCGAGGATGCCCTGAATGGTGCCATCTTCGCCGAATGGGCCGTGCAGCGCATTGAAGGCGACATCCGGGCGCAGCTCGTCGAGTACGGCGGCGACATCGCGCCCCACATCGACACGGGTGACCTTGTAGCCCTCACCCTCAAGCGCGAGCGCGCAGGCATTGCCCGACGACAGGCTGACCGGCCGCTCCGACGAAAACCCACCCAAAAGAACAGCTACGTGCTTGCCGCTCATAGAACCCTCTGACACCAACTCTCCGTTACGGACCTCGCGCGAACCGACCGAATTAAACGAACGGTGATTCTGGCACATGACCCTTGAGATCAGTTAAACGCCATTAAGGTTAATGAATCGTTTACTTTCGTTAACCGCCGCGTCCAACATGCCGAGTTCCGTTAAAGAATCAGCATCGATCCGGATTCCCTCCTTGGAATCAGAGAGTTGCGCGGATTGCAACATGCAGGTTTTCAATGATCGGAAATAAAACCGCGCTGGGGCGCCCGACAATCCGCGATGAAGGCAAGGTCGAAACGTTAACAGGCCGGATTATTCCCCAGGGAAAATTATCTGGCGTTTCAGCGTTTTAAATCCACGGCCTGAATCAGTCTCTCAATCGCCGGAACGGCATCCGGCAACAGGATGCGAAGCCTGTCGCATTCATCAATCACATTATTTGCATTATTTCTTTTTTAGCATTCCATAGGAACAAAAATTGCGTTAACGCAGTCATCGCCTCCCAAGGCATGACATTGCAATCATCCAAAATGGAACCAATACCATGACCGACGCGATATCTCCGGTATCGCCGACCGCTGACAATTCGAACGTTGTAAAGACAAATTCGCCTGCACGAGTTCTCACTGCCAGCCTGGTCGGCACGACCATCGAGTTTTTCGATTTCTACGTTTATGCCACGGCCGCAGTGCTCGTGTTCCCCACCTTGTTCTTCCCGAACAACGACCCGATGACGGCGCTTCTCGCCTCCTTCGCCACCTTCTCCATCGCCTTTTTCGCCCGTCCGCTCGGTGCCGTCGTATTCGGTCACTATGGCGACCGCGTGGGACGCAAGACCACGCTTGTCGCAGCGCTGCTGACCATGGGTGTCTCGACGGTCGTGATCGGCCTGCTGCCGTCCTATGAGACCGCCGGCGTTCTGGCGCCGCTGCTCTTGGCACTTTGCCGCTTCGGCCAGGGCTTCGGCCTTGGTGGTGAGTGGGGCGGCGCCGTTCTGCTCGCGACGGAAAACGCACCTCCGGGCAAGCGTAGCTGGTACGGCATGTTCCCGCAGCTTGGCGCGCCTGTCGGCCTGTTCCTCTCTTCCGGTGTCTTCTGGATTCTCCTGCACTTCATGTCGCAGGAAGCGCTGCTCAGCTGGGGCTGGCGCATTCCCTTCGTCGCGTCGATCATCCTGATCGCGGTCGGCATGTGGGTTCGCCTGTCGATTACCGAAACGCCCGATTTCCAGAAGGCAATCGAAAAGGAAGAACGTGTGGCCGTGCCGGTCGCGGAACTGTTCCGCAACCACAAGCGCAGCCTCGTGCTCGGCACCTTCGTGGCGCTGGCCACCTTCGTGCTCTTCTATATCGGCACCGCCTATCTGCTCTCCTACAACGTCAAGGTTCTGAAAATCCCGTTCCTCGACGCGCTGGAAGTGCAGATCCTCGGCTCCATCGTTTTCGGCATCTTCATCCCGATCGCGGGCAAGCTCGCCGAGAAATTCGGCCGTCGTGAAATCCTGATCCTGACGACGGTGCTGATCGGCCTGTTCTCCTTCCTGCTGCCCGGCTTGATGACTGGCAGCGAAGGCTCGATCTTCGTCTTCGCGGCTCTGGCCATGATGCTGATGGGCATGACCTACGGCCTGATCGGCACGGCGCTCGCCGCACCCTTCCCGACCCGCGTGCGCTACACCGGCTCGTCCATCACCTTCAACATGGCCGGCATCTTCGGCGCATCGCTGGCGCCCTACATCGCCACATGGCTGCAGGTGAATTACGGCATGGGTTATGTCGGTTATTACCTCTGCGTATCCGCACTCATCACGCTGGCCTGCATTCTTCTGTCCCGCAAGGACGAAGTCTGAGCCGCAGGATACTGACAGCAAAAAGCCCGCGAAACCTCCGTTTCGCGGGCTTTTTCTTGCTCACTTGCTCACTCAATTGCGCGCTTACGCCACGGCCTGGCGCCGCTCGACATGACCGCTCATGCAGACGCGATTGCGCCCTCCGTCCTTTGCCCGGTAGAGCGCCAGATCGGCATTGTGCATGACCTTGTCGAAAATCTCGGCGTCGCCCCTGAAGGCCACGCCAATAGAAATCGTCACGGCGATTCGCAGGCCCTGATACTCCACCGACATGGCCTCGATTGCCGCGCGAACCTTCTCGCACATCTGCAGAAAGGCCAGCGGACTGGTTTCCTGCACAACGACGAATTCCTCACCACCCAGACGGGCGACATGGGCCGGCGGACCGAAATGGTCGCTGATCCTGCGCGCCACGCTTGCAATGACAAGATCGCCGGCGAGATGGCTGTACCGGTCATTTACCGACTTGAAGTGATCGATATCCAGAAAGGCGACACAATATTCGGTGCCGAGATTGGCGCACCCGGCATAAAGCCCGAGCCGGTTGCTCAGGCCCGTCAGGGCATCCGTATGGCTCAGATGCAGGAAGCGCTCATGGGATTGCACGAGAATTTGCACTTCCCTGGCATTCAGCCAGCAGACCAGCAGCGTCACCGTGAACGCTACGGCCCCGCCGAGCGTCACGCTCAACATGATCCCGTTGACGAGATCGGTCACCAGCCCGAACTGCGACAGGAGCACGAGGCCGCCCGTACACATCACCACGACGACGATTGTCACAAGGCATGCAATGCGAATGGAGAATTCCAGCGGTTCAAGCCGCCGGCGGTCCTCCGGCGTCGCGACCGAAAAACTCATCATCTCGATCGGTTTTTTCCAAAGACCCAACATCATGCTCAAAAGTGCCTAAATCACGTAACGTCGTTGGTATTCCCTAATAAAAACGCATTGAATATCGGTGGGACGAGACTTGCCTCGCCCGCTCGCTCATTCCCCTTAATTATGGGGAAAAACTATTGATCGACCGTTACGATAAAGGCGACGGTTCGATCAATAGCTATTTATCACAAATTATGGCGGAAAGCCCGGCTCACGCTCCGAGGAACGGCTCAACCTCGCGGTCCGGCATGAAGAGGCCAAGGCGCTTGATTTCCCATTCCAGCCGGATACCCGACTTTTCGAACACGCGCTTGCGGATCGTTTCGCCCAGATATTCCAGATCATAGCCGGTCGCATGGCCGGTATTGATCATGAAATTGCAATGCAACGACGACATCTGCGCCCCGCCGATGACCAGACCACGACCGCCCGCTTCGTCGATCAGTTCCCAGGCGGAATGACCTTCAGGATTCTTGAAGGTGGAACCGCCGGTCTGTTCGCGGATCGGCTGCACGGTTTCGCGGTGATGACGCACGGCGTCCATATCGGCGCGGATCTTCGCCTTGTCTTCCGGATAACCTTCAAACAGCGCGCCGGTGAAGATCAGACCCGCATCAGCGCCCGAATGGCGGTAGCTGTAGCCCATATCCGCATTGGAAAGCACATGCTGGTTGCCCTGACGGTCGACCGCATAGACTTCCACCACACGTTCACGCGTCTCGCCACCATTGGCGCCCGCATTCATGCGCAGCGCGCCGCCGATGGAGCCGGGAATGCCGTAATAGAAGTGGAACCCGCCGATGCCATTATCCATGGCCATGGCCGCAATATGCTTGTCCGGGCAGATCGCACCGGCCTTGATACGGTTTTCGCCCGCAAGCTCCACCTGGCCGAAACCCTTGGCGGACAGGCGCACGACCACACCCGGAATGCCGCCATCACGCACCAGCAGGTTGGAGCCGACTCCAACCACGGTGAGTGGCACATCTTCCGGCAGAATTTTCAGGAAGGCGATCAGATCGTCGGTATCGTGCGGCTGGAACATGACCTCCGCAAGACCGCCGGCTCTGAACCACGTCACGCGGTCCATGGGCGCATCCGGTGTCAGACGTCCCCGCAATTCCTTTACCCCGTCGCCGAGCCTCCCCAGCAATTTAACCCCATCGACCTGTCTCATTCAGACTTTCCTGATATGCTCTTCAATTCCGAAGGCAGCGCGGCTGCCCATTGCGTGATATTTCCAGCCCCCAAGAGAACCACAAAATCACCCGGCTTCGCAATGGCTGCGACCTGCGACGCAAGGTCTTCCCGTTTTTCGAGGAAACGGGCGTCGCGGTGGCCGGCGGCCTTGATGGCCGAAACCAGCGCTTCCGAGCTTGCGCCTTCGATCGGATCTTCGCCCGCGGCATAGACCGGAGCAAGGATAATCGTGTCGGCATCGTTAAAACAATGGGCGAAATCGTCAAACAGGCTGGAAAGACGGCTGTAGCGGTGCGGCTGATGCACGGCGATGATGCGGCCGTTGCAGGCCTCCCGCGCCGCCGCCAGAACGGCCTTGATCTCGACGGGATGATGGCCGTAGTCATCGAAGACCTGAACGCCATTGGCTTCGCCCGTCAGCGTGAAACGGCGCTTGACGCCGGCAAAGGAGGCAAGCCCCTTCTTGATGTCGGCTTCCGAAATACCGAGACGATTGGCGACAGCAATCGCCGCCGTCGCGTTAGAGACGTTGTGGCGGCCAGGCATCGGCAGGACGAGGTCCTTGAAGGAGAATATCCTGCCGGTGCGGCGACGGCGGATTTCCACGTCGAAGATCGACCGCGTGCCATCGATACGCACATTCGAAAAGCGCACATCCGCCTGCGGGTTTTCGCCATAGGTGATGACCTTGCGGTCCTCGATACGGCCGACCAGCGCCTGAACCTCAGGGTGGTCGAGGCACATGACGCCGAAACCGTAGAACGGCACGTTCTCGACAAACTGCCGGAACGCGGCGCGCACGGCGTCGAAATTGCCGTAGTGATCCAGATGTTCCGGATCGATATTGGTGATGACGGCCACATCGGCCGGCAGCTTCAGGAAGGTGCCGTCGGATTCGTCGGCCTCCACCACCATCCACTCGCCCTCACCCATGCGGGCATTGGTGCCATAGGCATTGATGATGCCGCCATTGATGACCGTCGGGTCGAGATTGCCGGCTTCCAGCAGCGTCGCGACCATGGAGGTGGTCGTGGTCTTGCCGTGGGTGCCGCCGATGGCGATGGCATTGCGGAAACGCATCAGCTCGGCCAGCATTTCGGCACGGCGAACGATCGGCAGGTGTTTTTCCCGCGCGGCGATGAGTTCCGGATTGTTCTTCTTGATGGCCGTGGAAACGACCACCACTTCGGCGTCACCGATATTGTCCGCCGTGTGGCCGACAAAAACCTCGATGCCCTTGTCGCGCAGGCGCTGCACGTTGGCGCTATCAGCCTGATCCGACCCCTGAACGCGATGGCCGAGATTGTGAAGCACTTCGGCAATGCCGCTCATGCCGATCCCGCCTATGCCGATGAAATGCACAAGGCCTATGGCTTTCGGCATCTTCATGCCTCAACTCCTTCATTCTTGTTCTTGAATTCCTGTACGGACTGGCCGGAAGCAATCGCTTCCACCAGATCAGCCAGCACATCCGCCGCATGCGGCTTGCCGGTCGCCTTGGCCGCAGCCGCCGTTGCCGAAAGACGATCCGGTTCCGAAAGCGCCGACGTCAGCAGGCCGGAAAGTTTTTGCGGTGACAGCTCCGCCTGCTTGATGACACTTGCCCCGCCCGCCGCCGAAAGCGCTGCCGCGTTCGCCGCCTGATCATGGTCCAGCGCATGCGGATAGGGCACGAGGATCGACGGACGGCCGATGACAGAAAGTTCCGATACGGTTGAGGCGCCCGAGCGGCTGATGACCAGATCGGCCTCGCCGATACGCGAGGCCATGTCGCCGAAAAAGGGCGAGACATCCGCCTTCACGCCAAGCTTCTGATAGGACGCGATGACGCTGTCCTTGTCTTCGGGGCGCGCCTGCTGGGTCACGACGATGCGCTTGCGCTGCTCATCCTTCATCAGGCAGATCGCTGCCGGCACCGCGCTCGAAAAGAACTGCGCGCCCTGGCTGCCGCCGAAAACCACGAGCTGGAAGGTCTCGCCCGTCTGCGAAGGCGTATAGGGAATTTCAGATGCCGCCAGCACCGCCGGGCGCACCGGGTTACCGGTAGCAACCGTCTTGTCGGAATATTGGCCGTTGGCGGGCGGCAGGAAGCCACCGGCGATTGCCTTCACGCGGGCAGCCAGCGCCTTGTTGGCGCGGCCCATCACCGCATTCTGCTCGTGAATGATCGAGGGGACGCCAAGTCCGGTCGAGGCAAGCAGCGGCGGCACGGTGGGATAACCGCCGAAACCGACAACCGCGACCGGCTTCAGTTTCGCCACCAGCCGGCGGGCGGCGCGCAGGCCCACCCATAGCTTCCAGAGCGACCGCGCCACGGAAATCGGGTTTTTCGAACCGATGGTGGCAGACGGCACGACATGGATTTCATCGGCCGGGAACTTGCCCGCATAACGCTCGGCGCGGCTGTCGGTGACGAGATGCACCGAATAACCACGCGCTTTCAGCGTATGCGCAAGCGCCTCCGCCGGAAATACATGGCCGCCGGTACCCCCGGCGGCAAGAAGAACAATACCCTTGCTCATGATCATTTACTCCGCAGGAACGCCGGAACCGACGCGGAAGAAGCTGCGCTCCTGCGCCCGCTTTTCAGGTCTGTGGCGTGTCAGCGCCAGAAGGAAGCCGGCGGTGACGCAGATCGCCATCATCGACGAGCCACCATAGGAAATCAGCGGCAATGTCATGCCCTTGGCGGGCATCAGCTCCAGATTAACACCGATATTGATCATCGACTGCATGCCGATCTGGAGCACAAGGCCTGCCACGGCGAAACGGCAGAAATCGTCTTTTTCCTTGAAGGCGTGCGACAGGCCGCGCAGCACGATGAAGGCGAAGATCGCGACAAGGAACATGCAGAAAACGATGCCGAACTCTTCCGCCGCCACCGAGAAGATGAAGTCGGTATGGCTGTCGGGAATGATGCGCTTGACGATACCCTCGCCCGGTCCGCGACCGAACCAGTCACCGCGAATGATCGCCTCGCGCGCCGTATCCACCTGGAACGTATCACCCTCACCCGTCCAGAACCGGTCGATACGGCCCGCAACGTGCGGCAGCATGAGATAGGCGGTCACAATGCCGCCGACGCCGAGGCCGCCGAGCATGATGATCCAGAACCACGGCACGCCAGCCATGAAGAACATGCCGCCCCAGACCACCGATGTCAGGATCGTTTGACCGAAGTCCGGCTGGGCGATCAGAAGTGCGGCCACGATGCCGAAGGTGATGATGGCAAAGAGATTGCCCGGAATTTCAGGATGGCGCGCCCGCTCCGCAAAGAGCCAAGCGCAGACGATGACGAAGGCCGGCTTCATGAATTCCGAGGGCTGGATCGAGAAACTGCCGATGGAAATCCAGCGCCGTGCACCCTTGACCTCAATGCCGAAGAACAGCGCGAAGATCATCATCAACAGTGCGGCAATCAGCATGATGACCGCGACACGCCTGACCTGACGCGGCGACAGGAAGGAAAGGCCGACCATGATCGCCAGCGACGGCACCATGAACATCGCCTGACGCTCGACGAAGAAGAAGCTGTTGAGACCGATGCGCTCGGCAACCGCCGGCGACGCCGCGAAGGACAGCATCAGGCCGATGCCCATCAGCGCGATGAACGCCGCCAGAAAGAAACGGTCAATGGTCCAGAACCATTCCGCGACCGGACCGCGATCAACTCGGCTTACCATGGCCTTCAGCCCCCTTTTCCAGAGTCAACCAGCATCGTCATGCCATCGAGCGCCGCAACCTGCGCGACGAACGAATCACCTCTGATCTCAAAGTTCTTATATTGATCGAAGCTTGCGCAAGCCGGGGATAACATCACGATATTGCCGGCCGTCGCGTCTTTTTCCGCATCCGCCGCCGCGTGCTGCACGGCCTTGTCCAGGGTGCCGGATATTTCGTAGGGCACAGCCTCGCCGAGCGTCGCGGCAAATTCCGCTGCCGCCTCGCCGATCAGATAGGCCTTGGCGATGCGCGGGAAAAGCGGCGAAAGGCTTGTAATGCCGCCGGCCTTTGGCAGGCCGCCGGCGATCCAGTAGATGCGGTCGAAACTCGAAAGTGCGGGCGCTGCCGCATCGGCATTGGTGGCCTTGCTGTCATTGACGAAGGTGACATTGCCACGCCGGCCCACCGGCTGCATGCGATGCTTGAGGCCGGGGAAGGACTTAAGACCGGCGCGAACTTCATCTTCGGAAACACCGACCGCGAGGCAGGCTGCAATGGCTGCCGCAGCATTCTGTGCATTATGGCTGCCGCGCAGGGTCTGGATACCGTCCAGATCGACAAGCAGCGAAGATGTGCCGCCGTGCGCCCGCAAAATGCGGCTGCCTTCGGCATAAAGACCTTCGGAAACGACATTGCGCTTGGAGATGCGCTCCACCTTGACGCCGGCGCGTTCGATACGGTCGGCAATCAGCGTCGAATAGCTGTCATCAACGCCCACAATGGCCGTGCCGCTGCCCGCAACCAGCCGTTCCTTGACGTCGGCATAATGCTGCATCGTGCCGTGACGGTCGAGATGGTCAGGCGTCAGGTTGAGCAGGATGCCGGCCGTCGGATTGATCGTCGGCGCCAGATCGATCTGGTAGGACGAGCACTCGACCACGTAAAAGCGCTGGGCTTTCGGCGGATCGAGGCTCAGCACCGCCGTGCCGATATTGCCGCCGAGCTGCGTATCACGGCCCGAAGCCTTGAGGATATGGGCGATCAGCGCCGTCGTCGTCGACTTGCCGTTGGTGCCGGTAATCGCAATGAAAGGGCAATCCGGCGCATGGGCCCGGCGCTCGCGGATGAAAAGCTCGATATCACCGATCACTTCGACGCCAGCCGCCTTCGCAAGATCCACCGACCAGTGCGGCTTCGGATGCGTCAACGGGACTCCCGGAGCCAGCACGAAGGAGGAAAACGAAGACCAGTCAATCGTGTGAAGGTCCGCAGTCGTAATGCCCTCAGCCTCAGCCTTGGTGACGCTGTCGGGATTGTCGTCGAAAGCAACGACATCCGCACCGCCGGCAACCAGCGCCCGGGCAGTCACGAGACCGGAACCGCCGAGCCCGAAGAGAGCGACTTTCTTACCTTTAAACGACGTGACCGGGATCATCGCTCACCTCAGCTTCAGGGTGGCGAGGCCGAGCAGCGCGAGGCCCACGGAGATGATCCAGAAACGGATGACCACCTGGCTTTCCGTCCAGCCTTTTTTCTCGAAATGGTGGTGGATCGGCGCCATCAGGAAAACGCGCCTGCCAGTGCGCTTGAACCAGAAGACCTGGATGATGACCGACAGCGTTTCCATGACGAAGAGACCGCCGACGATAACCATGACGATCTCGTGCTTGGTGGCGACAGCGATGGAGCCGATGAGGCCACCGAGCGCCAGCGAACCCGTATCGCCCATGAAGATAGCGGCGGGCGGCGCGTTGAACCACAGGAAGCCGAGGCCCGCGCCGATGACCGCGCCGACGATGACGGCGAGCTCACCCGTGCCGGGCACGAAATTGATCTGCAGGTAATTGGCGAAAACCGCATTACCGGCGAGATAGGCGATCACGCCGAAAGTGGCGGCGGCGATCATGACCGGCACGATGGCGAGGCCGTCGAGGCCATCCGTCAGGTTCACCGCATTACCCGCGCCAACGATGACGAAAGCACCGAACAGCACGAAGAAATAGCTCAGATTGAGCACGAATTCCTTGAAGAAAGGAAAGGCGATGGAACTTCCGAGCGTGCCGCCATGCGGTGCGGAGGCAAGCGCCATCTTCATCATGAAGAACACGGCGATCGCCGCGATCAGGAATTCGATGCCGAGACGGGCCTTGCCGGAAAAGCCCTTGTCGCTCTGCTTCGTGACCTTCAGATAATCGTCGTAAAAGCCGATGGCGCCGAAACCGAGCGTCACCATCAGAACGGCGACAACATAGACATTCGACAGGTCACCCCAGAGCAGCGAACCGCCGAGAATACCGGCAAGGATCATCAGCCCGCCCATGGTCGGCGTACCGGCCTTCTTGAAATGGGTCTGCGGCCCATCGGCGCGGATCGGCTGGCCCTTGCCCTGACGTACGCGCAGCGAGTTGATGATCGCCGGTCCGAACAGGAAGACGATCAACGCAGAGGTGAACATCGCCGCACCCGCCCGGAATGTGATGTACCGGAAGAGGTTGAAGATTTGAATTTTATCCGACAGTTCGACGAGCCAGATCAGCATAATTGCCCTTTCAAAAGGCTATTTCAGACTTGGCGTTCCGTCTCGGGGAATGCCGGATACTTGTCAAGCAGGGCGGCGACAATCTTGCCGAAACCAAGCCCAAGTGACGATTTTACCATTAGCGCGTCTCCCGGTTGCACCCATTGCAGGGCAAAATCGGTGAGTTCCGCCGTTGTCGGGAACCAGATGACGGTGACGCTGTCCGGCAGCGCATCGCGCAGCGCGGCCATGGCCTCCCCCGCGAGCCACACATGTTCGATACCGGCCGCGAGCAGCGGCCCGGCCAGTTCCTCGTGCAACTGCGCGGAAAATTCACCCATCTCCAGCATGTCGCCAAGAACCGCCACGCGCCGGCCGTGACCCTGCGTTTCGGTTTCTGCCAGCACGGCAATCGCTGCCCGCATGGAAGCGGGGTTGGCGTTGTAGCTTTCATCGATCAGCAGGAAGGAGCCGCCATTGATCGTCAGGTGATGACGCTGGCCACGTCCCTTCACCGCCTCGAGGGTTCCGAGCGCCTCAAAAGCGCGGTCGAGATTGGCGCCGGTGACGGCCACAGCGCCCAAAACCGCCATGGCGTTATCGGCAATGTGCCGGCCGGGAATATTGATGTGCAGCTCGCTGGTTTCACCGTTCAGGATCGCCCATATCGTCGAACCCGTCGTCGTGCTCTCGAAATCCGCAAGGCGGAAATCCGCCTTGGCGTGCTGCCCGAAGGTGAGGATATGTTCGATACCCTGCTCCTGTGCCGCTTCTTCAAGCTGCTCGAACTGGGCATTGTCGCGGTTGAGAATGACGGAACCACCCTCCTCCACGCCTTCGAAAATCTCCGCCTTGGCGGCAGCTATCTCTTCGATATTCTTGAAATTGCCGAGATGCGCCGGCGCAATCGTGGTGATGATCGCCACATGCGGGCGCACCATCTTCACCAGCGGCCGGATTTCGCCGGAATGGTTCATGCCGATTTCGAACACGCCGAATTCCGTGTCGGCCGGCATGCGCGCAAGCGTCAGCGGCACGCCCCAATGATTGTTGAAGGATGCTACCGCCGCATGCACCCGGCCCGAAGGGGCCAGAGCCTGCCGCAGCATTTCCTTGGTCGTCGTCTTGCCGACAGAGCCGGTCACCGCAATGATGCGCGCCGAGGTTCTTTCGCGCGCGGCAAGGGCAAGCTTGCCAAGTGCTGCGAGCACGTCTTCGACCACGATCATCGGCACGGTCAGGCGACCGAGCGCCGGCAGCTTGGCTTCTGCAACGACCAGAAGGCCGGCGCCGTTGGCAACGGCGAAGCTGGTATAGTCATGGCCGTCCACGCGATCACCCTTGATCGCGAAGAAGGCCTCACCCTGTTTGACCGTCCGGCTGTCGATGGAAATGCCGGTGATACCGGTCGGCAGGTTGCCCACGGGGCGGCCTGCCGTGATGGCGATCATGTCGGCGACTGTCCATAACCAGCTCAAATCTTCGATCCTTCCAGCCCTGCCAGTGCAGAGCGCACCTGTTCATGATCGGAAAACGGCAGCGTCACGGAACCGACGATCTGCCCTTCTTCGTGCCCCTTGCCCGCGACGATCAGCGTATCGCCATGCGACAGCATCGACACCGCATGACGGATCGCCTCTGCCCTGTCGCCGATTTCCAATGCCCCGGCTGCTGCTGCCATGACCTCGGAACGGATCGTTGCGGCATCTTCCGAACGCGGATTGTCGTCCGTGACGATGACGACGTCGGAAAGCCGCGTCGCAACCTCACCCATGATCGGGCGCTTGCCCTTGTCGCGGTCGCCGCCGCAGCCAAAAACGGTGATGATGCGGCCGGAGGTGAAGGGCCTGACCGAGGTCAGCACGTTTTCCAGTGCATCCGGCTTGTGGGCGTAATCCACATAGGCAAGCGCGCCGTTCTTCGTCTGGCCGACGAGTTCCAGACGGCCGGCAGCGCCGATCAGCTTTTCAAGCGCCTTCAGCGCGGTTGCCGCGGCAACACCGGTGGACATGGCCAGACCAGCGGCAACAAGCGCATTCGCAACCTGGAAATCACCCGCCAGCGGGATATCGACTTCAAAGATCACGCCGTCATGATGCACTTCGATCATCTGCTTGTGACGGAAATGCTCGACACGCTTCAGCGTCAGATATTGGCCCTTGCGACCGACGGTGCGCACATCGAGACCCGCTGCGCGTGCTGCCTGGATTGCCTTGTCCGACCATGGATCGTCGGCGAAGATCACCGCCGGAGCGCCTTTTTCCATCAGCGTATCGAAGAGCCGCATCTTCGCGGCCATATAATCCTCGACGGTCGGATGGTAGTCCATGTGGTCGCGGCCAAGATTGGTGAAACCCGCGGCGGAAAGCCTGACACCGTCGAGACGGCGCTGGTCGAGGCCGTGGCTGGACGCCTCCATCGCCGCGTGCGTGACGCCTTCGGCGGCAAGTTCGGCCAGAAGCGCGTGCAGCGTCACCGGATCAGGTGTCGTCAGCGCGCCATAATCCTCGCGGCCGGGAGCGATGACGCCCGTGGTGCCGATCTGTGCGGCGGCATGGCCGGCAAAAGCCCAGATCTGCCGCACGAAGGAGGCGACCGACGTTTTGCCTGCGGTGCCGGTGACGGCAACCATGGTTTCCGGCTGTTTTCCATAAAAACGGGAAGCGGCAAGCGAGAGATAAAGCCGCGGGTCCGGGACGACCAGCACCGGCACATCGGCTTCTACCGCATGTCCGGAAACAACGGCGACCGCACCTTTGGCAACCGCGTCCTTCACATAGGTCGCGCCGTCCGCCCTGGTGCCCGCAACTGCCACGAAAAGGCTGCCGGGCGCAGCCTTGCGGCTGTCTGCGGTGATCCCCCCGATTTCGATCGCCCCGATCTGAGACAGGAGCAATTCTTTCAATTCCGGAAACGCATTTCCGGATATATCTCGCAAATTCATCGACTGTTTCCGTCTTGTCCCCCCGGCGCGAATCGCCGGAACATCATAAGCTAACAATCAATAAGACACGAGCAAGGCCGAGCCATCCTTGCCGAACTTCGGCTTCACGCCCAGCACCGCCGCCGTGCGGGTGATGATATCGTGCACCATCGGTGCTGCGGATGTGCCGGCGAGTGCTGCGCCATTGCCCTTGTCGGTCTTCGGTTCGTCGATGAAGGACAGCACGACATATTGCGGGTCGTCCATCGGGAAGGCCGACAGGAAGGCGTTGAAGTTCTTGTCATGCACGTAACGTCCGTTGACGACCTTGTCGGCCGTGCCGGTCTTGCCGCCGACGTTGAAACCGTCGACGCGCGCATTACGACCGGAACCGTTGACGCCGTTCCATTCGAACAGGAAACGCATATCCTTGCTGGCGCCGGGTTTCAGAACCTGCTTCGCCACCTGATCCGCCTGTTCGCGGGTACGCGGCAAGAATGTCGGCTCGATCAGTTTGCCGCCATTGACGAGTGCCGCACCGGCAACCGCCGTCTGCAGCGGCGTCGTGGAAACGCCGTGACCGAAGGAGATGGTGATGGAGTTGATCTTCTTCCATTCACGCGGCTGCGACGGCAACGCCACTTCCGGCAGCTCGGTCTGCATACGGGTCAGGAGGCCAAGCCTTGTGAGGAATTCCTTGTGGCCTTCGGTACCAACAGTGTCGGCAATCTTGGCCGTGCCGATATTCGATGAATACTGGAAGATTTCCGGCACCGAAAGCATTCGGCCCTTGCCGTGGAAGTCCTTGATGGTGAAGCCGCCGATGCGGATCGGGTAACGCGCATCGAACATATCGCCGAGACGCACGCGGCCCGAATCGAGACCCATGGCGATGGTGAAGGACTTGAAGGTGGAGCCCATTTCGAACGTGCCGTTCGACATGCGGTTGAGCCAGCCTTCCTTGGCGCCTTCGGCCGGGTTGTTCGGATCGTAATCCGGCACCGAGGCCATGGCGAGAACTTCACCGGTATGCACATCCAGAACCACGGCACCCGCACCGATCGCCTGGAACTTGGCAATTGCCGCGGTCACGACTTCACGCACGATGGACTGCACACGCAGATCGATGGAAAGTTTCACCGGCTCCAGCGGCTGGTCGCTGGTCATGCCGAGCGCCGTCAGATCGGCAAGCCCCTGGCTGTCGACGTAACGTTCCATGCCGGCAACGCCGCGATTGTCGATATTAACATGACCGACGACATGGGCCGCGGTCGGCCCGCCGGGGTAAAAGCGCCGCTTTTCCGGGCGGAACCCAACGCCGGGAATGCCGAGCGCCAGAATCTGGCTCTGCTGCTTCGGCGTCAGCTGGCGGCGCAGCCACTGGAAACGCGAATTGGAAGAAAGCTTCTGATAGGTGCTGCGCTGGTCGAGATCAGGCAGGACCGTACGCAGCTTTTCGATGGCCTCATCGATATCCACGATGCGATGCGGCTCGGCGAACAGCGAGACGGTGCGGATATCGGTGGCCAGCACCTCGCCGTTACGGTCGAGAAGATCGGGGCGCGATGCCATCAGCCGGTCTGCGGGCGCAATGCTCGAAACCGTTTCCTGCTGCGCCATGCCATATTGCACGAGACGGCCGCCCACGACGGCATAAAAGGCGACAAAACCGAAAATGAGAAGGCCGACGCGGCTTTTCGCCTGGGCGGCGCGTTTCTTGCGGGCGCCCTCAAAAGCCGCATGATCCGTATAGACACCGGTGGTGCTGGCGGAAAAGTGAGCCTTGCTCTTCAAAACCATGACGCGGGAGAGAAAAGACATCAGCGGTTCACCGATCCTGTTATGGTTTCATCCATCTCGCCGGTTTCATCACCAGCGGTGGCGGAAGCGACCGGGACAGGTGCCGGCGCCGGACGTGAAACGCGTGCGCGGGGCGTGGGAACCGGAACACCGTTCACGGCGATCTGGCCCGCAGGCGGCGATTTGGGCTTCGAAGTGCCACCGAGCGTGGCGCCCGGCTTGGAACCGTTGACGGCGGCGGCGATGACATCCTCGACGCTCATGCCTTCAGGCTCAGGCGGCTGCGGCAATTGCGAACGCAGCATGGGCATTTCACGCGGCTGCGCCAGTTGCGTCGGCAGCGTCGGCGAAAGGCCAAGTTCCGTCTGATAGGCATTGACCAGACGGTGCAGACGGTTCGGCTGCGTCAGCAGCGCCCAGTCTGCCCTCAGGAGATCGATCGTATCCTTTTCAAGCTTGATCTCGGCCTCGAGCTTGCGGACCTCCTCAAGCTTCAGATCGGCCTTGTGCTTGATCGAATAGGTGACGACCGCCGCAGCGACCATCACACCCATCAAGATGACATCGAAAGTGCGCAGCATATCAGCCTCCCATCTTTTCAAGGCTGGCGAGATCGGGAAGTTCGAAGATCGAGAAATCCGCCGCCCGCGCCGGCGCGGTGGTGCGCAGGCCAGCCCGCAGCTTGGCGGAACGGGCACGCGGATTGAGCTCCGCCTCCTCCTCGCTGGCAGCGATCATCGGTTTGCCGATATTCTCGAAAATGGCGGGCTTGTCCTCGACCATCGGCAGATGCCGGGAACCGGCGGCCTTGCCGGAACGGTCGGAGAAGAATTTCTTGACGATACGGTCTTCCAGCGAATGGAAGGTGACGACGACCAGCCGGCCGCCGGGCTTCAAGGACCGCTCTGCAGCGAACAGCGCCTGCGCCAGTTCGCCCAGCTCGTCATTGACGAAAACACGAAGCGCCTGAAACACTCGCGTTGCGGGGTGGATCTTGTCTTTGGCTTTACGCGGTGTGACGATCTCGATGAGGCCGGCCAGATCGCGGGTGGTGCGGAAAGGCTCTTCCGCCCTTCTCTTCTCGATGGCGCGGGCAATGCGACCCGGCTGCTTTTCTTCACCGAGAAAACCGAAGATGCGAATGAGATCGCCAACCTTCGCGCGGTTGACGACATCGGCCGCCGAAACGCCGGAAGCGGACATGCGCATATCAAGCGGACCGTTCTTCTGGAAAGAAAAACCGCGCTCGGCCTCGTCGATCTGCATGGAGGAAACGCCGATATCGAGAACGACGCCATCAAGCCCGCCCTCGGGCGCGTGTTTTGCGAGATCGGAAAATTGCGACTGGATGAGGTTCAGCCGGCCGCCATTGGCGGCAACGATGGCCTGACCACTGGTGATCGCGGTCGGATCGCGGTCAAGCGCGATGACATTGGCACCCTGATCGAGAATGGCCTGGGTGTAACCGCCGGCGCCAAATGTACCGTCGAGAATGATCTTGCCGGGTGCAGGCTCCAGCGCCGCAATGACTTCGCGAAGCAGGACCGGGATGTGACGCTGAGGTCCGCCATCGGCATCAGAAGATCGTCCGCCAGAATTCGCCGCCATCCCGTATCCCCGTCCTAGGCGGGGCGAGCAGCCGAAAAACCGCGCCCCGCTCTTGCTTCCGCCTGCGCCGCCAGAAACGCATTCGGTTGCCAAAGCTGAAAATGATCCGCCCGTCCAACGAAGGTGACCTCGGTGGATATGCCGGTGAATTCCCGCACAAAATCCGTCACCATCAATCGACCTTCCTGGTCGAGCTTCATGAAAACGCCGCCACCGTGAACCAGCAGCGACATTGCGTTCGCCTCCGGCGAGAAGGCATCCATGGACGCGATCTGCCGCTCGTAGCGCTCCAAAAGATCCAGACCGCCGACACTGATTGCCGGAAAGGCGAAATCCTGGAGACAATAAAGCTCCTGAATGCCGCGCCTGACCAGCACCGAACGAAACGGAGACGGAACCGAAACGCGCCCCTTGGCGTCGATCCTGTTCGTCACGTTCGATAAAAAGCGGTCCATTACTCAACTCGCCAAAACCGCATTCCGCAAAGCGAACCATCCACTTCACAGACGACACCGGTACGCACGACACATCGCCAAGCGCCAAGGCGACGTGCCCTGCAGCAGCCCCTCGTAGGCTCCTCACTCGTTTCAGCGATTGCGGGTCAAAAACACGACCCAATGTGGTGTGCATTTGGGATATCATGGGACACTATGGGCGTCAATGGGAGAAGCCGGCACGATACCGACTTCGCATCGGAAATTCATAAGCCGTTAAGTTTAACGAATGGTTTACTTCAGGTGCGCGGCTGCGCTTTCACGGCACGGAAAGGCGCGATGAAATCGACGTTTTTCGCGTGAAAACAAGGAAATGATTTGGGACATCCCACTGACGGCAAAAGGCGCGCCGCCGGACTTCCTTTACAGCAACGATGACCTTGCGCCCTGTCCGGCCCGCTCGGACAATACCAACCACGTTGACGTCGAATACGGCCGTATCAGAGCTTGACTTTTTAAACTTTCAATTGATTTTATGCACCTCAAATTGATCTTTATTGAGATGTAATGATGGCGATATACGCGACAGGTTTACCCGCATTTTTAAGTTATTTTGGTATTGGCCTGGTTTGTTTTGCGATTTTTTCCGCCATTTACACGCGCCTGACGCCACACGAAGAAGTTGAACTCATCAAGGCCGGAAACATTTCGGCGGTGGTCGCCTTTCTCGGCGCCCTGATCGGCTTCAGCCTTCCGCTGGCTTCGGCTGCGGCCCATTCCGTCAGCCTTCCCGACTACGTGATCTGGGCGGTGATCGGCCTGCTGGTGCAAGTCCTTGCATTCTACATCGCCAAGCTCTCCATGACCGACCTGCACCTGAAAATCACCGAGGGTAACGTCGCGGCCGGGCTCTGGAGCGGCGGCATCGCCGTGGTCATCGGGACCTTGAACGCCGCCTGCATGGTGTATTGAGGAACAGACATGTATCTGGACGTGACAGAACATCCGCGTCTCGCCCTCGGAACGATTGCCGCGATAGGCCTTTTTATGGCTTTTTCACCGGAGGAAGATGTCCTCTACACCTCCGTTGACAAATGCGTCGCCTCAGGAGTTTATCCCAAGGCTTGCCAGGCGGCATCCGAAGACGCCAGCCAGCATCACCTCGCCACCGCGCCGAGATTTCGCAACATGGTCGCATGCGAAATGGAATATGGTGCGGGTAATTGCGCTCAGCTGCGACAAAGCGTCGATTCCGGCAATTCCACAGGCATGAGCGTCTTCGCACCGTCACCGGTCGGATTTGTCATGCCCCGGTCCGTCGAAAACTTTGCAGACTACAGCAAATATCGTCGCCATCAGCAAAACAGCGAGTCGGGTTCCACCGGTGCGATGTCGGCCTATCGAAAAGGCAATGGCGACCTCGTCACACCGGATGTGCGCACCGACCAACAGAACGGCGGCTCTTCAGGCGGACGTAATGCAGGAGGCGACACGCTGGTGAGTGACGTCAAACCGCTCAACGCCAAAACGAACGTAAGGGGCCGCGGCGGATTTGGCGGCCACTCCTCTTCCGGAAGCTGACATGCGCCGCATCACAGTACCACCGCGCCCGGATTGGCGCGAAAAAGCCAATGCCGTGGGTTTCTCCTTCCATGAAATGCACGGCGAACCTTACTGGGTGGACGATGCGGCCTATTGCTTTGGACTCGATGAAATCGAACGCAATATCGAAGAGCCGAGCCAGGTCCTGCACGACATGTGCATGGATCTCGTCGCCGACATCGTCAACAGTGAGGAGGCGCTCACCCGCCTTGCCATCCCGCGCGATCATCACGATGTGATCCGAAATTCCTGGCGGCGGGGTGACCGCCACCTGTATGGCCGCTTCGATCTTGCCTATGACGGACATGGGCCCGCAAAGCTGCTCGAATACAACGCCGACACACCCACTTCCGTCTTCGAAACGGGATATTTCCAATATAACTGGCTGACGGATCAGGTTGCCCTTGGAACGTTCCCGGCGCAAACCGACCAGTTCAACTCGGTTCAGGAAGCCTTGATCGAAGCCTTCGGGCAATTCTCACGAGACAGGATTTTCCATTTCGCGGCGGTGAGCGACAGCGCCGAAGATTGCGGCACGACGATTTATCTCATGGACTGCGCCATTCAGGCTGGCCACCGCGCCCAGTTTCTCGATATCCGAGACATCGGCATCGATGCGAACGGACGTTATGCCGACCTCCAGAATCGCGTCATCGAGCGCTGCTTCAAGCTTTATCCCTGGGAATTCATGTTACGGGAATCCTTTGGGGCACATCTGCCTGCGGAGAGCGGCATTTTCATCGAGCCGGCCTGGAAAGCCGTGCTGTCGAACAAGGGCCTGCTGCCCATGCTTTGGCAGCGGCATCCCAATCACCCAAACCTGCTCCCGAGTTTCTTTCCCGACGATCCGGAAATATACGAATTACAGGATTACGTGGTGAAGCCGCTTCTGTCGCGTGAAGGCGAAAATGTCAGCCTTTACCGAAACCGGCGCGAAATTTTATCGGCCCCGGGCAGCTATGGCAAAGAGGGGTATGTTTTTCAGGCCTACGCGCCATTGTTCAAAAGCGAGTTCGGATATGCCGTGCTCGGAAGCTGGATCGTCGGCGATCGGCCCTGCGGGCTCGGCATTCGCGAGGACGCATCGCCCATCACCGCCAATCTCTCCCGCTACGTTCCCCATATCATCGAGGGGTGATCCTCGCCGAAAGGTCGGCAGGAAAATTCGCCAGTTGGCCTGTAAGCCGGGTTCTGTATGGCCCCGGTTTGACCCGGAACGTGGCAGCCATTCATCTGGGACGGCATTTGCATGCCGCCTCGCGCAACCCACCCGGATGACGGGCCCGGAAACCGGCTGTGAACGGGCTTTCGCCCGCCCCGTGTCATCCCTATTCGGTCTTGCTCCCGGTGGGGTTTACCTTGCCACCACTGTCACCAGCGGCGCGGTGGGCTCTTACCCCACCCTTTCACCCTTACCATGCAAAACATGGCGGTTTGCTCTCTGTGGCACTTTCCCTGGGGTCGCCCCCGCCGGACGTTATCCGGCACCGTATTTCCGTGGAGCCCGGACTTTCCTCACCTTACCGTCTTTCGACATTGGTAAAGCGCGGCTGCCCGGCCAACTGGCATGGGCTCAATAACCATGTTCCGCAGCGAAAGCCACCGAAAAGCGACGGCAAAGATCAAAGAAATGCCGGTGTGAAATCCGTCGAGAAGGTATCATCGGCGATTTTTCCATCCCGCAGCAGCGTAGCACCCAGCCGCCCGATCTCATCGGAACTCTTGGCCGCCGTACCGTTACCGCCGGTCAGAACCGCAATGCGCGGCGAGGCGGTGAAGCCAATGGCCGGGTAACCGCTCTGCGTTTTTGAGACGACGCAGGCGGCCATCGAGACACGAGAGAGATCAACGGAAGGCACCAGCTTGTCCACTATCTCCGAAAGATGGTCACGCACACTCTCGCGTCCGCCGGAACGGAACCATTCGCGGATTTCCGGGTCGCTGCCGACCCTTTTATCGTCGGGATCACCGCCGATCTTCAGGTAAAATTTGCCGTCGGGATACCGCACCGGCGGCAGGAGATAGATATGTTTCGTGGTATCACGCGGCTCATAGATCAGCGACGGCATGTCTGCATATTGGGCGAGATCGCCCTCATCTATCTCGAAGAAAGCGACGGTGCGGGCATAAACATCAAGCCCGACCGGCTGCGGCAGCAAATCCTTGGTGATGGAGAAGCCACCGGCCGCCACCAGCACCCGGTCTGCGGTATAAACCGCGCCAGAAGCCGTCTGCACCGAGGCGCGACCACCCTCTTCCCGCGTCGAGACGACGATATCATCGATCAGCGTAACGCCGGCCTTTTCCGCCAGTATGGCCTGTGCTTTCACCAGCGCGCGCGGGTTGACGTAACCGGCATTGTCCCTTTCGAATACGCCTTCGCAATCCGGTTCGAAGGAGAAATAGGGAAAGCGGCTTTTCAGGCTCTGGTCATCCAGCAGTTCCGTGGAAACGCCGAGCCGACCCGCCGCCTTGAGAACATCGTCGACAAAGGGATTGGCACCGCCCCGTTCGGGCCCCACCATCAGGCAACCAACCGGCGCGTAAAACGCGACGCCACTGCGTGCGGCAATATCGGCATAACGGGCGATGGAACGGTTGGCGAGCAAAGCCCAGTCGGCATCGCCATCGATGGTGCGGGTAATCCGCGCTTCATCGTAATGGCTGGCGAAGACGCCCTGATGGGTTTTGATATCGGCAGGCTCACCGGGACCGATCAGCGCCACGCCCTCCACCGTTTCCGCCAGATGGCGGGCAGCGGCCGCACCCATCATGCCGCGACCGACGACGATATAATTGAAATGCCCCGACATGCCGCCCTCTTTACCCGTTCCGTTCAGCCACACTCTTGTAGCCGCCTCGCCGGGCAATGTCAGACGAAAACCGGTGACATCTCGGCGGCGAATTCATCCTCGGTGAGCTGGCCGTTCAGAAGCAGCTGCGCGCCCAGTCGCCCGATCTCGTCCGAAGACTTGGCCGAAACGAAATTGCCGCCGGTCAGAACCGCGATATTGGAGGATTGCGTATAGCCGATATAGGGATAACCGCTGCGGGTGATGGAGGCGACACAGGAACCGGACGTGACCGGGCAGCCGACCAGCTCCGGCATCAGCGACAAGGCTTTTTTCGTCAGGAAATCCACCTCGCCCGGCGTGCCGTCCGAGTGGAACCAGTCCACCGCTTGGGCAAGCGTTTCAAGCCTGCCCTTTTCGCTTTCGCCACCGATCTTCAGATAGACCTTGCCATCGAGATATCGCACCGGCGGCAGGATATAGACGATATCGTCCTCGGTTTCCGCCAGCACGATCGTCGAGGGCATCGCGCCAAACAGCGCCTGCCTTGCCTCATCTAGCTCGAAAAACACGATGGTACGGCCCGTCGCCGCCATATCGACCGGCGATGGCAGAAGCTCCGCCATGTTGGTGAAACCACCCGCCGCGACGATGATCTTTTCGGCCGTATAGGTGGCCCCTTCCCGTGTCATGACTTCGACGCCACGGGAGGTATCGCGGATATGCGCCGCCGTCTCGCGCAAAAGCCGGGCGCCCTGCGCTTCGGCAATCACGCATTGTGCCTTCACCAGCGCCCGCGGATTGATGAGGCCGGCATTGCTGGCCTCGAAATAGCCACCGTGATCGGCAGGCAGCGAGAACATTGGAAATCGGTCGGCCAGCGAAGCATTGCCGAGCGTTTGCACCTCAAGACCGAGACGATCCGCCGAGGAAAGCGCCCGCGATACATAGTCTCCCGCAAGCCCCCTGCCGTTGCCGGTGAACAGGCAGCCCGCTTCGGTGAAGAACCGGATGCCGCTTTTCGCCTCGATCTCGGCATAACGCCGGATCGAGCGCTGCGCGAGTTCGGCCCAGACCGGATCACCGTCAAACCCACGGGTGATACGCGCTTCGTCGTAATGGCTTGAAAACACACCCTGATGCGTTTTGCGGTCGGCCGGCTCAGCCGGCCCGATCAGCGCCACGCCATCCGTTTGCACTGAGAGATGCCGCGCCGCGGCCGCTCCCATCATCCCGGCCCCGACCACGATATATTTGAAATCCGGCATGTCATGCTCCGTATCAGATTTGTTTCTGACTACAGCATGCCGGCCCAAACCGGAATCGCTTTTCGCAATTCCGCAGACGATCGATACCGGCCTTAGCTTGCCAGCAGTGCCTGCACCTTGCCGCAATAACGCTTGGACACCGGGTTCATACGGGTGGCACCGTGGCCGGCATTGTAACGCAGGATGGTACTGCAAACTTCGCCGCCGCCAAGCTGATGCGCCGTCGCCAGATATTGCATGCCCCAGCGAATATTGGTCTCGGGATCGTAGAGCGCCTTGGTCGTGCCGCGATAGCCCATCATCCGCGCCGTTGCCGGCTTGATCTGCATCAGCCCGACCTCGCCGGCGCTGCCACGGGCCTTGGGGTTGAACTTGCTTTCCACCGAAACCACGGCATGCGCCAGATTGGTGGGAACGCCGTAACGCTTGGCATATTTGACGATCAGCTCGGAATAGCCGTTCTTGAGAGAGGTAGGCAGGCTTTTTTCGGGAATGGGATAACCGGGCTTGCGGAAGAAGGTCTCCAGCGTCACGATCTTGGTCTTCACGTCTTCGTCTTTGGCAAAAGCAATCCCCGCCTGCGAAGCGAGCGTAACAACGCCCGCCACAACAGCAACAACAACCCTGTTCATATGTAGAAAAAGTCTCCAGATCGGATGACCAGAACAATGAAGCGGCACAAATATTCAACGCCCGGAAAGTCGATCGCGACTTCCCGCTGTCCAGTCTCCTTGATTGATATTGACGGCAGGTTCCCCTGAAGAACGACACCGCATGCAGTGACGTTCTTAAACTTCCTCAATGCGGATTAACTGTGGCACAACAAAAAAAGCGACTTGAACACACCGGAAAAGCGGGAATGCTTTTCCAGAATCGCCGCTCAGGAGGCCGAAAATCTCGGCAGGCTGGCGATCAGCCGGTGCAGCGTGTCGATGGTGGAGAAATCCGCGATCCCATCCACCAGGGCGGGGCGGAAATGCCGCTGGAAGGCAGCCACGGCGCCTTCGGTTTTCTCGCAATAAGCGCCTGTAATTTCAACACCATAACCATAGATGGACAGCATCGACTGCAGCGCTTCGACCGGCTGGCCATGATCGCCGCGCTGGAAAAAACGACCGCCACGGATCGGTGCAGGCTCCACCCAATGGCCGACACCGTGCTGCGACAGGATGTCCCACGGGAATTTTTCACCCGGATCGACCTTGCGGATCGGCGCGACATCCGAGTGCGCCAGCACCCTTTCAGGGGCGATATTCCAGCGCTGGCCGCAATCGCGACACAATTCGATAACGGCTTCCACCTGTTTCTTCGGGAATTCCGGCAGGCCACCGGGATGGCCCTTATTGGCGATCTCGATGCCGATGGAGCGGGAATTGATGTCCTCATCCCCCGCCCAGATGCTTTTACCGGCATGCCAGGCACGGCGGGTTTCCGGCACGAGCTGGATGACGCGCCCGTCCTCGAAGACGAAATAATGGCTGGAAACCTGGCTTTCGGGATTGCAGAGCCACGAAAGGGCACCATCCGCCGTCGTCATGCCGGTATAGTGGAGAAGAATGATATCGGGGCCGTCCACGCCCTGTCTTTCGCCATGGTTAGGCGAAGGCGCAACAGTTGCGCCCCCGAAATCCGGGGTAAAATCCGGCAGACATTCACTCATGCGACGCGGCGTTCTTTCTCGATGGCCGCATAGGCGGCGTTGAGAGCCGCCATACGCTCATTTGCGGCGGCATGCAATTCCATCGGCACGCCGCGTGCGATAAGCTTGTCCGGATGGTGTTCTGCCACCAGCGAACGGTAACGCCGGCGAATATCGGAAAAATCGTCGGAGGGCGAAACGCCGAGCACACGATAGGGATCGCGCCCGTCCATATGCACATGCCGCGCCATGATCGTTTCGAAATGATCTTCGGTGATACGAAAGATTTCCGCGATCCGGCCGAGGAAGGCCAGTTCCCGCTCGTGGATCAGCCCATCGGCCTTGGCAATGTGGAACAGGCCGTCGATGACGCTTTCCAGCATCTCGCAATTGGCGTGGCCGGAACCGCACAGACCCGCCAGTCGCTCCGCATAGGCCTCGTAACCGGCAACGTCCTGACGTGCGAGGTTATAAAGACGGGCGACGTTCTTGGCTTCTTCTTCCGGGAAATCGAAAATCTGCCGGAAGGCGCGAACCTCGGCATCGTTCACGACGCCATCAGCCTTCGCCATCTTGGCGGAAAGTGCGATGATGGCCACGGAAAAGGAAACCTTGCGGCGGGTTTCCGGGTCACCCTCAAACAGGGTGCGGATGGCTTCCACCACGCGCCCGAGTGCGCCGCCTGCCGCGTCGCCGATTGCGCCGAGCAGTCGTTCCCACAGGGATGAAATTTGCAGACAGGCGAAATCGAACATCATGCGACAAGCATGACGGGATATTACCGGGAATGCAAGACGCCCGGCGGCCTGGCGGCATTAACTTTTATTCATCTTTGCGACAGTTTTACTGCAGGAACAAGAGCGAGGCGAACGGCGCAAGCCCAGTTTTCCACAGATGCCGCAGACGGACACGGCCGCGCGGCAGCCCTGATGCGGATTGAAACGATTATATTCGGCCAGTTTTGTCAAGCCGCTGAAAAACCGCGAGAAATCGGCGTTTTTCTTGATAAATTCACTTTACACCTACACGCGGCTGTCGCATCCATTTGCCAGACATGTCTTTGGATATATGTGAAAAGGAGAGCCATGATGGCCAAACAGAAAGTCGCAATGCTGACCGCGGGTGGCCTTGCGCCCTGTCTCTCTTCGGCCGTGGGTGGCCTGATCGAACGCTACAGTGACATCGCGCCTGAGATCGACATCATCGCTTACCGTTCCGGTTATCAGGGCGTGCTTCTGGGCGACCGTATCGAGATCACGAAGGATATGCGCGAAAAGGCGCATCTGCTGCACCGTTACGGCGGCTCGCCGATCGGTAACAGCCGCGTCAAGCTCACCAATGCCGCCGATTGCGCCAAGCGCGGTCTCGTCAAGGAAGGCGACAATCCGCTGCGCGTCGCCGCTGACCGGCTGGCGGCTGACGGCGTCACCATTCTCCACACCATCGGCGGTGACGACACCAATACGACCGCCGCCGACCTTGCCGCCTATCTCGGCGCCAACGGCTACAACCTTACCGTCGTCGGCCTGCCGAAGACGGTGGATAATGACGTCGTGCCGATCAAGCAGTCGCTCGGTGCCTGGACGGCCGCCGAAGTCGGTGCTTCCTTCTTTGACAATGTCAGCAACGAACAGAGCGCTGCGCCGAAGACCTTCGTCATCCACGAAGTCATGGGCCGCCATTGCGGCTGGCTGACGGCCGCCACCGCCCGCGCCTATATTCAGAAGACCAGCGGCAATGAATATGTCGAAGGCCTGATGATGAACACGCAGATGAAGAACATTGACGGCATCTACCTGCCGGAAATGGCCTTCGACATCGAGGCGGAAGCCGAGCGACTCAAGGAAGTCATGGACAAGAACGGCTATGTCACGCTGTTCGTGTCCGAAGGTGCAGGCCTCGACGCCATCGTCGCCGAACGCGAAGCCTCGGGTGAGGCCGTGAAGCGCGATGCCTTCGGCCATGTGAAGATCGACACCATCAATGTCGGCGGCTGGTTCCAGAAGCAGTTTGCCAGCCTCATCGGCGCAGAGCGTTCCATGGTGCAGAAATCGGGCTATTTCGCCCGTTCCGCCGCCGCCAATGGCGACGACCTGCGCCTCATTCAGGGCATGGTCGATCTGGCGGTCGAAAGCGCGCTCAACAAGGTCTCCGGTGTCACCGGCCATGACGAAGACCAGAATGGCAAATTGCGAACCATCGAGTTTCCGCGTATCAAGGGCGGAAAGCATTTCGACCTCTCTGCAAAATGGTTTACCGAAGTGATGGAACACGTCGGTCAGCCGTTCACAGCGGCCTGATTTTACGATAGTCTAAAATAAGACGGCGACAGGGAGGGCAAGGAGGAAGAGAATGTCTGGACAGGCCTGGCTGATTTTTTGTGCAGCATGTGCCGTTGTGTTCGCACTCCCCTCTCCCCTTGTATTCTCTGTCGCCTCCTATGCCGCCATCCGCGGCAGGAAGACGGTCTTCGCCTCCGTCAGCGGCGGCGCACTCGGCATCGTCACTGCCATGACGATTTCCGCCATTCCGGTGGCCGGTCTTGCCTATCTGCCACAAGCCTTCCTTGAAATCGTGCAATGGGCAGGCATCGGCTGGCTGATGCTGTTTGTCCTGTGGACTTTCGCCACGCCGGCCGCACAGGCGGCCAATGCCGATAATGACAATCTGCCGGGCAAATCCTGGAGCGGTATCTTCCGCGATTGTTACGCCATCGCGGCCCTGCGCCCACGCTATTTCGCTTTCTTTCTGGCGTTGCTGCCTCAATTTATTTCCACCACGGGCAACGCCGTTGAAACCCTCGCCATGGCACAGGCCGCGATCCTGATTCTGACGTTTGTGATTCTGACCGCGCAGGCGCTGTTTGCCGGCCGGACTCTGGCGCTGGTGCGCCGCATGTCCGGTGATAAAAAAATCCGGCCGAAATACCGCACCCACTTCATTTCCGGCCGCGCCGTCAGTGCCGGATACAGGCGCATCGCGGCCTGAAAACCGGGGCGCCACGTCCCGGCTTGCCGCTTTCCTTACAATAGGTTAATGAAGGCGCGACGGGACACTGCCTGCTTCGCTCGACGCGGGGGTATCGAAAGACAGGCATAACGAAGGCGGCAACATGCGAAATTCGGGAAAATTCCGCGGAAGAAGTGCACTTCTTCTGTCTTCCACCGTGGGTCTGGCACTGGCATTGAGCGCATGCACCAGCGTCGAATATACCGCGAAGGAAGGGCCGAATGGTCCGAAAATCGCAACGGTCAGCCCCACCGCTCCTGCCCAGGCATCGACACAGCCGGCAACGGCTGAGGCCGCAGCCAGCGCCACCCCGGCCGCACCGGCGGCCCAGACCGCCCAAGCCGCAACATCTTCTCAGCCTGCAGCACTTCCCACCGCCGTCGCCGTCAAGGGCGGACGCGTGGCCCTGCCGCCGGCTTCAGAAATCGCAGCCGCCGCAGCTATTGCCGCGCAGATGCAGCCGCAACAGACCGACGTGGCGCAAGCCGCCGTAACGACATCCGCGCCGACCACGGCTGCGGCTCTGGCACCGACAAGCGCCACCCCGGCGGCGGCAGCCATCGAAACGGCGAGCATGGGGGCGAAGCCCACCACCCACAATGCAGCGGCCGACCTGCCGCAGGTTGTCGCCGTCAAGGGCAGCTTCCCGCCCGCACCGCCACCGCCCGGCACGCCGTCCATCGGCACCGAACTGACGGCGGAACGGAAAGTCATTCCCCTGCCGAAGCCGGACAGCACGGTCCTCGCCTATGCCGCGGGCCCCACCAATGCCGCGCTTGCCGCCATCCGGCAGAACGAATCAATGACGGCGCCGCTCAATTCCGCACCGGCCGGGCGCGAAAAGTTGAGCGGACTGATTACCAAATACGCCACCATGTATGATGTGCCGGAAGATCTGGTTCACCGCGTGGTGCAGCGCGAAAGCCGATATAATCCCGGTGCCTATAGCAGCGGCAATTTCGGCCTGATGCAAATCCGGCATGCCACGGCCCGCTCCATGGGCTTCGATGGCCCCGCCTCCGGCCTGTTCGATGCCGAAACCAATCTCAAATACGCCGTCAAATACCTGCGCGGCGCATGGGTTGTGGCGGGTAACGACCGTGACAATGCCGTCCGGCTTTATGCGCGCGGCTATTATTACGACGCCAAGCGCAAGGGCATGCTGCACGTCCTGCGCAAGTGATTGCGCTGGCCATGCCGGGAACACCGTTCAGCTAAACGGCTTTTCTGAAATACGTTGCGCGCCCTTTTCTTTGGTCATCCCCGGGCCTGTCCCAGGGATTTGATCACGTCGAAAAATCAATCCGTTGCAGATCCTTGGAACAAGTCCGAGGATGACGTTTGAGTGGGACGTGGTTCGTCTCCCTTCCAGCGATGACTCTGTTGCCCGGCTCGGATTGGCCCGGGCTGATCCCCAGGGGTCTTTTCTGTTCCCTGCCTCAACCCACAGCCCCTGTCATCAAACTGTAGTGTCACGGCTGTAGACGCCTCTCAATCGACTGAGAGGTGAACATATGACGAGTGCGGCACCCAAGACCGGCTTCAGCAAAAACACGAAACTGAAGTCCGCATTGCTCCAGCACAAGGCACTCTCCAAAAGTGGACTTTCCGAACGGTTCTTCGGTGTCCTCTTTTCCGGCCTCGTCTATCCACAGATCTGGGAAGACCCTGAGATCGACATGGAAGCGATGGAGCTTGGCGAAGGCCACCGCATCGTCACCATCGGCTCGGGCGGCTGCAACATGCTGGCCTATCTCTCCCGCAACCCGGCCAGCATCGATGTCGTGGACCTCAACCCGCATCACATTGCGCTGAACAAGCTGAAGCTCGCCGCCTTCCGCCATCTGCCCGCCCATCAGGACGTGGTGCGCCACTTCGGCCGCGCCAATACGCGCAGCAACAGCGTCGGTTATGACCGTTTCATCGCCGAGCATCTCGACGCCACCACCAAGGCTTACTGGTCGAAGCGCACCCTTTCCGGCCGCCGCCGCATTTCGGTGTTCGACAGGAACATCTACCGCACCGGCCTGCTCGGCCGCTTCATCGGCGCCGGCCACCTCATGGCCCGCCTGCATGGCGTGAAACTCACCGAAATGGCCAAGACCCGGACGCTGGACGAACAGCGCCAGTTTTTCGACAGCAAGGTTGCGCCGCTGTTCGACAAGCCGGTGGTACGCTGGCTGACGAAGCGCAAGAGCTCGCTTTTCGGCCTCGGCATTCCTCCGCGCCAATATGACGAACTGGCGAGCCTTTCCAACGACGGCACGGTCGCCTCCGTGCTCAAGGAGCGGCTGGAGAAGCTGGCCTGCAACTTCCCGCTCAGCGACAATTATTTTGCCTGGCAGGCTTTTGCACGCCGTTATCCCGAGCCGCATGAGGGCGCCCTGCCCGCTTATCTCAAGCCGGAATATTACGAGACGATCCGCAACAACACGGCCCGCGTGGCGGTGCACCACGCCACCTATACCGAGCTTCTTTCCAGAAAGCCGGCCAGCGCTGTTGACCGCTATATCCTGCTCGACGCCCAGGACTGGATGACGGATACGCAACTCAACGAATTGTGGTCGCAGATCAGCCGCACTGCCGCCCCCGGCGCGCGTGTCATCTTCCGCACCGCCGCCGAAAAGAGCGTCATCGAAGGTCGTCTCTCTCCTGATATCCGTAACCAGTGGGTCTATCTCGAAGAGCGCTCCAACGCGCTCAACGCCATGGATCGCTCGGCCATTTATGGCGGCTTCCATATCTACCAGAAGGCTATGGCATGAAAACCATCGGCGAGAATGTGGGCCTTGCAGACAGCGCGCATGCGAGCCTGATGGACCGCATGTATCGCCACCAGCGGCATATCTACGATATCACCCGCAAATATTACCTTCTCGGCCGCGACCGGACGATTTCCGGCCTCGACGTGCCGAAGGGCGGCACATTGCTTGAAGTCGGCTGCGGCACCGGCCGCAACCTGCTGCTGGCCAGCCGGAAATTTCCGCAGGCAAAGCTGTTCGGCCTCGATATTTCCGCCGAAATGCTGCTGACGGCTTCCGAGAATTTTAACGGCAAGGCAGAACGCCCGGTCCTGCGCGTGGCCGACGCCACCGCTTTCCGTGCCGCCGAATTCGGCCAGCCCGACGGTTTCGACCGTGTGATGATCCCCTATGCGCTGTCGATGATACCGGACTGGGAAAAGGCGATCGAACAGGCGCTCACCGCGCTGAAACCCGGCGGCTCGCTGCATATCGTCGATTTCGGCCAGCAGGAGCAATTGCCGAAGTGGTTCCGCAGCCTCCTCAGGGCCTGGCTTACCCGCTTCCACGTCACGCCCCGCGCCAACCTTCGTTATGTGCTCGCCAATATGGCAGGCCGCTTTGAAGGCAATCTGGAGTTCGAGGAGATTGCCCGGGGTTATGCCTGGCGGGCCGTCATCACGCTTCCGGTCATCGAAGCACAGCCGAAAATCAGCCGGATACTGGCGGACGCCTGATCAATCTGGCATCGCGCCTTACCGATTCGACTTGCCGATTCGAGGGCGGGCGCAGTACTGCCATCGGCATCATTGCCGTTAAACGCTTTGGCGCGCTCCGGCATTTTCCGATCCGCAAAACAGCAAATCGCTTCATATTCAGCGGCTTGCAAGGCCGAAATCAGCCATTGCCCCTTGCCATAACCGCTTGTTTACCATGTTATGCGTAGATCGGGAGATGCGGCACGCCATTTTGCGGCCGCGGGATGGGCAACATTTTCATCAGGGTTCCAATGCGGCTGCGTTTTTCGGCACTAATGTCGGCTTTGCTGTTGATCAGCGGCTGCACGTCCACCAGTTACGACCTGCTGGAAACCGCATCCGTTTCCAAGCCGAAGTTCTCCGATACCGACCCGCAGGATTTCGGCACGAACAACCCGCACCGCCACGAGGTACACGGCATCGACGTGTCCAAATGGAATGGCGATGTCGACTGGCAGACCGTGCGCAAATCCGGCGTCTCCTTCGTCTTCGTCAAGGCGACGGAAGGGTCCGACCGCATCGATCCGAAATTCGGCGATCATTGGCGCAGCGCGGCGGCAGCCAATATTCTGCATGCGCCCTACCACTTCTATTATTTCTGCTCGACGGCAGATGCGCAGGCCGACTGGTTCATCCGCAACGTGCCGAAAGAAGCCGTTACCCTGCCGCCGGTTCTCGATGTGGAGTGGAACCCCTCCTCGCCCACCTGCAAGACGCGCCCGGCACCCGGCATCGTGCGCGCCGAAATGCAGCGTTTCCTCGACCGCATCGAGGCCCATTACGGCAAGCGCCCGATCATCTATACCTCGGTGGATTTCCACCGCGACAATCTTGTCGGCCAGTTCAAGGACTATCATTTCTGGGTGCGTTCCGTCGCCGCCCATCCGGCCAAGATTTACGAAGACCGGAAATGGGCCTTCTGGCAATATACGGCAACCGGCGTCGTGCCCGGCGTAAACGGCCCGACCGACATCAATGTCTTTGCCGGCACGGAGAAAAACTGGCGAAAATGGATTGCTTCCGCCAAATAACACGGCCAAGAAGCAACACTTTCGAAAAATCGGCGTTCTTTCGCATCAGCAGATCGCCCGGTCCGTTTTTTTGTCGCAAACATATGGGTAAAGCGGGCCAACAACCCATCGAGGAAATTCCCATGCCCACCTTCCGGTCGCGCAGCATCGTATTTGCCGCCGCTTTGTCGCTTCTTTCCACCGGCTCCGCCTTCGCAACGCCGCCCGTCGCTTCGCCTGACGATCCCAAGCAGGTTGCCTGCGGCGGTGATCTCGGCGCGTTTCTCGAAGGCGTAAAAGCCGATGCGCTCGCCAAGGGCGTTCCGGCCGACGCGATCCAGAAGGCGCTTGCCGGCGCGCAAATCGACCCGAAAGTGCTCTCGCGTGACCGCGCCCAGGGCGTCTTCCGCCAGACCTTCCTGGAATTCTCCCAGCGCACCGTCAGCCAGGCCCGTCTCGATATCGGCCGCAAGAAGCTGCAGGAGCTCTCCTCCACCTTCGCCCGCGCCGAAAACGAATTCGGCGTACCGGCCGGCGTCATCGCCGCCTTCTGGGCAATGGAGACGGATTTCGGCGCCGTTCAGGGCGATTTCAACACCCGCAACGCGCTGGTGACGCTCTCGCATGATTGCCGCCGCCCGGAACTCTTCCGTCCGCAGCTGCTGGCACTCATCGAAATGGTTCAGCATGGTGATCTCGACCCCGCCGCCAATACGGGCGCCTGGGCCGGCGAAATCGGTCAGGTGCAGATGCTGCCCAAGGACATCATCGCCTTCGGCGTCGACGGCGATGGCGATGGCCACGTCAACGTCAAGAGCAGCGCCCCGGATGCCATCCTGACGGCCGCGAAATTCATCCAGCACCTCGGTTTCAAGAAGGGCGAACCCTGGATTCAGGAAGTTTCCCTGCCGGAAAACCTCCCCTGGGAAAAATCCGGCCTCGGCGGCCCGCTGACCGCCGCCGACTGGTTCGCGCTCGGCGTCACCCCGCGCGACGGCAACAAGAACTTCTCCTCCCTGCCCGCTGCCCTCATCATGCCGCAGGGCCGCAAGGGACCGACCTTCATCACCTATCCGAACTTCAACATCTATCTCGAATGGAACCAGTCGTTCATCTACACGACGTCGGCCGCCTATTTCGCCACCCGCCTGATGGGCGCCCCCGTCTACAACAAGGGCAATCCCGAACCGGGCTTCGATGACGCGACGATGAAAGAGCTTCAGACCAAGCTCGAAGCGCGCGGACACAATGTCGGCAAGGTGGATGGCATTCTCGGTTCCGGCACCCGCGTCGCCATCCAGAAGGAGCAGCAGCGTCTCGGACTGCCCGCCGATGGCTGGCCGTCGACGGCACTTCTGCAGGCGCTTTAAGCAATCTTAACGGCGTCTTCCGGCCTTTAATCTATCGGCCGGAATCAGGGCAAAATCTGTTAATCTCGACCTGATGACTGGGGATAACACCCCGGTCATTTACTTTTTTTAAACATATGAAGCACTGCGTGATTTTAAAATAGTCTTTTATTTTCAAACAATTAAAGAATTTTCATTTTTACGCCGCGCCCAAACATGCTGCGCCGCATTATAAAAACCGCTTTTCAACTGCCACAAAACGGTCATATTATCGAAGCTGTCAACAAGAGGAGGCACCCATGGGACTTACAAAATCTCTCAATGCCTTGGCAGTCGGTTTGGCGTTTTTGTTCGTAGCGATGATGCTTTTCATCTGACGAGACGTGAAGACCAAACGCAGATAAAAACCGTAGATGACACGAGTTTAAAAAGCGCAGGCCCCGAGGGACCTGCGCTTTTTTCATGTCGATAATCCGCTTGTCTGAGATCAGGCGGCGCTGCGGCGCAGACGCTCCAGCCCGAGGTTTTCCAGCACGGCGTCGACCAGCGGAGCGCGGTTCATGGTGTAGAGGTGGAACTCGTTAATACCGCGCCGCTGAAGATCGGCGATCTGCTCGGCGGCAACCTCCGCCGCCACGCGGGCGCGGCCTTCCAGATCCTCGTCATAGCCTTCGAAACGCTCATCCAGGAAACCGGGAATGCTGGTGCCGCAACGGCCGGCGAAACGCTTCAACTGGGTGAGATTCTGGATCGGCATGATGCCTGGAACCACCGGAATGGTGATACCCGCCGCCGTCACGCGCTCCATGTAGCGCTCGAATACGTCATTATCGAAAAAGAACTGCGTCAGCGCCCGGGTCGCACCATTGTCCGCCTTGCGCTTCAGCATATCGATATCGATCGCTTCGCTGGCGCTTTCCGGATGCTTTTCCGGATAGGCCGAAACGGAAATCTCGAAATCGCTGATCTCCCGCAGCCCCCGCACCAAAGCGGCGGCATTTTCGTAACCTTCCGGATGCGGCTTATAGGCCGTGCCGATGCCCGTCGAGGGATCGCCACGCAGCGCCACGAAATGGCGAACGCCGGCGTTACGGAACTCTTCAATGACCTGATGCACATCCTCACGGCTGGCATCAACGCAGGTCAGATGTGCCGCTGTCGGCAGATGACTGTCACCGATCATCCGGCGCACGGCATCCAGCGTCGGCGCCTTGGTGGAACCGCCGGCGCCATAGGTGACGGACACGAAATCCGGATCCCACTTCTTCAGCTCGGCAACCGTTTCCCAGAGCTGGGCTTCCATCTCGGCATTCTTGGGCGGGAAAAATTCGAAAGACAACCGGATATCGCCATCGCGGCGCGCGGTTTCCGACCTCAACATATCATGCCCTCCCGGAGCCAAGTAAAACCACCTCTTGCACCACATCGTCTGCCATCAGCAGCCGCTGGTCACGGGCAACCCATATCGTCACGTCCAGAGCTTCGTCGGACGCTTTTTCAGAATGAAGATCAACGGCGCGCTCCAGAGAAAGTCCGGCCTTTTTCAACCATTCTTCCATCAGCGGATGTGAAAAGCCGAGCCGCACATGCGCATGTTCATCGCGCAGATATTCGAAGGAATGCGGCGCGAGATCGATGACGATCAACCGCCCGCCGGGTCGCAGCATGCGCGCGGCTTCCGCCAGCGCGATTTCCGGCTGGTCAAGAAAATGCAGGACCTGATGGATGACGATCAGATCGAAATCCTGTCCCTCCAGCGGCAGGTTGAGAATATCGCCATGGCGAACCGAGGCATTGACGACGCCCGCCTTGTCGAGATTGGCGCGTGCCACCGAGAGCATGTCGCGGCTGGCGTCCACGCCGATCGCACGGCGATAGATGCCGCTCAGAAGCTGAAGGATGCGGCCGGTGCCCGTGCCGAGATCAAGAAGCGAATCGATCGGCGTGGTGCCCACCAGCTTCAGCAGTGCGCCTTCCACGGCCTCATCGCTGACATGCAGGCGGCGCAGTTCGTCCCAGGCGGATGCATTGCGGCTGAAATAATCCTGCGCCCGCTCGGCCCGCACCCGCTTGACGGTGGCAAGCCGCTCACTGTCACGCTGGAGAACGGCGTCAGAAGGCGATGCCGCGCCAAGCAGTTGCCGGACGACAACGGCGGGCTCACCATCCTGCCGCAGACGGAAATAGGCCCAGGCCCCTTCCTGATACCGCTCGATCAGCCCCTCTTCCGTCAAAAGCTTGAGGTGACGGGAGATACGCGGCTGCGACTGGCCGAGGATTTCGGTAAGATCAGTAACGGTCAGATCGCCGGCCGCAAGAAGCGCCAGCAAACGAAAGCGCGTCGGCTCGCCCGCCGCCTTCAGGAGATCCACCAATTTGTCCAAACCGAACGACACTCTGCCGCGCCTCGCAAGCTAATCAAGATATAAAGATATCTTTATGTCGATGTCGCGTTCGATGCAAGCGCAAAGTGTCCTGCGCGGTCTTGAAGTCGAATTATTGCACGAAAAAAGGCCCGCTTTGCGGCGGGCCTTTCTGAGAAATGCGGGAAAAGGATCAGCGCGTCAGGCGCTTGTAGCTCACGCGGCCGGGCTTGATGCTTTCCGGACCGAGACGTCGGACCTTGTCCTTTTCGTAGTCTTCGAAGTTGCCTTCGAACCATTCCACATGGCTGTCACCCTCGAAAGCGAGGATGTGGGTGGCCAGACGGTCGAGGAACATGCGGTCGTGGCTGATGATAACGGCGCAGCCGGCGAAGGCTTCCAGCGCTTCTTCAAGTGCTGCCAGCGTTTCCGTATCGAGGTCGTTGGTCGGTTCGTCGAGCAGCAGGACGTTGCCGCCGGCCTTCAGCATCTTGGCGAGGTGAACGCGGTTGCGCTGACCCCCCGAAAGATTGCCGACCTTCTGCTGCTGGTCGCCACCCTTGAAGTTGAAGGCACCGCAATAGGCACGCGAGTTCACCTCGAACTTGCCGAGCTTGATGATGTCGTTACCGCCGGAGATTTCCTCCCACACGGTCTTGTCACCCGCCAGCGCGTCGCGGCTCTGGTCGACATAACCGAGCTGAACCGTCTCACCGACAGTTACCGAACCGCTGTCCGGCTGCTCCTGACCGGTGATCATCTTGAACAGCGTGGTCTTGCCGGCGCCGTTCGGGCCGATGACGCCGACGATGCCGCCGGGCGGCAGCTTGAAGGACAGGTTTTCGATCAGCACGCGGTCGCCGTAGGACTTGGTGAGGTTCTCGGCCTCGATGACGACGCGGCCAAGACGCTCGGCAACCGGAATGACGATCTGCGCGTCGCCGGGACGGCGGTTTTCCGCCGCTTCCACCAGCTCGTCATAGGCCTTGATACGGGCCTTGGACTTGGTCTGGCGTGCCTTGGGGCTGGAAGCGATCCACTCGCTTTCGCGGCTGATGGCCTTCTGGCGGGAAGCATCTTCGCGGGCTTCCTGCTGCATGCGCTTGGCTTTCGCCTGCAGGTAAGCGGAGTAGTTGCCTTCGTAAGGAATGCCGCGACCACGGTCGAGCTCAAGAATCCAGCCCGTGACGTTGTCGAGGAAGTAGCGGTCGTGGGTGATCATCATCACGGCGCCGGGATAGTCGCGCAGGTGCTTTTCGAGCCAGGCGATCGTTTCCGCGTCAAGGTGGTTGGTCGGTTCGTCGAGCAGCAGCAGGTCCGGCTGCGACAGCAGCAGGCGGCACAGCGCAACGCGGCGGCGCTCACCACCCGAAAGGCCTGTCACGGCCGAGTCGCCGGGCGGGCAACGCAGCGCATCCATGGCCATTTCAACCTGATTTTCCAGATCCCACAGGTTCTGGCTGTCGATCATGTCCTGGAGTTTTGCGCCCTCTTCCGCCGTTTCGTCGGAATAGTTCATCATCAACTCGTTGTAACGGTCAACGATCGCCGTCTTGCTCGCCACGCCTTCCATGACGTTTTCCATCACGGTCTTGTTTTCGTCGAGCTTCGGCTCCTGCTCGAGGTAACCGAGCGTCGCACCCTCAGCAAGCCAGGCCTCACCGGTATATTCCTTGTCGAGGCCGGCCATGATTTTCAAAACGGTCGACTTACCGGCGCCGTTCGGGCCGAGGATACCGATCTTGGCGTCGGGGTAGAAGGAGAGATGCACATTCTCCAGAACCTTCTTCGCGCCATAGGCCTTGTTCAGCCCGGCCATGTGATAGATGAATTGACGTGCCATTGTAGCGAATGCTCCACATCGGATTTTTAAGAGTACGTATCGGGAAATTTGCCGCTATGTAGGGTAAATAGGACCTTGGGGCAACCTCTGGCACGATTATGACCCCATGATTATGACAAGGCGCATGGTGACACGGTGGGTGCGACGATGAATGACACGACGGACGACTTGGCCTTCAGCCGGATCGAGAGGCTCGAGGCCCCTTCCGGCGCATCGCTGGCCTATCGCCATCTACCCTCCGCCCTTTCGCCGGCGCGCGGCGTGCTGATGATCTGCCACGGCCTTGTGGAGCATGCCGGCCGTTACCGCCGTTTTGCCGATGTCATGGCGAAACAGGGTTTCGAGGTCTATGCCCATGACCACCGTGGCCATGGCCGCACGAAGGCGGCGGACGCGCCCCTCGGCCGCTTCGGCTGGAAGGATGGCGCGGAAAAGGTCGTCGCCGATGTCATGGCGATGCGCGTGATGGTCGGAGAAAGACATCCCGGCCTTCCGGTCATCCTGTTCGGCCATTCCATGGGTGGCCTCGTGGCGCTCAACGCTGCCGTCAGCCATCCGGAAGCCTTCGATGGCCTGTCCATCTGGAATTCCAATCTCAATCCCGGCTTCATGGGCCGCATCGCGCAGGTCGTGCTGCGGCTTGAAAAGATGCTGAAGGGCTCGGACGTGCCGAGCGCCATCCTGCCAAAAGCGACCTTCCGTTCCTGGAACGCAAAAATGCCGGAAAAGCGCACCCATGCCGACTGGCTGAGCCACGACAAGGCGGCGGTGGACGCCTATGTGGAAGACCCGCTCTGCCAGTTCGAGGCCAGCGTTTCGCTCTGGCAGGATGTCTTCGAACTCTCCTATCGCGCGCCAAAACTCATCGAACGCCTACCGAAGACCCTGCCGCTTCTCCTCGTCAGCGGCGATCAGGATGCCGCCACCAATGATGGCAGAGAGATCGTCTGGCTCGCCGAACGTTTCCGAGAGGCAGGCTTCAGCCATGTCGAGCACACGATCTACCGCGGCATGCGGCACGAAACGCTGAACGAAATCGGCTGGCAGGCCGCGGCGGCGGATTTCGCCGCCTGGTGCGGCCGGGTGGTGGGTGGCAGCCAAACGCCCTCCCCGTCATTCCGGCCTTGAGCCGGAATGACGGAATAGGGAACGTTACGAACGCGGCATCTGTCCAGGCTATACCGTTCCAAAACGGAATAAGTCCATGAGATAAAATCACATGCGGTGCGGCAAGCGGCGGTCTATAAACCGGCAAGCACAAAATCCCGGGGGACAGATGACCGACATGCCGAACAGGAAACCGCCGCTCTCCGGCATTCGCGTCATCGAGCTTGCGCGTGTTCTGGCCGGTCCCTGGGCGGGGCAGATGCTGGCTGATATGGGCGCGGACGTCATCAAGGTGGAAAACCCTGAAGGCGGTGACGACACCCGCACCTGGGGGCCGCCCTTCGTCGAAGGCGCGGATGGAGAAAACCTTTCCGCCGCCTATTACCACGCCACCAATCGTGGCAAACGCTCCATCATTGCCGATCTGAAGACACGCGAGGGCTGCGAGCTGGTGCGCCGACTGGTGCGTACCGCCGATGTCGTCATCGAAAATTTCAAGCGCGGCGGGCTTGCCAAATATGGCCTCGATTATGAGAGCCTGAGGGCGCTTAATCCGAAGCTGATCTATTGTTCCATCACCGGTTTCGGCCAGACCGGGCCTTATGCCGATTTCGCCGGTTATGATTACATCGTGCAGGGCATGTCCGGTTTCATGTCAATCACGGGCGAGCCGGATGGCCAGCCGATGAAGGCCGGCGTGGCTGTCGCCGATATCTTCACCGGCATCTATTCCGTCAGCGCCATTCAGGCCGCGCTGATCCATGCCATCCGCACCGGAGAGGGCCAGCATATCGACATGGCGCTTCTCGATGTGCAATCGGCCGTGCTCGCCAACCAGAACATGAATTACCTGATCTCCGGCAAGCCGCCCGTCCGGCTGGGCAACGCGCACCCCAATATTTCGCCCTATGAGGTGGTGCCAACGGCCGATGGTTTCCTCATCCTCGCGGTCGGCAATGACGGCCAGTTCCGCCGCCTCTGCAACATTCTTGGCATTGGCACTATCGCCGATGACGAACGTTACGCGACGAACAAGGCGCGTGTGGCGCATAAGATGGAAGTCCGGCAGATTGTTTCCACCGAGACGCTGAAATGGAGCAAGCGCGATCTCCTGACCGTCTGTGAACAGAACGCCGTGCCGGCCGGGCCGATCAACTCCATCGAGGAAATGTTCGCCGATCCGCAGGTTCAGGCACGCGGCCTGCGCGTCAATCTCGAGGCGGAAGATGGCACCGTCATCCCCGGTGTTCGCACACCCATTATCATGTCACAGACGCCGCTGCGTTATGAACGCCCGAGCCCGAAGCTCGGCGAACACCAGGCGCAGGTGCTGGCCGAACTGGAAAACATCGAAAGGACCACGACGCCATGAAAGCAGCCGGAAAGAAAAGAACAGGCGGGCAATTGATCGTCGAAGCGCTGAAGGCCAATGGCGTCTCCCGCGTTTCCTGCGTTCCCGGCGAAAGCTATCTGGCCGTTTTGGATGCGCTATATGAAAGCGGTATCGAAACGGTCGTCTGCCGCCAGGAAGGCGGCGCGGCGATGATGGCCGACACATGGGGCCGGCTGACGGGCGAACCCGGCATCTGCATGGTCACCCGTGGTCCGGGCGCGACAAATGCCTCGGCCGGCCTGCACATCGCACGGCAGGATTCCATTCCGATGATCCTGTTCATCGGCCAGGTGCAGCGCGATGCCCGCGAGCGCGAGGCCTTTCAGGAAGTGGAATATCGCCGCGCCTTCACCGAATTCGCCAAATGGGTGGGCGAGATCGACGATGCGCGCCGCATCCCCGAATTCGTCACCCGCGCCTTTGCCGTAGCCACCTCCGGCCGCCCCGGCCCGGTGGTTCTGACGCTGCCCGAGGACATGCTGGTGGAAGAGGTCGAAGCGCCCGAGGCAAAGCCCTATATGCCGGTTCAAGCGCATCCCGGTCCGTCTCAGATGGCCGCCTTCGCGAAAATGCTGGGCGACGCGAAACGGCCGGTCTTCATTCTCGGCGGCACGCGCTGGTCCGAGGAGAGCGTCGCGGACTTCCAGGCTTTCGCGGAAAAGAACAAGCTGCCGGTCGGCTGCTCCTTCCGCCGCCAGATGCTGTTCGATCATCTGAGCCCCTCCTATGCGGGCGATGTCGGCATCGGCATCAACCCGGCGCTGGCGAAAGAGATCAAGGGATCCGATCTCGTGGTTCTGCTCGGCGGCCGCCTTTCCGAAATGCCGTCTTCCGGTTATACGCTGCTCGACATCCCCTACCCGTCGCAGAAACTCGTCCATATTTATCCGGAAGCCGAAGAACTCGGCCGCGTCTATCGCCCCGATCTGGCGATCTGTGCTGCGCCGGATGATTTCGTCGCCGCCCTCTCCTCGCTCACGCTTTCCGGCAACGCCGCATGGGCCGAGCGCACCGCCGCCATGCACGCGGCTTATCTCAGCTGGTCGACGCCGCCGCAGACCGGCCCCGGCGCGGTGCAGATGGGCCCGATCATGGACTGGATCGAGGCCAATGTGCCGGAGGACGCGATCTTCACCAATGGCGCCGGCAATTATGCCACCTGGCTGCACCGCTTCCACCGCTTCCGCCGTTACAACACCCAATCGGCTCCGACTTCCGGTTCTATGGGCTATGGCCTGCCGGCGGCAGTTGCCGCCAAGCACCTTTTCCCGGAGCGCGAGGTGATCTGCTTTGCCGGTGACGGCTGCTTCATGATGCACGGGCAGGAATTCATTACCGCCGTGCGTTACGGCCTGCCGATCATCACCGTGCTGGTCAACAATGGCACCTATGGCACGATCCGCATGCATCAGGAGCGGGAATATCCCGGCCGTGTCAGCGGTACCGATCTCGTCAATCCGGATTTCAACGCCTTTGCCAAGGCCTATGGCGGCCACGGCGAAACGGTGGAGAAAACCGAAGACTTCGCCGCTGCCTTCGAGCGGGCGCGGGCAAGCGGCAAGCCGGCCATCATCGAGGTGAAGCTGGATGCGGAAGCGATCACACCGACGCGCACGCTGACGCAGATCAGAACCCGGGCCTGATATTGCCCGCCGATATTGGTGATGGACATGGCTCCGGCATGGTGTAAATCCTGACTGAAACTTACAGCTTAGGATAAGACATGCCGGACGTTGCCCCTCCCGTCATCACCCCACGCGGCGCAAAGATCGAGCCCTCAGCCGGCGCGCCTTTCGAGGCGGTGCGCGTGGCCCGCGATGTGCTGCACACATCCCGCACGGCAGCGCTCGCCACGCTCGATCCGGTCAGCGGTTATCCCTATACGACAGCAACCAATATCGGCATCGAGCCGGATGGCACGCCATTCTTTTTCGCGGCCGGGCTGACGCTGCATGCCCGCAACATGGAAGCCGACCCGCGCATCTCGCTGACGCTCGCCCCCTTCGGCAAGGGCGATGCGCTGACATTGCCGCGGCTGACACTGGTGGGCAGGGCGGAACAGATCGGCGCGGATGAGACGCCACGCGCCATCGGGCGCTACATTGCCCGTTACCCCAAGGCGAAACTTTACCTCTCCCTTCCCGACACCCGGCTTTACCGGCTGCGGACGGAAGGCGTGCAGATCAATGGCGGCCCGGCCCGCAATGCCAGCAACATCACCCCCACCGATCTGCGCACCGATCTTTCCGGCGCGGAGGAACTGATGACTGCGACGGAAAGCGAAGCAACCCGCCTCAACGCCATCAAGGGCGAAGCATCGCGGTTAGCAGTTCTCGCCGGCGCAAAGGCCGGCCGCTGGACGATCACTTCCATCGACCCTGATGGCATCGATCTCGCTTCGGCAAATGATCTGGCGCGGCTATGGTTTGCAGAACGGGTGGAGACGTTGAAACAGTTTGAGAAGGCGCTTGCTCAAATTTCGAAATGAAGTTGGCAAGCAATTTGGGCAAGGCAATCCGGCATACTGAACTCTCTTGCATCGCCCTTATTGTCCATCTTTACCCTAGCTCTCCTCCGTCATCCTCGCCCTTGAGGCGAGGATCCATCGCCTGGCCGTGTCGTGGATCCTCGGGTCAAGTCCGAGGACGACGTCGGGTGAGACGAAAGCTCGAGTTTACCAGCAGAATTTCCCATCAAAAAAAGGCCGGGGCGCACTCCGCGACCCGGCCTTTTTCATAAATCAGTCCATTGCTCAGAGAGCAGCGGTCACGATGAACTCAACCTTGTAGTCCGGCGTAGCAAGCGCTGCTTCGCTGGTGGCGCGGGCCGGCGGGTTTGCCGGGTCGATCCAGCCTTCCCAGACCGCGTTCATTTCGCCGAAGGTGGACATGTCGGAGAGGTAGATGATGGTCTGCAGGATTTTCGACTTGTCGGAACCGGCAGCGGCCAGCAGGCGGTCGACTTCAGCGAGAGCCGACTTGCTCTGTTCCGTAACACTCTTGCCTTCGCCAACCTGGCCGGCCAGATAAACGGTGTTGCCGTGAACGACGGCGCCGCTCATGCGCTTGCCGGGCTCGATACGCTTGATGGTCATGGAAAACTCCTGTTGATTGGCATTAAAAATCGAAGATGCGCGGAATATCAGCCGCGCAGGTGATGGGTCTTTTCGTAGATCGCCGTGGAGCGCGCGCCGGAACGGCAATAGCCGAGCATCGGGCGCTGCAATTCATCAAGCGCGTCCACCATGCCGGCAACGGCATCGGCGTCGACGCCATAACGGCCGACCGGCACATGCATGATGGTGAGGCCGAGCTGCTCGGCACGCTCGGCAATATCTGCGAAAAGTGGCTGGCCGTCTTCTTCGCCGTCAGGGCGGTGGCAGACGATCGACTTGAAGCCGAGTGCCTTCACCTCATCCAGATCGGCGACGCTGATCTGTCCCGTTACCGAATATTCGTCGTCTATGCGCCTGATATCCATGTCATGCCTCCGCTGAAACCGGCGTCCGCGCCGCTGGCCGTCACCCTTGAAATCCGCATTCGATGTAAGCGGTCAAAACCCCTGCGTCAATGACGGGACATCTTCATTCGGTACGGCTCATAGGATGGAAAAGCGCAGGCCGAAGGAACGGCTTTCGCCCGGCTGGAGAATATTGAACTCGCCGGCCGCCTCAAGCTCGCTCCGCCCCACCCAGCGATGCGAAACCGGCTCGATGCCGAGCACATTGGCCGGGTCCTGCTGGTTCCGCCACATCTGCAGATAGGGCAAGGTCCCGGTGCGAAAACCGACGGTCAGCGTCTTTCCGCCGATGGCCGCAATCGGACCGAGCTTCAGTTCCGCCCATTCATCATTGCCTGCGGAAACGCAGAAAACATTGCCCGGCTCCTCACCGAAACGCCAGCCATGGCCGCCGCCATCCAGCATCGCGCCTTCCAGCCGCACGGCATCGTCAAACAGGCGGGCACCGATATTCATGTGATACATCAGGAACACCGGGATCGGCCGCCCCGACATGTTGACGATCCTGTCATCGAGGCTGACTTCGCCGCTTTCACCATCGATGCGCCATGTCCGCTCCAGAAGTGCTTCGCCACCATCGGCAAGCTTCACGGGAACCTCGACGCGCGCCAGCGCATTGGTCTCCTGAACGTCGAAGGTGATGATGGTTGCGGGATGTGAGGAGAAGGAGCCATGCAACGGGTATCGGCGCCCCTCAACGTCACCCTCGATCGGCTCGGGGTGGCGAATATGATCGGGACCGCAGGTGAAGAGAAAACCTTCCAGCGAATGATCGATGCGCGCATCACCATCGTCGGGAATGGCGCGGCCAGGTGCGATGTCGACGCCGTCAACGACGCAGGCGCCGATATCGAAAACAGAGGTTTCGTCGAGGAAAATACGTGGCGATCTGCCAGCCTGAAATGAACGCAAGACAACCTCCCTGTGACAGTAAAAACGCACGGTTCACGGAAACGCTACTAACAGTGACGGAAATTAAGATTGCATTAACCGCGAATTCACCTTTTTCACAATAGGGTCAAGATTGCGGTGTGTTTATCGGTGAACAAGTAAGGGATAGCAGAATCGTGAAACAGTTTCTTAACGCAGCTCTGGGTTTGACGGTCGCGCTGGCGTCGGTTTTCGCCCCGCTACAGGCTGGCGCACAGCAGCGTTATGGCGATCAGCAGACGATGCTGGTGACCCCGGATGGCCGCGTGCTCGACTTCATGCCGGAGCGCGGCGATATCGTCATCAGCCGCGATTCCATGGGACGCACGGTGTTTTACGACCAGTACGGCAATCTGCTGGCCACCGAAATGCCCTCCGGTTACCAGCAGCAACGGCAGCAGGCGCGCCAGCAGCGCGACACCACCTATTATCCGCCCGCCCCCGGCGGCCAGTACCGTGAGCCACAGCGCGACTACGGCTATCAGGACAATGGCAGCGTGCGCGATTACCGCGAATATCGCGGCGACGGTTCCGACGACAATTTCTACACTGGCTCCGTTCCCGCCCCCGGCGCGGTCGAAAGCGGGCCGCTCGGACAGCCGATGCCGGGCGAAAGCACCACGGCGGCCGTTCCGCAACCGGAGCACCTGATCGAGCGCCACACGCCGGTGACCACGCCGGTCAACCGTTCGCGTCAGGAGATCGTCGCGCTGCAGACCTTCCTCGATCGCGAGGGCATTTCACCCGGCGTCATCGACGGCAAGATGGGCGACAACGTCAACAAGGCGATTGCCGCCTGGCAGGACATGACGGGCGAAAAGCTCGATCCGAACAATTCCGACGATATTCTGGAGCGGCTGCGCGCTTCCGGCGGCATGCCGATCGTGGATTATACGATCACCGCCGCCGATGCCGCCGGCCCCTATGTCGCCTCCATTCCCGACGACTATGCTGCGAAATCGCAGCTGCCGGCCCTCTCCTTCACGTCCACCTCGGAAGCGCTCGCCGAACGGTTCCATATGGATGAGAACTACCTGAAGGAACTGAACCCCGGCATCGACTTCACCGTACCCGGTACCATCATCAAGGTCGTTAATCCCGGTGAGCCGAAAAAGGGACAGGTCGCCCGCATCGTTGCCCATAAGAGCATTAAGCAGGTCTTTGCTTACGGCCAGGACGGCAATCTGATCGCCGCCTATCCCGCCACCATCGGTTCCACGGATACACCCTCGCCGAGCGGCACGCATACGGTCGAGCGTATCGCGCTTAATCCCGGCTACACCTATAATCCGAAGATCAACTTCAAGCAGGGTCAGAACGACAAGATCCTGCAGATCCCGCCGGGTCCGAACGGCCCGGTCGGTACGGTCTGGATCGCCCTGTCGAAGCCGACCTACGGCATTCACGGCACGCCGGAACCGTCCAAGATCGGCAAGACCAACAGCCACGGCTGTATCCGCCTGACCAACTGGGACGCGACGGAACTGGCAAAGATGGTCCGCCCCGGCGTCGTGGTCGAATTCGCCGAATAAATCGACGGCAAGAAAAAGGAAAAGCCCGGCGGATGGTCACCCGCCGGGCTTTTTCGTTGATGGCTTTATCCGCGCTTTTCCGTCAGGAAATAGAGCAGCGCCGCTACTGGCAGGGCAAAACCGATCCACGAGGCGGCCTGCCATTCACCGGCTGCATAGGCCCAGCCGCCGACCGCAGAGCCGATCGCGCCGCCCATAAAAAACGTCGCCATGTAGATGCCGTTCAGGCGGCTACGGAATTCCGCTCCGAGCGTGAAGATCGCCCGCTGGCCAAGCACCAGATTGGTGGTGACGCCGAAATCCAGAACGATTGCCGCGACGACCAGAATGGCGAGCGCCAGATGTGAACCTTCGGGTGCAAGATGTGTGACGGCGAAGGAGAGCGCCACCGCCACCAGCGCAAAAAAGGTCGCCGCACGGGTCCAGCCACGATCGGCCATCCGACCGGCAATCGGTGCGGCGACGGTGCCGGCTGCGCCCGCCAGTGCGAAGAGCGCGATCTCACCCTGGCTGAGATTGAAATGCGGCCCGCTCAGATAAAGCGGCGTCGTGGTCCAGAACAGGCTGAAGGCGGCGAAGAGGAAAGCATGGTAGATCGCCCGACGTCGCAGGATCGGCGTGTGCAGGGCAAGCCTGCCCATGGAGTGCATCAATGCGCCATAGCTCAGCCGCGCCTCGGGCATACGGACGGGCAGAAGCCGGAAAAGCACCACGGCAAGAAGCGCCATGACGGCTGCCGACGTCAGGAAGACGCCGCGCCAGGACACCACTTCCGACAGCAGGCTGGAAACCGGCCGCGCCAGCATGATACCGGCCATCAGCCCGCTCATGACATTGCCGACCACACGCCCGCGAATGGCGTGCGGCGCCATATGGGCTGCATAAGGCACAATGACCTGTACCGCCACCGAGCTGACACCAACCAGGAAGGCGGCGATCAGGAACGGCGCCGCATGTGGTGCAAACGCCGCGGCGGCCAGCGACAACACGGCCATCGAGACCGAACTGACCACCAGCTTGCGGTTTTCGATGAGATCACCGAGCGGCACGACGAACAGCAGGCCGATACCATAACCGATCTGCGTCAGCGTCACGATCAGGCCGGTTGCACCGGCGGAAAGACCAAGTTCGGCCCCGATGATGCCGGCAAGCGGCTGGCCATAATAAAGATTGGCTGCAATCAGCCCGCAGGCTGTCGCCAGCAAAAATGTCAGAGCCGGGGAAATGGATGTTGCCTCAACATCATCCCCATCAATTACACGCGTCGTCATCATTTTCTCCAATATGGAAACGAATGTTTCCTAAATAGTCACAAAATTACGCAGCAAGCTTCATGGCGATATCCACCACAGCCACCATGTCCTTGAGGCTGCGCCCCGTCTTTCCCACCACGCGCATGCCGTACATCATGCACAGCATCGCCCTGGCGAGATCATCCGGGTCGGCCTTCGAATGCACCGAACCATCCTTCTGTCCTTCGGTGATGATGCGGGCGACGATCCGTTCGCGCGTCTTAACCGCCCGCTCGACCACGACGGCAATGTCGTCATCCAGGGCAGCCAGATCGGCAGCGGCACCGACCACCAGACATCCGTCCGAGCCCACACCGCCATGGGACCGTTCCGCGTAAAACATCAGACCCGCCCTCAGACGCTCATAACCGGTCTCGCAACCGGCCACCGCCGCCTCGAAACGCTCGGTCTGCACGATCCTGTAGCGCTCCATCGTGGCGATGAAGATCGCCTTCTTGTCCTTGAAGGCCTTGTAGAGGCTGCCCTGTGCCAGCTCCATCGCATCGGTGAGATCACCGACCGAGGTGGCGTGATAACCGCGCCGGGAAAACACACGGATCGCGCCATCCAGCGCGCGATCGAGATCGAACTCGCGTGGCCGGCCGCGATGGCGCTGTTCCTGGGGATGGGTTTGGGTCGTATTGGTCATGGCCGCAATATAGGAAACGATCATTTCCAAATCAAGCGAATAATTTGCCGCCCGCATTCAGCTACCGTGATGACGCCGGACGTCTCGCTATTTCCCGATACAGCGCCTCGGGGGAAACGCCAATTTCGGCGGCGAGGTTCTTCCATAAGCCCTTGGGCGGAAGCCCGCTTTCGTTGACGGTGATCCATGCGTCGAGCCGCGCGCTGACCGAGCGCAGCGCAAGTATTTCCGCCCTTGTCCTGACCTTTTTCAATTCGACCGAGATATGATTTATCCATTCGAGCGCGAATGCGGGTTCACGCTCCAGCAATTGCCGCAGCGTGCCAATTGGCACAAACAGGGCACGCCCGGCCGTCACGGCAATGGCATCGCAGTGATATTGCTCCGAAAACACCGAGGCTTCGGCGAGAACCGTCATCGGTCCCGCCCGCTGCAACACCGCACCATGTCCATCCGCCTGAAACCGCATCAGATGGACACAGCCTTCAACGACCAGCGCCAGCATGTGAACGGGATCGCTCTGATGGAAAAGATATTCGCCCTTTTCAAAGGATCTGGAAACGGAGGCCTTCGGGCGTAAATGGTCAAAAATCGAAATGGACATGATTTCTATCATGTTCGGCAAATCGGCCGGCTGGCAAGCTCAAACGAACGCAACAAGCCGGACAGCTTCCATGAAATTCACAGTTCTTATATTTCTCACCGCTTTTCTGCCCCTTTCCGCCGCCGCGGAGGAACAGCATCTCCATCAGTCGCCCTATGCGGGCCAGCAGAGCCGAACCGTCAAAAGCCTCTCGACGGAGGATATTGCGGAACTGGAACAGGGAGGCGGATGGGGCTTTGCGAAAGCCGCCGATCTCAACGGTATGCCGGGCCCCTCACATGTCCAGAAGATGGCGAAGGAACTGGAGCTGACAAAGGAACAGCTTGCCTCCGTGCAATCCCTGTTCCGGACGATGCGAAACGACGCCGCGACAGAAGGCAGCCAGATGATTGCGGGCGAAGCAGCACTGGATGCCGGTTTCCGCAACGGCTCAATCGATGCGGATAAGCTGCGCACGCAACTCGCCCGCGTCGAAGCAAGCCGCACCCGGCTGAGATATATCCACCTTGCCGCCCACCTCGAAACGGTGAAGCTGCTGACCAGGGAACAGATCACACGTTACAACAAGCTGCGCGGATATACGCCTTAACGGGCTGGAAAACACATTCCAGCCTGAAGAGATGGCCGGAGCCGGTCCTTGCGTGACAGCCGGACCGGTTTTCAGGCAGCCTTGCGGGTGAAAAGGCGTGCGGGCTGCGTGCCGAGCCGCAACAGGCGTTTCGGCAGAAGGCCGGCAACTTCCGCAGCGAAGGCTTTCGCATTCTCCACCGCCTTGTCGATATTGCTGACCTTGTCCTTATCGAGACAGAGAAGCGTGCCGCCATAATCGAAAATGTCGCGATAGGCCGCCCGCTCAACAATCGCCGTGTTCAAGACCGAAACGTTCTTCTCTGCCAGCAGCATCTTGACGAGCAGCAGCGAACGCGTCGCCACCATGGCGTTGACCCGCGTCAGCACGATGGAATGGGCAATCCCCTTGCCCATCTTGCGGTTCAGGAATTCGATGTGATCAAGAACTTCGGCAGCACCCCGCGCATCCATGGCCGAACCCTGAACCGGGATCAGCACATGATCGGAAATACCGAGCGCCATGGTCAGAAGCGGGGTTTTCGCACCCGGCAGGTCGATGATGAAACAGTCGGTATTGGTTCTGTTCTCTCGAATATGGCCTTCGAGCGAAGCCATGGTCACATGCGAAATCACCGAGAGATTTTCGATCTCGCCGGACAATTCGTGCCAGCGGGAAATCCACAATTGCGGATCGGCATCCAGAACCGTCACGCGATGGCCGCTGCGGGCCAGTTCGGTTGCCAGAAGCAGCACGGCAGTCGTTTTTCCGGCGCCGCCCTTGGTGTTGGCAAAAGTAATGACAGGCATGATATCCCCGATTGACCAGAGCCGTTTCATGCTCATTCGCGCACCGAACCAAACATGGTGCTTTCCATAACCTTAACGAACATGGTTAAGAAAAGACTAAGAACGGTTATGCGGCGCAACAAAAAGCCCGCGATCGGTATCGCGGGCTTCTGCCATCTTTTGGACTATGTGAGCTTTCGGCAGGAGCCCACGTCATCCGCACGCGGGCGACCAGCCTTGAGATCCTCGTATCTCGGCAAATCCAGAGAACCGCCCAGCCTTTTCTCAACGGTAGCGCGATCGAGCGTGATCATGCGCCCGGCGCTGGTGAAGGACACCATGCCATTCTTTCCGGAATACGCCATGGTCGCGCGCATATCGCAGAAATAGCGGTCGGAGCCTTTAGACAGGTTCCAGCCCCGGATTCCTGCCTTATTGCTCGACAAAGCGCCGACTTTGTAACCTTGGCCAGAAAGCTCCTTAAAGGAAGCAGCCTGCGCCGCGACAGGCAAACTCAGCAGAGCCACGGCGAGCAATGGCGAAAAAACTGAAAATCTCATGGTCACTCTAATTGCCCTTTAAAAGCAGTCCTCAAACAACTTCCTGGTATTCTCCAGCGTCATCGGCACCGGATTGCCACCGCAGCTCGGATCCTTGATCGCTTCCGCTGCCAGCTCGTCGATCCGGTCCGGCTTGATGCCCATGGCGGTCAGGTTTTCCGGCACACCGAGTTCCTTGCGAAGCTCCAGCACATAGTCATAAAAGCCATCGAACCCGCCGGAAATGCCGAGATAGGCGGCCGCGCGGGCGATCTTGTCTTCGATGGCGGGACGGTTGAAGCGCAGCACCGCCGGCATCACGACGGCATTGGTCATGCCGTGATGGGTGTTGTAAACCGCGCCGATCGGGTGCGAGAGCGAGTGAATCGCGCCGAGACCCTTCTGGAAAGCAACTGCCCCCATGGCCGCCGCCGCCATCATGTTGGTGCGGGCTTCGATATCCGTGCCGTCCTTATAGGCGCGCGGCAGGAATTCCTTGACGAGCCGCAGCCCCTCCAGCGCCACGCCGGCGCTCATCGGATGGAAGAACGGCGACGAATAGGCTTCGAGGCAATGGGCAAAGGCATCCATGCCGGTGCCGGCCGTGATGACCTTCGGCATGCCGACCGTCAGTTCCGGATCGCAGATGACGACGCCGGGCAGCAATTTCGGATGGAAGATGATCTTCTTCACATGCGTCTTGGAATTGGTGATGACGCTGGCGCGGCCGACTTCCGAACCGGTACCTGCCGTCGTCGGAACGGCGACGATGGGCGCGATTTTGGAAGCGTCCGCACGGGTCCACCAGTCACCGATATCCTCGAAATCCCAGACCGGGCGCGTCTGCCCGGCCATGAAGGCGATGGTCTTGCCGAGATCGAGGCCCGAGCCGCCGCCGAAGGCCACGACACCGTCGTGACCGCCATCGCGATAGACCTTCACGCCGGCTTCCATGTTGATTTCGTTCGGGTTCGGATCAACCTCGGCGAAGATCGCCCGGCCAAGACCCGCCTCTTCCAGCACATCGAGCGCATGCGCGGTGATCGCCATATTGGCAAGGCCGCGATCCGTGACGAGAAGCGGCTTTTTTATGCCGAGCGTCTTGCAGGCTTCCGCCAGTTCCTTGATCCGGCCACGGCCAAGCTTGACGGCGGTGGGATAGCTCCAGTTGGCGACGATATTCATTTCGTGACTTTCTTCAGATGGTAGGATTTCGGACGGGTCAGGTTCTGGAAACCGAGGACGGAGAGCGAGCCGCCACGGCCGGTTTCCTTGACGCCGGTCCAGCAAAGCGCAGGATCGAGATAATCCGCGCGGTTCATGAACACGGTGCCGGTTTCGATCTCACGGCCAATGCGCCCAGCGCGCGCCGCATCCTGCGTCCAGAGCGAAGCGGTAAGGCCGTATTTGCTGTCATTCATCAGCGCGATGGCTTCATCGTCATTCTTCACTTTCATGATGCCAAGGGCCGGGCCGAAGGTTTCTTCGGTCATGAACTCCATGGAATGATCGACATTGACGAGGACCTGCGGCGCAACATAAGCGCTCTCGCCGTCATCGGCGGGAAACAGCTTCGGATCGACCAGCGCCCTGGCGCCCTTGGCGACGGCATCGGCAATCTGCGCGCGAACCACCTTGGCGAAGCGCTTGTTGGCCATTGGCCCGAGCGTCGTTTCCTGTTCCAGCGGATTGCCGAGCTTGTAATTGGATACCCATGCCACGGACTTCTCGACAAAGGCGTCATAGAGGTTTTCGTTGACGTAGATACGCTCGATACCGCAGCAGCATTGCCCGGAATTATAGGTCGCGCCATCCATCAGCGTATCGACAGCGGCGTCGAGATCGGCATCTTCCATCACATAACCGGGATCCTTGCCGCCAAGCTCGAGCCCGAGACCGGTGAAGGTGCCGGCAGCGGCGCGCTCGATGGCCCGGCCACCTTCCACCGAACCGGTGAAATTGACGAAATTGAACAGGCCTTCGGAAATCAGCGCCGAGGTCGTGCCATGGTCGAGGAAGACATTGATGAAGACATCGTCAGGCACGCCGGCCTCGACGAAAGCCCGCACCATGCGCTCGCCCACCAGCAGCGTCTGCGCCGCATGTTTGATGACGACCGTATTGCCGGCCATCAAGGCGGGCGCGACGGTGTTGATCGCCGTCATGTAAGGATAGTTCCACGGCGCGATGACGAAGACCACACCATGCGCTTCACGCTCGATGCGGCGTTCGAAATTGCCGCTTTCCTCGATGACGAGCGGCGCCAGCGCATCGGCGGCGATGGAGGCAACATAGTTGGAGCGCTCGTTGAAGCCCTTGAACTCGCCGCCGTAACGCACCGGACGGCCCATCATATGCGCCAGTTCCGGCACAACGTCCGCTACCATTTCGTTGAGGCGGGCCACACCCTTCAGAACCAGCTGAACACGGTCCTCAAGCGGACGCCGCGCCCAGTCCTTTTGCGCCTTGCGCGCCTTTGAAACGGCGGCCCGTGCCGCCTCCAGCGACATCGCCTCCCGCTCGGCGTAAACCGAGCCGTCGATGGGCGAGATATTCTGGATCATGGTCATGATGTTTTCCCGTAATGATTAGGCTCGTTCGAAACCGCGCGCCACTTCCCAGTCGGTCACGCGGCGGTCGTATTCTTCCTGTTCCCACCGTCCGGCGTGGACGTAATGATCGATCACATCATCGCCAAAGGCGTTGCGCAGCATTGTCGATCCATCCAGAAACGCAGTGGCATCACGCAAGGTCTTGGGTATCTCGCGCACGTCCTTGCCGCCATAGGCATCGCCGACAAAAGCGGGCTCAAGTTCAAGTTTATTTTCGATGCCGTCAATGCCCGCCGCAAGAAGAGCCGCCATGGCGAGATAGGGATTGAGATCGGATCCGCCGACACGGCACTCGATGCGAATACCTTTCGTGCCCTCACCGCAGAGGCGATATCCCGCTGTGCGGTTGTCGAGGCTCCAGATCGCCTTGGTGGGCGCAAACGTGCCGGCCATGAAGCGTTTGTAGGAATTGATGTAGGGCGCAAGGAAATAGGTGATCCCGCTGGCATGGGCGAGAAGCCCGGCAACATAATGCCGCATCAGCTCCGACATGCCGTGCTTGGCGTCCTTGTCGAGGAAGGCCGGCGTCTTGCCATCGGCGGTCCACAGCGACTGGTGAATATGCGAGGAACTGCCGGCGGCATTATAGTTCCACTTGGCAAGGAACGTCACCGCCTTGCCCTTCGACCAGGCGATCTCCTTGGTGGCGTTCTTGATGATGGCGTGCCGATCGGCCATGGTCAGCGCATCGGCATAACGCACGTTGATTTCCGCCTGGCCGGGAGACGCCTCGCCCTTGGAATTCTCGACCGGAATGCCGGCACCCTGCAGGCCCTTGCGCAGCGCCCGCATGACATCCTCTTCCTTCGTGGTCTGGAAGATGTGGTAATCCTCATTATAACCGCTGGCGAGGTTCAGCCCCTTGTAGCCGCTGGCGCGCGCCGCATCGAAGGTCTGGTCGAACAGGAAGAACTCCAGCTCCGTCGCCATATAGGCCTTGAGCCCCATGGCCTCCAGCCGCGCAACCTGCTTTTTCAAAAGCGCCCGTGGCGAATGCGGCACTTCTTCATGGGTGTGGTGATCGAGCACGTCGCACAGCACCAGCGCCGTGCCTTCCAGCCAGGGCACGCGCCGCAGCGTCGAGAGGTCGGGTTTCAGCACATAGTCGCCATAACCCTTTTCCCAGCTCGAGGATTTGTAACCGGGAACGGTTTCCATCTCCATGTCGGTGGCAAGCACGTAATTGCAGCTATGGGTTTCCTCAAAGGCGCTTTCAACGAAGAACTCGGCCTGGAACCGTTTGCCCATCAGACGCCCCTGCATGTCGACAAGGCAGGCCAGAACCGTGTCGATGCGCCCCTCGGCGACATCCATTTTAAGCGCGTCGAATGTGTAGCTCGTCATTTTTGTCCGTTCCCTTTTATTGTGGCGAGCGGGCGGCCGGCAGACGGCCGCCCGTTTGTTTGTGCATCAGGCCTTTGCGGCCGCCGCGGCCATGGCGGCCTGTTTGTGCTCCATCGCGAATTCCTCTTCTGGCGACAGGATGAGGCGATGGCGTCCAACAAAGGCGAAATAGGCGATCGCCACGGCGAACCAAACGGCGACCCAGAGCACGCCCTTGGTGAAGTTCGGATCCTGGATCTGGTAAAGCAGCGTGACGATGGCGATGATGATCGTCAGCACCGCGCCCGGAATGCCGAAGGGCGAGCGGAACGGCCGCTCGATATGCGGCAGGTTCTTTCGAAGCAGGATGAAGGAAATCGCCTGCATGATGTAGGAGAACATCGCACCGAACACGGCCATGTTCAAAAGCACGCTACCGATGATGCTGCCGCCCTGTTCCGCACCCAGCGCGAACCAGATGACGAGCATGACCGCAAGACCGACGATCGCGCCGGTGATATTGGCCACATAGGGTGTGCGATATTTCGAGTGGGTGATCGACAGCACGGTCGGGAAATAACCCGCACGCGACAGCGAATAGATCTGCCGACCCTGGGCATAAAGGATCGTATGGAAGCTGGCGATCAGGCCGGTGAGCGCCACGAGGCCGAGCACCACCACGCCGCCATCGCCGTAGATCGCCTTGAAGCCATCCAGCAGCGGCTCCAGCGAGGAGCTGAGATGGAAGGCGCCAACGCCCGGAAGCGACGGGTTGAGCAGCACGATCATGAAGGCCGAAACCATCAGCGTGACCATGCCGAGGATGATGCCCTTCGGCATGTCGCGTTTCGGGTCAACCGATTCCTCCGCCGCCAGCGGCAGCTGCTCGATGGCGAGGAACAGCCAGACCGCGAAAGGCAGCGTGGCAAGAACGCCTGAAAAACCGAAGGGGAAGAAGGAACCGCCGCCCTCCGGCAACTCCACCGCCTTGCCGTCCGGCCCGACACCGATATTGAGCGCGAAACGCGAAAAATCGATATTCGGAATGGCGCTGATCCAGAAGAATACCAGAACGGTAAGCGAAATCAGCGTGATAACCAGCGTGACTTTGAAAGAAAGCTCAAGCCCGAAGACGTTGAGCGCCAGAAAGATCGCATAGAAGGCTATCCACACGAAGGGTGAATAGGCCGGATCGAGGCCGAGAATGGAGTTCACATAGGCCGTGATGAAGGTGACGACGACCGCCGGCGTCAGCACATATTCCACATTCTCGCAAAGCCCGGTGATGAAGCCGCCCCATGGCCCCATGGCCGTGCGGGCGAAGGAATAGGCCGCACCGGTATGCGGCAAGGCCGGGCTCATTTCCGCGATCGAGAATGTCAGCCCGAGATACATGATGGCGATGATGATGCCCGCCACCAGCATGCCGCCCCAGCCGCCGGTGGAAAAGCCGAAATTCCAGCCGGAAAAATGCCCGGAAATGACCGCGCCGACGCCGAGCGACCACAAGGACCACACGCCCGCATAACGGGATAGTCCGCGTTTTTCGAAATAGGATGCATCAGCCTTCTTATAGCTGACGCCTGACGATGAACTGTCCATGCCCTTCTCTCCTGATAAGAAAAAAACAAGCCAGTCAGCCATTATTGGCCGATTGTGCCCCAGTTTTCAGCGTTACGCGGGTGCTTCCCGCGCTCTGCCGCACGCACTTTGCTGTTCCCTTGCCGCTTCGCGCCTTTCCGGCTTTGTTGAATGACGGCAGTCTCCTTTTGACGGCCAGCCCCGGTGCTTTCACCATCGGCCAGCCCTTGCTCCCTCACTCTTCAATCGATGAGAGCGCCTTCCCCATAAGCTCGTGGAGAAAACCGGCAATGGCCGCCTGTTCTCCTTCATTGGCGATGAGATCGTTGCGGATTTCGATCATGACGTTCAAAAGACCGTCCGGCAGCGCATGCAGCCGGAGCGTATGCGTCACGCCGTCTTCCGGGCCATAGGGCTCGTTGCGCCTGACCTTCAGCGAGGACCCTTCGGCGCCCGAAAGCATCGCATCGGCCAGGCGGCTGTCGCTATCATGCAGGATGCCGACCTCAACCTCGCGAAACCGGCCGTGATAGACCGGCGTGAAACTGTGGATGGTCACCACCACCACATTGCGGCCGGCGGCCTGCCGTTCCGCTATAATCTCGCTCACCCGATCATGGAACGGCACGTAAAGCGCTGAGGTGCGGGCGAAACGTTCCGCTTCGCCGAGATCGAAATTGCCGGGAATATCGTAAATCTCGCTCTTCACCGGCATGGCGGAAGGCGATTCCGGCGGGCGGTTGCAATCATAGACGAGCCGCGAAAACCGCTGGTGAACGAGCGTGGCATCAAGGCTCTGCGAAAGCAGCCGGGCGACGGCGAGAGCACCGGGATCCCAGGCGGCATGGCTCGAAAGCACGTCCGGTGAAAGGCCGAGTGTGCCATATTTTTGCGGGATGGTCGCGGAAGCGTGTTCACAGACGAGAAGGACGTCGCCCTTCGCCATGGCGTTTTCGACGCCAACGGCCTGCCCTTCCGCTTCTGTGAAAAACCGCGAACGCACCGTCATGCACGCACCCCGCCCGGAAAACCCGCCATCCCCTGTAATAGCGAAAAGAATTCTTCACATTATGGCGAGTGTCAAATGGAATTTTGAAATTTTCTCTTCATTTTCCCCATTGACTCGATAGCTGGCACAGATGTTTATTTTAGCCATGCACCGGCAGAAAGACCGGAAGGGGAAAGATTTGCGCAGCACGACCGCGACCGTGTCGGATGTCATTCATGCCCATTACGATGCGCTGACCCGTTCGGAAAAACGGCTGGCGGAGAGCCTGCTCGGCAACTACCCCGTCTCCGGTCTCGGCAGCATCACCACCATTGCCGAAAACGCCGGCGTTTCGACGCCGACGGTGGCGCGCATGGTGCAGAAGCTCGGCTACAAGGGTTATCCGGAATTCCAGGCCCATCTGCATCAGGAACTGGAAGCAACAATATCAGGCCCGGTTGCCAAACATGACCGCTGGGCGACCAATGCCCCCGGCCTGCACATTCTCAACCGCTTCGCCGACGCCATCACCGGCAATCTGCGCGATACGCTGAGCGATCTCGACACCGCCGTCTTCGATAATGCCGCAGCGCTGCTTTCGGACCGCAAGCGCAGCATCTATTTCGTCGGTGGGCGCATCACCGGCGCGATTGCCGAATATTTCTTCACCCACATGCAGGTAATCCGGCCGAAAACGACGCTGATGTCATCCAATTCCAGCGCCTGGCCGCAATATATGCTGAACATGAGCGCCGGTGACGTGCTGGTCATTTTCGACATCCGCCGTTACGAGCACGATATGACGACGCTGGCCGAAGTGGCGAAGGCCAACGGCGTGCAGATCATCCTCTTCACCGATCAATGGACATCGCCGGTGGCGCGCCATGCGCTGCACACCTTCCGTGTCCGGATCGAGGCTCCCTCGGCGTGGGATTCCTCCGTCGTCACCCTGTTCGTGGTCGAAGCCCTGATCGAAGCGGTGCAGAACGGCACCTGGGATGAAACCAAGGAGCGCATGAACGCGCTCGAAGGCCTGTTCGAACAGACACGGCTGTTCCGCCGGCCGGAGAGAACATGAAACTATCTAGCCGGCAACTTACTTGACGCGGATGCAACACGCTGATTGGATACCTGTAGTCGCTACCAGCACGATAAAACAGGATAATAGACCAAGCTGGGGAACATATCTGGACAATCGGATAACGAGGGGAATCTCCCGCAATTGCAGGCCCAAAAGCCTGATGATGGCGGAAAACGAGTGTAAAGTGGCGGAATCCGGATAAATAAATTGCAATCCAACCGTCACATTAGCTTCATCGAGACTCCGTATCAGCGTCCGCAATATGAGAACACGAAGAGGAGAAAAAAGTGATCTCTCACTGCCGCCGACTGCTTGCTACGACCACCGCACTGGTCATCGCCTCCACCGCGATTGCCGCCGCTGAACCGAGCGCCGAACTGATCGCTGCCGCCAAGAAGGAAGGCATGCTGACCACCGTCGCGCTGCCGCACGACTGGTGTGGTTACGGCGACGTCATCGCCGCTTTCAAGGCGAAGTACCCGGAAATCACCGTCAACGAACTGAACCCGGACGCCGGCTCTGCCGATGAAGTCGAAGCCATCAAGGCGAACAAGGACAACAAGGGCCCGCAGGCTCCTGACGTCGTTGACGTCGGTCTCGCCTTCGGCCCGCAGATGAAGGCCGAAGGCCTGCTGCAGCCCTACAAGGTCTCCACCTGGGCCGAAATCCCTGACAACGTCAAGGATGCCGACGGCTACTGGTATGGCGACTATTACGGCGTCATGTCGATGTTCGTGAACAAGGACCTCGTCAAGAACACGCCGAAGGACTGGGCCGACCTGCTGAAGCCGGAATATTCCGGTCAGGTAGCGCTCGCCGGCGATCCGCGCGCCTCCAATCAGGCGATCCTCGGCGTTCTCGCCGCCGGTCTTTCCACCGGCGCAAAGTCCGGCAAGGAAGCCGGCGAAGCTGGCCTGAAGTACTTTGCCGACCTCAACAAGGCGGGCAACTTCCTGCCGGTCATCGGCAAGGCCGGCACGCTGGCACAGGGCGCAACCCCGATCATCGTCGCCTGGGACTATAACGCCCTTTCCTGGAAGAAGACGCTGAACGACAACCCGCCGACCGAAGTCGTCGTTCCTGAGAAGGGCGTTCTCGCCGGCGTTTACGTTCAGGGCATTTCCGCCTACGCGCCGCATCCGAACGCCGCGAAGCTGTGGATGGAACACCTCTACTCCGACGACGGTCAGCTCGGCTGGCTGAAGGGCTATTGCCACCCGATCCGCTTCAACGCCATGGTCAAGGCCGGCAAGGTTCCGCAGGCGCTGATCGACAGCCTGCCGCCGGCAGCAGCCTATGAAAAGGCGATCTTCCCGACACTCGAGGAAGTTGATGCCAACAAGGCTGCCGTCACCGGCGGCTGGGACAGCGTCGTCGGCGCAAACGTGAAGTAAACTGTTGAAAACGCACCCCGGCCGATCAAAAGCCGGGGTGCTTCTTTAAAAGCATTTCCAGTAAAAGTGCGCAGCGGTTTTACGTCCGGAAAATGCGCAAGACCAAAATCGAGAGCGCGTCCAACATTTCCGTTTTAACCGGATGTGCTCGAGAAAGACCTTTATAGACAGACCGTTTTGAAAACGGCGTTTGGGGACAAGGCATGTCATCAACCAACACCGGCGGACCATCCGACGCGGGCAGAAGATTGCCGCTGCACTGGATAGGCGTCGTACCTTTTGCCGTCTTTGTTATGCTGTTCCTGATCCTGCCGACGATGAAGATCGTCATCGGCGCGTTTCAGCAGACGGATGGCAGCTTCACGCTGGACAACATTGCCGGGCTTTTCACCTCGTCGATCCTTGCCGCCTACTGGATATCGATCAAGATCAGCCTCGCCTCCGCGGCGCTGGGTTGCCTGATCGGGTTTGCCGTGGCCGCAGCCGTCGTGCTGGGTGGCCTGCCGCAGCGTATCCGCGGCCCGCTTCTCACCTTTTCCGGTGTCGCCTCGCAATTTGCCGGCGTGCCGCTCGCCTTCGCCTTCATCGCCACGCTCGGCCCGGTCGGCCTGCTCACCGTGTTCTTGAAAACGCAGGTCGGCATCGATCTTCGGCTTCTCGGCTTCAACATCCTCTCCTTCTGGGGCCTCACCGTCACCTATCTGTTCTTCCAGATACCGCTGATGATCCTCATCATCACGCCTGCGCTGGACGGGCTGAAGCGCGAATGGCGCGAAGCGGCGGAAATTCTAGGCGCGACCGGGTTTCAATATTGGCGCATGGTGGCCTTCCCCATCCTGCTGCCATCGCTGCTCGGCACCATGTCACTCCTGTTTGCCAATGCCTTCGGTGCAGTGGCCACCGCAATCGCGCTCACCGGCTCCTCGCTCAACATCGTCCCGATCCTGCTCTTCGCACAGATTCGCGGCGACGTTCTCGGCAATCCGCATCTCGGTTACGCGCTCGCCTTCGGCATGATCGTCGTCACCGGCATCGCCAATGCACTTTACATCTGGCTGCGCGCCCGCAGCGAAAGGTGGCTGAAATGAAGCGTTTCTTCGCCTGGGGCGCGCTGATTTTCGGCCTGCTTTATTTCGCCCTGCCGCTGATCGGCATGACCAACTTCTCACTGAAGATGCGGCGCGGCGAATATTCCTTCGACGCCTATGCAAGGGTGCTGACCGATCCGCGCTTTCAGGAAACCTTCAGCTATTCGGTGGTGATGGCGCTCTTCACCATCGTCTTCGGTGTTCTGCTTGTCGTGCCCACCGCCTATTGGGTGCGTCTGAAACTGCCGGGCCTGCGCCCCTATATCGAATTCATCACGCTCCTGCCGCTGGTCATTCCCGCCATCGTCATCGTGTTCGGTTATATCAGGCTTTACAACACCTCGAGCTGGCTGCCGCTGACCGGCACGACCTTCGGCACCAATCTGCTTCTGATGTTCGGTTATGCCACGCTTGCCCTGCCCTACATGTACCGCGCCGTCGACACCGGTCTTAGAACCATCGACGTCTCGACGCTGACGGAAGCGGCGCAGAGCCTTGGCGCGGGATGGACGACCATCCTGTCGCGCATCATCCTGCCCAATGTACTGGTCGCCGTGCTCTCGGGCGCATTTTTGACCTTCGCCATCGTCATCGGTGAATTCACCATGGCGGCCCTTTTGAACCGCCCGGCCTTTGGCCCCTATATGCAGCTGCTTGGCGCCAACCGCGCCTATGAACCGGCAGCGCTTGCCGTGATCTCCTTCGGCATCACCTGGGGTTGCCTCGGTCTGATCCAACTCGTTTCCCGCTATCAGAAGGGCGCGCCTCCCAAGGCCTGAGGACAAGATTTTCATGAGCTTTTTGACACTTAGCAACATCAAGAAATCCTTCGGCTCCGTGCAGGTCGTGCATGATTTCAACATGGCCATTGAAAAGGGCGAATTCGTCTCCTTTCTCGGGCCATCGGGCTGCGGCAAAACCACCGTGCTGCGCATGATCGCCGGCTTCGAAATCCCGACCGGCGGGTCGATCGTCATCAACGGCAAGGACCAGACGGCGCTGCGGCCCAACCAGCGCAATATCGGCATGGTGTTCCAGGCCTATGCGCTGTTCCCGAACATGAATGTCTATGAGAACGTCGCCTTCGGTCTGAAGGTCGCCGGCAAGCCAAAAGCCGAGATCGACGCCCGCGTGAAGGAAATGCTCCAGCTCATCCATCTGGAACATCTGGCCGACCGTTATCCCTATCAGATGTCGGGCGGCCAGCAGCAGCGCGTGGCGCTCGCCCGCGCATTGGCCCCGAAGCCGGAAGTGCTCCTGCTGGACGAACCGCTCTCCGCGCTCGACGCCAAGATCCGCGTCTCGCTGCGTGAGGAAATTCGCCAGATTCAGCAGAAACTCGGCATCACCACGATTTTCGTGACCCACGACCAGGAAGAGGCCCTGTCGATTTCCGACCGTATCGTCGTGATGAATGGCGGCCGTGCCGACCAGATCGGTTCGCCCTTCGATATCTACAACAAGCCCGCCACCCGCTTCGTCGCCTCCTTCGTCGGCACGCTGAACCTCATCGACGCTACCGTCGTGGATTCCTCATCCAGCACCATCCGTGTCGGCGACCAGCAGATCACCCTGCCAAAGCCGGTCGATGCGGCGAATGGCGAAAAAATCACGCTGGCGCTTCGCCCGGAAGCAGGTTCCCTCGGCAGCGACGCAAAAGGCGATGTTGCCATTTCCGGCCTCGTCACCTCCAGCCAGTTCCTCGGTTCGGTCATCCGCACGCGCCTCAATCTCGGTGGTTCGACGCTGTCCTTCGACATGTTCAACGACCCCGGCACCGCGCCGCCCGCCGTCGGTGAGCAGGTGACACTGAAATTCGCAGCCGGCGACCTGATGCTCATCAAGGACTGAAGCGCTTCTCCTGAGGTAAAACGGCTTCGCACTTTTGCTGGAATGCTCTAGAGCAGGTTCAGATTTGAACCTGCGGACCAATGATGTGAGGCCATGATGCGCGCGCTTTATTACGAACGATTCGGCGAGACCCCGATTGTCGCATCCCTGCCCGATCCGGAACCGACCGATGGCGGCGTGGTCATCGCGGTGAAAGCGACCGGCCTCTGCCGCAGCGACTGGCACGGCTGGATGGGACATGACCCGGATATTCGCCTGCCCCACGTTCCCGGCCACGAATTCGCCGGCGTCATCGCCGCAGTTGGCAAGAATGTCACCCGCTTCAGGACCGGTGATCGCGTTACCGTGCCTTTCGTCTCCGGCTGCGGCCATTGCCATGAATGCCGCTCCGGCAACCAGCAGGTCTGCGAGGCGCAGTTCCAGCCCGGCTTCACCCATTGGGGTTCCTTCGCCGAATATGTCGCCATCGACTATGCCGATCAGAACCTCGTGCACCTGCCGGAATCGATGAGTTACGCCACCGCCGCCGGTCTCGGCTGCCGTTTCGCCACCTCCTTCCGGGCCGTGACGGATCAGGGGCGCCTGAAGGGTGGCGAATGGCTGGCGGTGCACGGCTGTGGTGGTGTCGGCCTCTCCGCAATCATGATCGGCGCGGGCCTCGGTGCACAGGTCGTCGCCATCGATATCGCCGAAGACAAGCTGGAACTTGCCCGGCAGCTCGGTGCAACTGCCACCATCAACAGTCGCTCGGTTGCCGATGTTGCCGAAGCGGTGCGAGACGTCACCGGCGGCGGCGCCCATGTGTCGGTCGATGCGCTTGGCCATCCGCAGACCTGCTGCAATTCCATCAGCAACCTGCGCCGTCGCGGACGCCATGTGCAGGTGGGGCTGATGCTGGCAGACCACGCCATGCCGGCCATTCCCATGGCCCGGGTGATCGCCCATGAACTGGAGATTTACGGCAGCCACGGCATGCAGGCATGGCGTTATGAGGACATGCTGGCCATGATCGAAAGCGGCAGGCTTGCGCCCGAAAAGCTGATCGGCCGCCATATCTCCCTGACCGAGGCCGCAGCCGCCCTGCCCGCCATGGACAGTTTCAAGGAAAGCGGCATCAGCATCATCGACCGGTTCGAATAAGCGCCGGTCGCGGCCATTCCACTTCGGCTCAGCCGCTCCTGCGCCCGAAAGACCGGGCCGGGCCGGCTGTGCGGGGAGAGACCTGCACGGCCGCCGGCGCCGGGCTGCGCGCAGCATGATCCGACTGAGTCTCGCTCCGCTCGCGTTTCACCAATTGCTTCTTGCGGACGGCCAATGGATCGGAAACCACGTCCCCCGAGCCGGCTTTGACAGCAGCCGGCGTCGTCAAGGTTCGCCCGAGCCAACGGAGGATCTGCAGCCCCTTATGGATGAAGACAAAAGAGCCGAGCGCCAGCACGGCGACCAGGATCGCCAAACTCCAACCGCTGTTCTGCTTGTCACGGCCTGCCTGCTCCGTGCGGTGCTTGGTCGTTGGATCAAAACCGAGCGTTACCTTCAGCCTCGCAATATCCGCCTCACTGAGCCTGGCATAGCGGTCGCCGTGATAGAGAACATAACCGCCGCCATCGCCGCTGTTCAGATAGCCAAGATCAAACGTTTTTCCTTCCCGAAGGAAAGTTGCCGTGTTTGGCAGATTATAGACGGGATCGATTGTCTCGCCGCCGTCCAGTCCGGAAATGGAAAATAGCCGAAACTTCCTCGCCTCCGCCTCGCTCGCGCATATTGCGAAAAACAAAATCGCAGCCGAAAACAGCGCAATGTAATTCATCCATCCACCAAAAATAGAAATTTGAAATGAATTACAATTGACATTGCAAAATTAATTTCAAGTTTACATTCGATATATTCTTTTAACTACACAATATATAAAGTTGTATAAGTAAGTAATGAGATATAACTAGAGATAACATTATTTATAATATAATTATACAATAAAAAACTGAAGCGTTCATTGCGGCAAAGTCAGCAATGACAAGGGTTCATGCCATTGGCGCGGGCCACACGACGCGTTAATCTCCGGGGGCACACTCACTCACCTCAGCGCACGGCCTCAACGACAGGCCGAGGCGCAACACCTCCGGACAGGATGGATAGGCAAGGACTGCGACATGCTGTTTCTCGACAGCGTAGCCATGAAGGAAAAACCGGAAGGAACAGAGGAGGAATATCCCTTTTCCGTGCCGGCCATGCGCCATCTGGAACGCCTCGAATTCAAGACGCCGATCACCTTTTTCGCCGGCAATAACGGTTCCGGCAAATCGACGCTGCTGGAAGGGCTGGCGGCGGGAATGACGGCCTATGCCATCGGCAATCATGGCGAGGTTAAAGGTGACCTCTATCTCCAGCATGCCGAAACCGTGGCGAAGGCCTTCTATTTCGCCCGCAAGAAATATCCGAAGATCCGCATGTTCCTGCGTGCGGAAGACGTGCTTGGTTATATCCGCCGGCAGAATGAGGATGCGCTGGACGATTTTCGCTGGGAGCGGGAAAAGGCCCTGAAAAAAGGCGAGGATTTTCCGGAAGAAACCCCCGATACATTTCGCGGGATCGTCAGGAACAACAGCCTCGACCGGCGGTCGCATGGCGAAGGTTTTCTCGATATCATGCACCGGCGGCTGCACGGCGCCGGCCTCTATTTTCTCGACGAACCGGAAAGCCCGCTCTCGCCGCAAAAGCAGCTGGAACTGGCGGCAATCATCCGACAGGCGGCCGATAGCGGCGGGCAATTGATCATCGCCACCCACTCACCCGTGCTTTTGGCCATTCCTGAGGCGACGATTTATTATTTCGATGAGGATGGCATCACCGAACGCCTCTATGACGAGCTGGAAAACATCACCTTCCTGCGGCGCTTTCTCGACCGTCCGTCGAAATACCTCAACGATTGAGCACCGATATGGCTTGAAATCCCGCCGCGCTTGCCGCATGCCCATAAGTAATACGTAATTTAGAAAAGAAGCAGGCTTATGTCTCCCACCACCACACCGGCGGCAGCTCGTCCCCTCAACAGCCAGGATTTCAGAACGCTCGGACTTTCGGCCCTGGGCGGCGCGCTCGAATTTTACGACTTCATCATTTTCGTATTTTTCGCCAGCGTCATCGGCCATCTGTTCTTTCCGCCGGAAATGCCGGACTGGCTGGTGATGATCCAGACCTTCGGCATTTTCGCCGCCGGTTATCTGGTCCGACCGCTCGGCGGCATCGTGCTGGCCCATTATGGCGACCGGTATGGCCGCAAGCGCGTCTTCGCCTTCTCCATTCTCCTGATGGCGCTCTCCACCCTCGGCATGGCGCTGATGCCGACCTATGCCAGCATCGGCGTGGCGGCCCCCATCCTGCTCATCATCCTGCGCATGCTGCAGGGTGCCGCCATCGGCGGTGAAGTGCCGGGCGCCTGGACCTTCGTTGCCGAACATGTGCCCTTCCGCCGCGTTGGCCTCGCCTGCGGTTTCCTCACATCCGGCCTTTCCTTCGGCATCATGCTGGGCTCGCTCATCGCCTTTGCCATCAACTCGCTCTTTTCGCCGGAAGATGTTGCCGGTTACGCCTGGCGCATTCCCTTCCTGCTCGGCGGCATTTTCGGCCTGATCGCCGTTTATCTGCGCCGCTGGCTGGAAGAGACGCCGATCTTCATGGAAATGAAGAAGTCGAAGTCGCTCACGGACAAGCTGCCGCTCGGCCTCGTGCTGAAGCACCATATGCGCGGCGTCATCATCTCCGCCCTGCTGACCTGGGTTCTGTCAGCGGCCATCGTCGTCACCACGCTGATGACGGCCACCTTCCTGCAGAAGCTCTATGGTTATACCCCGACGCAGGCACTCGCTGGCACCAGCTTCGGCACGCTGTTCCTGATCTTCGGCGTCATCATCGCCGGCGCATTGATCGACCGGGTGGGCTCCGGCATCTTCTTCATGGGCGCCAGCATCTTCTTCGGCATCGCCACCTTCGCCTTCTACAGCTATGCCGGCACCTCGCTTCAGACCATGTTCGTGCTTTATGGCGTGATGGGCCTTTCGGTCGGCATGGCAGGTGCGGTGCCCTATGTCATGGTGCGGGCCTTCCCGGCATCGGTACGCTTCTCCGGCCTCTCCTTCGCCTACAACGTCTCTTATGCCGTCTTCGGCGGGCTGACGCCGATCGGCGTGACGACCGCGCTCGCCGTCAATCCCATGGCCCATGCCTGGTATCTGGTCTTCATCGCCGTGCTTGCCTTCTGCATTGGCCTTTACCTCTATCTGCGCGGCAGCGAGGTCGAGAGCCATGTCGGCATCGAGGAACTGGCGGCGCTAAGGTCGTAAGTCAAACCCTGAACACAAAAAAGCGCGGGACCCGCCCGCGCTTTGGCTTAGTGACAACCTCTACCTTACGCTCCGCGTCATCCTCGGCCTTGTGCCGAGGATCCAATCACGTCGAACAAAATCGATACTTTGCAGATGCTCGGGACAAGCCCGAGCATGACGGATGAGAGCCGTGAGAGCTTCGGGTGCATGCCGAGCGCCGGCTCTCGGCGCAATCTTGTCTAAACGGCGCCGCGTGAAACATCACGCCGCGCTGTCGATTTTCTCCTCGCCATTGGTCGGCACATAGTTCAGCACCGGCCCGAGCCAGCGCTCCACCTCTTCCACCGGCATATCCTTGCGGCGCGCATAATCGAGAACCTGGTCGCGCTCCACCTTGGCCACGCCGAAATAATAGCTCTCCGGATGGCCGATATAGAGGCCGGAGACGGAAGAGCCGGGCCACATGGCATAACTTTCCGTCAGTTCCACACCCGCCGCATTGGTGGCGTCCAGCAGAGCAAACAGTGTCTTCTTTTCGGTATGATCCGGCTGGGCCGGATAGCCGGGCGCGGGGCGGATACCGGCATAGGCTTCGCCTATCAGATCGTCACCGCCAAGAGCCTCATCCGGCGCATAACCCCAGAACTCCTTGCGAACCCGCTCATGCATGCACTCGGCAAAGGCTTCGGCAAAACGGTCGGCCAGCGCCTTGACGAGGATGGACGAATAATCGTCATTGGCCCGCCCGAAACGCTCGGCAATCGCCACTTCCTCGATACCCGCCGTTACCACGAAGCCGCCGACATAATCGGCAACGCCGCTATCGACGGGCGCAACGAAGTCGGACAACGCCACGTTCGGACGGCCATCGCGCTTGGAAAGCTGCTGGCGCAGCGTGAAGAAGGTTGCCAGCTCTTCCCTGCGGCCTTCATCGGTGAACAGACGGATATCGTCACCAACGGCATTGGCCGGCCAGAAGCCGATCACCGCCCGCGGCCGGAACCACTTTTCCTCTATAATCTTCTTCAGCATGGCCTGCGCATCGGCATAAAGCTGCCGTGCCGCTTCACCCTGCTTTTCGTCCTCGAGGATGGCCGGGAAACGACCCTTCAATTCCCAGGTCTGGAAGAATGGCGTCCAGTCGATGTAACGGGAAAGCTCTTCCAGATCGTAGGTCTCGAACACCCTGGTGCCGAAGAATTGCGGCTTGACGGCGCTGTAAGCGGTCCAGTCAATCTTGTGCGCATTCTCCCGGGCGCGGGAAAGCGGCAGGCGCTGCTTTTCACGCTCGTTGCGGGCATGGGCTTCGGCCACCTTGGCATATTCGGCGCGGATGCCATCGATGTAAGCAGGTTTCTGCTCTTCGGAGAGAAGCGCGGAAACGACGCCGACCGCGCGCGAGGCGTCGGTGACATAGATCGCCTGCCCCTGCTCATAACGCGGATGGATTTTTACAGCCGTATGCACTCGGCTTGTCGTCGCGCCGCCGATCAGAAGCGGAATGTCGAAACCCTGCCGCTCCATCTCAGCCGCCACATGCACCATTTCGTCCAGCGACGGGGTGATGAGGCCAGAGAGGCCGATCACATCCACCTTCTCCGCAATCGCCGTTTCGAGGATTTTCGTCGTCGGTACCATGACGCCGAGATCGATGATCTCGTAATTGTTGCAGGCGAGAACGACACCGACAATGTTCTTGCCGATATCGTGCACATCGCCCTTCACGGTCGCCATCAGCACCTTGCCGGCGGCACTACGCTCGGCCCCGCCATTCTGGCGCTTTTCTTCTTCCATGTAAGGCAGCAGCACGGCAACGGCCTGCTTCATCACGCGGGCGGATTTCACCACCTGCGGCAGGAACATCTTGCCGGAACCGAACAGATCACCCACCACGTTCATGCCGGCCATCAGCGGCCCTTCAATGACATGCAGCGGACGCTCCGCCTTCTGGCGCGCCTCTTCCGTATCGGCCTCGATATATTCGGTGATGCCGTTGACCAGCGCATGTTCCAGCCGCTTCTCGACCGGAAGTTCACGCCAGGAGAGATCCTGCACCTTGGTATCCTTGGCGCCGGTGCCACGGAAGCGCTCCGCGACCTCCAGCAGCCGTTCGGTCGCGTCGTCGCGGCGGTTCAGCACCACATCTTCGCAGGCCTCGCGCAGTTCCGCATCGATATTATCGTAAACCGCAAGCTGACCGGCATTAACGATGCCCATATCCATGCCCACCTGAATGGCGTGGTAAAGGAACACGGCATGCATCGCCTCACGCACCGGCTCATTGCCGCGGAAGGAGAAGGACAGGTTGGAAACACCGCCGGAAATATGCGTGAGCGGCATGGTTTCGCGGATGGTTTTGGTGGCCTCGATGAAGTCCACGCCGTAATTATTGTGCTCCTCGATGCCCGTGGCCACCGCAAACACGTTGGGGTCGAAGATGATGTCTTCCGGCGACAGGCCGGCCTTTTCAGTCAGCAGCCTGTAGGCACGCGCGCAGATTTCCACCTTGCGCTGATAGGTATCCGCCTGCCCGACTTCGTCAAAGGCCATGACGACAACCGCCGCACCGTAATTGTGGACGAGCCGCGCCTGCTGGAGAAACTTCTCCTCGCCTTCCTTCAGCGAAATGGAATTGACGATCGACTTGCCCTGAACGCATTTCAGGCCGGCCTCGATGATCTCGAATTTCGACGAGTCGATCATCACAGGTACGCGGGCGATATCCGGCTCGGCGGCGATGAGGTTCAGGAACTCCACCATCGCCTTTTCGGAATCGATCAGGCCTTCATCCATGTTGATGTCGATGATCTGCGCGCCGTTTTCCACCTGATCGCGGGCAACCGCCAGCGCCGCCGTATAATCGCCGGCGGTGATGAGCTTGCGGAAGCGGGCAGAGCCGGTGACGTTGGTGCGCTCGCCGACATTAACGAAGGGAATATCCTTGGTCAGCACAAAGGGCTCAAGACCCGAAAGCGACATGAAGGGCTTGTGTTCAGGGATCGGGCGCGGCTTGTAGTCCTTGACCGCTTCGGCAATCGCCCGGATGTGCTCCGGCGTCGAACCGCAGCAGCCGCCGACGATGTTGACGAGACCGTCACGCACGAAACCTTCCACCTGACGTGCCATCATCTCGGGCGTTTCGTCATATTGGCCGAATTCGTTCGGCAGGCCGGCATTCGGATAGGCGCAGACGAATGTATCGGCCACATCCGACAGTTCCTGCAGATGCGGACGCATGGCATCCGCACCCAGCGCGCAGTTGAGGCCGATGGTGAAGGGGTTGGCGTGGCGCACCGAATTCCAGAACGCAGACGGCGTCTGGCCGGAGAGCGTGCGACCGGAAAGGTCGGTGATCGTGCCTGAAATCATGACCGGCAGGCGAATGCCCTTGGCCTCGAAACGTTCCTCGCAGGCGAAGATCGCCGCCTTGGCGTTCAGCGTATCGAAGATCGTCTCGATGAGGATGATATCGGCACCGCCGTCGATCAACCCGTCGATCTGCTCGCCATAGGCAATGCGCAGATCGTCGAAACTGACGGCGCGGTAACCGGGATTGTTGACGTCAGGTGAAATCGAGGCTGTGCGGTTGGTCGGGCCGATGGCGCCGGCCACGAAACGGCGGCGGCCATCTTCCCGCTCGGCACGCTGGGCAGCGCGGCGGACGATTGCCGCGCCTTCGCGGTTGAGATCGTAGACGGCATTTTCCATCTCGTAATCGGCCTGCGCGATGCGTGTGGACGAAAACGTGTTGGTTTCGAGAATATCCGCGCCCGCCATGGCATAGCGATAGTGGATCTCTTCGATGGCATCCGGCTGGGTGAGGATCAGAAGGTCGTTGTTGCCCTTCTGGTGACAGGCACAGCCGATGAAACGGTCGCCGCGGAAATGATCCTCGTCAAAACCGAGACCCTGAATCTGCGTGCCCATGGCACCGTCGAGAATGAGGATGCGTTCGCTGGCGGCTTCGCGCAACGCCTTGAAAATTTCCGCGCCGTCGCGCTTTGCCCCTTCGGGGCCAAACAGATCGTCAAACACGGGCATACTCCTCATTTCGATTTGCAAGATCGCAAGCAGTCAAGTCACATAAAGATATGTTTATGTCAATATATCTTCAAGGGACAGACATGGCTTTGCGCCATTGCACGACGTTACGAAATATCGCTGACAGATGACAGGTTTATACGGCAAGGATATAAGCCGAAGCAGCAAACCGCATGGAGGACGAGATGCCCGAAGACGATCACAACAGCCGCAACTGGAACACCCTGCCCTGGCACCGCCAGTGGCTGGTGAAACAGGCCGAGGGACTTTTCGATTTCTTCCAGCACCGCGCCCTCAACCCCGCCGGCGGTTTCTTCGATCTCGACGCCAAGGGCGCACCGCTGCAGAAAAACGATCCCGTGCGCGGCATCCACGCCTCCGCCCGCATGGTGCATTGCTTCTCCATCGGCCACCTGCTCGGCCGCCCGGGTTGCGGCGATATCGTCGATCACGGCATGACCTATCTCTGGAACAGGCACCGCGACGGCGAGCATGGCGGCTATTTCTGGCAGGTGAACGATGCCGGCCCAGTGGATGCCACCAAGCAGGGCTACGGCCATGCCTTCGTGCTTCTGGCCGCCTCATCCGCCAAGACCGTCGGCCACCCTCTCGCAGACAAGATGCTGGCCGACATTACCGAGGTTCTGGAAACCCGGTTCTGGGAAGAAAAGCATGGCGCCATCGCCGAGGAATTCCATCGCGACTGGTCGCCTATCGAGAACTATCGCGGCCAGAACTCCAATATGCATCTGACCGAAGCACTGATGGCCGCTTATGAGGCGACGGGCGACAGCAATTACCTGACCAAGGCCGAACGCATCGCCGATCTCGTCATCCGCCGCCGCGCCGGCGAGCTGGATTTCCGCGTGCCGGAACATTTCGACGAGAACTGGACGCTCGACAAGGATTATCGCGGCAACGAAATGTTCCGCCCCTCTGGCTCCACCCCAGGCCACTGGCTGGAATGGGCGCGCCTTATCCTGCAATTATGGGTGCTGGGCGAGCGCCGCCACGACTGGATGCCGGTCGCCGCCAAATCGCTTTTCGTGCAATCCATGGCGCTCGGCTGGGACCGGGAAAAGGGCGGCTTCTTTTATACGCTTGACTGGAACGACAATCCCGACAAGCGGGCAAAGCTCTGGTGGCCCATGTGCGAGGCAGCGGGTGCGGCCCACTTCCTCAATGAAAACCTGCCGGCGGACCCGTTCTACGAAGACAGCTACCGCCGCATCTGGAGCACCATAGCCAACAGCTTCATCGACCACGCCAATGGCGGCTGGCACGAGGAGCTGACGGAAGATCTGGTTCCCGCCCGCACGCTGTTCCCCGGCAAGGGCGATATCTACCACGCGCTTCAGGCCTGCCTCATCCCGCTTTTCCCGGCGAGCGGAAGCTTGACGAAGGTGATCAAGGAGAGCGGCGGGGATTATTGAGCAGCATTGCGGGAAACGAATGCCAGCTGACGACGGCGCCGAAGACTTCTCTGCCGTCATGCTCGGGCTTGTCCCGAGCATCTGCTACCTATCTGCTGGATGCAACGTGGCTGGATTCTCGGGACAAGCCCGAGGATGACGCCGCGCGGAAAGGACACCGTCGGGGTAAATCAAAGGCGTCCCGAAATCCTCAAAACCCGATGGTTTCCTCGAAATCATCCCAGGACTGGTACATTTCATACCGCCCGATGCCGGGGATCGGCACATGCCCGTAATAGGGCGAAAGCTGGAACTCGGCGGCCGCCTCGCTCTTGCCGGCCACGGCCGCCACGTAAATGGCGGAGGCAAGCCCGGTGCGGTTTGCGCCATGCTCACAATGGATGAGGATCGGTTTTTCGGCATTGCGCAGCACAGCCGCCAGCGTTTCTGAATCCTCCACCGAAACCCTTTCGCTTGAGCTCAGCGGATAATCGACAAGCCGGATGCCATTGCTTTTTGCTGCCTGATTTTCGGCGTCATACCAGGCTTCGCGCTTTTCATCGCGCAGATTGATGATCGTCTTGATGCCGTAGGTCTTGGCGTAAGTGGTGATGTCCTTGCCGCTCGGCTGGGCCGAACGATAAAGCTCGCCGGGAATGACTTCGTGAAAATTTCCGGTCAGCTGACCGATGCCCATATGCGCGCCCGCCAGAACCGGCAGGGCGACAAGGCCGATGGCGGTGATTTTCAGAAACTTCAAAACAATACGCAAAACATCAACCCGCGACATTCATCGAATGGCTGGGAGATGGCATCGCAAACCGACGAAAACAAGTCAGGCGCCGCCCGAACACCTTTCGGTGCGGGCAACGGGAACTGACCTGCCGCCGTGAAGCCGCTGTGATGCAAGGATTTTTCGGCCGCCACTCGCCGACGCGGAAATTTTTCAAAATGCCGTGATAGCCGGAAGCCGCGCGAAGCCCTCAGTCGAATTCCGCGGAAACGACGGTGACGCGCCATTCCAGCCGCTGCGGCTCCGCCCTTTCATTGCCGCGCAGGCGGAAGGAGCGGCAGGCCGAGAATGTCTCCCCGGCCTCGATCCGCCTTTCGCTCACCTGATAGGGATCGAAGGTGACAGAGGCGCGGAAGGCGGGCTCGAAGCCTTCCAGCGTATAGGTCAGCCGCTGCACGGCGACATTATTATCGTTGCGGAAGCTGACACGAATGGGCAGCGCCGCATCCGGGCACGAGGCATCAAAATCCGCGGTCGCGATGATATGTTCAAGCCGCTTGCTGCCGCGCCACCAGTCATAGATGACAAAGGCGGCGGTCGTCGTCCAGATCAGGAGCAGGCAGATGACAACGGATTTCAGATGCCGCGGAAACGCAATGAGGGTGAGAAGAAGAATGGCGCTGAGAACGGCTCCGACAATCACGTCGTTCCTCCCACGCTAAAACAAAACCCCATGCGATCTCATCCTCCCATGCACTTGCTGCCCGCAACGACCACACTTGCGGCAGGGTCGCGAGGGTATCGTCTCAACGGCGGTTTGCACCGTTTGGCGTGCGGCACGAAGCACCGGCATTGCCGCCGTCAACCACAACTCTATGGTCGCTCCCCCCGCTGTCAAGACAACCAAGCGTGACACCCACCACCACCCCGCCCGACCCGCGATGAAACGACAGAGGGAACCAAATGCCGCCGAAGGCGTTCGCAGCATCAGAACCGCATGGCGGGGCGGTAAAAAGCGCCACGATCCGGGGCAAGACGGCCTGCAACGCCCAAGGGACACAGCGCCTCTTGGAACCGCCGAACCCCGCCCCATATTAAAAGCAGCTAATCTATGCTATGGATGTCAGTCAGCTCAGGGAGAAAAACGATGAAAACGCTGATCGTAACGTCACTCCTGGCCCTGTCGGCCAGCACCGCAATGGCCGCGGATGCCGTCTACGAAACGCCCGCACCACCGGTTGCGCAGGAAACCCTGCCGGTCTTCACCTGGTCTGGCCCCTATCTTGGTATTCAAGGCGGCGCGGGCTGGGCGAACGGCGATTTTTCGGCGGGCGGGCCCGTGGCCTCCGATAATTTCGATGGCGGTATTCTGGGCGCCTTCGCGGGTTACAATTACCAGTTCGACAATAATATGGTCCTCGGCATCGAGGGCGATGTCGACTACAACTGGAATGATAATGATTATGCGGGGGTCAAAATCGGCACCGACTGGCAGGGCTCCGTCCGCGGCCGCGTCGGTTATGCCTTCGACCACGCCCTGATCTATGCCACCGCCGGCTGGACCGCCACCCGCGGCTTCATCGAAACACCCGGCGCCGGCAAGGACAGCACCACATTCAACGGTTACACCGTTGGCGCGGGTCTGGATTATGCCTTCACCGACAATGTGTTCGGCAGGCTGGAATATCGCTATAACGACTATGGCGACAAGGATATCTTCGGCATCAATACCGATGTCGACCAGCACACCGTCAAGGTCGGTCTCGGTGTGAAGTTCTGATCCTGACCGGATGATCTCGGCAAAAGCCCGGCCATCCGCCGGGCTTTTTCGTGGCAGAAAGACCGCACCGGGCACCGGGCGTCCGCCTGAAAAGTATGAGAAAATGTGAACCCCGGAAAAACGGAATATTCACAGGACATTCACCCGTGCCGTGCCATCATCCGGGCATAATGAGCCTCTATCTCCCGAAGCAGGCTTATGGAGTAGCCCCGATGAAAAAGATAATTCTTTCCACAATTGCCGCGCTGGTTTCCACCGGCAGCGTCTTCGCATCCTACGGCACCGCTGCCGCGCAGGACTATCCCTACCGCCCGCGCTATGACCGGGGTTACGACCGCGGCGGCCCACCCCCGCCACCTTACCGCGAACACCGCCGCCACAATGACGGCGCAGCGATTGCCGGCGGCCTCGCCGCAGGCGTGATCGGCGGCCTGATCGGCGGCGCCATCGCCAATAATAACGGCCCCCGCTACTACGAACCGCCACCACCGCCCCCGCCGCGCTGCTGGTTCGAAGACCGCCGCGTGCCGAATTCCTATGACGGCGGCTGGCATACGGAGAGCATGCGGGTCTGCAACTGACCGCATCGCCGAAGATTCGCGCAGGATGATCCGATCAGTCTAACCGGCTGGTCGGATTTTTGCTGGATGAACCGCTCGCAACGCGTCAGCAGCGTCCCAGATGCTGACTTGAGATTTTCAATAATCTACGCTGTGACTCTTAGATGAAAATGGTGGGCCCGGAGGGACTCGAACCCCCAACCAAGCGGTTATGAGCCGCCGGCTCTAACCATTGAGCTACAGGCCCTTTTCGGAAAAGATGATCCGAAATACCGGTTCGCAATGGCTCGAATCCGGTGGGGTCACGCTCTAACGTAATTTTTACAGCCCGACAAGCCAATGATGCTTTCGCAAAGCAGTGCCGCCGTATTAGCTACACAATCTAAGGCAATACCCTTCAAAGGGACTCAATCAAAGAGGAAACACCATGAAGACAAAAACGGCCCGCCTTTTCGCACTCACCGCATTGACCGCGGCGGCCATGATGCCGCTTGCCGCCCAGGTATCTGCGCAGGATACCAGCCTGCGCGAAGCCACCATCAGTGTTTCCGGCGAAGGCCAGGCGGCCATCGCGCCCGATATGGCTATTCTTTCCTTCAGCGTCGTCAAGCAGGCGGAAACCGCCGCGGCTGCGCTGACTGAAAATTCCAAGGCACTCGCCGATGTTCTGAAGGCGCTGAAAGAGGCCGCCATCGAAGACCGCGACCTGCAGACGAGTAATTTCTCGTTGCAACCGATTTATAAGCAGAACGAGTCCAAGAACGGCGTTTATGTCGCGCCTGAGATCACCGGCTATCAGGTGTCCAACGGCCTGACAGTGCGGGTGCGCGATCTGAAAAAGCTCGGCACAATCCTCGATACCTCCGTCAAGCTCGGCATCAACCAGGGTGGCGATATCACCTTCACCAATGACAAGCCCGAAGCGACGGTGACCGAAGCCCGCAAGCTAGCCGTTGCCGATGCTCTGGCCAAGGCGAAAACGCTGACGGAAGCGGCAGGCGTGAAGCTTGGCCGTGTCATTCAGATCAGCGAAAACTCGCAGCGCCCGATGCCGGTACCGGCGGGCATGATGCGTGCTTCGATGATGAAGGAAGCCGACAGCGTGCCGATCGCTTCGGGCGAGAACAGCTACAGCGTGGTGGTCAACGTCACCTTCGCGCTCGACCAGTAAGATTGGCGGCGGGCGGCACCCTGGTGCCGCTCCTGCCCCATCTTCGGTTCCACCACAGGCATATTGCAAAAAGAAATGCCCCTCGCTGCCATTGCGGAAGCGAGGGGCATTTTTGATCAACCTGCCATACGGGGATATTGGCAGATCAATAAAGGGCGCTGCTATTAGCGGCGGATTACCGGGCAGCCGCGCTCATTGGCGAAAACGACGCGGTCACGGCCATAGCGGTTGAAGCCTGCCACCACGACACGGCGCGGCGAGACATCCACCACGCGGGCGCGGCGAAGACCCATGCGGCTTGCCTTTTCTTCCGCAAGCCAGGGCGAGCAGCCGCGACGCGGACGATCCGGGCGACCCCAGCCGGGACGATGGCCATAACCATCCTGAACCTGAACCCTGAACTGAACATCCGAGCCTGCGGAAGCCGCCGGCGCAGTGAAGGAAATTCCACCGAGGGCGATGAGGGCAGCCAGGCCGGCTTTTGCGAAGGTGCTGAACATGAACTCACTCCGTTTGTTTCTGTGCCGACAGAGGAACATCCCCCGGCGATTGACGAGACCTTAGAGCCGCCTGCCTGAATATGAACAGAACCGAATGTTCAGCAGGCGTTCAGAGATATTAACACGGTTGACGGCGATCGGATCCGTCTATCAGGGCGAGATATGCAGCACGATTTCGCGGTGGTGCGGCTGGTCGCGGTGTTCGAAAAGATAAAGTCCCTGCCATGTACCGAGCACGAGCCGCCCGTCGCTGATCGGTACGCCGATGGAAACCGTCGTCAGCGCCGATTTGATATGGGCGGGCATATCGTCCGGACCTTCGAGTGTGTGAACGACCCAGCGCATGGAAGGATCGCTGGACGGCGGCACGAGGCGCGAGAAAAATGTCTTGAGATCGCGCCGGACATCGGGGTCGGCATTTTCCTGAATGAGCAGCGAGCAGGATGTGTGGCGAACGAAGATCGTCAGCAGGCCCTCCTCCAGCCCCGCCTGTTTGACCAAGCCCTGAGCCTCCGATGTGAACTCGTAAAGACCCTGTCCCCGGGTGGCGATGATTATTTTCTTCTGCGGCACAATTTTTCCTTCAAACAAGCTGGAACAAAATCGACTTTGACAACGTTGCAACATGTCAAATTGTATCCGATGACGTCAGGGATACGACAATCGCGTGACGTCGGTGTTCTATGAACACAACGGGAAACCGGCGTCACAGTTGCAGAAAACGGGGAAGGGTTGGCACGATCAGAATGAATTATTCAGGCTTTCCCATCCCTCGACCAACAGATTATCCTCGGCACAGACAGACAGGGTGCGAAAGACTGATTCATGGCACCTACTGACTATCATGTCGACCTGACCAATTGCGACCGCGAACCCATCCATATTCCGGGCTATATTCAAACCCATGGCTGTCTCATCGCCTGCGACAATGCCATGCGCATGGTGCTGCGGCACTCTGAAAACTGCCGCGAACTGCTCGGCGTTGACGGCGATATCAACGGCAGGACCGCAGAGGATGTGCTCGGCAAAAAGCTCGTCCACGATCTTCGCAACGCACTGACCGTCACCGGCAGAACCGCGCGTCCGGCCATGCTGCCCAACACGGAAACAAGCGATGGCCGCAGTTTCGATATTTCGCTCCATCGCTACAAATCCACCACCATCATCGAATTTGAACCCTCCCGAAGCGAAACCCAGCCGCTCGGCACCGCCCGGAAGATGGTGGACCGCATCCGCGAGGCGGACAGCGTCGAAAGCCTGATTTCCAGAACGACGCGGCTGATAAAGGCAACGCTCGGTTACGACCGGGTGATGATCTACCGTTTTGAGGAAGACGGCGCCGGCAAGGTCGTATCGGAAGCCAAGCAGCCAGAGCTGGAAAGCTTTCTCGGGCAATATTTCCCCGCCAGCGATATCCCGCAGCAGGCCCGCGCGCTTTATCTAAGGAACACGCTGCGCATCATCTCCGATGCCAGCGGCGCACGCGTTCCCGTCCTGCCGGCCCTCGATGCCTCCGGCGAGCCGCTCGACCTCTCTTACGCGCATCTGCGCAGCGTCTCGCCCATTCATTGCGAATATCTCCGCAACATGGGGGTTGCCGCCTCCATGTCGATTTCGGTGATTGTCGACGGCGCGCTTTGGGGGCTGATCGCCTGCCACCATTATTCTCCGCGTGTGCTGACCATGCCGGTTCGGATCGCAGCTGAAATGTTCGGAGAATTTTTCTCCATGCATCTGCAGGTTCTGAAGCAGAAGCGGCGGCTCGATACCGTCAACCACGCCCACGCCGCGCTCGACCGTTTTCTGCGGCTTGCCGCCCATCACGCCAACATTGAAGAATTGCTGGTCGATAGTTTTCAGGATTTTGCCGATCTGATGCCGTGTGATGGCGTCGGGCTCTGGGTCGGCAACAACTGGCATGGCCATGGGGCAACGCCGCCGCATGACGCCATTCCAAGACTGGCGCGTTTCGTCGCCTCCGCATCGGAAGGCAAGGTCTGGGCGACGCACGCCCTTTCACAGGCCATATCGGAAGCGGAGATCTATGCCGGCACCGCCGCCGGCATGCTCGCCATCCCGCTGTCGCAGGTGAAAAACAACTATCTGCTGTTTTTCCGCAAGGAGATCGTGCAGAGCCTGAACTGGGCCGGCAATCCGGAAAAATCCTATGAGACCGGCCCGATGGGCGACCGCCTCACTCCGCGCAAGAGTTTTGCGATCTGGAAGGAGACCGTTCGCCTGCAGGCGCAACCCTGGTCTGAAGCCGACCGGGAAATTGCCGAAGCCGCCAGAATTGCGCTGGTCGAGGTTGCCTTCCATCACAGCGAGCTGATGGCGGGCGAAAGGGAGCGCGCCGAAGTGCGCCAGCGCATGCTGAACGAGGAACTCAACCACCGCGTCAAGAATGTTCTGGCCATCATCAAATCGCTGGTCGGCAATCCCTCGCAGGAGGGCAAGACGCTGCAGGATTATGTCACCGCGCTGAAGGGCCGCATTCAGGCGCTGTCCTTTGCCCATGACCAGATTATTCGCGGCGAAGGCGGCGGCGCGCTGCGCGATCTGCTGGATGCCGAACTGTCGCCGCATCGTTCGCCCGAAACCGTGGTGGAACTGACCGGGCCACAGATCACGCTCGATTCGCGCGCTTTCTCCGTCATGGCTCTGGTTCTGCACGAGCTGGCGACGAATGCCGCCAAATATGGCGCGCTGTCGCAAACCGGCGGGCAATTGCATGTGCGCTGGCAGATCAACGACAACCGCGATTGCGAAATCCAGTGGCGTGAAACCCTGCCCATCAAGCTACCGACACCGTCGCGCGCCGGTTTCGGCACGGCGCTCATCAGCCGCAGCATTCCCTACGATCTCGGCGGGCGCAGCACGATACGCTATTTGCCGGACGGGCTGGAAGCGGAGATACTCCTACCCTCCCGCCATGTTTCATCCGCCACAACAGCCTCCGACACAAAAGACGGGGACAGGACCGCACCGCGGCCCAGACGTTATAACCGGGAGGAGCCGTTGAAAATATTGCTTGTCGAAGACCAGATGCTGATTGCCATGGATGTCGAGAACATGCTGGAGGACAACGGCATCAAGGCAATCGAAACGGCGACATCGTCGGCCATGGCGATCGAAAAGCTGAAGAGCTATGTGCCGGATGTGGCCATTCTCGACATCAATCTCGGTTCCGATACCTCAATCCCCGTCGCCCGCGAACTCCACCGCCGCGGCGTCCCCTTCCTCTTCGCCACCGGTTATGCGGATGGCAGCATGGTGCCGGATGAATTCGGCAATGTGCCGGTGATCCGGAAGCCCTATGACGAGGATGCGCTGATGGCAGGGATCGGGATTCTGGTGGGGAACACGGAGCGGGTATAGGAGGCGTTACCCGCAAGGAGACCTCCTCATACTCGACATCATCCTCGGGCCTGTCCCGAGGATGACGAACGGTGGTTGTCAGACCGGCCGCCAATCGTCAAAATCGAGGAAACCCACCCTCATTGAAATCTCGTAAAGCCCCGCTTTTTCGCTTCTTCCGGGCTGACCTCATTGCCGATTTTAAAGCGGAACTCCGTCACGGTGTAATTTTCCAGATCGACTTCGCACTGGAAAGAAACATCGTGCCAGCCATTGCCCGTGTTGAACGCACCGCCGGAAGCGTCGATCGAATTGCCGGAAATCCTCCCGCCCGTGTCCGAATAGGGGATCATGCCTCTAGCCGAAAAACCCGCGCCCTGAATTTGGGCCAGAGCTTCAGTGCTGCAAAGCTGCACGATGCGGCGACGGGGCGGTAGATCGCCGAACATCTGCCGTCTCTGGGCCGGCGAGAGCATGGAGGCAGACAACAGGTTTTTGGCCGCAGGAAGCTTAGCGGGCTTCTTCTCCGCAACCTCCGCAGGCTTTTCCTCGGAAGGCTTTGCCTGTGGCACCGGCGGCTGTTCCGGCTGTTTTTCTTCCTTCACGGGTGAAACCGCAATCTCCCCCTGCTCCGCGGAAGCCTGAAGATCGTTGTTGGCGGCAGGTGGCACGGGCTTCTCCTCAGCCGCCTTTTCAGGCTGGTTTGCCGGTTCCTCGGAAGCCTCGCTCTTTTCCGCTTCTTCCGTCTTACCCGGCTTGTCTGCGGGGTCCGCCTGCGTCTCCTCCGGCCGCATGGCGATGGCCGGTAGCGTCGCCTGCGGCGGCGGCAAAGGTTTCGCCTCTTCCTGTGGCGGCGCGGGCGGGGGTGGCGGAGGTTGCGGTTTTTCCTCTTTCGCCTTCTCCTCGCCCGGCGGCGGGGCCTCTTCCGCCTTTTTCTCCTCGGGCGGCGGCACCAGATCGACGCTGATGCTTTCCGGTTCCTGCGGTTCGGCTATCCGTTCCGGCAATTCGAAAAAGAACAGCGCAACGACGACAAGATGCAGCAACACGGAGACGGGCACAGCCCATCCTCCTCGCCGCCACTTGCTTGCCGAAGCCTGTTGCATCTTATCGAACCAAATAGAACCCGAGCATTTCCGACCAAGACGGAATGCCTGCTTTCACACATAAGGCTTGTCGCAGAGTTCGCCAGTGCGGGAAACAAAAAACCCGGCCAGAGCAGACTGACCGGGTTCAATTTTAAAGGAAGCGGAGAGCTTAGCTGTCGAGGAAGCTTCTGAGCTTTCTGGAGCGGCTCGGGTGCTTCAGCTTGCGCAACGCCTTGGCTTCGATCTGACGAATACGTTCGCGCGTGACCGAGAACTGCTGGCCGACTTCTTCCAGCGTATGGTCCGTGTTCATGCCGATGCCGAAACGCATGCGCAGAACACGTTCTTCACGCGGCGTCAGCGAAGCCAGAACGCGGGTGGTCGTCTCGCGCAGGTTCGCCTGGATGGCGGCGTCGATGGGCAGCAGCGCGTTCTTGTCCTCGATGAAGTCACCGAGATGCGAATCCTCTTCGTCACCCACGGGGGTTTCGAGCGAGATCGGCTCCTTGGCGATCTTCAGAACCTTGCGCACCTTTTCAAGCGGCATGGCCAGCTTCTCGGCCAGCTCTTCCGGGGTCGGCTCGCGGCCGATCTCGTGCAGCATCTGGCGCGATGTACGGACGATCTTGTTGATCGTTTCGATCATGTGAACCGGAATACGGATCGTGCGGGCCTGGTCGGCGATCGAACGGGTGATCGCCTGCCTGATCCACCAGGTGGCATAGGTCGAGAACTTGTAACCACGGCGATATTCGAACTTGTCGACCGCCTTCATCAGGCCGATATTGCCTTCCTGAATGAGATCGAGGAACTGCAGACCACGGTTGGTATACTTCTTCGCAATCGAGATCACGAGACGCAGGTTGGCCTCGACCATCTCCTTCTTGGCGATACGCGCTTCGCGCTCGCCCTTCTGCACCATCGAAACGATGCGGCGGAATTCGGCGATGGAAATGCCGGTTTCCGTGGAGAGGTTCTGGATTTCCTGACGGATTTCCCGGATCGTGTTGCTTTCTTCGCGAGCGAATTCCTTCCAGCCGCGGGCGGCCAGATTGGCGATCGACTTCATCCAGTTCGGATCGAGTTCCGCACCGTGATACTGTTCGAGGAAGCTGTCGCGCTTGACGCCATAGGATTCGGCAAGGCGCAGCAGCCGGCCTTCATTCTGCATCAGGCGCTTGGAAATGTCGTAGAGCTGCTCGACGAGGCTGTCGATACGGTTCTGGTTCAGCGACAGCGACTTGACGGCCGTGATCAGCTGATCCTTCAGTTCCTTGTAACGGCGTTCCTGGCCGGAAGAGAGTGTGCCCGTGCAGGCGAGGCGCGCTTCCACCTGCTGATCCTGAAGCTTGCGCAGCTTCTTGTAGGTGTCAGCAATAGTGTCGAGCGTTTCCATGACCTGCGGGCGCAGTTCGGCTTCCATCGCGGCAAGCGAAAGATTGGACTCGTCGTCGTCCTCTTCTTCCTCTTCCGGCGGCAGGCCATCACCACCAACGTCAGTCACGTCTTCGTCGCCGGTCGGCGCACGCAGCTTGCGGGTCTTTTCCTTCTCTTCGGCGGCCTTGCGGTCAGCCTCGATCTTTTCCGGGCTCTGGAACTGGGGGGCCGCCTTGGCTTCCGGACCGGAATAGGTCGTCTCGAGATCGATGATCTCGCGCAGCAGCGTCGTGCCTTCGTTGAGTTCGTCGCGCCAGATGATCAGCGCCTGGAACGTCAGCGGGCTTTCGCACAGGCCCGAAATCATCGTTTCGCGGCCGGCCTCGATGCGCTTGGCGATGGCGATTTCGCCTTCGCGCGACAGGAGCTCGACGGAACCCATTTCGCGCAGATACATGCGCACCGGGTCATCGGTACGGTCGGTCGGTTCTTTCTTCTTGGCGGTCGCAAGCGCGGTGCCGCTGGAAGGGGCGAGTTCGCCACCCTCGGAATCGTCACCGTCGGAATCGCTGTCGTCGTCGCTGCTGGCGGCTTCTTCTGCGTCCTCGTCCTCGATCACATTGATGCCCATGTCGGACAGCATCGCCATCGTGTCTTCGATCTGCTCGGAAGTCACCTCTTCGGACGGCAGGACGGAATTCAGCTCGTCCATTGTCACATAGCCGCGCTTCTTGGCGGCCTTGATCATTTTCTTGACCGCGTCATCCGAAAGGTCGAGAAGCGGGCCGTCCGTCGCACCGTCGCGTTCGTTTTCTGCTTCTTCGTTTTCTTTGACTTTGGTTGCCATCTATCTCGTCGCTTTCCCTGACGCTAACACCTGTTCCGCCGCATCGCCGTCCGCCCCTTGAGCATCCAGCGGTTTGCCGCGAATCACTGTCAGACACCTAACGGAGTGATCTTTAATTGCCGATTAACCACGGCAGCCTCAGGCAGAATGCAAAGACAGTGCACCCGGAAATGCTTGCTCATGCAATTTCTATCCGCCAAGGCTCATTCCACCTTACTTTTCCTGAAATGGTGATTCCCGCTATTTCCCGCCCCGTCAAGCCTTTGAGAGCGAGACAGCCACGGAAATTCTCAAAAAAGGCCGCATTTTGCGGTTATCACCAGACTATCCCCTATTTAGGACGCTTGCCGCAAAAGGCAACCCCACACGTCTTTCAATTCTTGGCCAGCCCTCTCAGCCATGGCCGAAGGCAGGCCCCTTCACCCGGCCGGACATGACACCGAAACCGTCGATGATCGCTTCCTGATTTTCCATGCGGCCGATTTCAAGCTGCACTTCGGCCAGCGCCCGCACCAGAAGCGTGCCGCGCTCATCATCCGTCGCCTCGGCTATTTCCCGTTCCAGTTCACGTTTCTGCCAGAGCAGCGATTTCGTCCTCTTATGCAGCGAAAGCGCCTGCACATACCCCTCACGCGCATCCTCCATCGCCGCCTGTTCGGTCGCGGTCCACAGGCGGGCATTGCGCACCTGCTGGTCCATGACCTTCAAAAGCGCCTCGAAACCCTGCTGCGACAGACGCTCGATCAGCCCGGCCCGCGATACCTCCGCCGCACTTTCCGCGGCAAAGGTCAGCACCGTCGACCACAAGCGTTGCAGATCACGGTTCTCGTAATCGATGGCGGCGATCTCGTCATATTCCTCGAGCAGCAATTCGGGATGGTTGACGATGGTAATGGCAAGAACGCTTTCACGCAGCGAAGGCTTGGTCTGATAGCCCCGGACAAGGCCGGACTGCGCCAGGCGGTCGGAAATGCTGCTGGCGGGCGCGGCCATGGCCCCACCCCGCCCCGGCGCATTACGCTGGAAACCGCGTCCCGCGCCCTGACCGCCCTCGCGGCGAAAATTCCCGCCCTGCGAGCCGCCCGACTGGAAACGCGGCTGGAAAAATCCGTTCAGCCTGTCGCGCATATCCTGCTGGTAAAAACGGCGCACGGTCTCGTCGCCGATCACGGCCACAATCTGCCGCAGCCGGCTTTCAAGCTGCGCGCGCTTTTCCGGTGTGTCGAATGTGACGCCGGCCGTCTCGCGGCTCCAGATCATCGCCGCCAGCGGCTTGGCTTCCGAAAGCACCCGGTCGAAAGGCGCACGCCCTTCCAGCCGCACGAGATCGTCCGGGTCCTTGCCATCGGGCAGAAGCGCGAAGCTGACGGAACGGTCCGGTTTGATATGCGGCAGGGCAAGATCAGCCGCACGGTTGGCGGCGCGAATGCCGGCGCCATCACCATCGAAGCAGAGGATCGGCTGCGGCGACATTTTCCAGAGGAGATCGAGCTGGCTTTCGGTCAGTGCCGTGCCGAGCGGCGCGACCGCATTTTCGACACCCGCCTGATAAAGCGCGATGACATCCATATAACCTTCAACCGCGATGACCGAACCGCCAGCCGCCTGCGAAGCGCGGCGGGCCCGGGCGAAATTATAAAGAACATTGCCCTTGTGGAAGAGTTCGGTCTCATTGGAATTCAGATATTTCGCCACGGCATCCGCCGCCATGGCGCGGCCGCCGAAGGCGATCACCTTTTCCCGCGAGGACAGGATCGGGAACATGATGCGATCGCGAAACCGGTCATAGGAGACCGGCACGTTTTCGTGCACCACCAGCCCGCAGGCTTCCATCTGTTCCTTGGACACGCCCTTGCTCGCCAGATGCTCCTTCAGCGCATTGCGGCTATCCGGCGCATAACCCAGCCGGAAAGTCTCGATGGTGCGCCCGGTCAGCCCGCGATCGCGCAGGTAAGCCCGCGCCCGCGCACCAAGCGCCGTCTGCAACTGATCCTGAAAGAACAGCGTCGCCATTTCCATGACGTCCTGAAGCGAAGTGCGTTCACGTTCGCGCTTCTCCGCCTGCGGATCGGGCTGCGGCATGGAAATGCCGGCCATATCAGCGACCTGTTGCACGGCTTCAGGAAAACTCAGGCCCTCAAGCTCCGTCAGAAACCGGAAATGATCGCCGGAAACACCACAACCGAAGCAATGATACCGGCCCTTGCGATCCTCGCAGTGGAAGCTCGGGCTTTTTTCACCGTGGAACGGGCAGCAGGCCCAATAGTCTCCCCGCGACGTGTTGGTCTTCTTCTTGTCCCAGGACACACGTCGGCCGATCACATCAGAGATGTGCACGCGGTCGCGTATCTCATCGAGGAAAGAATTGGAAAAGCGCATGGGTTACCCGTTCGAGGCCAGTCTTTCATATAAGCGCAGAAAGGCGTGAGCACCAACCCAAAGAAAGACAATACCCGATATTCACAGGTCACAGAGATGAAAACCGATGCCGCCATTGCGCCGGCTTCCGGCGAATTTATGGCAGTGCAACATCACCAAAAATTATGTTTTTGTAATTTGAGCCGCACGCGTCAGCGATATAAAAATGTAACCACAGAAAGCGCGATGAATATTCGCTAAATCTGCCGACACCCGCAGGCACGTCCCCCCCGAAAAGCCTGTGACGGACCGCATTCTGATCCGCTGGAATGCGCTTTCGTCGGCAGAAAAAAGGCAGGGCAGCCCACATCTGCCCTGCCTTTACTTTTTGCCGGATGCTTGAACTTACTTCAGCAAATCCTTGACGACACCCGAGGCCTTCGCAAAGTCGATCTGGCCGGGATAACGCTCTTTCAGCGCATTCATGCACTTGCCCATGTCGCGCAGGCCGGAGGCACCGGTCTCGGTGATGACGGCCTGGCAGAGTTCGCGCACTTTTTCGGCCGGGATTTCTTCCGGCATGAATTCCTTGATGATGACGATTTCCTCGCGCTCCTGAGCGGCAAGCTCGGGACGGCCGGCACCTTCATAAATGGTGGCGGACTCTTCCCGCTGCTTCACCATCTTGGTCAGAATCTGCATGATATCCTCATCGCTGACGGGGTCCTTGCCCACGCCGCGATTGGCGATATCGCGATCCTTGATAGCGGTCTGGATGAGACGCACGGTCGAGGTGCGGCGTGCATCACGAGCCTTCAGCGCATCTTTCAAAGTATTAGCGAACACGTCGCGCAGCATTTTTCTTCTCCTTGGGAAAGCCCATTCCGCAGCTTCCTGATCGGCAAACTTTCCGCCTTATTTTTCGCAACGACATAAACGAGCAAACACGCTCAAGCAAATCAATTGCATAAGCCCTTGAATCTACGACAGCTTAAATCCGCGTAAATCTTGGGCCTGCGGTTGACCGCTTGGGCTGCTTTCGTTATTTTCCGGCACCTGCACGAGATTTTAACGAAGGGTCGGAACGCGAGCTTTATCGCGCGCCCCTTTATGTCACGAAGCCTGCGACAAAAATGGCCCCTTACCCCCTGCCTTTCAAGAGGCGGGGTGCGAAGCGGCAGAAACGGAACGAGATGACCGAGACAGCGCCCTGGACTACCCGCAAACCGACCGCAATGCTTGTTCTTGCCGATGGCACCGTCATTGAAGGCACAGGCATCGGCGCAACCGGCAAGGTTCAGGCCGAAGTCTGCTTCAACACGGCGCTGACGGGTTACGAGGAAATCCTGACGGACCCTTCCTATCTCGGCCAGATCGTCACCTTCACCTTCCCGCATATCGGCAATGTCGGCACCAACGAGGAAGACATTGAAGACCTGACACCCGCCGCCCGCCGCGGCGCCGTCGGCGTCATCTTCAAGGCTGACATCACCGATCCGTCGAACTTCCGCGCCGCCAAGCATCTCGATGCCTGGCTGAAGGCGCGCGGCGTCATCGGCCTTTGCGGCATCGACACCCGCGCGCTGACGGCCTGGATCCGCGAAAACGGTGCGCCGAATGCGGTCATCGCCCATGATCCGAACGGCGTCTTCGACATCGAAGCGCTGAAGGCGGAAGCGAAAGCCTGGAGCGGCCTCGTCGGCCTCGATCTCGCCATCGAAGCGACTTCCGGCCAGTCCTCCACCTGGACGGAAACACCGTGGGTGTGGAACAAGGGTTACGGCACGCTCGGCGAAGCCGATGCGAAGTACCACGTCGTCTGCGTCGATTTCGGCGTCAAGCGCAACATTCTGCGCCTCTTTGCCGGTCTCGACTGCAAGGTGACGGTGGTTCCGGCCCAGACTTCTGCTGAAGACATTCTGGCGCTGAAGCCGGATGGCGTCTTCCTCTCCAACGGTCCGGGAGACCCGGCCGCAACGGGCGAATATGCCGTACCGGTCATCCAGAACCTCATCAAGAGCGAGCTGCCGATCTTCGGCATCTGCCTCGGTCACCAGATGCTCGGTCTTGCCGTTGGCGCAAAGACCGAGAAGATGCATCAGGGCCATCACGGCGCCAACCACCCGGTCAAGGACTTCACGACCGGCAAGGTGGAAATCGTCTCGATGAACCACGGCTTTGCGGTCGACACCAAGTCGCTGCCCGAAGGCGTCGAAGAGACCCACATCTCGCTGTTCGATGGCACCAATTGCGGCCTGCGCATCGTCGGTAAGCCGGTCTTCTCCGTCCAGCACCACCCGGAAGCATCGCCCGGCCCGCAGGACAGCCACTATCTCTTCCGCCGCTTCGTCAACCTGCTGCGTGAAAAGAAGGGTGAGGCAGCGCTCGCCGAGCGCTGATACCTTTTAAATCCGGAAGTTACATGCGGCCCGCTTCTCAGCGGGCCGTTTGCATTTCACGCTTCACCAAGAGCACGAAGCGGATGGTGAGAAGAACGGCGGCCGTCGAAAGGCCGATAACAAAGCCGAACCAGACGCCGCGCCCGCCAAAGCCCAGCGGGAAAGCCATGGTCCAGGCGAGCGCCAGCCCGATCGGCCAATAGGAGATCAGCGCCAGCATCGCCGGGATGCGTGCATCCTTCAATCCGCGCAGCAGGCCCGCCGTCACGGCCTGAATACCGTCCACCAGCTGGAAAATGCCGGCGATCACCACGAGACTGCTGGCATAGGCAAGCACTTCCGCAGCTTCAGGCAACTTCGGATCGAGGAACCATTTCGCCAGAAATTCCGGTACCGCCGCAAACAGGATACCGCCGCAAATGGCGATGCCGCAGGCGATAGCGTAAATCATGATCGAGGCGCGGACGAGATTTTTAAAATCCCCCTGCCCGCGTGCCACGCCCACGCGAACCGTCGCCGCCTGGGAGAGACCAAGAGGAATCATGAAGGCGATGGAGGCAAGCTGCAGGGCAATACCGTGGGCGGCAAGCTGCACCGTGCCGATCTGCCCCATCAGGATCGAAGCGGCGGCAAACAGCGTCACTTCGGCAAGAATGGTGATGCTGATCGGCAGGCCGAGACGCAGCACCTCGAAGAGCGCATGCCAGTCAGGTCGCCAGAAACGCACGAACAGCTCGTATTTCCTGGTTTCCTCGCGCGTCTGCACATAAGCGACGATGAAGATGAAGCTGAAAGCATTGACGATGACGGCAACGACGGCAGCACCGTTCATGCCCATAACCGGCAGGCCGAAATGGCCGAACACCAGCGCATAAGCCAGTATCCCGTTCATCACCAGCATGATGATGGTGACATAAAGAATGATGCCCGCCCGCCCGATGGCGCTGACAAGCCCGCGCAGCACATAAAACAGCAGCGCCGGCAAAAGGCCGAACTTGGCGATGGCGAGATAGTGGCCGGTGAGTGCCGCCACATTGGGATTCTGTCCAAGGGCAATCAGAATGCGCTCGGCATTCATGAAGATCGGCAGCGCCAGCAGCCAATAGGCAATCGCCACCCACATGCCCATGCGCAGCGAGCGGCGCGCAGATGTTGCATCGCCCTGCCCATAGGCCTGTGCCACCATCGGCACGACGGCGACCGAAAATCCCGAGCCGAAAATGAAGACGACGAAGAAGAACTGCCCGGCCAGCACCATGGCCGCAAGCTTTTCAGCACCCAACTGGCCGACAATGACCATATCCGTGGTGTGGATGCCAAGCTGTGCGAGCTGTGCGCCGATAAGTGGAATTCCCAGCACAAGCGTAGCCTTGAAATGCGAAAACCACGACCCCGATCCGGAAGGAACGGTTCCTGCAACAACCGACGAAGACATTGTAATTCACCTGAACCTTGGCCGTTGCCCGCGAATTGCGCAACGGCAGCACGGTGATGAATAAAATATTCCCCTCCCGCACGCAACCTTTGCAGAGAAATGATCAAAATTTACGCAGGATGATAGTGGGCTCCGGTTCAATGCAAACGGCATGTCATTATAAAATCTTTTGTAGCCAGATGCGATGAAGCGGTTGGCCGCCGTTTTCGCCACGCACCCGTGCAAACTCCTCATAACCCAGCTTGGCGTAGAAGTCCGGAGCCTGACTTGAGAGGGTATCGACACAGGCAATTTTAGCACCTCTCCTACGGCCTTCATCCTCCGCCGCAAACATTAGCCTTCGCCCCTCGCCGGACCGGCGGTGCGCTTCTGCAACCCATAGATTGTTGATAAAGAGGACTGCAAACGAAACCGACGCGGTGACACCGCCACCAAAGACTTCATCGTCCATGCCGAGGACAATGGCAAAGTTTTCTCGATGAACGGCGCAGGCCTCATTGCTGCGCGCAATACCCAGTGAAATCCACTGAGCTACATAGTCGGGGATCGGTTCCAGTATTTCAAGCATGCAGCATCTCCCGCGTCGTGCGGAAGACACAATACGGCCTGGATGGTGACCCCAACATGACGGTCAAGCGACGACACCGATTCCGACTTATCTCCCATCGCGTTAGGACAGATTTAGTCGAACTTTACCATTTCTCTTTATTAATTAGAGCATTGAATAGTTCTTTTAAATCATAAGCTGCATGATGCAGAATATTCCCGCCTTTGAGGCATGTTTTCCCCACCATTGTCAAAGATGACCTGAAGGGTACATCCGGCTCAAAGGATCTATAGCTTGTCCAAGAAAACCAATCTCATGACCCGCATCCTGTTTGCGGCGTCATCACTTGTCGTCGCCGCCTTTGCGGGCTTTTCTTTCTACATTGACAGTCTCCAGCACCGGGTCACGACGGAAGCGGTGGCGGAAAACATCGATTCTTCCGGCAAGCAGGCCGCGCAAAGCATCGCCAACTGGCTGAATGGCCGCATCATGCTGACCGAAACGGTGGCAAAGACGCTGGCCAAACTTCCGGATGACGAAGCGAAACTGCACTTTCTGGAAAACGATGTCCTGACGGCGCAGTTCATGTCGACCTATTTCGGCAATGCCGAAACCGGCACTTTCACCACCTTCCCGAAAACGCCGCTGCCGGAAGGCTATGATCCGCGCAAGCGCCCGTGGTATCTGGATGCGGTAAAAGCCGGCAAGACGGTTCTGACGGAACCCTACAATGATGCATCGACCGGCGGCCTCATCATCACCGCCGCCATTCCCGTCTCCATCGATGGCAAGCTCGCCGGCGTGACGGGCAGCGATTTTTCGCTGGATTCGCTGGTGAAGATGATCAAGTCGGTGGATGCCGGCACGGACGGATATGCCTTTCTCGTCAGCAAGGACGGCAAGATCCTCATTCATCCCGATCCGAAATTCGTCGACAAGCCGCTGGCCGATCTCTTCCAGGTCAACACACCTGCGATTTCCTCGGCGATTTCGCAGACCGAAATCGATGGCAAGGGCAAGATCACCAGCTTCATTCCGGTCGCCGGCCTGCCTTCGGTCGACTGGTATCTCGGTTTCGTCGTCGATTCCGACGTCGCCTACAGCGCGATCGGCCAGTTCCGGCTGGCGGCAACCATCGCCACCGTTCTAGCCGCCGCGATCATGATCGGCCTGCTTGCGACCGTGCTCTCCCGTTTCATCGTCCGCCCGGTCACGCAGATGACCTCGGCCATGGAAGGGCTTGCGTCCGGCAATCTCGATGTCGCCATTCCCGGCCAGGAACGCACCGACCAGATCGGCTCGATGGCCGCGGCGGTTGCCGTGTTCCGATCGAACGCCATGGAGCGCCTGCGGCTTGAAGGCGATGCCGAAGAAAACCGCACGCTTTCCGAACAGGAACGCAACCAGCGCGAAAGGCTGGCGGCAAAGGACGCTGCGGACATCCAGTTCGCTGTCGATTCGCTGGCCAGGGGGCTGGCGCATCTCTCGGATGGCGATCTCAACTATCGCATCGACACGCCTTTCGTGGCCCGCATCGACCGCCTGCGCGACGATTTCAACAATTCCGTCGCCAAGCTGAATGCCGCCCTCAGCACCGTCGGCCAGAATGCACGCGCCATCGATGCCGGCGCCGGAGAAATCCGCCAGTCCGCCGACGATCTGGCGCGGCGCACCGAGCAACAGGCGGCCTCCGTGGAAGAGACCGCGGCGGCGCTCGAGGAAATCACCACGACGGTGAAAGATTCCGCCCGCCGTGCCGAAGAGGTCGGTCGTCTGGTCGATCGCGCCCGTAGCAATGCCGAACAGTCCGGCGTCATCGTCGAGGACGCCGTGCGCGCCATGGAAGGCATCGAAAAATCGTCGTCGGAGATCAGCAACATCATCGGCGTCATCGACGAGATCGCCTTCCAGACCAACCTGCTGGCGCTGAATGCCGGTGTGGAAGCCGCCCGCGCCGGTGAGGCCGGCAAGGGCTTTGCCGTCGTCGCCCAGGAAGTGCGCGAACTTGCCCAGCGCTCGGCCAATGCGGCGAAGGAAATCAAGACACTGATTAATGCCTCGACATCGCAGGTGCAGTCCGGCGTCGATCTCGTCGGCAATGCCGGCAAGGCGCTGGAAACCATCGTCCGCGAAGTGCAGGAGATCAACCGCCATATCGACGCCATCGTGACCTCGTCGCGCGAACAGTCGACCGGGCTTCAGGAAATCAACACCGCCATCAACACCATCGATCAGGGCACGCAGCAGAATGCCGCCATGGTCGAAGAACAGACGGCGGCAAGCCACGGGCTCGCCTCGGAAGCGGCGGCGCTCAATGAGCTGCTCGCACAGTTCCAGCTTGCATCAGCCACACGGCGGCAGGCGGAATATGGGCGGGCTGCTTAAAGGGAAAGAACGACATTGGCCGGATCGCTATGGCAACCAGATCACGGCCAACCGCCATCTACTCTCGACGTCATCCTCGGGCTTGTCCCGGGGATCCAACCACCTCTCATTCAACGGATACGTTGCAGATGCTCGGGACAAGCTAGAGCATGACGGAGGGGAGGTTGCAACCTCCCTCATGGCCGGAGCAATCCGGCCATTTTTCTTGTCCAATCCCTGCGATCGAAAAAGCCTGTTCCCGCCATCGTGCCAATCCGCTAGAGCTTGATCGATCATGATCATGCGGAGGGATTCATGCTGGAACTGATTTGGCGCGGCATTGCCATGGGCATTGGCGGCACCGTCTTTATGGATATTTGGGCAATCATACTGCACCGGTTTTTCGGCCAGTCCGCACCGAACTGGGCGCCGGTCGGCCGCTGGTTCTGGCATGTACCGAAGGGCCGGATATTCCACGACAGCATCGCCACAGCTGAACCTTATGAATACGAACTGGCGCTCGGCTGGATTTCGCACTACGCCGTCGGCATTCTTTACGGCGTCATTCTTGCATTGGTCGTTCCGGCCACGTGGTTTGCCAATCCGTCCTTCATCGCGCCGTGGATCGTCGGCATCGTCACGGTCGGTGCAGGCTGGTTCCTGCTACAGCCGGGGCTGGGCATCGGCTGGGCGGCGTCGAAAACGCCAAACCCCACAAAGGTCCGCTTTCTCAACCTTGTGGCCCATACGGTTTTCGCCCTCGGCATGTATGCCGTGGCGCTTTTGATGCGCTAAATGAAAAGGGGGCTGAAAAGCCCCCTCTCCTGTCCAATCCTCAGATATTCGCCGAGAAAGTGTCGCAATCTTCGACACGGCCGCTCTGGAAACCGCGCTTGAACCATTCCATGCGCTGTGCGGAGGTGCCGTGGTTGAAACTGTCCGGCACCACATAGCCCTGCGTCTGCTTCTGCAGCGTGTCGTCGCCAATCTGATGGGCGGCGTTCAGCGCCTCCTCAAGGTCGCCGGTTTCGAGAATGCCCTTCTGCTCGGTGAACTTGCCCCAGATACCGGCATAACAATCGGCCTGAAGCTCGACGCGCACCGACATCTTGTTCGCATCCGTCTGGCTCATGGACTGGCGGCGGCGGTTGAACTCCGGCAGGACGCCGGTGAGGTTCTGGATATGGTGGCCCACCTCATGCGCAATCACGTAAGCCTGCGCAAAATCGCCGGCGGCGCCGAAACGCTTGTCCAGTTCGTTGAAGAAACTGGTGTCGAGATAGACCTTGCGGTCACCCGGGCAATAAAACGGGCCACTGGCGGCGGAAGCATAACCGCAAGCCGAAGACACCTGACCGGAGAACAGAACCAGTGTCGGTTTCTGATAGGTCTCACCGGCAGACTGGAAGATGCCGCTCCATGTATCTTCCGTCTCGGCCAGCACGGTGCGTACGAAAGCCGTCGTCTCGTCCGATGATTGGCCTTGCGGACGCGTGCCCGCCTGCTGGCCACCGGATTGCTGCGTCGTGCCGCCGCCATCCAGAGAAATATCGCCGCCCGAAAGCAGCGTCAGCGGGTTGATGCCAAGCACCCAGCTTATCAGCAGGATGACCACAATGCCGCCAATGCCGATGCCGCCACCGCGACGCCCGATCGGCACCCGCATGCCCCCACGGGAAAAAGGATCGCTACCGCCTGGCCCCGATCCCGCCGACATGCCGCGCCGGTCCTCGATATTGTCCGACTGGCGGCGCCCTCTCCATTCCATGCTCTTCTCCCGGCGATACCGCCTTAACAAGCTGCCTTATAACGGCACTATAATACATCTTGTTCCGGAAGAAAGCAGAGGGGAAGAGCCGAAGCTTTCACGCGGTCCTGCGTCTCTGTCTCAATACGGTCAGAAACAGGAAGGCAAAAAGGAGAATACCGGCGGAAAAGACCGCAAAACCGGCTTCGCCGTCGCCGAAAGCAACCGCATGCATGATTCGCCCCGGAACGAAGGTGAAGCCGCCGGCAATCACGATGCCGCCGAGATAAACGCTCTGCATGATGCGCATATGACGTCTGATATCGCCGCGGCGCGCGAAATAGACCGATTGCAGACAGCCATATATGCTGAAAATCGACAAAAGATGGATCGGGCTGAAGACGTAAAACATCCGCAGCTCATGGATGAAGAAGGTTGAAACGGACGTCGCAACCATCAGCACCACCCAGATCTTGCCCAGCAGACGGTGGATGGCGGTGCCCTTGGGGCGCAGAAAAATGAAGGCACCGAGAATGGCGGCGGGCACGACGGTGGCGACATGGAACTGCACGGCAAGCGGTGCATCTAACAAAGGCTGAAATGACATGGGCGCTGTTTCGGCTCGGTTGAAATCACCGGCAATTTCGGCAAAACATGCGGACAAGAAAAACGGATTGGCGCCAACCGCAGGAAAACTTCGTGGATCACCCGTATCTGCAATCCACGCTTCGTGAAATGCACGCCATCCTGCAATCGCGGCGGCTATGGCTGACATTTCTCGCCATATTGGCGATCTTCATCCTGACCGGACCTTTCGGCACCAGCGAGACCATGAGCTTCGCCGATCGGCTGCTCTACTGGACGATCGTGCAGGTAGGCGCCTGGATGCTCGCCATTTCCTTTTCAATCATCGCCAATACACTCCTTGCAGGCCACATCAGCCACCTGCTGACGCGCATGATGATCGGCTCGCTGACGGCGGCGCTGCCGATCGGGCTGCTGCTCACCATCACCAATCTAATCTTCTACGGCAGGGAGATGGGTTTCACGCCGTTTCTGAAGAGCAGCCTCTCATCCCTGCCCCTCTGCGCGATCTTTTGCCTGTTGAGTTACCTCACGACCCGCCAGTCCTTCGAAAAAGTGGCCGACGCTGAAACGGGCACGAATGCAAATGCCGATTGGGACGTGAAAGGCAGCATCCCCTTGCTGGAGCGGCTGCCGCCGCAAAAGCGCGGAGAATTGCTGCGGCTATCGGTGCAGGATCATTATACGCACATCGTCACCACGCGCGGGCAGCAACTCGTTCTGCTGCGCTTTTCCGATGCGCTGAAAGAAATCGGCCAGACGGCGGGTTTGCAGGTGCACCGGTCGCACTGGATCGCCGATGCCGACGTCGTCTCCCTGCGCAAACAGGCCGGCCGTCTGCATGTCATCACCAGAGACGGATCGGAAATCCCCGTCAGCCGCTCCTATAGTGCAGTGGTACAGGCTCGTTTTGCCGCCCTTGTCCCTGCCCGTTAAGAGTTTCTGTCGATTCCGGAATTTATGGGGTTCCGTTCTCAAAAACATTTGCCTATAAGCCGCTTCTAGCCTGAAAACATTTGAATTGCGCTCCCCGGCCGGTGATCTTCCACCCTGGCCGGTGTTTTGCGCAACCAAAAAGCGGAACGAGAGAGCCCATGCCGAAGCGCCAAGATATCAAGTCCATCCTCATCATCGGCGCGGGACCGATCGTCATCGGTCAGGCATGTGAATTCGACTATTCCGGCACGCAGGCCTGCAAGGCGCTGAAAGAAGAGGGTTACCGGGTCATTCTGGTCAACTCCAACCCGGCAACGATCATGACCGATCCGGGCCTTGCCGACGCCACCTATGTCGAGCCGATCACCCCTGAAGTCGTCGCCAAGATCATCGCCAAGGAGCGTCCGGACGCGCTTCTGCCGACCATGGGCGGCCAGACCGCGCTCAACACCGCGCTTTCTCTCAAGCGCATGGGCGTTCTCGACCGCTACAATGTGGAAATGATCGGCGCCAAGCCGGAAGCCATCGACATGGCCGAAGATCGCGCCCTCTTCCGCGAAGCCATGGCACGCATCGGCCTCGAAACGCCGAAATCCATGCTGGCCAACGCCACCGAAATCAAGGATGCCGACCGCAAGAAGCACGAAGTCGCCCGCACCGAACTGAAGGGCAAGCTTTCCGGCCCGGAACTCGACAAGGCGCTGGACGACCTCGAAAACCAGTGGAACCTCGGCGAAACCGACCGCAAGCAGCGTTACATGGCCCATGCCATGGCGATTGCCGCCCAGGCCATCGACCATGTCGGCCTGCCCGCCATCATCCGTCCGTCCTTCACGCTCGGCGGCACCGGCGGCGGCATTGCCTATAACCGTTCGGAATTCTTCGACATCGTCTCGGGCGGTCTCGACGCCTCGCCGACCACCGAAGTTCTGGTCGAAGAATCGGTCCTCGGCTGGAAGGAATATGAGATGGAAGTCGTCCGCGACAAGGCGGATAACTGCATCATCATCTGCTCCATCGAAAACATCGATCCGATGGGTGTCCATACGGGTGACTCGATCACTGTCGCGCCGGCGCTGACCTTGACCGACAAGGAATACCAGATCATGCGCAACGCCTCGATTGCGGTGCTGCGTGAAATCGGCGTGGAAACCGGCGGCTCGAACGTGCAGTTCGCCGTCAACCCGAAGGATGGCCGCCTCGTCGTCATCGAAATGAACCCGCGCGTATCGCGCTCGTCCGCTCTGGCCTCCAAGGCAACCGGCTTCCCGATCGCCAAGATCGCCGCCAAGCTCGCCATCGGTTATACGCTGGACGAACTGGAAAACGACATCACCGGCGGCGCAACACCTGCTTCGTTCGAACCGTCGATCGACTACGTCGTCACCAAGATCCCGCGTTTCGCCTTCGAAAAATTCCCGGGTGCGTCTCCGATCCTCACCACGGCCATGAAGTCGGTCGGTGAAGTCATGGCGATTGGCCGCACCTTTGCGGAATCGCTGCAGAAGGCGCTACGCGGCATGGAAACCGGCCTCACCGGTCTCGATGAAATCGAAATTCCCGGTTACGAGGAAGGCGAAGGCTCCAAGAACGCCATCCGCGCCGCCATCGGCACGCCGACGCCGGATCGCCTGCGCATGGTCGCCCAGGCGCTGCGCATGGGCATGAGCGAAGAGGAAGTCCACGAAAACTCGAAGATCGATCCGTGGTTCATCGCCCAGTTCAAGGCCATCGTCGACATGGAAGCCCGCATCCGCGAGCACGGCCTGCCGCAGGATGCCGAAAACCTGCGCACGCTGAAGGCCATGGGCTTCTCCGACGCCCGCCTCGCCAGCCTGACGTCCAAGCGTCCGAAGGAAGTGGCCGAGCTGCGCAACAGCCTGAATGTCCGCCCGGTCTTCAAGCGTATCGACACCTGCGCGGCCGAATTCGCCTCGCCGACCGCTTACATGTATTCGACCTATGAAATTCCCTTCGTCGGCGCCGCCCGCTCGGAAGCGCAGGTTTCCGACCGCAAGAAGGTCGTCATCCTCGGCGGCGGTCCGAACCGTATCGGCCAGGGCATCGAGTTCGATTATTGCTGCTGCCATGCCGCCTTCGCACTGAAGGATGCCGGCTTCGAAGCCATCATGATCAACTGCAACCCGGAAACCGTGTCCACCGACTACGACACCTCCGACCGCCTTTATTTCGAGCCGCTGACGGCCGAAGACGTGATCGAAATCATGCGTGCGGAACAGGAAAAGGGCGAGCTGGTCGGCGTCATCGTGCAGTTCGGTGGCCAGACCCCGCTGAAGCTGGCCGAAGCACTTGAAAAGAACGGTATCCCGATCCTCGGCACCGCGCCTGACATGATCGACCTTGCCGAAGACCGTGATCGCTTCCAGAAGCTGCTGATGAAGCTCGATCTTGCCCAGCCGAACAACGGCATCGCCTATTCGGTCGAGCAGGCCCGCCTCGTCGCCTCGGAAATCGGCTTCCCGCTGGTCGTGCGCCCGTCCTATGTTCTGGGTGGCCGCGCCATGCAGATCATCCATTCGGAAGGCCAGCTCCAGACCTATCTGCTCGACACCGTTCCCGGTCTCGTGCCTGAGGACATCAAGCAGCGTTACCCGAACGACAAGACCGGTCAGATCAACACCCTGCTCGGCAAGAACCCGCTGCTGTTCGACAGCTACCTGACCAACGCCGTCGAAGTGGACGTCGATGCGCTGTGCGACGGCGAAAACGTCTTCGTTTCCGGCATCATGGAACATATCGAAGAAGCCGGCATCCACTCGGGTGACTCGGCCTGCTCGCTGCCGTCGCGTTCGCTGAGCAAGGAAACCCTCGACGAACTGGAACGTCAGACGACGGCTCTTGCCAAGGCGCTGAATGTCGGTGGCCTGATGAACGTTCAATATGCCATCAAGGACGGCACGATCTACGTTCTCGAAGTCAATCCGCGCGCCTCGCGTACCGTGCCTTTCGTCGCCAAGACCATCGGTGCGCCGATCGCAAAGATCGCCGCCCGCGTCATGGCCGGTGAAAAGCTTGGTTCGGCAATCGCCGCCTATGGCGAAAAGCCCGATCCGCGCAACCTGAAGCACATTGCTGTCAAGGAAGCCGTCTTCCCCTTCGCGCGCTTCCCCGGCGTCGACATCCTGCTCGGACCGGAAATGCGCTCGACCGGCGAAGTCATCGGCCTCGACACCGATTTCGCGCTTGCCTTCGCCAAGAGCCAGCTCGGCGCCGGCGTCGATCTGCCGCGCTCCGGCACGGTCTTCGTTTCGGTGCGTGACGAGGACAAGGAAGGCGTTCTTTCCGCCATCCGCATTCTGGTGGAAAGCGGCTTCAAGGTACTGGCGACCGGCGGCACCCAGCGTTTCCTCGCCGAACAGGGCATCAATGCCGAGAAGATCAACAAGGTGCAGGAAGGCCGCCCGCATATCGAGGACGCCATTCGCAACCGTCAGGTCCAGCTGGTCATCAACACCACCGACAGCAACAAGGCGATTTCCGACTCGAAATCGCTGCGTCGCGCAACGCTGATGCAGAAGGTGCCCTACTACACGACGATGGCCGGCGCCGAAGCCGCCGCCCTCGCCATCAAGGCACTGAAGGCCGGCAATCTGGAAGTGAAGCCGCTGCAAAGCTACTTCAACTAAGCCTTCTGCGGGAAACCCCCGCAAGATTGACAGCAAAACGCCGCGGGTCGCCATGCCCGCGGCGTTTTGTTTTGCGTAATCCCGCTGCAATCCATTCCCCGTATCAAAAAGGCGTCATTTGCACCCGAGGCCGATAATGTCTTTTTGCATTCCTGAAGAACCCTCCTCCGCTGTCAGCTACGCCACTCCCCTGAACTCGAGCGGGCGGGGTTAAGTCATGGTCGGACGTCCGCCAGGCCCGGAAAGGGTGGCTTTTCCGCTTAGAATCGAACCCGCAATATTGAACGCAATCCGGCACACCGCGAGTGGCGAATTGCGCAGCATCAATGCGCAGATCGAAATCCTGCTGAAAGAGGCCTTACGGCATCGCGCCGCTGCGGATACGACGAAAGAGCCAACGGGCTAAGCCCAGGGCTCTAGCGTCGGAAAACGGGAAGATCTCAGGTTTGCCAGATATTTAAGCCGCGAGCGCCTCGCGCACGCAATTGCGGCCTTCGGTCTTTGCCCGGTAGAGCGCACGATCCGCCATTTCGGCAAGCGTCAGGAGATCGCAGCTCATATCGCCGCTTGCGGCGACGCCGATGCTGATCGTCACGCCGACACGCAAACCGCCGCAATCCACCTCGGTCACCGCGATGGCACTGCGAATGCGTTCGCCGATCATGCGGGCCTTCTGAACCCCGGCGCCCGGCAGGAAGATGATGAATTCCTCGCCGCCGTAACGCGCCAGCACATCACCGCCGCGGATGCTGCCGCCGATGCGCTTTGCCACCTCCTGCAGGACACTATCGCCGACGGCGTGGCCAAAACGGTCATTGATCGACTTGAAGTGATCGATATCCAGCAACATGGCCGCATCGGTGGGATCAGGCGTCGCCGGCATGGTCTGGAAGAAGAAGCGTCGATTCTTGACGCCCGTCAGCGGATCGGTATTTGCGAGAAGCAGCAATTTCCGTTCGGACCGCTCGGCCACCAGCACCATCACGAAGAGGGCAATGGCGAAATTCAGCATGATGATGAAGAAAAATGCATTGACCAGATTGATGGTGGCATAGTCGGGGAAAAGCACGCTTTTCATCACCGACAGCGAAATCAGGCCGGAGATGCCGGTAATCGCGCCCAGCGCCAGACGGGAGAGAAGTGGCTCCTTCCGCCACCCGGCAAAAAGCACGACCGCCCCGCCGAGATAGGCCAGAGTTGCACAACCATTAAAGAGCGCCGCGCGAAAGGCATTATTGTCCGCCACCTGTACCGCGACGACAACCGCCAGGGCGGCAACGAGACAGGCAAGGATTGTGGTTTTGCGGTTGACGAAGCGTCCGTCGCTCAACGCCTTCAGACCGAGCCAGATGAGCGCATAACCCGCAATACCGAACACAACGCTGCCGAGCTGCCACAGGGCCGGCGACACGATGTTCCATTCTCCGTAACCTGCAAGCGTGGAACCGATCGTCATCGACGCGAAACCCGCCGCAAGCGCAACCGGACCAGGCAAATAGCGATTACTCATCCTCAGGTAGATAAAACTCATCAACCCAACAATGTAAGAACATTTTTGCATCAGTATGACTGTCGCAAGGTCGAGTTCGCCCAGCATAATATGTCCGTTTTTTGAATAGAATTCGGCGGGAAGGATTACAATATTCCGTATAAAATTTTAATGAAAATAACAAATTAATATTCAGTAAATAAATATTATTGGAAATAAACACTAAATACACAATAAAACTCTAATATATACAACAATCTATTCGAGCATTTCGTAGACAACATATCCTTTCTGGATCTTGTGATGTCCACCACCATCCCGTCGAGATGCGTGCGAAGCATCGCGCCTTGCCGCGACGAAGAGAATGGCCAGCCTGCCTGACGTCGACATCTTCGTGACTTATGTTTACCCTATGTTCCATTGACAATCGTCAGGAAATAAGACCAGGGCATTGAATATAAAGAGAAATATCAGAGCCTCAAATTTACTGGCATTTCGCTGTCGTCTTCTGATATAGTCGGCTCAGTTATGATTTTGGCATGGTTCCGGAGTTCCCCTCCGGAACCTGTTTCTTTTTGTGTCTGCAAGTAAAGCGACCGGAATGCGAAGGATAAAAAAATGGTAGAAAAAGTACCGATGACTCAGGGTGGATTCGTCAAGCTTCAGGAGGAGCTGCGCTGGCGCCAGCAGGAGGAACGCCCCCGTATCATCGAGGCGATTGCGGAAGCGCGCGCCCATGGCGACCTTTCGGAAAACGCCGAGTACCATGCTGCCAAGGAAGCCCAGAGCCACAATGAAGGCCGCATCACCGAACTTGAAGACCTGACCGCGCGCGCCGAAGTCATCGATCTTTCCAAGATGTCCGGTTCCAAGATCAAGTTCGGCGCCACCGTCAAGCTGGTGGATGAAGATAGCGACGAGGAAAAGACCTATCAGATCGTCGGCGACCAGGAAGCCGATGTGAAGGCTGGCCGCATTTCCATCTCCTCGCCCATTGCCCGCGCCCTGATCGGCAAGGAAGTCGGCGACAGCATCGAAGTCAACGCCCCGGGCGGTGCCAAGGGTTACGAAATTCTCGCGGTGCAGTGGGGCTAATTGCCCCGATGCGATGCGCCCCATGCGGGCGCATCGTCTTCTGACTGATCAATTCTTTAGCCGCAAAGACGGAAGCCCATCTTGTCCCACGTCAGTCTGAAAGATGTGCAGGTGCTTGCGCCGAACTTCAAGCGCAGGCTCTCCGGCGTCACCTCCACCATCGTTCAGCTCATTCCGGTGCAGAACCGGCTTGGGCAGAAGGTGGCCACCATCGGCCCCGGCCTGCCGCCGCATCTGCCGCATGTGCGCTTCCGCGATCTGTGGCGTCTCTGGCAGAACGGCCCGCTCGGCGGCCCGCGTATCTGGCATGCCCGCCGCAATCTGGAAATGCTGCCGGGCATTCTCATGCGTGACGTACTGCGCATGAAGGTGAAACTGCTCTTCACCTCGGCCGCACAGAGACGGCATTCCGGCTATACACGCTTTCTGATTTCGAAGATGGATGCGGTGGTCGCTACCAGCACCCGCTCCGGTTCGTTTCTCGAAGTGCCCCATCGCGTCGTGATGCATGGCGTCGATACCGAGCTGTTCCACCCGGCGACTGGTCCCGAAGACATGATCGAGGCAACCGGCCTGCCCGGACAGTATCTGATCGGCTGTTTCGGACGGGTGCGCCACCAGAAGGGCACCGACCTCTTCGTGCGCGCCATGATCGAGCTTTTGCCCCACTATCCGCAATGGACCGCCGTGGTTTCCGGCCGGGTTACAGCGGAACACAAGGCTTTTGGCGATGCGCTCAAGGCTGACGTCGCCGCGGCCGGCCTTGCCGACCGCATCGTGTTTCAGGGCGAAGTTGATGACATCAAGCCGTGGTACCGGCGGCTGACGCTTTATGTCGCTCCATCCCGCAACGAAGGTTTCGGCCTGACGCCGCTCGAAGCCATGGCCTCGGAAACGGCCGTCGTCGCCAGCAATGCCGGCGCCTATGAGGAAATGATCGTCAGGGGCGAGACCGGGGCCGTCGTGGATGCGGGTGACTACACATCGCTGAGAGATGCGATAGGAATCTATCTGGCCGATCCGGCTCTGGCCAAAGCCCATGCAAGTGCCGGGCTGGCGCATGTGCGCAGCACTTTTCCGCTGGAAAAAGAAGCGACAAGTCTCGGTGACGTCTATGATGCGTTGCGGCGAGGGTGATACCCCCTAAACCGGCAAGACGTCCGCTGCTTAGATTTCCACCAGACCGACGCGTTTGACCTGACGGATGGTCAGCATGGTGCGCACCGTATCGACATTCTCATCCGCCGTCAGAACTTCGATGACGAAATCCTGAAACTCCGTCAGGTTCTTCGCCACACAGTGCAGCAGGAAATCGCTTTCACCCGACACCATCCAGGCCTGCCGCACCAGCGACCATCCTGCTGTTGCCGCCGCAAAGGCCTTGAGATTGCTGTCCGACTGGCGCTTGAGGCCGATCATGCAGAAGGCAACGAGGTCGAAACCGAGCTTCGGCGCGTTCAACATGGCGTGATAACCCTCGATCACACCCGCCTCTTCCAGCTTGCGGACACGCCGAAGGCAGGGCGGCGCGGAAATTCCGACCCTTTCGGCCAGCTCCACATTGGTCATACGCCCGTCGCGCTGCAATTCGCGCAGGATTTTCAGATCGATGGCATCGAGTTCGACGCTGGTCACGGAGAAGTACCTCGTTAAGCTGGAGAACTTCCTTGTACTATTCGGCACGGGATTCGCAACATTATGCCACCGCCCGGTCACAAAATTGCGCGCGCATCCACAACTGCCTTGTTGGTAACGCAAGGCTGCCCTTGAATAAAGACACTAGACAACCTTAAATACCGGGCAACGAAGGGGTTGCGGCCTGTTCGCCGTCTTGCGGCTGGAGGGCCCGGGTGCCGAAAGGCACTGCGACCGAAAGACCCCGTTACTGAAAGGAATGTTTCCATGTCTGCCCGCCACACGAAGGTATTGATCATTGGCTCCGGTCCCGCCGGTTATACCGCGGCGATCTACGCGGCCCGCGCAATGCTGAAACCCGTGCTGATTGCCGGCATGGAGCAGGGTGGCCAGCTGATGATCACCACCGACGTCGAGAACTATCCGGGCTTCGCCGATCCGATCCAGGGCCCCTGGTTGATGGACCAGATGCTGAAGCAGGCAACCCATGTCGGCGCGGAAATCGTCAGCGACCTCGTCACCGAAGTTGAAACCAACGTCCGGCCTTTCGTGGTCAGGACCGATTCCGGTCAGGTATGGACTGCCGACACGCTGATCATCGCCACCGGCGCCAAGGCCAAGTGGCTCGGCATCGAAAGCGAGCAGCATTTCCAGGGCTTCGGCGTCTCCGCCTGCGCCACCTGCGATGGTTTCTTCTATCGCAACAAGGATGTGATCGTGGTCGGCGGCGGCAACTCCGCCGTGGAAGAAGCGCTGTACCTCGCCCATATCGCCAAGTCGGTCACCATCGTGCACCGCCGCGACAACTTCCGCTCGGAGAAAATCCTGCAGGAACGGCTGTTCGCGAAGGAAAACGTCAAGATCCTCTGGAACACCGAAGTCGCCGAGATCACCGGCGCACCGGCAAAGCCGCCAATGCCGCCTTCCGTCTCCGGCGTGAAGCTGCGCGACACCAAGACGGGCGCGGTCAGCGAAATGCCGATCGATGGCGTCTTTGTCGCCATCGGCCACGCCCCGGCAGTCGAACTGTTCAAGGGCAAGGTGAAGCTGAAGGACAACGGCTACATGTGGACCGCTCCCGATTCCACAGCCACCGACGTGGAAGGCATCTTCGCGGCCGGCGACGTCACCGACGATATCTATCGCCAGGCAATCACCGCCGCCGGCATGGGCTGCATGGCCGCCCTTGAAGCGGAACGTTATCTCACCGCGCATCAACCGCTTGCTGTCGCAGCGGAATAACCGAAAGGCAGGATAGGCATGGCAATGCCATTGGACTGGGATAAACTGCGCATTTTTCATGCCGCAGCCGAAGCAGGGTCTTTCACCCATGCTGCCGACAAGCTGCATTTGTCCCAGTCGGCCATCAGCCGTCAGGTCAGCGCGCTGGAGCAGGATGTCGGCGTCAAGCTGTTCCATCGCCATGCGCGCGGCCTGATTCTCACCGAACAGGGCGAGTTGCTGTATCGCACCGCCCATGACGTGCTGCTGAAGCTCGAAACGGTGAAGATGCAGCTCACCGAAACAACGGAAAAGCCGAGCGGCAAGCTGCGCGTGACGACGACCGTCGGTCTCGGCCAGGGCTGGCTGACGGACAAGGTGCAGGAATTCCTGCAGCTTTATCCGGAAATGTCGATCCAGCTCATCCTCGACAATGAGGAGCTGGACGTGAACATGCGCCATGCCGATTGCGCCATCCGCTTGCGCCAGCCGCAACAGTCGGACCTTATCCAGCGCAAGCTGTTCACGGTGCACATGCACGTCTATGCCGCGCCGTCCTACATCAATCGCCATGGTGAGCCGCAGTCTGTCGAGGATCTCGACAATCACCGCATCATCTCCTTCGGTGAGCCGGCACCCAACTACCTCTTGGACGTCAACTGGCTGGAAAATGCCGGGCGTTCCTCAGACAATACGCGCACGCCGCATCTGCAGATCAACAGCCAGACCTCGATCAAGCGCGCCTGCCTGCTGGGGATAGGCATTGCCTGCTTGCCGGATTATATCGTCGGCCGCGATCCGGGCCTTATCCAGCTATCGCTCGCCGCAGACATTCCGTCCTTCGATACCTATTTCTGCTATCCGGACGAGATGAAAAACGCTGCAAAGCTGAAAGCCTTCCGCGACTTCATCGTTGCAAAAGCGCGGAACTGGAACTTCTGACGTTAAAATAATCGACGTCGAAAGATAATCTTTTAAATTCAAAGCCTTGCAAAGGCAGAAACGAGAGGGGCGCGCAGGCGCCCTTCTCCAGCTTTGCACATAAAATATACCGGAAATATCGAGGGCTGCACGGCACGCATGCCTGACCTGCACAAAAAAGAGTTGTTTCGTGCACAAAAAAGCACCATATCGCTCTCAGCTGATGCACACGGTGGCTTTTCCTCCCAGTTCCACCGCATCAGCTGTTCCCCTCTGGAGGTTTTTGACCTTCACACTTAAAGGGCCCTGGATCCTTCCGGCGGCCCTCTTTTTTTACCCGCAAGAATTTTCTCCGAATTGGCGAAATATCGCACGATGCAACCTTGTTTTGCATTATTGCCGCTCCCATATTTTAGTCAGCTGTCACGTTCGCCCAAGGCCCGCGGCAGCTGTTCCCCTCTGGAGGTTTTAACCTTCAAACTTATCAGGCCGCGGAAATATCCAGCGGCCTTCTTTTTTGGAGCTGCCTGCCCGCTCCCCGTGATCCTCACAGAGACGTGACTTGTATATCGAGAATGACCGATATAAATATCGGACATGTCAGATATTGAAGAAACATCGATGAACCCGGAGGAAATCCTCAAGGCCCTTTCGCATCCCGCAAGGCTGAAATTTCTTGAATGGCTGAAGTGCCCGGAAAAACACTTCTGCCAGGAGCATCCGCTCAGCATGGGCGTATGCGCCAACCAGTTTCAGATCAGCGGCCTGTCGCAATCCACCGTCTCGTCACATCTGGCGGTGTTGCAGGCAGCCGGCCTCATCAGGTCGAAAAAGGTCGGGCAATGGGTGTTTTTCGAACGCGACGAAGAAACCATCGACGCCTTCCGCAATTATCTACAAGCCAATCTCTGAGCCTCCCAAGCTTTGAGCCCCGGGGTGCCGGACAGGAAACCGCAACGCGGTTTCACTCCGGCACCCGAACAAGGACAGCGCGCCTGGCGCGCAACTCTGCCAACCGACCAGAAAGTGAAGTCGCATGACCAGTCTTTTCGAACCGGCACAGGCCGGCGATATCGCACTCGCCAACCGTATCGTCATGGCTCCCCTCACCCGCAACCGTTCGCCGGGGGCAATTCCCAACAATCTTAACGCCACCTATTACGAGCAGCGCGCCACGGCCGGGCTGATCGTCACCGAGGGCACGCCGATCTCCCAGCAGGGTCAGGGTTACGCTGACGTTCCGGGCCTCTACAAGCGGGAAGCGATCGCGGGCTGGAAACAGGTGACCGACGGCGTACATTCGGCCGGCGGCAAGATCGTTGCGCAGATCTGGCATGTGGGCCGCATTTCCCACACCTCGCTGCAGCCGCATGGCGGCCAGCCGGTCGCTCCTTCCGCCATTCCGGCCAAGTCGAAGACCTATATCATCAATGATGACGGCACTGGCGCCTTTGCCGAGACTTCCGAGCCGCGCGCGCTCACCATCGACGATATCGGCCTCATCCTTGAAGATTACCGCAGCGGTGCCCGCGCCGCCCTGGAAGCCGGTTTCGACGGCGTCGAAATCCATGCCGCCAACGGCTACCTGATCGAGCAGTTCCTGAAATCCAGCACCAACCAGCGCACGGACGAATATGGCGGCTCGATCGAAAATCGCGTCCGCTTCCTGCTGGAAGTTGTCGATGCGGTTGCGGAAGAGATCGGTGCCGGCCGCACCGGCATCCGCCTCTCCCCCGTCACCCCGGCCAACGATATTTTCGAGGCCGATCCCCAGCCGCTTTACAATTACGTGGTGGAAGAACTCGGCAAGCGCAATCTCGCCTTCATCCACGTCGTTGAGGGTGCCACGGGTGGCCCGCGTGATTTCAAACAGGGCGACAAGCCGTTCGATTACGCAGCCTTCAAGGCCGCCTATCGCAATGCCGGCGGCAATGGTCTGTGGATCGCCAATAATGGTTACGATCGTCAAAGCGCCATCGAAGCCGTGGAAAGCGGCAAGGTCGATGCCGTCGCCTTCGGCAAGGCCTTCATCGCCAATCCGGATCTGGTGCGCCGCTTCAAGGACAACGCGCCCTTGAACGAGCCGAACCAGCCGACCTTCTATGGCGGCGGAGCCGAAGGTTACACCGACTATCCGGCGCTCGCCTGACAAACCGAAACGCCGCATTGCACCATGGCAATGCGGCGTTTTCTTTCAGCGCAGGCTTCGTGCCTGCCGCGCGGCAAAATCTGAAAATGCGCCCATGATGAAGGCATTGGGCACATGCAGCGCCTGCAGCAAGCCATTGCCCGTTTCCCGGCCGATACTCATCAGTGCCACCTGCAGACAGTAGAGGGCGAGCAGCACCAGCGAACGGCCAAGGTTCGGCCGCAGATCGTCATAACGCAGCGCAAGGACCACCAGCGACAGGATGGGAAGGGCGATGAAGATGCCAAGCCCCTTATGCACCGAAAGCAGCGACCCGTCATAATAGATCGACAGCCCGGCCAGCAGCACCTGCGCGAAAATCAGCACCGGCACCACGGCCGACACCACGGCGAAGATGCGGCGTTGGCGAGATAGTTCACTTGTTGCCGTGGCCATCACACCCTCCCTCCGGCATCGGCCGGATGGTGAAGGCTGGCCGGTTCCCGCACCTGTTCGATACAGCCGAGGTTCGCCAATGTCGCCGATACCGCAACATCGATCGGTGTCCTCGGTTCCACACCGAGGAAATCCGTAAGCTTGGCGTTGCTCATGCGGATCGGCATCTGCCAGAGATATTGCATTTCCAGCACTTCGCGGAACAGGGGAACGAAGGGGGCGGCGAGCCTTATCGCCAGCCAGGACAGTCGTCGCATCTTGACCGGTTGGCCTACAGCACGCTCGATTGCCGCGACCAGTTGCAGCCCGTCGAAATCCCAGAAACCCTCCATGTGATAGACGGCAAAAGCAGGAAGTTCGCCCGAACGATCCAGCAACCGTCCGATCGTCTCCGCCACGTCAGGCAGATAGGCCCATTGATGCCCGGCATGGGGTGCGGCGGGGTTCTGGACGCTGCGCACCGGTTTGCCCGGCCGCACCAGCATTTGCGAAAACCAGTTATTTTTCGCATCCGGCCCGAAAAAATCCCCGGCACGGACAATCAGCACCGGCACACCGCGCATCGACGCCATTTTCAGCCGCCGCTCCATCTCCACGCGCAGCGCGCCCTTGCGGGTGAAGGGTTTCTGCGGACTGTCCTCTGTCAGCAGCGGAAAGGCATCCGGCCCGAAATTATAGACGCTGCCCGGAAACACGATCCTCGCCCCGTAGGCTTCGGCAGCGGCGATGGTGTTGTCGAGCATCGGCAGCACCTGCCTCTCCCAATCGCGATATCCGGGAGGATTGACCGCATGGACGACGAGCGTGGCGCCCCTGGCGGTCTCCACCACATCCTGCCGGTTCATCGCATCGCCCGTCACGCGCTCCACGCCGTCCGACGCGCCTGTCGATACGGGTTGGCGCGTCAGTGCCCTCACCCGCCAGCCGCGTTGCAGCAGCATCTTCGAGACGTGGCTGCCGACACCGCCATTCGCGCCAATGATCAGGGCCAGCGGCCGGTTATTCTCTGCTGTATTTGCATGGTTTTCATATATCATGGCCGTCGCTCCTTTTTGTGAGCTGGAGTATCGGCGCAATGCGCGATATACGAAATTGTCGAAATAGGTGTAGCGGCCATACAAAATTTTATGATCAAAAGCCGGAATGTCAGCTGGGATTTTTACCGTACCTTCCTCAGCGTGCTGCGTGATGGCTCGCTTTCCGCCGCCGCGCGCGAACTTGGCATCACCCAGCCGACGGCGGGGCGCCATATCGGCGCGCTGGAGGAGGCCATCGGCTTTCCGCTGTTCATCCGCTCACCGCACGGGCTGATGCCGACGGAGGCCGCGCTTGCGCTCAAGCCCTATGCGGAAAATCTGTCGGCGACGGCCGCGGCCCTCATGCGGGCGGCCTCCGGCGAGGTTGGCAAGATCGAAGGCACCGTGCGCATCAGCGCATCGGATATTATCGGCGTGGAGATGCTGCCGCCGATCATCACCGCCATGCAGGAGGTTCACCCCCGGCTGGAAATCGAGCTTTCGCTGTCCGATACGCTGGAAGACCTGCTGCGGCGTGAGGCCGACATCGCCATCCGCATGACCGAGCCGCAGCAGGATGCGATCGTCATGCGCTATATTGGCAATTTCCGTCTGGGATTTCATGCGACACGCGATTATCTGGCAAAAGCCGGCATCCCGGAGAGCATGGATGAACTGGACAACCACCGCATGGTCGGTTTCGACCGCAAGACGCCCTTCATCCGGGCGGCCATCCAGCGGATGCGTTCGCTCGATCCGGAAATACCCGATATTGAAGACATTTCCTTTGAAATCCGCGCCGACAGCAACCTTGCCCAGCTTGCCATGATCCGCGCCAGCGCGGGAATCGGCGTCTGCCAGATCGGCCTGGCGCGCAAGGACCCCCGGCTTGTCCATGTGCTTCCGAAAATCGACATTCCGCTGCACACCTGGGTCGCGATGCACGAAAACCTCAAGACCTCGCCGCGATGTCGGGCCGTGTTCAGCGCCCTGGTCGAAGGCCTGAAAGCCCATCTCAAGGAGACCGATCCGAACGCCCCGCCACAACGGCGCTAGGGCTGCTCAAGCATCGGCACCCGGCCGCACACGCGATTGCGCGGAACAGGCCGGCGGAAATGGGAGGGCAATGCCGGTTTCACCTGACATTCCGACCCCGCTCATCAAAAGGGTCTGGCCTGCTGCGTCGTCTTGTCCACCACCTCGGCTTCCGGCCGGTCGCCACCCTGGCTATATTCCTCATGCCACTGGCCGCGCTCGTCCTGATAGCTGATTTCCTCGTCATCGCCCCCGATCTGCTGTTCGGCGGCAACGATGCGCGCAGCCTCGACGGCATCGGCATAGGTAGGAAATGTTTCGGAATAGGCGCCGTTCATGCGGTAGGCGAAACCTCCGTCATGTTCGACAATTTCATATACCACTTTGGTCATGCATGGTCCTCCTGTCTCAGTAGGCGACATGGCAACCACAACCGCGTTTCAAGCATTGCACCCGATGGGACACCGCGGCATGAGCAGCATGTCCTGCGACACCACTATCCTACCAAAAGCACTCAAGCGCAAATCCTGCTTGATCTGAGGGACGATACGTCACAGCCTAGGCCTGTCACGGGGAAGGGAAATCGATGGCGGCTACCATTCTGAAGCAGGAGCGCATGTTGCTTCTGGCGATACCGGCGGCAATTGCCGCCTATATGGCGGAACATGCGATATTCGAAGCCGGAAAGACGGCGGCGCTGATTGCCGCGATCATGCTCATCGGGCTTATCGTTCTCGTCTCGATGCGGGTTGCCCATCACGCCGAAATCCTCGCCACCAAGGTCGGCGATCCCTATGGCACGATGATCCTGACGCTCTCGGCAGTCGCGGTCGAAGTGCTGATCCTTGCCATCATCATGAGCGAATCCAGTTCGCCCACGCTGGTGCGCGATACGATCTATTCCGCCGTGATGATCGACATCAACGGCATTCTGGGCCTGGCCGCCCTGCTCGGCGGTCTGCGCCACGGTGAACAGCCCTATAATGACGATTCCGGCAAGACCTACGGCGTGATGATCCTCACCGCCATGGGCATTTCGATGATCGTCCCGGAATTCATTCCGCAACAGAGCTGGCATGTCTATTCCGCCTTCACCATTGTCGCGATGATCGCGCTCTATGCGCTTTTCCTCAAGATGCAGGTCGGGCCACACAGCTATTTCTTCAGCTATACCTATCCCCGCAAGCCGCATACGGCCGGTCAGCCACCGGATGGCCATGCGGAGGAGGAAGACGAAGGCAGCGTGCCGCTCTCCATCGGCCTCATCATTGCCGGGGTGGTGATGATCGGCGTGCTGGCGGAATTCATGGCGGCCTTCCTGGGCGAAAGCCTTGAGGGCACCAGCGCGCCGCCGGCGCTGATGGCGGTGGTGGTGGCGACCATCTCGGCATCGCCGGAAATCCTTACCGCGCTCCGATCCGCCCTGCGCAACCGCATGCAGGCCGTGGTCAATATCGCCATGGGCGCATCACTGTCGACGGTGATCCTGACCGTGCCGGTGATGGAGGGCATCGCGCTTTATACCGGCCAGCCCTTCATCATGGCCATGACCCCGGTGCAGACCGTCATGGTCTTCATCACCCTCATCGCCGCCGCCATCAATCTCAACGACGGCGAGACCAATGCGATCGAGGGAATGACGCATTTCATCCTCTTCGCCACCTTCATCATGCTGCTGTTTCTGGGGCTTTAGCGACCGATCTTCGGTCTATACTCTCTCATATCCTGCGACAAACAGGACTGTTATGCCAGCGAAGATGGGTGTTCGCTTATCTTGCGGCGAAGACTGGCGCGTTGAAATACGGATAGTCCTCATTGCTCCCCAAAATGACGGCCATTGGCCGCGGCAGTACATCGCGAGGCGCAGAGTCCCGCAATGCCAAGTATATCAAAACGACGATATAGCACGCCCCCAACACTCTTGCGGTTTGTGATCCCGGTTCGGTGATCCCCTTCAATAAATAAACGGCGCCATAGAGGTCGGAAATGCCGTTAATCTGAACTGTGCCGTCAATCTCCTCAAATCCCCCTTGCCAAGCGCATGAGTATTGATCGTATCCTGAAAGGAGACCGGCGCGATCTGAAGTAGAGAAAGGCCACATGTCGTCCGTATAGAAGTTCGTCTCGACGACGGGATCAAGCAATCCGTCATCGTTTGGCTCCCGCCCTATATGCCCTGGCCAGCTTAGATCGATTCCGATCGCACTAATCTTACTGTCACCACGATCGTAGTTCGTAATGCTCGCTGGCAAATTTAACCACCCAATCAACTCGATGCTTTTTGGGTCGACGGTTAGAAAGCGTGACGGAAGCGGACGATCTGGGCCGCACACTGCGCCAAGCAGTGACTTCAGGCGATCGGCAGCCGCATCAGCCTCGTCTCTTCTAAGTAACTCCTCAATTTCTTTACAAAAATCTCTATCCGACAGTCCGTCTATAATTAATTCATCAACCATCCGATGAAACTCCTTTTGGCTTACGCCATACCCATAGACTATATTATTTCAACTTAAACAAAAACCTAAACAACTCATCATATACAGGAATGAACTGCCGTAATTTTCCAAAAATACTTTATTATTATTTACATCCCGACTGAACGCGCGATGCTCTAGTTGAAACAAAAAAGCCCGGCATCGCTGCCGGGCTTTTTCTTTTAAGATCGCAAACCGATCAGCGGCAAGCGGCGCAGAAGCGCTGGATGCGCTTGCAGGCCTCTTCCAGAAGCGCTTCCGACGTGGCGTAGGAAATGCGGAAGTTCGGGCCGAGGCCGAAAGCCGATCCCTGCACGACGGCAACGCCTTCGGCTTCCAAAAGCTCGGAGACGAAATCCGCATCCGTCTCCATGACCTTGCCCGAAGGCGCGGTCTTGCCGATCAGGCCGGCGCAGGACGGATAAACGTAGAACGCGCCTTCCGGCGACGGGCAGCTGATGCCCTTGGCCTGGTTGAGCATGGAAACGACGAGATCGCGGCGGCCTTCGAAGATCTTCTTGTTGGCCGGAATGAAATCCTGCGTGCCGTTCAGAGCTTCGACAGCTGCCCACTGTGCAATCGAGCTTGCGCCCGAGGTCTGCTGGCCCTGGATCATGTCCATGGCCTTGATCAGCGGCAGCGGGCCGGCGGCATAGCCAATACGCCAGCCGGTCATGGCATAGGCCTTGGAGACGCCGTTCATCGTCAGCGTGCGGTCGTAGAGCGAAGGCTCGACCTCAACCGGGGTGACGAATTTGAAATCGCCATAGGTCAGGTGCTCATACATGTCGTCCGTCAGCACCCAGACATGCGGGTGCTTGACCAGCACATCCGTCAGCGCCTTCAGCTCGTCATGCGAATAGGCCGCACCAGACGGGTTGGAGGGCGAGTTGAAGACGAACCACTTGGTTTTCGGCGTGATCGCCTTTTCCAGCGCTTCCGGCTTCAGCTTGAAATTGTCTTCGAGCGTGGTGTCGACAAAAACCGGCGTACCACCGCAGATCGCCACCATTTCCGGGTAGCTGACCCAGTAAGGTGCGGGAATGACGACCTCATCACCCGGATTGAGGGTGGCCATGAAGGCGTTGAAGAGGATCTGCTTGCCGCCGGTGCCGACGATGGTCTGTTCCGGCTTGTATTCCAGGCCGTTTTCACGCTTGAACTTGTCGGCAACCGCCTTGCGCAGTTCCGGAATGCCGGAAATGGGCGTGTATTTGGTCTCGCCGCGTTTGATCGCGTCAATGGCCGCTTCCTTGATATTTTCGGGCGTATCGAAATCCGGCTCGCCGGCGCCAAGGCTAATCACATCGCGGCCCTGCGCTTTCAGCTCGCGGGCCTTCTGGGTAACGGCGATGGTGGCGGATGGCTTTACGCGGGAGAGAATGTCGGCAAGGAAGGCCATTTTTAATCGGTCCTATTGGGGTTGACATCAGCAGAGGCTGGAAAACTTGCCTGCTGCGGCACTTTCTATGTCGAAAGACCGGCATAGTTTCAAGGTCAAAAGCCGGCTTATCTGCCGCAATGGAGAATTTAAACCTTCCTTAACCCGGAAGTAACGCTTGATGCGCTACATTGGCGAGCCTAGGGGTCGTGTCTCTAAAGCTGGTTGAAAAATGGCGCCCAGAAGCATCTTTTCCAGTCTTGTCCGCGAGGTCGATGGCACATGGTCCACGGCCTATCAAACCTTCAACCTGAAATCGGCCCTGCAGCCCATTTTCCGCCGAACGACGAGCGGCATGCTCGACATCGATTCCTTTGAGGGTCTGGTGCGGCCCCATCGCAATGGCGAGCCGGTGACGCCGGGCGAGTTTTTCTCGCTGGTCGCGGCTGAAGACATCGAGAATATCGACAGCATCCTGCGCACGATCCACATTCTCAACACCGGCAGGCTCAACCGTTCCCGCGCCCGCATCTTCGTCAACTTCCATCCGGGCCTGTTCCAGACGCCCGCCAAGATGCGGCAGGAGGTGGAGCGCATGCGGCTTGCCGCCCACGAGGCTGGCATGACGGCGGACCGCATCGTCTGCGAAATCTCGGAGAAAAAAGCCTCCGACACCCAGATGGTCGCCGACTTCGCTTACCATATGCACGATATCGGTTTTCGCGTGGCGCTGGACGACTATGGCGCCGGCGATTCCGCCATCGACCGGGTCAAGCTCATCAAGCCCGACTATGTGAAATTCGAAGCGGGCTGGGTGCGCGATTTCATGCAGAATTCGGCGGGCGCCGCGCTTCTGCGCGTCATCGTCAGTCAGTTTCGCGAAGAAGGAATAGAGCCGGTCTTCGAAGGGCTGGAAACCGGCTGGCAGGTGGATCAATGCGAGGAACTCGGCGTCTTTCTGATGCAGGGCTATGTTCTGGCAAAACCCGAACTTGCGCCGACCAGTTTCGACACACGCTTTCCCGAACTCGGCAACGCCTATTTCTCCCCTTCCGCAAGGCCTGAAAAAAGCGCTGCACCGGCATTTCCCCGCGAAGAACGGCCCGCCGACACACATCCTCTGCGCCAGACCCGGACCTTTGGAAAACGCGGCCTCTGACGCCGCTTGCGATGAAACCGGCCCTATAATCGCCCTTGCCACAATATTGCCGCAATAAATACCGCGGAACGCCAGAATTCGGTCTCCAAGCCGTCCATTTCGAAGCCTCTTTTATCCTTTAAGAACAGGGACAAGAGGCGACAGCCATGTTTACCAACGACCGGACTTCCGTTGAAAGGTTAAGGGCGCAGAGAACGCTGTTTTCCCTCTGGATGGCCATTGCGGCTTTTCTTGTCATTGTCACCATGGCAGCCGGCATCGCAACGTCGGCCAATGCCGCCACTCAGGCGGTCGATACCCTGCATACATCCGCCATTCCGCAGGTGGCGGCAACGACGGAGGCGGGTCCTCACATCCTGCTCATCGTCCTGTCGGCAGCAGCCTTCATCGGCCTCGGCATAGGCGGCCTGACGCTGACCCGGCGCAGCCTGAAGGACGAGGCTCGCCGCTACAAATAAGCCGCAGCGATAAAGACGCCCTCGGCACCACCAGCGCCAGCCCCTACCCTGACTTGCGACATCGGCAGGTTACTGCTAAAGCACCCGGGAAACCGTCAGACCGACATTTCAAAAAATCCCCGAATTGCCATGGCCGCGACTGAATGAATTTCCGGCCCCTGTTGTGCTGGTGCCAATCATGACGCGTGTTCAGGCCAATATGCTGCTTCTGCTCGCCGCAGCAATCTGGGGAGGCGGCTTCGTCGCGCAATCCTCCGCCATGGCCTCGATCGGCCCCTTCTGGTTCGTCGGACTGCGTTTCGCCATTGCCGCAATCGCCGTGCTGCCCTTCGCGCTCATGGAAACACGATCGCTGAAATCGCCGCCGCGCCGCAGTGAAATCGGCAGCTTCATCCTCGTCGGCTTGGCGCTATTCGGCGGCGCCACCACCCAGCAGGTCGGTCTCCTGACCACCACCGTCACCAATTCCAGCTTCCTGACCGGGCTTTACGTCATCTTCGTGCCCGTCATCGCCGTCGTGCTTTACCGCCGTCATCCCCATTGGGTCGTCTGGCCCTGCGCGCTGATGATGCTGGGCGGCATATTTCTCCTCTCCGGCGGCGCCTTCGAGACGCTGACGAAGGGAGATATCCTCAGCATCGTCTGCGCCTTCTTCTGGGCGATCCAGATCACCCTCGCAGGCCGCTTCGTTTCCGAAAGCGGACGGCCGCTGGCGCTTTCCTGCACCCAGTTCGCGGTTTGCTCCCTTCTTAGTTGCATGATCGGTGTCGCATTCGAACCCATCAGCATGGCTGCCATTGAAGGGTCGCTGACGGAAATTCTCTATGTTGGCCTCGTCTCCTCCGGCCTTGCCTTCGTGTTGCAGGTGATTGGCCAGCGTTACACCACGGCGCCACAGGCCGCGATTTTCCTGTCCTCGGAGGCGCTTTTCGGCGCTTTGCTGGCCTCGATTTTCCTCAAGGAAACCATTTCCGGCGCGGGCTACATCGGTTGCCTGATCATCTTCGTCGCCATACTGATCGTTGAACTGGTGCCGGAATTGACGCGCAAGCGGCAAAAATCCATGGCTGAAGCGACCTGACGCAAAAAGAACTGATTTTTCTGTTTTCGCAGGAAATTCCGGCCCTGCATTCAAATTTTTGCCGGGAAAGCCCGATAGGGCCGGTAATTATTTCATCAATAATCGCTTGTGCGGAAAAAATATGCGATTGCAGGCGGTAATTCTACCGCAGGTTTTTTATCTGACAAAAAGCCCGTAAAAACTTTTGCTTGCCAATTTTCGATAAACGCATCAATCTACTGCGGTTCGGGCAATTTGCGAGCATGGGAAGGCCTATAATTTTGCGCACTGGGGACGCTATAAACCTCGGGCGGTGGGACGAAAAACGTTGGATGAGAACGCCATTACTTCCCGCTGCGAAGGTCCATTTTCTCAATAGTCAAAAACTGCCTGCCAACGCCCACGCGGGGCAAAACTGTAATGCTGCCTGTAGCTGAACGCGGGCAGAGCGAAAAGGACCTGATGCATGGCCGAAACTGGCACCGTAAAATTCTTCAATACAGACAAAGGCTTCGGCTTCATCAAGCCAGACAATGGTGGCGCTGATATCTTTGTTCACATCTCTGCCGTACAGGCTTCTGGCCTGTCCGGACTTTCAGAAAATCAGAAAGTGAGCTTCGACACGGAACCGGATCGTCGCGGCAAGGGGCCGAAGGCAGTCAATCTGCAGATTGCTGGCTGACCCTATAACGGCTTTCTTTTCTAGTTGAAGCCCGGCAGGAATGCCGGGTTTTTTTGTGCCTCCCGCAGGCCTCAAAGGGCCGGCACTCAGAGCCCCTTGAGATAGGGGTTGGTGAGCCGTTCCTCACCCAGCCGCCCACCGGGGCCATGGCCGCAGATGAAACCGACATCATCGCCGAGCGGTAGCAGCTTGTCGCGAATGGAGGCCATCAGTTGCTCATGGTTTCCGCCCGGCAGATCCGTGCGCCCCACCGAGCCTGAAAACAGCACGTCGCCGACATGGGCGAAGTTCTGGTCGCGGTTGTAATAGATGACATGGCCGGGCGCGTGGCCGGGGCAATGATAGACCTCGAAGACGTGATCCCCGAATGAGACTTTGTCGCCATCCTCCAGCCATTTATCCGGCACGACGTTCTTCAAGCCGCTGATACCGTATTTCTCCGCCTGCACCTCGATCCGCTCCAGCAGGGGCCGGTCATCCTCATGCGGCCCGATCACCTGCAGGGAAAGCTTTTCGCGCAATTCGTCAGCGCCGCCGGCATGGTCGAGATGCCCGTGCGTCAGCCAGATTTCCTTCAGCGTGATGCCGTTTTCAGCGACGACCTGGAGAATGACGTCCACATCCCCGCCGGGATCGACGACGACTCCCTCCTTGGTGTCCTGATCGAACAGGATGGTGCAATTCTGCTCGAATGGCGTGACCGGAATAATACCCGCCTGCAACTTTCCCATATCCCGTATCTCCTGTCTGAAAGGTTCCGCCTCCTATAGCCCGCGACCGGTGGCGGCACAATGGCGGCGGAAAAGGTCCCGCTTTCCGCCGCCCGAGAGCGTTGAAAATCTCAATGAAAAACAAGGACGTAACAAAGCGCCGCTGCTCTGTAGCGGCAATTTCCGGCGAAAAATGTGGAACGCCCGGGTGGCTGCGACGTTGTAGCTCCAGTCTTGAAAGGAGTGAGACACATGGACAAGACGCTTAAAATGCTGATCGCCGGCGGCGCCTTCGCCTTGATGGCCGGTTACGCGAACGCCGCCATGGTCGCCACCACCGCATCGGATGTTTCCGTTCGCTCGGGCCCCGGTGAAGACTATCCCGAACTGGGATTGGCCACCCGCGGCAGCAGCGCGGTTCTGGATGGCTGCATGGAAGGCAGCAGCTGGTGCCGTATCGAAGTCAACGGCATGCGTGGCTGGGCACGGGCGGACTATCTGAATGTCATGTATGAAGGGTCTCCGGTCGTTCTCGAACAGCGCCGCTCGGACATGAGCGTGCCGGTCGTGACCTATGAAAAGACCTCAAGCGTGCAGGCAGAGCCCAATCCTGGCGATCCAAACCTGGGCAAGGTCGGCGAGGTGAACCCGCCGCAATCGGTGATAACCTATATTGACGGGCATCCCGCAGACACCGTCACCTATGATGGCGACGTCGTCATCGGCAGCGTATTGCCGGCGGATACACGTCTCGTCGAAATCCCGGACTATCAGTATCGTTATGTTCGGATCAACGACGTACCGGTTCTTGTCGAGCCTTCGACACGACGGATCGTCTATGTCTATCAGTAGGCACGTCAGGCAGTTCGCCCATTGATCGGGGTGGCCTGAAACGAATGAAGGGCGCGGGTTTTCCGCGCCCTTTCCGTTTCCGGTAAAGGCCACTCAGGATTCCAGTTGCACCCGCACCCGCAGCATATTATCCACCGCAACAGAAAATGATCGGCGGCATCCTCCCGAGCGGACGCATTTTCGGCTATGTTTACAGAATATTGGCGCATCGACGCATGTCAGCCGCAGGATATGAAGGAACCGCAGTGCCACCGCAATCGCTCAAAACCGCCGCCGCCAGGCAGACACCGGCACTCCCGAAGGTTGACGACGGCAAGATCGACTTCGACACGATCGAGGCGCTGTTTTTCGCCTATCGCGACTTCGTCTCCGATCCCGATGTCATCCTGTCGAAGCTGGATTACGGGCGGGCGCACCACCGGGTGGTCTATTTCGTCAGCCGGCAGCCCGGCATGACGGTGGCGGATCTGCTCGACACCCTGCAGATCACCAAACAGAGCCTTGCCCGCGTGTTGAAGCAATTGATCGACGACGGCTACATCCGCCAGATGGCCGGTCCCGAAGACCGCCGTCAGCGCCGGCTCTATCCGACGCTGACGGGTCGCGAACTGGCGCTGGCGCTAAGCGAACCGCAATCGCGCCGCATCGACCGCGCGCTGGAAGGGCTTGGGCCGGATGCACGCGCCTGCGTGCGCAAGTTCCTGGCGCAGATGCGCAGCCCGACGACCGTGGAGGGCGAATAACGATGTCAACAGCTCCGACAAAACGCCCGCCGGCGGATGACGATGCGGCCCATCTCCTGATCGTCGACGACGACGCCCGCATTCGCAACCTTCTGCAGCGCTTCCTTGGGGACAAGGGCTACCGCATCTCCGTCGCCGCCGATGCGGCCGAAGCCCGGCGCAAAATGGTGGGCATCCGTTTTGATCTGCTTATCCTCGACGTGATGATGCCGGGCGAAAACGGGCTTTCGCTTACCCGCTCGCTGAACGAGAACAAATCCGTGCCAGTCATCCTCCTGACCGCCCGGTCGGAAGCGGACTCACGTATTGCGGGGCTGGAAGCCGGCGCTGACGACTATCTCGCCAAGCCCTTCGATCCGCGCGAACTTGTCCTGCGCATCAACAACATCCTGCGGCGCAACACCTCGCCCGATACACCCAAGATCGAGCAGATCATGTTCGGCCCCTACAGCTTCTCCATTCCGAAAAAGGAATTGCGGCGCGGTCCAGAAACAATCCGGCTGACAGATCGTGAGCAGGAAATCATGCTGCTTTTCGCACTGCGCGCCGGCGACACCATTCCCCGCCACGAGCTGGTGGAGGCTGAATCGGAAGTGGGTGAAAGAACCATAGACGTGCAGATCAACCGTCTTCGCCGCAAAATCGAGGACGATCCTGCCAATCCTGTCTATCTGCAAACGGTGCGCGGCATCGGCTACCGCCTGAGCGTGGACTGACGAACACCAAGGAAGGGCAACGCACGGCCATGGCGAGCCTCGATTTTCTCAGCACGGTCAAAAAAAGCAGTGTGGCCAAGGTCTGGCGCATGTCCGGCAGGTGGCTACGCCACTGGCTGCCAACCGGGCTTTACACCCGTTCGCTGCTCATCATCATCCTGCCGATGATTTTGCTTCAGGCCGTGGTTGCGGCTGTCTTCATGGAGCGCCACTGGCAATTGGTGACGGATCGCCTTTCCGCCGCCGTCACGCGCGATATCGCCGCGATCATCGAGCTTCTGCAGACGGATCCGGAAGAAGACGATTATCAGCGCGTCATCCGCATCGCCCGCGACAAGCTCGATCTCAGCATCTATATCGAACCGAAGACGAACCTGCCCGCCCCCAAACCGGAACCACTGTTTTCAATCCTCGACAGGATTCTAGCCGATCAGTTGACGCAGCAGATCGGCAGGCCGTTCTGGATCGATACCTATGGCAACGGCTCGCTGTTGGAAGTCCGCATCCAGCTGGAAGACAAGACGCTGCGGGTCTTCACCCGCCGCAGTTCGGCCTATGCTTCCAATACTCATATTTTCCTCGTCTGGATGGTCGGCGCGTCGCTGGTGCTGATCGCCATTTCCATCCTGTTCCTGCGCGGGCAGATCAAACCCATCGAGGCGCTTGCCAAGGCGGCGGAAAATTTCGGCAAGGGCCAGAAGATCAGCGGTTATTCCCCGCGCGGTGCGGATGAGGTGCGGCGTGCCGGTCTCGCCTTCATCCTGATGCGCGAGCGTATCGAGAGGCAGATGGAGCAGCGCACCGCCATGCTGAATGGCGTCAGCCATGATCTGCGCACCATTCTCACCCGCTTCAAGCTGCAACTGGCGCTCGCTGGCGACAATCCCGACCTCGAAGGGCTCGATAAGGACGTCGAGGACATGCAATCGATGCTGGAGGCCTATCTGACCTTTGCCCGCACCGATGTCGAGGAGGATGTCGGCACGCTGGAACTTCCGGCACTTCTCGAAAAGATCGGCCATGATTTCGAGCTGCACGGCAAGAAATTCAGTTACGAGCTTTATAATATCGAGAGAATCATCGCGCGGCCGAATGCGCTTTCCCGGCTCGTCGCCAACCTTGCCGAAAATGCGCGGCGCTACGCCAGCAATCTCCATGTCGATATCCGCAAGGCGCCGCGCTCCATCATCATGACCTTCGACGATGACGGCCCGGGCATTCCGGAAATCTCACGCGAGGATGTGTTCAAGCCCTTCTTCCGGCTCGACGAGGCGCGTAACCTCAATGCGTCTGGCACGGGCCTTGGCCTCTCCATCGTCCGCGATATCGCCCGCAGCCATGGCGGTGACGTATCGCTGGATGAAAGCCCGATGGGTGGATTGCGGGTAATCGTCAAAATTCCGGCTTAGAACAGCGGAGCGAAAAGTGTGACGCGGACTTGCCGTTTCCGCCATTCCGGCCCTGAGCCGGAATTCAGCCGACTCGCGTCTGCGAAGCGACAGGACTCTTTTCAGCCCAAGGACTTGGGCTGGCTGGATACCGGCTCAAGGCCGGGATGACGGAATAAAAATGTTCCGTCTGCGCTAGTCTTTATGCTGCGTGCTGTCGTGCTCTATCAGCACATTTTCTCGCCGTTCGGCACCGGCCGCTCAACCGCGGCAAGCACGATATCGCCATTGGCATCGGCAAAACCGAGCGTCAGCACCTCGGAACGGAAAGGGCCAATCTGGCGCGACGGAAAATTCACCACGCCCAGAACCTGCCGGCCGACAAGGCTTTCCAGCGTATAATGCACCGTGATCTGCGCCGACGACTTCTTGACGCCGATCTCGGGTCCAAAATCGATCTTCACCTTGAAGGCCGGCTTGCGCGCTTCGGGAAAGGGCTCGACCTCAATGATGGTGCCGACGCGGATATCGACCTTTTCGAAATCGGCATAGGAAATTTCACCGCTCATGGCTTCAGCCCGCCAGCTCTTCGGCGCGTGTTTTCGCGGCGGCAACCGCCCTGTCGAACAGGGGCTGCATGCCGTCTTCCGCCATCAGCACGGACAGCGCCGCAGCCGTGGTACCACCCGGCGAAGTCACATTCTGGCGCAGGCGTGCCGCCTCGTCGGAGGACTGGTGCAGCAATTCGCCGGCGCCGGCCACGGTTTCACGCGCCAGACGCATGGCGACATCGGCCGGCAGACCGGCCTTGCGGCCGGCTTCGGCCATGCATTCCACCAGATAGAAGACATAGGCCGGGCCGCTTCCCGAAACCGCGGTCACGGCGTCGATATCGCCTTCGGATTCCACCCATTCCACCGGTCCGCTGACCTTCAGCAACCCGTCCACGACAGCTTTCAGCTCCGGCGTCACCAGATCGTTGGCATAGGCGCCCGTCACGCCCCGCCCGACCATCGCCGGTGTATTGGGCATGGCGCGGACGGCAGCAACCGCACCGAAATGCGAAACGAAGGTGGCAATGGTGGTGCCTGCCGCAATGGAAACGACGACCGTTTCCGGGCCCAGCAGCGGTTTCAGCGAAGGCAGCACGGCATCCATCATCTGCGGCTTCACCGCGACAAAAAGAATGCCGGCCTTGATGCCAGCCGGCACGCTTTCGCTATGGGTAGCGCCGGCTTCCGCAATCGTCGTGCGCATGGCATCGGAAGGGCGTGGATCGAGGACGATGACCTGCGATCCGGCAACGCCCTTTTTCAGCCAGCCCGAAAGCAGGGCGCCGCCCATATTGCCGGCCCCCACGAGGACGAGCGGACCCGAAGCCTTGTACACCATGTTACGCTTCCCCGACGGTCTCGAACATGACCGCTTCGATTGCACTTTTCGCATCCAGCCCCGACCAGACGACGAACTGGAATGCCTGATAATATTGTTCGCAGGCCTCCAGCGCGCTGGAAAGCAGCACTTCCACCTGCTGGTTGTTCGGCTCTGCACCGCCGGCCAGAAGCAGGGACTGGCGGAAGATCACCACGTCTTCCTGCCGCCACAGGTCGAAATGACCCATCAGCACCTGGCCGTTGACCTGCGACAGCAGGCGAATGACTTCATTGACGCGCTGATCCGGCACCTTGATATCGAAAGCGCAGGCCAGATGCAGTGCCTCGAATTCCTCCATCCAGGAGAAGGAAACGTGATAGTCGGCCCAGTGACCAGCCACCGTCATGGCAATCTCGTCTTCGCCCGAACGCTCGAAGGACCAGTCGTTGGAGGCGGCGACAATCTCGATCATGTCCACGGGATTGGACTGACGCTCAATTTCAAATTCTATCAGACTCATGCGGCACCTTCTCAGCCGGTAGGGATGTCCTGTTTTGAACGCCGGGCACAAAACGCACATACAAACCGGGATAAACATTTGAGACGATTGCCCGACACCACCAGAATTACGCATTCACCCTGTCTGGAGCTTACCAGGTCTTTTCGAATCATCATTTAAAATCAGTGTATAATGGCCGAGTCCTGCTGCCACCCCTCGCCCGCCATTTTTGCTTTTTGAGCAGTGGATATCTTCTCCCCCATCACCTCAGGCGAGATACATAAGCGACTCTGCCGATTGCGTTTTTTGGAAGTGTCCACAGGCCCGAAAAATTCGTGCCGAAGGCCCGTTTTTCACAACCGGGAGTGATTTCGGGCGGAACGCGCCGAAAACAAAAGGTCCCGGAATCGCAAGCGATCCGGGACCTCTCAGAAAAAGAGCTAAAGAATCAGTCCTTGGCGGCGGAGAGCTTCGCTTCCAGAGCCTCGATGCGGGCGCGCAGCGCGTCGTTTTCATCCCGCGCCTGAATGGCCATTTCGCGCACGGCGTCGAATTCCTCGCGCCGGACGACATCCAGACTGTTCAGCCAGCGATCCGCCTGCGCATGAAAAGCAGCCTCGGCCTCCTTGCGCACGCCCTGCGCCGCGCCGGCCGCATCGGTCATCAGCTTGGCGAATTCATCCAGAAAACGATTGGTGCCTGTCGTGCTCATGGCGCTCATCCTTCGTCGGTTCAGGGGCATCGTCTGGCCCGCTGTTGCTAGCCTTCAGGTAGGCACTCCACTGCCGCCTTGCAAGCGAAATCGAAAAATCGCAACAGCTTGGCAGGCCTTCGGTATCTAAAGTCGCAGCTTGAAGAATCACCTTGACCGCCGCCATCGCAATCGCCATTTTCCTTGGCGTCAGGAGGCCGGTGAGCATCATCGCCCGGCCCCCTTCAGGCAATGGATGCTTCCGTTGTCCGCCCAGCAACGATGACGGAATATACGGATTGTTAGCCGCTCCCACCCAACTCGCCATCATGCCTTTCCCCAATATTGATCCGGTGGCGCTGTCCATCGGTCCTCTGGCGATCCACTGGTACGGCATTGCCTATGTCGCGGGCATCATGCTCGGCTGGTTTTATGCCCGCCGCCTCGCCCGCACGGATCGCCTCTGGCCGAACGACACCTCGCCGATCTCGGCGCAGCATCTGGACGATTTCATCCTCTGGGCAGCCGGTGGCATCGTGCTTGGCGGGCGCATCGGTTACATCCTGTTTTACGATATGGCAGCCGTCGCCGCCAATCCCATCAGGGCGATCGAAATCTGGAATGGCGGCATGTCGTTCCATGGCGGCCTGATCGGCACGACGATCGCCATGATCCTCTTCGCCCGCAGGAACGGCATTCCCGTCTGGAGCATGTTCGACATCGTTGCCGCCGTCGCGCCCATCGGCCTGCTGTTCGGCCGTATCGCCAATTTCATCAACGGCGAATTGTGGGGCCGCATCGCCGATGTGCCATGGGCCGTCGTCTTCCCGACCGGTGGTCCCTTTGCGCGGCACCCGAGCCAACTTTATGAAGCCGGCCTCGAAGGCCTCGTGCTCGTCATCCTTCTGGCCATCGTCATTTATGCCTTCAGGGCATTGAAGACGCCCGGCACCGTCACCGGCATCTTCGTGTGCGGTTATGCGCTGTCGCGTATCTTCGTGGAATTCTTCCGCGAGCCGGACGCCCAGATCGGTTATCTCGCCGGCAACTGGCTGACCATGGGCATGGTGCTTTCAACGCCGATGTTCCTTTTGGGCCTCTGGGCCATCCTGCGGGCACGCAGCGCGACAAAAAGCGCTTGAGCGGTATGATCGCCCATGACCACACCGCTCGCGCAACGCATCAAATCCCTTATCCGGCTCAACGGTCCGCTCAGCGTCACCGACTTTTTCTCGCTGTGCCTCGCTGACCCTGAGCACGGTTATTACAAGAGCCGCGAGCCCTTCGGCCGTTCGGGTGATTTCATCACCGCGCCTGAGGTCAGCCAGCTTTTCGGCGAAATGCTCGGTGTTTTTGTCGTCCACGCCTGGCAGCGGCACGGCGCGCCGGCGCAAACGCAGCTGGTGGAAATCGGCCCCGGCCGCGGCACCATGATGTCGGACATGCTGCGTGTCATCCGCCGCATCGCACCGCCGCTGTACGAGACGATGCAAGTGCATCTGGTGGAGACCAGCCCCCGCCTTTCCGCCATTCAGAAGGAAACGCTGGCCGCGCATGCGGATCGGCTGACCTGGCACGACAGTTTCGACGACGTGCCGGAAGGTTTCCTGCTGCTTGTCGCCAATGAGCTTTTCGATGCCATTCCAATCCGGCAATTCGTCAGGACGCCGCAGGGTTTCCGCGAGCGGGTCGTCAGCCTCGATGCCAATGATGAACTCGTCTTCTCGACGGGCCTTGCCAGCATAGACCCGGCCCTCTTGCCGCCGCAGCCCGAACGGCAAGCGCCTGGCACCACATTCGAGATTTCCCCTGCCCGCGAAGCCGTGATGACCGCGATCTGCCAGCGCCTCTCGGCCCATGGCGGCACGGCGCTCGCCATCGATTACGGCCATCTGGTCGCCGGTTATGGCGATACGCTGCAGGCCATGCGCAACCACGCCTTCGACCCGCCGCTCGCCCATCCCGGCGAAGCCGATCTGACCAGCCATGTCGATTTCGAAAGCCTCGTGAAGACGGCCGAAGCGACCGGCGTGCATGTCAACGGCACCCTGAGACAGGGCGATTTTCTCTACGGCCTTGGCCTCAAGGAAAGGGCGGGCGCGCTTGCCGCCAAGGCAACACCCGACCAGACGCTTGAAATTGCCGAAGCGGTGAACCGCCTCGCCGGCGAAGGCGCCGGCAGGATGGGGGAACTTTTCAAGGTCATCGCCGTTTCAAGTCCCGCGCTTCATCTTCTGCCGTTTCGCGCGGTGGATTGACAGCGCAATCACCTCTGGGCCAACATCGCCACGACACACGAAGCAGGCACACTGCATCACACCGCCGTGCAATGCCGCGGCAACAGGAAACATCTCGCTTAACCCTGCTCAACTGGCCAACAGCGATATTCTCCAAGGAATTCCCACACCATGCAGAACGCAACGCTGCCGCTCCCCCTCCAGTCCCCCCTGCTCGTCGCCTTCGGTGAGAACCGCGTTCGCCACGGTTTCTTCACCCGGCAGGGCGGCGTCTCGGAAGGGCTTTATCAGGGCCTCAATGTCGGCCTCGGCTCCCACGACGAACCCGAAAAGGTGCAGGAAAACCGCCGGCGCGTGACGCAATGGTTCGGCCTTTCCCCAGAGCGCCTCGCCACCGTGCACCAGATCCATTCTCCGGATGTCCTCGTGGTCGATGAGACCTATGACGGCAACCGCCCGCAGGCGGACGCCATGGTGACGGCGACGCCGGGTTTCGTGCTTGGCGTGCTGAGCGCCGATTGCGGGCCCATCCTGTTTGCCGATGCGCAGGCGGGCGTCGTGGGTGCGGCCCATGCCGGCTGGAAGGGCGCTTTGTTCGGTGTGCTCGAAAACACCATCGAGGCCATGACGAGGCTCGGCGCCAGCCGTGAACGTATCGCCGCCTCGCTCGGTCCTTCGATCAGCCAGGATAATTATGAGGTCGGGCCGGAATATGTGGCGCGCTTTACCGATATCGATCCGGCCTATGCGGATTATTTCGCCGAAGCGGACAAGCAGGGACACGCGCTGTTCGACCTCAAGCAATTCACCATAGACCGCCTGACCAAGGCCGGCGTGAAGGCGGAAAATCTCGGCCTCTGCACCTATCCCGACGAAGAGCGCTTCTATTCCTACCGCCGCACCACCCACCGCGCCGAACCCGATTACGGCCGGCAGATTTCCGCAATCGCAATTCTGGAGGACTGATATGGCCCTGCACTTCGAGCTTTCGGAATTCGATGCCCGCCGCGAGCGGCTGCTCGCGAAAATGGCCGAGGAGAAGCTGGACGCCCTGCTGCTTTTTGCGCAGGAAAGCATGTATTGGCTGACCGGCTATGACACATTCGGCTACTGCTTCTTCCAGACGCTGGTGGTCAAATCCGACGGTTCCATGACGCTTCTCACCCGCTCGGCCGATCTGCGGCAGGCCCGCAATACCTCCATTATCGAAAATATCCTCATCTGGGTCGACCGGCCCAATGCCGACCCGACACTTGATCTCAAAAACCTGCTGAGCGACCTCGATCTGCTCGGCGCCAGGATCGGGGTGGAATACGACACCCACGGCATGACCGGCCGTGTCGCCCGCCTGCTGGACAACCAGCTTGCCAGCTTCTGCCAGATGAGCGACGCCTCCTATCTCGTCAGTACACTCAGGCTCGTCAAAAGCCCGGCCGAAATCGCCCACGCCCGCAAGGCGGGCAAACTCGCCGATGAGGCTCTGGATGCGGCATTGCCGCTCATCAAGCCCGGCGCCGACGAAGCCGCAATTCTCGCGGCGATGCAGGGCGCGGTGCTGGCGGGCGGCGGCGATTATCCCGCCAATGAATTCATCATCGGTTCCGGCGCGGATGCGCTGCTCTGCCGTTACAAGGCCGGCCGCCGCCGGCTCGATACCAGGGATCAGCTCACGCTGGAATGGGCAGGTGTCAGCGCCCATTACCATGCCGCCATGATGCGCACGGTGGTGATCGGCGAACAGGATTTCCGGCAGAAGGAGCTTTACAGCGCCTGCCTGCAAAACCTTAACGCCATCGAAGAGGTGCTGCGGCCGGGCAAGACCTTTGGCGATGTCTTCGACGTGCATGCCCGCGTGATGGACGAACGCGGATTGACCCGCCATCGGCTGAACTCCTGCGGTTATTCGCTGGGTGCGCGTTTCTCTCCCTCCTGGATGGAGCACCAGATGTTCCACGCCGGCAATCCGCAGGAAATCACCGCCGACATGACGCTCTTTGTGCATATGATCGTAATGGATTCCGATTCCGGAACGGCCATGACACTCGGCCAGACCTATCTGACCACGGACAACGCCCCGGAACCGCTCTCGCGCCATAGCCTCGATCTTCTCACAGCTTAAATCGCCGCCGGGTTTGACAGAGCGGGAAAACCGCCCTTACAGTGCCGCCACCTTGGGCAAGAAGGAGCGGAACATGAGAGGGAAAATCGCATGAGCCGAATGGGGTTTGCCCCCCTTTTCCCAGCCATCGCTGTTCCGGCGCTGGTGCTGGCCCTTTCGGGCTGCAACACGACGGAGGCGCTGACACCACAGGTGGATGTCGGCCACAACACCTCGCAATCGACACCGGTGACGCAGGGCGATCTTGACCAGATGGCCGCCGCCGCCGACCGCGCGCCCGCAGGCGCCCCGGCAACCGCGACCTCCGTGCCCGCCTATGCACCGCAGAATTCGTTGCAGGCGCAGGCACAGGCGCTTTCCAGCGGTAACCAGTATGGCGAACCGCTTCGCGAGAACCAGACCGCAGCCCAGCCCCCCGCTGCCGCTCAACCCGCACCCTCACAGCAGACGGCCTCACTCGCACCCGCAGGCGCTGGCAATTCCATCCGCTTCCTGCCGATCATCGGCGCGCCGGTTCAGGCGGTGACCCCGCTTTCACGCCAGCTCGGAGCCGAAGCGCGAGCCAAGGGGCTGACCATCCGCGCTTCAAACGACAATTCGGCCGAAAACATCCTGAAGGGCTATTTCTCCGCCTTCGCCGATGGCAGCAAGGTCAATGTCATCTACGTCTGGGACATTCTCGACGCCAATGGCGTGCGGCTTCACCGCCTGCAGGGACAGGAAACGGTGGCGGCAAGAGGTAGCGACCCATGGGCCGCCGTGACCGACAGGGTCATGCAGGATATCGCGGCAAAAACGCTGAACGACTATACGTCATGGAAGCAAACTCAACGCGGATGAGGTGAAACGGCGGGAGAAGTCACAGAGATTTCACGAAAATCATTGCGAAAGCGCGGAGTCCTCTTGCAATCGGAAGCAACAGCGCTATTAAGGCGCGCATGGCAACAAGGCGTATCCGGCAAAGGCTTTTCAGCCGGATGTTCCTCCCCTTGAACGACGCTTGGTTACGGCGGATTGAGCCCCGTGGCGCAAGGCGATGGCATGGAAACAGGCGGCCGCAATGAAGGTTTTCGCAGGCAATTCGAACCGGCACCTCGCCGAAGCGATCTGCAAGTATCTTAACGTTCCTCTCGGAAATGCCACTGTAAAGCGGTTTGCTGACCAGGAAATATTCGTAGAAATCAGCGAGAACGTGCGCGGCGAGGACGTTTTTATCGTCCAGTCCACCTCCTTCCCGGCAAATGATCATCTGATGGAACTGCTCATCATGATCGATGCCATGCGCCGCTCCTCGGCAAAACGTATCACCGCGGTGCTTCCCTATTTCGGTTACGCCCGCCAGGACCGCAAGGCCGGCCCCCGCACCCCGATTTCCGCCAAGCTCGTCGCCAATCTGATCACCGAAGCCGGTGCTGATCGCGTTCTGACGCTCGATCTTCACGCCGGCCAGATCCAGGGCTTCTTCGATATCCCCACCGACAATCTCTTCGCAGCCCCCATTCTCGCCCGCGACGTGAAGGACCATTACGACACCAACAATGTCATGGTCGTCTCGCCCGACGTCGGCGGCGTGGTCCGCGCCCGTGCGCTCGCCAAGCGCCTCGACTGTCTGCTGGCCATCGTCGACAAGCGCCGTGACCGTCCGGGCGAATCCGAAGTCATGAACGTCATCGGCGATGTCTCCGGCAAGGATTGCATCCTGATCGACGATATCGTCGATTCCGGCGGCACGCTCTGCAACGCCGCGGAAGCGCTGCTGAAAAAGGGCGCGACCAGCGTTACCGCCTATATCACCCACGGTGTGCTTTCCGGCGGCGCAGTTGCCCGCGTGGCTTCGTCAAAGCTGCGCGAACTCGTCATCACCGACAGCATCCAGCCGACCACCGGTGTCCAGTCCGCGCATAATATCCGCGTGGTCAGCACCGCAGGCCTGCTCGGCGAGGCGATCAACCGCACCGCGCAGGAACAGTCGGTTTCCGGCCTGTTCGACTGACCCACGGTTTTTCGCGCAGGATCGTTGCATCCCTGTCACCCCGGACTTGATCCGGGGTCCAGCGTGATCAAGTCTTTGATCGCGAAAGGGACTTCTCACGGCGCAGACGCGCCGTGGCTGGATGCCGGATCCAGTCCGGCATGACGAGAAAAAAGCTCCTCAACTCACCAATGCTCCCTGCATGCGCAGAGATTGCAAAACTTCGTTCTGCGCCGTTCAGGAAGACGCCGCGCCCGCATCCGGCGGTCGTTGCAGGCGGGAGGCGGCGGCCTTGATTTTTGGCCACCAGCGCCGAACCCGCGTCAGGACGGCATGGCGCCCGTTGCGCCAAAGACTTACCGTATCGACTGCCACGGCATCACCGGTAAAAAGGTGACGGTGACGGCTTATCGCCAGCGCCCGATACAGAAACAACGTCGTCAGGGCGGAAAACAGGATGGACATCACCACATCGCTGAGGAAATGTCCGCCCGCCGCGATGCGAAGACCGGACATGAGAATGACTGCCCCGGCGGCAATGGCGCCGACCACCCACCGCCCATAGGGGCGCAGGCGAGGCCAGACCAGCACGCAGAGCGGCAGGAAGAAGCTCGCGATCAGCGCGGTTTCCCCTGAGGAAAACGAACAGTTCGAATAACATTGCGTGCTGAACTGGAAAGGCGGCGTGAACAGCTGGTGCCCGCCAAATTCGGTAACGCTGAACGGACGCGCGCGGCCGATCATCGCCTTCAGCAGGCCATTAACGAGGAGCCCGGCACACAGGATCACCGGGCCACACAGAAACGCCCAGACCCGCCAGCCGGTTCGCTGCAGCGAACCGAGCCGCAGATTGCCGACGAGGACGAGGAAAGCCAGAAGTGTGGCGAGTTCCGTACCTTCGCGCAGCGTGTCGCGTAGCCATTCGGGAAAGGGCTCCCGACCGGGCCATGGCTGCCCCACCGGCGAAAAGAACAGGGCGGAAAACCCGAGATCGATGGAAGGGAAGGTCGCAAAAAGGATGACGAGCGCGAGCGCGGCGAGCGTCACCCAGATGGTGATCCGCATATGGGAGAGATCATTGTCCATTGGCGCCCTCCGGAATGCACTGCGGCGGCAGACGCCAGAGCCCGATTTCCCTGCCCTCGACAAAGCCCGGCCCGGCGGTCCAATGCGCAACCGGCGCTTCGCCGGCAAGGCAGGCCGGCAGGCCATCCGCGCTTGCCAGGAACAGGGGATTTTTGGCCTCTCCGGTTTTCAGCGGATAGAGAAGCGCATAGTGGCTGGAGGGCACACCGGTTTCCGGCAGCGCGCGCGTCATCACCTGTTTCTCATCCCACAGCTGATAAAAAAGCTCGGCCAGAATGGAGCGGTCGGAAGCGACAATGGCATCCGCTCCCGCCTCACGCGCCCGCGAAAGGCCGGTCGACACCAGTTCGGAACGTCCGAGATATCGCTTCATCGCCAGTTCGCCGCTCGGGAGACGCAATTCCGTTCCGGCAATCGTCATCAGCGGCAGGGCGATCGCGACGATACCGCCGAGCACGAGGGTGGAAACGGTGAGCCAGCGTCGGGAGGCCAGCACCGGCACCGCCAGAAGCACGCCTGCCGCATAGGCCCCTACGGCCCAGTTGGCAAGCGCCCGCGACATCAGCCCCTGTGCCGTGATCAGCAGCACGATCGGCACCGAAAGAGCGACCAGCGCACGGGCTTCAGCGGTCTTCGCACGGAAGGTCGCGATGATCATGCCTACAAAAACGAACGGGCCGACGACACCCGCCTGCGAGAAGAAGAACTCCAGCGCAGAACCGATTTTCAGCTGGACGCCGTGCCAGTTCGCATTGTCGGCCGTGTGGCGTGCGGTCATGAAATCATGCGCAGCGTTCCACCAGAGATTGGGCGCGATGATGACAAGGCAGACCAGCGCGGCGACCGCCGCGTCGCGCAGCCGGATGCGCCAGCCCACGCAAAACCAGCCTGCCGCGATGAAGCAGGGCAGAAAATAGATCATCGCATATTTCGACATCAGCCCGAGGCCGAAACACAGGCCGAGCAAAAGACTCCAGAGCGTCGCCGCCCTGCCCTCGCCACGGGCCTGCGCCAGTTTACGCACCGAGATCATCGACAACACGATGAACAGCATCATCGGCGTGTCGGTGGAAATCAGCAGGCTGCCGAGTGTCACGGCCGGCAGGGTCAGATAGACGAGCGCGGCCAGCGAAGCGAGCTTCGCATCATAAATCATCCGCCCGAGCACAAGGATGCCCGCTGCCGCGACGCCATGCACCACGGGTGCTGCAAGCCGAACCTGAAAAGTGCCCTCGCCGCCGCCCAGAATAGTGGCCGCTCGAATGAGCCAGCCGATCAGCGGCGGCTTGGAATAGGCACCGAGAGCCATCTCCCGGCCCCATAGCCAATATTGCGCCTCGTCGACGAAAAGATCGGTACGGTTGAAGGCAAGGCCGAGGACGCGCAGCACCGTCACAAGCACGATCGCCGCAAGCGCCAGCGTCATCCATTGGCGCTGTTCGCCTGTCTGCCCCTGGGCGAGCACCGCCCGGTCATGCATGCTGGCGGCGTTCTGCATGGATCAACCAGAGATTTCGGGCATAGATGAAGAGGCCGGAGGCTTGCCCCAGAATGAAGACCGGATCGCGCCGCCAGACGGCATAGGACAAAAGCACCAGACCGCCGAGAATGGAAAAATACCAGAAGGCCACCGGAATGACGGAGCGGTTGGCCCGTTCCGAGGAAATCCATTGAACCAGAAAACGCATGGTGAACAACATCTGGCCCATGAAGCCAGTGCAAACCCATGCGAATTCTCTCCAGCTGTTCACATGCAGCATGGACCATAAAGCCGGTGCATTCACGGCAATGTCTCCGTTTTGAAGGTTTCAGCCCAGCTTGCCCGCTTGCGCCGGCGCAGCAGCCAGGCAACGCCGATCAGATCGTGGATGCCGACAAGCGCGCGGCCGATATTGGTGTAATGGGAATTGCCGTGCAGCCGCGCGCGATGCGTGACGTCGACATGGGCGACCTGCCAGCCGTCGCGATTGAAAAGCGCCGGGAAATAGCGGTGGTGGTGGTCGAAATAGGGCAAGGCAAGATAGGCGTCGCGGCGGAAGGCCTTGAGGCCGCAGCCGGTGTCACGCGTGCCGTCCTTCAATATCCGCGCCCGCAGCCCATTGGCGAAGCGCGAGGAAAGGCGTTTTCCAAGCGTATCGCGCCGGCCGACGCGCTGGCCGGCCACAAGGCCAAGCCGGTTTGGTGCAGTGGCGGAAAGAAGGGGCGCGAGAAGAACCGGCAGATTGTCCGGTGGATTCTGCCCGTCTCCATCCAGCATGCAGATGATCGGAGCACGCGCCGCCTGCACGCCGCTGTGGATCGCCGCCGATTGCCCGCCCTGACGGTCATGCCGGACGAGCCGCAGCATCGGATAACGGTCGCCGAGCGAAAGCACCATGTCGACCGTGCGGTCGGAAGATGCATCGTCCACCACCACGATCTCGAAGCGACCGACAGGCTGACAGGCAGCCACGATTTCCGCCACAAGCGTCTCGACGCTCGCTTCCTCATTGTGCATGGGTACGACAACGGCAAAATCCGGGTTCGGTCTCACGCTGGCTCCGTCATATCCGTCCGCAGGGGCTCCGCAGGTATCCGTGATATTGACGAGAGAAGAAGGGCGAAAAGCTTGCATGAACATGAACAACCGTTGAGCTTCACCCGATATGCGCCCGTTCCATTGCAGTTTTATTACGGAAAATGGGCCAGTGGCGGCCGCTCATTTTTTCACGGCATGCGGGAAATAATCGTACAATTCGCAACTCCTTTAACGCGGCCGTAAACAATTTTTGCCACGGTGTGGCCACGTTTTTTGGGGGGAGGGAAACAGGATGCCGGGTGGAAATCCGACTGCTGTCAAAGCTAAATCATTGTCAATCAAGGCCAAATTTGCAGCGCTCGTGACGGGCGCAACGCTGATTTCCTGCCTGTCCGTGGGGCTTCTGTCCTACGAGATGGGCAAATCGGGCCTGATCGACGCCAGCGAAATAAGGCTCGAAACGGTTGCGGGAAACCAGTCCAAGCAGCTTGACGCCTATACTTTGCGTGTCGAACAGAGCATTTCCGAGCTGTCGCAAAACGCCGCGATCGCCCAGGCACTGGAAACCATGACCACCGTCGTGCCGACGGAAAAGGATGCGATCATCCAGGCTTTCCGCCGCGAAGGCGTTTCCGAGGAGGAGCGCGCCTCCTTCAACGGTGAAGGATTGCGACTGCTCTACGCCATCCGCCACGCGACCATCAATGCCGCCATCGCCAGCGTCTGGCGCAATACCCGCGTCAGCGACATCTATGTCATCGACAAGAACGGCCTCATTATCTATTCCGTGACCAAGGGAAAGAACTTCCTGACCAATGTGACGGAACCGCAGAACGCGGCGATCAAGGACCTGTTCGAGCGCATCGAAGCCGGCAAGGACGGCGTCGTCAGCACCACCGGCTTCAGCGGCGGCGCCGATGATTCGGCCATGGTCGGCATGCCGCTCGCCGTCTCCAACTGGGGCCAGCTGCAGCGTAAGGGCGCCGTCATCATGCGCATTGCCGCCGACCGCATCGGCGCGGTCGTCACCCCTGAAGAAACCGGCAAGACCATCGATGACGCCGTTCTTCTGAGCGCGGAGGGCAAACGCCGCGCGGGCGTGCTTTCGGGCGGTCCGGATGCCGCCGTTTCCGAAAATCTTGCGGCCCTTTCGGGCACAAGTGACGCCGGAACAGTGATGGCGCAGACGCCTGCCGGCAATATCTTTTATGCCTATCGCCCGGTCACCGTGTTTGGCCAGAAGCATCTGCTTGCCATCGGCCAGCAGGAGAGCAAGGTGCTGGCCGCTGCCAACGATCTCGCCTTCTGGGCAACCGTTGCAACACTTGCCGTGCTTGCGATCATGACGCTGATCGGCATTTTCGTGTCCGCCAGCCTCACCAAGCCATTGACCGGCCTTGCCGGATTGATGGAGCGCCTCAACGGCGGTGAGAACAATATCGAGATCAAGGCGGTTTCCCGCGGCGATGAGATCGGCACCATGGCGCGCGCGCTGGAATCCTTCCGTCAAGGCATTCTGGACAAGCAGCACATGGAAACCGAAGCCCATCGCAAGGGCGAGGAGCTGGACGAGGAACGCGCCCAGCGCGAAATGGAAAAGGCAAGAAGCGCGAAAGAACTGGAAGAGGCTGTCGACGCACTTGCGACCGGTCTTGCCAATCTGGCCGCCGGCAGGCTCGATCTTCGCATCGAAAAATCCTTCGTGCCGTCGCTCGATCATCTGCGTATCGACTTCAACAACTCCATGGCGGGGCTGGAAGCGACTATTTCCAATATCGGCGAAAGCGCCAACGCCATCCGCTCCGGCTCCGGCGAACTGAAGAGCGCATCGGAAGACCTGTCGCGTCGCACCGAACGCCAGGCGGCTGCGCTTGAGGAAGCGGCGGCGGCGCTCGGAGACATGACGCAGGCCGTCAATCTCTCACTGTCGCGTTGTAATGTCGCCGTCGAGGCGACGGCGGGCACGATGCAGGACGCCCACAAGTCCACGGCGGTCGTGAAAGAAGCGATCGTCGCCATGGAACGTATCGAAACCTCTTCGGCCAAGATCCGCCAGATCATCGACGTCATCGACCAGATCGCCTTCCAGACCAACCTTCTGGCGCTGAATGCCGGCGTGGAAGCCGCGCGCGCCGGCGAAGCCGGAAAGGGCTTTGCCGTTGTGGCGCAGGAAGTCCGCGAACTGGCCCAGAAATCGGCAGCCGCCGCCCGTGACATCACGACGCTGATCGCCACCTCCGCGGGCGATGTGGAAAGCGGCGTGGCACTGGTGCTGAAGACCGGCGAAAGCCTGGAGCAGATCCAGAAACGCATCCAGTCGGTCAACGACCAGATCGGCGAAATCGCCACCGCCTCGCGCGAACAGTCCGGCCGCCTCAGCGAAATCAACGCCTCGGTCAACGAACTCGACCATGTCACGCAGCAGAACGCGGCGATGGTGGAGGAAACGACGGCCGCAGCCTTCTCGCTGGCAAGCGAGGCGGATGGCCTGACCGAACAGGTGGGGCAGTTCTCAGTGGGTGACACCCGGCATGGGGACCAGCGTTACGCGGCATAAGCCGCAAGGAAAAAAGGCCGGAGGCAAAACCTCCGGCCTTTTATTTTGCTTAAAACTCCGATCCGGGCTCCCAGGGGCCGAAGCCCCTGGGAACACGCCGGCGACCCGGCACCGTTGCCCTCGCCGGCTTCCGGGGAGGACCTCAGAAGAAACCGACCTTGTTCGGGCTGTAGGAAACCAGCAGGTTCTTGGTCTGCTGGTAATGATCGAGCATCATCTTGTGGGTCTCGCGGCCGATGCCCGACTGCTTGTAACCACCAAAGGCCGCACCCGCCGGATAGACGTGATAGCAATTGGTCCACACGCGGCCCGCCTCGATGCCACGGCCGGCCCGGTAGGCGATATTGGTGTCGCGGCTCCAGACGCCGGCACCCAGACCGTAAACCGTGTCATTGGCGATTTCGAGCGCCTCTTCCACCGTCTTGAAGGTGGTGACGGAAACGACAGGACCGAAGATTTCCTCCTGGAAAATCCGCATCTTGTTGTTGCCTTCAAAGACGGTCGGCTGGATGTAATAACCATCCTTCAGGTCGCCCGTCAGCGTCTTGCGGTCGCCGCCGGTCAGAACCCTGGCGCCTTCCTTCTTGCCGATCTCCAGATAGCTCATGATCTTGTCGAACTGTTCCTGTGAGGCCTGCGCGCCCAGCATGGTCGACGGATTGAGCGGATCGTCCTGGCTGATCGCCTGAACACGCTTGATGGCTTTCTCCATGAAGCGGTCATAGATCGATTCATGCACCAGAGCACGTGAGGGGCAGGTGCAGACCTCGCCCTGGTTCAGCGCAAAGAAGGCAAAACCTTCGAGCGCCTTGTCGAGGAAGGCATCGTCCTCGTTCATCACGTCGGCAAAGAAGATGTTCGGCGACTTGCCGCCCAGCTCCAGCGTGATGTTAGTGACGTTGTCAGCCGCATAACGCATGATTTCCTTGCCGACCGATGTGGAACCGGTAAAGGCGATCTTGGCGATGCGGTTGCTCTGTGCCAGCGGCTTGCCGGCTTCAAGGCCCGTGCCGTTGACGATGTTGAGGACACCGGGCGGCAGAAGATCTTCGATCAGCTCCATTACGATGAGAATGGAGGCCGGGGTCTGTTCCGCCGGCTTCAGCACCACACAATTGCCGGCGGCAAGCGCAGGCGCCAGCTTCCACGCAGCCATCAGGATCGGGAAGTTCCACGGAATGATCTGGCCGACGACACCGAGCGGTTCATGGAAGTGATAGGCAACCGTGTCGTTGTCGATTTCACCGATCGTGCCTTCCTGGGCGCGGATGCAGCCTGCGAAATAACGGAAATGGTCGATCGTCAGCGGAATATCCGCATTGGTGGTTTCGCGCAGTGGCTTGCCATTGTCCCAGGTTTCAGCCCGGGCGATGAGGTCGCGATTGTCTTCGATACGCTGGGCGATCCTGAGCAGGATGTTGGAGCGTTCCGTCACGCTCGTTTTGCCCCATTTTTCGCGGGCCTTGTGGGCAGCATCCAGCGCGAACTCGATGTCGGCTGCATCCGAACGCGGCACTTCGCAGATCTTGTGGCCGGTCACCGGTGAGAGATTGTCCATGTAGCGGCCGGATTTCGGCTCCACCCATTTGCCGCCAATGTAATTGCCGTATTTCAGCTTGAAGGGCGCTTCGCCCGCTTTCTGCTGAACCTGAATGTTCATGATTTCATCCTCCCTGATGAAAACGATCCTGAGCGGACCGCATGGGAGGAAGGTGAGCCTAGATAGCGCGGTTCGGTAGAGGGGCGGCGCGGTTCCGCAGCGCACATTGTCTCACATCTGCGACAAAGCCGCCTCGATCCGGCGTGATCGGCCGGATCGCGCGTCTGCGGGCCTTAATGCACGTCGAATTTCTTCATCTTGCGATGAAGCGTGGCGCGACTGATGCCGAGCAACGAGGCGGCCTGCGTGACATTGCCGTTGGTGCGTGACAGGACGCGACGGAGCGCGGAACGTTCCGCTTCCGCAAGGTCGGAGCCGCTGTCATGGCGCTGTTCCTGCAGAATATCCGCGGCCGGCAGACCCTGCGCGATCCGGGCATCATCGAGCTTCAGCGCAAGACGGGCGGCCCGCGTGGCACCCAGCACAAGATCGTCCTGATCCACAGCCAATAGCGAGAGCGCCGCACCGAAACCGCTCGGCACAACGACGATGCGCGCACCGGGAAAGGCGCGGCGGAAAAGATTGCCTTCGATACGCTGCGCCGCATCCTTCACCGCCTGGGTGACGAAGGAGAAAGTCATCTCGTTGATATCGTCACGGCAAGTGGAAATATCGAGCGCGCCCGTCACCCGGCCGGTATGGTCGCGGATGGGGGCGGTGGTGCAGCAGAGTTCGGTGTTCGAGGTGAAGAAATGCTGGTCGCGATAGACCACCACCGAGCGCTCATCCACCAGTGCGGTGCCGATACCGTTGGTGCCCACGCTCTCTTCGCTCCAGACGGCCCCGTTCCAGAGGCCAAGCGCCCGGAAGTCGCGGTCATCACCGGAAGCACCACGCCGCTCCAGCGCAACACCCTGCGCGTCGGTCAGAAGCAGGCAGCAGCCGGATTTGCCGACACTGTGAAAAATGCGGTCCAGCTCATCCGTGCTTTCAGCGATCAGACCGGCGGCACTTTCGCGGGCGCGGCGAAATTCAATCTCGCTGAGAAAGATCGGCTTGCGGTTTTCCTCCGGCGCAAGACGGTGCTTGACCATGCAGCGCCGCCACGAGGCGATAATCGGGGAACTTGCGGCCGCGGAACGGTGACGTGCTGTTTCATACACGCGTTCCGCATGGGCGATGTCTGTCGGCATACGCTCCTCCCAAAGCTTTTATGCGATGGTGCGCTGGAAGCGTTCATGTTTCAACAAAAAATTTCGCGACCGCCCTGCCCTGAGCAACCGCCGACTGCACCGGACTAGCGAACCGCCTTGATATAACGCCGGCCGGAGCTCTCTTCCGTTTCATCCTCCGCCGAGAGAAACGTGTCGTCCACGAGATTGGCGATGGAGGTCAACGGACCGGGCTTGCCGAAAAAGAAGCCCTGCACCTGCAGGCAACCTTCACGCCGCAGGAATTCAATATGGGCCTTCGTCTCCACACCTTCCGCAAGCACCGGAATATTGAGGCTGTGAGCCAGAATGAGCGTCGAGCGAACGATCGCCTCCGACTGCACATTGGTCGACAGGCCATCGATGAAGGCACGGTCGATCTTGATCTTGTCGAAAGGGAAGCTCTGCAGGGTCGAGAGCGAAGAATAGCCCGTGCCGTAGTCGTCCATGGCGATCTTGACGCCGAGCGCCTTGAGTTTGCGGATGGTGACGAGCGCGTGGCGATGGTCGGCGATGATGCTGCCTTCGGTGATTTCCAGCTCGAGCCTTTCCGGCGCAAGTCCCGTTTCGGCAAGAATTCTCTCGACCTTGTCGGGGAAATCATTATCCGCAAGCTGCTGCGGCGCGACGTTGACGGCAATGGCGAGTGACTTTTTCCACCGCGCGGCCTGCGCGCATGCATCTCTCAGAACCCATTCGCCCAGTTCGACGATGAAGCCGGTCTGTTCGGCGATCGGAATGAATTCGACGGGAGAGACCATGCCGCGTTCGGGATGTTTCCAGCGCAAAAGCGCCTCGAAACCGACAATGCTGCCGCTCTTGGTGTCGTTCTGCTGCTGGTAATAAAGCTCGAACTCGTTATTGGCGAGGCCGCTGCGCATGGCGATGGCAAGCGCGTTGCGCTCGCGTGCGGCCTCGTCCATGGATTTGTCATAAAAGCAGATCGTGTCCGAAGTGCCGCTTTTTGCCCGGTACATGGCAACATCGGCCTGCGCCATCAGCGTATCGGCATCGATGGAGCCGGTGTTGCGGACCGATATGCCGACGCTTGCGCCAACCGAAAATGTCTGGCCGTTCCATTCGACCGGCCTGCTGATCTGCTCGATCAGCCGCTGCGCGAATTCCGCACCGTCGGCCCGGGTGTAATAGGAATGGGTCATCGCGACGAATTCATCGCCGCCCATGCGCGCCAGGAATTCCCCGGCCTTCAGCACGGAACTCGCCCGGTCGGCAATGGCGCGCAGTACGGCGTCACCGGCTGCGTGACCATGCACGTCATTGATTTCCTTGAAACGGTCGAGATCGATCGACAGAAGCGCGGTATGCGCGCCGGTGGAGATATGGCGCGTGCGGCGGTTCAGATGTTCGATGAAGGCCGCGCGGTTGGGAATGCCCGTCAGCGGATCGTGCAACGAAAGATGGCGATAGCGGGCAACCGCCTGCTGGGTGGACTGGGCGTCGATGACATAGGTGGAAAGCCCAAGCGCCAGAAGCAGCAGCGTCACGGCGATAGCGCCTCCGCCCATGATGGCCGGCGGCAGCAGATTTTCCGGAATGACGATGCGCGGATCGAAGGCGAAGGACATGGAGGACATGCCGGTGTAATGCATCGAGGCAATGGCCAGGATGAGAAACGCCACGGCGCTATATTGGCAGAAACGGTTGAGGGGCCGGGCAATGCGATTGACTGCGATTGCGCCCAGTACCGCCCCGAACACCAGTGAAGCGATGACATAGGCCTGATCCCAGAAGATCATGCCCTGGACATTGTAGGCCGCCATGCCGGTATAATGCATGGCCGCAATGCCGAGGCCGAGGATCATCCCGCCGGCTTCCACCAGCACGCTGCGCCCGCCATAGGCCGAAATGCCAAAACCGGCAGTCGTCGTGGTAATGGCGATGAGAAGCGACAGCCCGGTCAGATAGGGATCGTAACCCACGTCACCCGCGGCATTGTAACCCAGCATCGCCACGAAATGGGTGGTCCATATCGCCGCGCCGCCATTGACACCCGCCAGAAACAGCCAGTTGACCTTCTGCACCCCCGTCGCCAGCCGCGCTTTCGAAAAAAGCCGCATCGAAACGAAGCTTCCCAGCATGCAGACGAAGACCGCTGCGGCGGTGTAGCGATAATCGTGATCGATGGTGAGGCACTGGAGAACTTTGAGCATTGTTATCTACGCAATTGGAATTTTGCGAAGACCTATCATTCGCCAAGTTTTCACCCGGTTTATATGCATGGATAAGCATAAATTAAATTTTTCACCATTTGCGCGAATTAGAAAATACTAATTAAATCTTTGCGTGGTATGCCGCAAAAAGATCCGGGCCTTGTCTTTATGTCCCGTTTGTATTATAGCGCCCGCACCCGTGTAGACACCCTTGGAGGCAACGCGGGTGGGATGGCTTAAAGGCCTCCCCAGTTCAGAGCCCGCGGGCATGAACTCTCCATATAACCTCGAAAGGAATTGCCATGAGCAAAGAATCGTATGAGCTCAAGGCCGAGGCGCGCGAACGAGTTGGTAAGGGGTCCTCTCGTGAACTTCGCCGCAACGGTTTGATTCCCGCTGTCATCTATGGTGACAAGCAGGCCCCCATTTCCATCGCCCTGTCGACCAACGAAGTCACCAAGCGTATCCACGGCGGCGGCTTCATGACGACGGTTGCGATCATCGACGTCGACGGCCAGAAGATCAAGGTTCTGCCGAAGGACTACCAGCTTGATCCGGTCCGCGACTTCACCATGCACGTCGACTTCCTGCGCGTTTCGGGCAACACGCTCGTCAACGTTGAAGTTCCGGTTCACTTCGTCAACGAAGAAAAGTCGGACATCAAGATCGGCGGCGTTCTGAACATCGTTCGTCACACGGTCGAGTTCCACTGCCCGGCCAACGACATTCCGGAATTCATCACGGTTGATCTCGCTGGTCTGAAGATCGGCGACAACGTGCACATTTCGAATGTGAAGCTGCCGAAGAACATCACGCCGGTTATCGCCGACCGTGACTTCACGATCGCAACGATCGTTGCTCCGGCTGGTGGCGTTGCAGAAGAAACGACTGAAGAAGCTTCCGGGGAATAATCGGCAGCCGCAAGGCTGAAAAGCTTTGAAGAATGGGGCCCGTTCCGTTTTCGGAACGGGCCTTTTAGTTTTTATGAACTTTAAAACCAGAAAGCCCACCCGCCGCTTACGATGCGGAACCTGTTTCAGCCTCGATTAACACTTCCATGAAACGATACCCTTGCGCTGTCGTGGAAACACCGGCCGGATTGAGAAATAGCGCGGGAGAACATGGCTTTTGCCGAAAATTCCGCAAATCCACTCCGGGCGGAAGAAGCGGAGCGCAGCAATTCAGGGGCAAAGGGTAGCTGCAATCGAATGGCTCATTCCGTCGAAAGTCGCTTTATCGCGATTGTTTCCGGCGCACTTCTTACAGTGGTCGCCCCGCTCTTTACGCTATTGTTGACGCTTTCCTATCACGAAGCCATTCGCAGCCAGCGCAACCATCTTGAGATTCTGCTGTCGACCAATGCACAGGCGCTTGCCCGGCCCCTGTGGGATCTCGATGACGACACCATCAACCAGATTACCGGAACCCTCATCTCCGACCCCGTGATCCGCATGGTCGAGGTCAAGGATACGTCCGGCCAGCTCGACATCGTCCAGACCGCCGGCAGCGACATCATCCAGGATGCAGCCTCAACGACGCGCGAGGTGACCTACAAGACCACGAAGGGTGCCGTCACCGTCGGGCAGCTGACGGTCTATTATGACAATGTCAGCCTTCTGACCTCTCTCAGCCGCACAGAACTGGCCTTCATCACCATTTTCATTCTCGCGGTACTCACCATCGTTCTTGCCGCCATCGCCGGCAATCGCTTCATGGTCATCCGCCCGCTGATGCGGCTGGCCGCGGCAATAGAGGCAACACGCCGCCTCGGTTCCCGTCACCATGTCGACTGGCGCTCGAAGGACGAAATCGGCCGGCTGGCGAAAAGCTTCAACGAAATGCAGACCCAGCTCGAAAAGGAAGAGCTGGAGATCAAGAATGCCCATGAGCGCAAGACGGAAATCTACAACCGCACACCCGCCATGCTGTTCTCGCTCGACAGGCACGACCGGATCGCCGCCGTCAGCGATTATTGGGTACAGGCGACCGGTTACGACCGCACCAGGATACTTGGCCTGAACTTCGCCGATCTCATCCATCCCGATGACCGCCCGCTGTTCCAGCAGCGCAAGGCAACACCTGCCTCACCCGAGGTTTCGCATAACGGCATCACCGTACGCTTCCATTGCAGGGAAGGCAGCGTCATGGACGCGCTCATCCTCGAAAAACCTCTCGATTCCGGCGATGCCGCCCAGCAAAGCACATGCCTTTGCGTCATGACGGATGTGACCGAACTGCGCCAATCGGAAAAGCGCAACCGCCAGCAGGCCATTTCCGACCATCTGACCGGCCTCTTCAACCGTCAGGGTTTCGAGGCGATCCTCGACCTGCAGATCCGCGATGCGGACCGCAATGGCAGCGAACTGGCCTGCCTGTTCATCGACCTCGACCGTTTCAAGGCCATCAACGACAATCTCGGCCATGCGGCGGGCGACGCTGTTCTCAAGCAGTTCACGCTGAAACTCGAACCTCTGCTGACGCCGCTCGACAGCGCGTCGCGGCTCGGTGGCGACGAATTTGCCATTCTGCTGGCCGGCGACAAGGTGGAGGAGCGCGCCCTGCAATTCTGCGAGCGCATCTGCGCCATGCTGGACACGCCTTTCGAGATCGAGAACAACAGCATCCGTCTCAGCGCCAGCATCGGCATGGCGGTCTATCCTTTGCATGCCTCCAGCGCTTCCGAGCTTTTGCAGAATGCCGACATGGCCATGTATACCCGCAAAAGAACGGGCAAGAACGGTTCGCAGGTCTTCGACAGCTCGATCATGGACCGGGCACGCGAACATGCGGAGCTTGAGCGGGATATCGCGCAGGCGCTTTCCGAGGACTGGTTCGAAGCCTATTTCCAACCCATTCAAGACCTCTCAACCGGCCAGACGGCAGGTTTCGAGGCGCTGCTGCGTCTCAACCATCCGGACAAGGGATTGCTCTCCCCGGCCGCGATCGTCAGCCTTGCCGAAGAAAACGGTACCATTCAACGCATCGGCAACCTCATTCTCGATCAGTCGATCGCCAATCTCGCGAAGCTGTCGCGCCTGCCGGGCATGGAACAGACCTATGTGGCGGTGAATTTTTCGCCACTGCAATTCGAACCGGGATTGCCGACGCGTATCGCCGGCGTGCTGCACCGCCACGGCATTATCCCCGGACGGCTGGTCATCGAGATCACCGAAGCCGTCATCATGAAGGACGATCCGCAAATCCGGGCGATCCTCAACGCCATTCACCAGCTCGGTTGCCGCATCGCGCTCGATGATTTCGGCACGGGTTATTCCTCGCTCAGCTATCTCAGCCGCTTTCCGGTCGATATCGTCAAGATCGATCAATCCTTCACCCGCTCGATCTGCGACGACAGGATGGAAATCAGGCAGCGCAACCGCATGCTGGTCGAAGGTATCGCGGCCATCTCGCACAAGATGAACTGCGTCGTCATCGCCGAAGGCGTCGAGACGGAAGAGCAGAAGGAGCTTCTGAGCGAAATAGGCGCGGATTTCGGACAGGGTTATTTCTTCGCACGCCCGCAACCGATCCAAAGGCTGATCGCCGCATTCGATGCCGCACCCGAACAGAACCGTACCATGGCACGACAAGCATGAACCGGTGATGACATCATGGGATTGATCCGCCTCTGCCTGATCTTTCTTACCCTCGCCACGCCGGCCGGCGCGGCCAAGCTCTTCCTGACGACGGAGGTCTATCCGCCTTACAATCTGCAGACCAGCGACGGCAGCGTGCGCGGTGTCTATTTCGACCAGCTCAAGATCGTGCTCGAGGACACCGGCACCAGTTATGAAGTTGCCGTCATGCCCTGGGCGCGGGCCATCGCATTGGCCACGACACAGGCCATGCACTGCGTCTTCGCCACGGCGAGAACGCCCGAGCGGGAAAAGCTCTTCAAATGGGTTGCACCGATCCACATCGACCGCAATATTCTCGTGGCACGCCGCGAGGCGAATATCGAGGCTTCCAGCCTTGAGGAGGCCAGAAAGTACCGGGTGGGAACCCAGCGGGGCGACTATACCGAAACGCTGCTCCAAAAACTCGGTTTCCCGCAGGTGGATGTGGGCGCCGACTTCGAGATCACGCTCAACAAGCTGCAACTTGGCCGCATAGACCTCATGCCCATGTCCGAAAGCACCTTCAAGGGCCTGCCGGAGAATACCTTCAGGGAGGTTATAACGCTCACCCGGCAACAGCTTGGCCTTGCCTGCAACAAAAGCGTTCCCGACGAAGTCATAGCTAAATTGCAGGCCCGGCTGGACAGGCTGATCGCTGACGGAACGCAGCAGAAGATATTCGACCACTACAATCTCGTCAGCCCCTGAGAGGCTGCCCACGTCCCGCAGATCCATAAAAAGATTGACAGCAGGCGCTTTTCGGGGTGGTGACAACAGCATCAACCGGCAAAATGCGGACATGCCCCATGAAGATCATCGCAGGACTTGGTAATCCCGGCGCGCAATATGCGGGAAACCGCCACAATATCGGCTTCATGGCTGTCGATGCGCTGCAGCGCCTTCCCTCCTTTGCGCCCTGGTCGAAGAAGTTCAAGTCGGAGATTTCCGAAGGCGAGATCGGCGGCGAAAAGGTTCTGCTGATGAAGCCGCTCACCTATATGAACCTGTCCGGCGAATCCGTCGGTGAGGCGATGCGCTTCTTCAAGCTTGCGCCGGCGGATATCATCGCCATTCATGATGAACTGGATTTGCCGGCCGGCCGCGCGCGCATCAAGACGGGCGGCGGTCATGGCGGCCATAATGGCCTGAAATCGCTGGACGCCCATTGCGGCAAGGAATACCGCCGCCTGCGCCTCGGCATCGGCCATCCCGGCGACAAGGAGCGGGTGCACGGCCATGTGCTCGGCGATTTCGCCAAGGCCGACCACGTCTGGCTCGATCCGCTGCTGGATGCCATTGCCGACAATGCCGCCATGCTGGTGAAGGCCGAGGATTCGCAGCTGATGAACAAGCTGGCGCTCGCGACAGGCAGCAAGCCGGAGACGGAAAAACCGGTAAAGGCCGCCAAGCCGGCAGCGCAGTCTCACATCCATCAGGCGCGCAACAGCGCCCAGCCGAAAAAACTGCCGGAAACCGGGCCCATGGCTGAGATGCTGAAGCGGATGTTCAGCAAGAAGGACTAGACCACATATGTCTTCCGATACCATTGCCCTGCGCGAGGCCGGCCCCGGCGACCTGCCCGGTCTGCTCGCACTTTACCGGGCGCTCAATCCATCGGACCCGCATTTGACGATGCAAGAGGCAAGCACGGCTTTCGCCGCCATGCTCGCCCAGCCCGGCCTGACCGTGCTTCTCGCCACGGACAACGGGGAAGCCGTCGCAACCGCCACACTTCTGATTGTTCCGAACCTGACCCGCACCGCCCGCCCCTATGCACTCGTTGAAAACGTGGTGACACTGGAGGCCCGTCGCGGTCGAGGATATGGTCGCGCGGTCGTGCGCCACGCCATCAAGACCGCCTTTGCCGCGGACTGTTACAAGGTGATGCTGCTTACCGGCCGTGAACGCCCGGAAGTCCACGCCTTCTACGAAAGCTGCGGCTTCGTGCAGAACAAGACCGGCTTTCAGATCCGGCAGGACTAGGGCGTAACGCGCCCCTCATTCCTGTACTTGTCACAGCAATGAGGATCGAACTCCGTATTGTGAACGGACAACGTATCGGGCTCGGAAACCCCTGCTCCCATAAAAGCCCTCACTCCTCCGGCTCGGTCGTGAACATCAGCGGAAACCCCGCCTCCTTGCCGAGATCGGTCGCCTCCTTGGCCTTGGTCTCGGCGATATCACGCGCGCAGACGACGACCACGGCGCTGCCGAAGCGATGCGCCGTCATCATTACCCGGTGGCCGGTTTCCTCGCTCATGCGGAAGACGGCTTTCAGCACCACGGTCACGAACTCACGCGGCGTATAGTCGTCATTCAGCAGAATGACCTTGTAGAGCTTCGGGCGCTCCAGCTTCGGTTTGACTTTCGGTTTCGGCTTGAGATCGACAGGACCGTCACTCATCATCGCCGCTCATCATGCTCGCTCATGGGGAAATGCCCCTGGATGACGAAAGATCACTCGTTTGACCCGCATATATTGCACCGCAACCGCGCTATCGGCAACCCTGCCCTAAATTCCGCAGCTTTCGCCGGGCTTTGCCTGCCCAAATCGGCTCGCGGGCTTGACCTTGCCCTGCCCTTTCCGCAAAAGGCTCCTCAACGAATTCTTTCAAACGGACAGGTTTCAAGCCATGGGCTTCAAATGCGGTATCGTTGGATTGCCAAATGTCGGCAAGTCCACCCTCTTTAACGCGCTGACGAAAACGGCCGCCGCACAGGCCGCCAACTATCCCTTCTGCACCATCGAGCCGAATACCGGTGAAGTGGCGGTTCCGGATGCACGCATGAAAACCCTCGCCGACATTGCCGGCTCGAAGGAAATCATCCCCACCCGCATCTCCTTCGTCGACATCGCCGGCCTGGTGCGCGGCGCATCGAAGGGCGAAGGCCTCGGCAACCAGTTTCTCGCCAATATCCGCGAAGTCGACGCCGTGGTGCACGTTCTGCGCTGCTTCGAGGATGACGACATCACCCACGTCGAAGGCCGCATCAACCCGGTGGCCGACGCCGAAACCATCGAGACCGAGTTGATGCTCTCCGACCTCGAAAGCCTTGAGCGCCGCACGGAACAGACCCGTAAGCGCGCCACCGGCAAGGACAAGGAATCGCTGGCACAGTTGCCGCTGATGGAAGCCTCGCTGAAGCTTCTTAATGAAGGCAAGCCGGTTCGCACCCTGCTCTCCACGCTCGATGCCGAGGAGCTGCGCATCCTTCAGGGTCTCAACCTGCTGACCGCGCATCCGGTTCTCTACGTCTGCAATGTCGCCGAAGGCGACGCCGTCGACGGCAACGAGCACACCAAAGCGGTTGCCGAAATGGCCAAGGCCCAGGGCGCAGAATCCGTCGTCATCTCAGCGGCGATCGAATCCGAAGTGGCGCAGCTTCCCGATGAAGAGGCGAAGGAATTCCTCTCCGCCCTCGGCCTCGAAGAAGCGGGCCTCGACCGCCTGATCCGCGCCGGCTACAAGCTGCTCGATCTCATCACCTATTTCACCGTCGGCCCGAAGGAATGCCGTGCCTGGACCATCGAGCGCGGCACCAAGGCCCCGCAGGCCGCCGGCGTCATCCATTCGGATTTCGAACGCGGCTTCATCCGCGCCAACACCATCGCCTATAACGACTACGTTGCCTTCAAGGGCGAAGTGGGCGCCAAGGAAGCCGGCAAGGCCCGTGACGAAGGCAAGGAATATGTGGTTCAGGACGGCGACGTCATCCACTTCCGCTTTAACACCTGATCTCGTTTGAAGGCCGCGGGCAGCCGGGTAGTTTCTTTCGAAACGCTGAGGGCGCAGACATAGCCGCTTGTTTCTTCTCCCCGCCGGGGAGAAGGTGGCCTGAAGGGTCGGATCGGGGGCAAGCTCTCCGAACATCTCCACCCTCGCCCCGCTGCCGCGATCTTCTCCCCTCGGGGAGAAGGCGAAAAGCACCCGCGCTCAAAACTCCCTGCCAATGCAATATAGCCGCACCCTCAATTTGACCTTTACGTAAAAGGAAAAATCCTCTTAGATACGCCGACACTGACTGTGCGAAGGGAGGAAACCATGGCGCCGGTCGCGATATATACCTATGAGGATTTTTCCGTTGGACGGGAATTTCCCCTTGGCCCACAATCGGTTTCGGCGGAGCAGATTATCGCCTTCGCCAGCGAGTTCGACCCCCAGCCCATGCATCTTTCCGAAGAGGCCGGCCGCCGGAGCATTCTCGGCGGGCTGGCAGCGTCCGGCTGGCACACCTGCAGCCTGCTGATGCGGATGATGGCGGATAGCTATATCGCCAACTCCACCTCGCAGGGCAGCCCCGGCATCGATTATGTCGACTGGAAAAAGCCGGTTCTGGCGGGTGATACGCTTTCGGGAAAATCCATCGTGCTGGAACAACGGCAATCCGGTTCCCGGCCGGGAATCGGCCTCGTGAAATTCCGCCACGAGCTTTATAACCAGCGTGGCGTTCTGGTGTCGCACGGCGAAAACACCGTGATGTTCCTGATAAGCGCGAATGGAGGCGTTGCGGCATGAGACTGGCAGAACTTTCTCCGATCGGCGAACGCGTCACTCTCGATACGCTGCATTTTTCCGCCGAGGACATTATTCGCTTTGCCCGCGATTTCGATCCGCAACCCTTTCATCTCGACGCCGAGGCAGCCAAGAACAGTGTTTTCGGCGCGCTTTGCGCTTCCGGCTGGCATACGGGCGCGGGCTGGATGAAATCCTTCCTGTCCCATTGGGCAAAGGAAGTGAAGAGGTTGAAGCTACAGGGCCTCGAACCGCCGAAACTCGGCCCATCCCCGGGCTTCCGCGAGCTCAAATGGAAAAAGCCGGTTTTTGCCGGGGATGACGTAACCTATTTCGTGACCCTGCTCGATACCCGGCCGCTGGAATCGAGACCCGGCGTCTGGCTGAACACCACGTTCAACGAAGGCGTCAACCAGTCAGGGGAAACGGTGCTGACCTTCCAGAGCGGGGTTCTGGAATTCGAATAAAGCGAGCCCGGGGCATACCATCACGATTTGCCCCGGCTACCGCCTCAATGGCCGGAGAATTCCACCAGCGTCCGCACCTCGACACCGAGGTCTTCGAGCTTCTTGCGACCGCCGAGATCGGGCAGGTCGATAACGAAGCAGGCGGAAACGATCTCCGCACCCATCTGCCGCAACAGCTTGACCGCGCCTTCGGCGGTGCCGCCGGTGGCGATCAGGTCGTCGACCAGAATGACCTTTTCGCCCGGCTGCACGGCATCCACATGCATTTCCATTTCATCGACGCCATATTCCAGGCTGTAGGCCACACGCACGGTGGTGTGCGGCAGCTTGCCCTTCTTGCGGATCGGCACGAAACCGGCCGATAGCTGATGCGCCACTGCGCCGCCGAGGATGAAGCCGCGCGCTTCCATGCCGGCGATCTTGTCGATCTTCGTTCCCGCATAGGGCTGCACGAGTTCATCGACAGCACGGCGGAAAGCGCGCGGATTGCCGAGCAGCGTCGTGATGTCCCGGAAGATGATGCCCGGCTTCGGATAGTCGGGAATGGAACGGATGGCAGCGGAAAGCTCCGAAGCGATAACGGTCATGGTATTTCCAGTTAAGACAAGGGAAATGGATGAGATGGTTCGGGCCACCCTATCAATTTGACGGCGGCTGACCAACAAAAAAGGACCGCCACCCTGCCCGTGCCTCTCCTATCCTGCGGCAAACCGTTCGCAGCAGCCGCAGAACGACAGCGTCGCAGATTGCTGCTGCCGCCCAATTTCCCCCTCAATACATGAAAAAGCCCCCACGGAGACCGTGGGGGCCAATGACTGCCGGCAACAGGATGCCGATCAATGTTCCTTGTTGGCGTAGACCGATTTCTTGGTGAGATAGATCAGAGCCGTGAAGATGAACAGGAACACCATGACCATGAAGCCGGTACGCTTGCGCTGTTCCAGATGCGGTTCCGCAGCCCACATCAGGAAGGCAGCCACGTCCTTGGAATATTGGTCCACGGTCTGCGGCGCGCCGTCGTCGTAGGTCACCTGGTCGGCGCTGATCGGCGGCGCCATCTTCAGCGCCACGGCGCTGACGAAATACGGGTTGAAATGCGTGCCTTCCGCCACTTCAACACCAGCCGGCGCGTCCTGATATCCGGTCAGCAGCGCATGGATATAGTCCGGGCCGCCTTCCTGGTAACCGCCAACGATCGGGATCATGTCAACGATGAATTGCGGGAAACCGCGCTCCACACCGCGTGCCTTGGCGAGCAGCGACATGTCGGGCGGTGCTGCGCCACCATTGGCAGCGGCAGCCGCCTCATGGTTGGGGAACGGCGAAGGGAAATGATCGGAAGGCACGGCCTTGCGATTGTACATTTCGCCTTCGGCATTCGGGCCGTCCTGCACTTCATATTCGGCGGCGAAAGCCTTCACCTGCTCTTCCGAATAACCGAGATCCTCCAGCGTGCGGAAGGAGACAAGGCTCATCGAATGGCAGGCGGAGCAGACTTCCTTGTAGACCTTCAGGCCGCGCTGCAGCTGGCCCTTGTCATATTTGCCGAAGGGTCCTGCGAAAGACCAGCTCTGCTCTTCAGGCTTGATGACCGGGAAGTGACCGCCGGCAATCGCATGTTCCGTCTTGGTGGAGAGATCGTGGCTTTCCTCCGCCGCCGAGGCGACGGTGAAGGAGCAGCCGATGGCGGCGAAAAGCGCGATGCTCGTTACAAGCTTCTTCATTGTCGTCATCCTTCCTTCGCGCTTACACTTGGGCCGCAGCAGATGCGGCACCCGTCTTGGCGGCGTTCTTTTCGAGAACGGCCTCGGTAATCGAATTCGGAATACGCCGGGGCGTTTCGACCAGACCGAGGATCGGCATGATGACGAGGAAGAAACCGAAGTAATAAAGCGTGCCGAGCTGAGAATAGCCGACATAATTGCCTTTCAGATCGCCGGTAAGCAGGCCGAGAAGGCCGGTTCCTTCCGCCGGGCGCGAACCCAGCCAGCCGAGCATGATGGCATTCACCACGAACAGCCAGAAGAACATCTTGTACCAGGGACGATAGACGGCGGAACGAACCTTCGACGTATCGAGCCAGGGCAGGAAGAACAACACGACGATCGCGCCGAACATCACGAGAACGCCACCGAGCTTGGAATCGATGATCCAGATGTTGAAGGTGATGGCACGCAGCATGGCGTAGAACGGCAGGAAGTACCATTCCGGAACGATATGCGCCGGGGTCTTCAGCGGATCGGCCATGATGTAGTTGTCGGGGTGGCCGAGGAAGTTCGGCATATAGAAGACGAACCAGGCATAACCGATCAGGAAGATCGAAACGCCAAGCGCATCCTTCAGCGTCGCATAGGGCGTGAAGGGCACGGTGTCAGTCTTGCTCTTCACTTCAACGCCGGTCGGGTTGGTCTGGCCGGTCACATGCAGCGCCCAGATGTGCAGGATGACGACACCCGCGATCATGAAGGGCAGAAGATAGTGAAGCGCAAAGAAGCGGTTCAGCGTCGGCTGATCCACGGCGAAGCCGCCGAGCAGGAACTGCTGGATCCATTCACCAACGGCGGGGAACGCCGTGAAGAAGCCGGTGATGACGGTTGCGCCCCAGAAGGACATCTGGCCCCAGGGCAGAACGTAACCCATGAAGCCCGTTGCCATCATCAGCAGGAAGATCACGCAGCCGAGAATCCAGAGGATTTCTCGCGGTGCCTTATAGGAGCCGTAATAAAGGCCACGGGCGATGTGCAGATAAACCGCGATGAAGAAGAACGACGCACCGTTGGCATGCATGTAGCGCAGCAGCCAGCCGTGGTTGACGTCGCGCATGATCTTTTCGACGGAATTGAAAGCCACCGTCGTTTCGGCCGCATAATGCATGGCCAGCACAACACCGGTGAGGATTTGCACGATCAGCATGACGGCAAGCATCGCACCGAAGGTGTAGGCGTAGTTCAGGTTACGCGGGACAGGATAGGCAACGAAGCTGTCATAGATCATGCGCGGCAAGGGAAGCCGCGAATCGATCCACCTCTCGATGCCGGTGGACGGCTGATAACTGGAATGGCCACTCATGAATATCTGTCCCCTTATCCGATCTTGATCACGGTATCGGATGTGAATGCAAATGTCGGGATGGCGAGGTTCTGCGGCGCCGGACCCTTACGTATGCGGCCCGCCGTATCGTAGTGCGAGCCATGGCAGGGACAGAACCAGCCGCCGAAATCGCCGGCCTGGCCGAGCGGAATGCAACCGAGATGGGTGCAGGAACCGACCATGACGATCCAGTTTTCCTTGCCCTGACCGGCGGAGCGGTCAATATCCGTCGCCTGCGCGTCGGCGGCGATGTTGGCGTTGCGCGCCACCGGATCCTTCAGATCGCCGAGAGCAACTGCCTTGGCTTCCTCGATTTCCTTTTCCGTGCGGTTGCGGATGAAAATCGGCTTGCCGCGCCACTTGACGGTGAGCGACATGCCCGGCTCGACGGCCGCGACATCCACCTCGATGGAGGCGAGCGCCAGCGTCGATGCATCGGGACGCATCTGGTCAATAAAAGGCCATGCAACTGCGGCGGCACCGACGGCGCCCGCCATTCCCGTCACTAGATAAAGAAAATCGCGACGGGTCGGTTCACCCGAAGCGTCGTGATTGGTTACGTGCTCGCTCACCGCTACACCATCCTCTGCGCTGTTTTTGCCGTAAATCGCATGAGTCCTCCCGCTATGATTTGATCCAAGACAAACTCCGTCCCATCGCCTTGGTCATTCTCGCGGCATTTCAGAAACCGCGTCATCTGTTTGATCGCAAAATATTGACTGACTTGGCAAGAGCAAAGCACACAAAGCTGCCGTAATTCTGACGGAAGGGCCCGATTTGCTTCTCATTTTTTCGCCACCCTTGGCAGGCGGGCAACATTGTGCGCCCTCATGCGCCATGTTAGGAGACATCAAGGGAGAGCTCGGAAAGCAGGGATTCGGATGACGGCGAAGCTCTCTTGCATGGTCTCCACGGCGGTGGCTGCCGTTCTTTTCGTCGCCAGCCTGCGTTATGTCGCCGATTTCTGGCTTCTCGCCTTCGTCACCAGTTTCCAGCTGCATATCGCCCTTGTCTGCATCCTGCTGTCATGCCTCATATTCTGGCTGACACGTGATGCGGTTTCGGCCCTCCTCCTGGTCTGGTCGCTTGCGCTCGCCATCCATGCCGTCATTATGCTTCTGGAATTTTCCACATCCGCAACCGCCGCGCCGGACGCCAGAGCCTTCCGGCTATTGTCCTTCAACGTGCTGACGGACAATGCCGCCAATGCGGATGCGATCGCCGATAAGATTCTCGAATCGGGGGCGGATGCGGTCTATCTCTTCGAGGCGGCGGCGCTGCAATCGGTTCTGCCGCGTCTGCAGGAGACCTATCCCTACAGGCTCGGCTGTTTTACCGGAACGCCGGGATGTGACCTGCTGATGCTTTCGAAACGGCCATTGCTGGAAGGCCAGTTCTACAGCCTCAGCGATCTGCGCCGGGACCGGTTTGCTCTCGCCAGGATCGATCTCGACGGAACGACGCTGACACTGGCCGCCGGCCACATCACCAAGCCCTATTTCGACGATTATCACCGGGACGAGCTGGATGAGGTCAGCGAAATCCTCTTTCGCGTCACCGGGCCGCTCATTCTGGCCGGAGACTTCAATTCCGCCAGCATCGCCCCCGACATGCGCGCCTTTCTCGCCGCCAACGACCTGAAGAAACCACGCTGGGAACCCGCCACATGGCCCACGGAGGCCGGCCGCTTCGGCATCGCCATCGACCACATCTTCGCCCGTGAACCGGCGACGTTGATGAAAACCACGCGCCTGCCGGACAGCCTCGGCTCCAATCATTATGGGCTGATGGCGGATTTCATGATCGGGAAATAATCGAAGGCCTTATTGCGCCGCCTCGTCCGCGGCGAGGAAGCCGCCCGATTGCCGCGCCCACAACTCCGAATAAAGCCCGCCCCGCAAGACCAGCTCGGAATGGCTGCCCTGTTCGACGATACGGCCCTGATCCATCACGATCAGCCGGTCGAGAGCGGCGATGGTCGACAGGCGGTGGGCGATGGCCAGCACCGTCTTGCCCTGCATCAGTTCATCCAGATTGCTCTGGATCGCCGCCTCCACCTCCGAATCGAGCGCCGAGGTCGCCTCATCGAGCACGAGGATCGGCGCGTCCTTCAGCATCACGCGGGCGATTGCGATGCGCTGGCGCTGGCCGCCGGAAAGTTTAACACCGCGTTCGCCCACATGCGCGTCAAAACCCGTGCGGCCGCGCTGGTCCTCCAGCCTTGTGATGAAATCATCCGCCTTGGCGCGGCGCGTCGCCTCCTGCAATTGCGCTTCGGTGGCATCCGTGCGGCCGAACATGATGTTGTCTCGAATGGAACGGTGCAGCAGCGAGGTATCCTGCGTGACCATGCCGATATGGGCGCGCAGCGATTCCTGCGTGACTTTGGCGATATCCTGCCCATCGATCAGGATGCGGCCCTTCTCGACATCGTAAAACCGCAAAAGCAGGTTGACGAGCGTGGATTTGCCGGCGCCGGAACGCCCGACGATGCCGACCTTCTCGCCCGCCCTGATTTCGAGGTTGAGATTGTCGATAACGCCGTTCGCCCGCCCGTAATGGAAGCTGACATTCTCGAAACGGATGCCCGGCCTCTTGACCTCCAGCACCGCCGCGTCGGGCGTATCAACGAGACCGATCGGCTGCGAGATCAATTCGGCGGCGTTCTGCACCGTGCCGAAATTGCGCATGATGCCGTTGAACTGCGTCATCAACCGCCCGAGCAGGAAGTTGAGGCGCAAAACCAGCGCAAGTGTGAAAGCGACCGCGCCGGAACTGATCTTGCCGGAGAGCCACAGATCGATGCAGAGCGCCGCCATCGACGTGATCATGACGCCGGACAGCAGCGCCATGGAGGCGCGCACGCCGGTGATGAACCGCGTAAACGTCATCGTCGCGGTCTGAAAAATATCGAAGCCCTGACGCATGTAACGATCATTGGCATCGTCTCGCCCAAACAGCCGCAGCGTCTGGATATTGCTATAGGCATCCACCATGCGGCCGGAGAGCATCGAGGCGGCCTCCGCCGTCTCCTTTGAATGGTAACGGATGCGCGGCACGAAATACCGCGCCAGCAGCGAGAAGATCGCCACCCAGACGACGACGAGAACCGCAAGCCGCCAGTCCAGCCCGCCGATCAGGAACAGCATGGAAACCGAGTAGATACCGACGAACCAGACACTTTCCATCAGCGAGGTGACAAGATCGCCCGCCGCCTGCCCGCCGGACCAGACCTTGGTGACGATGCGGCCGGAAAAATCATTCTGGAAGAAGGTCAGTGATTGCCGCGCCACATGCATATAGGATTGCCAGCGCACCAGATTATAGAAACCCGGCGTAATGATCTGCTGATCCACCAGCGCTGTCACCATGGTGACGATAAACCGCACGATGCCGATCAGCACCAGCATACCCACGAGTTCGCCGCCATGGGCCGCAAGCAGCCCCGCCCAGCCCTCTTCCGGTTTCACCGTCGAGAGAATGTCCACCAGCCGTCCGACGAACCAGAACAGCGCCGCCTCGATGGCCGCCGTCAGCCCGCCGAGCACCAGCATGGCGAAAAACGGCGCCTTGGCCTGCGAGATATAAAACCAGATGAAAGCGAATGTGCTTTCAGGCGGCCGCAAATCGTCCTTGCGGGCGAAGGGCTTTATCCAGTTCTCGAAATACTCGAAGATGCGGGTAATGACCATGATCCGGATATAGGCGGATTCCCGCCTCGGGAACAGCCGCAGCGGCTTCGGGGAGAGATTATATTTCGGTAACGTTCGGGATGTTGCTACGTCAAAGCGATGAGCCCGGCGTCGGTGAGGCGGAATCCGCAAGCATCGAAATAAAATCGCCGCAGGTGCGGGTCAAAATCGACGTGGAGCCACTCGCAGCCGGTGTCTTTCGCCCGTTTAACCGCCTCCCCTATCAGGGCCTTTGCAATGCCCTGGCGTTGGAAATCAGGCGACACCATCGTGTCCAGAACAAATGCGTGGACACCGCCATCCCACGCGATGTTAACGAACCCGACCAGCTTCTCCAGACGACGACTACACACCCAGCCGAGACTGAAGTGATTAACTTGGGACCACCAGTCATCAACCAGGATTCGATGCTCGAAGCACTCGGCATGAAGGGCATTGACCTCGGCATTCCCGAACGCTCCACGCCACTCGGTCGTGTAATCGGGAGGTATGGATCCTTGCGGTGATGTTTGTCTCATTCGCACTCCGTCACCCCGGTTTCGAAATCCAACCAATCAGTCCTTGATCGCAAGGACTGGTTTCTCACGGCGGAGAGGCCCGAGACCTTTGACAAAAGGGCGGGATCACTCCCGCCCTCTCGCTTTCCTTATTCCGCAGCCACTTCCGCCTCGTGGTCGGCGATGAAGCCACCGGACTGGCGCCGCCACAGGTCGGCATAAATGCCGCCCATTGCCACCAGTTCCGCGTGGCTGCCCGCTTCCACGATCCGGCCCTTGTCGAGAATGATGAGCCGGTCCATTTCGGTTAGTGTCGAAAGGCGGTGGGCGATCGCGATCACCGTCTTGCCTTCCATCAGCGAGAACAGGTTCTCCTGGATCGCCGCCTCGACTTCGCTATCGAGCGCCGAGGTCGCCTCGTCCAGCACCAGGATCGGCGCGTTCTTGAGGAAGACACGGGCAATCGCGATGCGCTGGCGCTGGCCGCCGGAGAGTTTCACGCCACGTTCGCCCACCTGGGCATCGAGGCCCTGGCGACCATGCATGTCGACAAGCGTTTCGATGAAGTCCCAGGCGTTTGCCCGCTTCGCCGCCGCGATCACCTGCTCGTCCGTGGCCTCGGGGTGGCCATAGGCGATGTTGTCGCGGATCGAACGGTGCAGAAGCGAGGTATCCTGCGTCACGACGCCGATCAGCTCGCGCAGGCTGTCCTGCGACACCTTGGAAATGTCCTGCCCGTCGATGGTGATCCTGCCGCCTTCCAGATCGTAGAAGCGCAGAAGCAGGTTCATCAGCGTCGTCTTGCCCGCGCCGGAACGGCCAACAAGGCCGACCTTCTCGCCCGGTTTGATGTCGAGCGTCAGCCCGTCGATTACGCCCTTGTTCTTGCCATAGTGGAAGCGGACGTTGTCGTAACGGATAGCGCCCTGCGGGGCGGCAAGCTCAGGCGCCTTCGGAACGTCGACAATATCGTGCGGCTTCGTCATCATCGACATACCGTCATAGACCGTGCCGATATTTTCGAACAGCGACGTGACTTCCCACATGATCCACTGCGACATGCCGTTGACGCGCATGGCAAGGCTGATGGCGATGGCGACCGAACCGGCCGTGACCGAACCCTGCATCCAGAAATAAAGACCGAGTGCCGCCGTGGAAAACAGCACCACGGCATTGTTGAGGTCGATCAGGATGTTGAAGCCCGAAATCTTGCGCATCTGGCGGTGAACCGTGCCGAGAAACACGTTCATGCCCTCACGCGCATATCTTTCCTCACGACCCGCATGGGAAAACAGCTTGATCGTCGAGATGTTGGTGTAGCTGTCAACGATCCGGCCCGTCATCATCGAGCGCGCATCGGCCTGCTCCTGCGCCAGCCGGCCGAGTTTCGGCACGAAATAGGCAAGGATCGCCATATAGATACCGAGCCAGATGAGCAGCGGAATGACCAGCCGCCAGTCCGCCGCCGCGACCATGAATAGCATCGAAACGACAAAGCTGATCGCATAGACGAATACGTCGATCACCTTCAGCGCCACTTCGCGGATCGCCAGCGCCGTCTGCATCACCTTGGTGGAAACCCGGCCGGCAAACTCGTTGGCGAAGAAGTTCATGGAATGGCGCAGCAGGAAGCGGTGCATTTTCCAGCGCGCGATCATGCCGAAATTGCCGGCAAGCGTCTGGTGCATCGTCATGGTGTGGATCGCACCCATCAACGGCAGCAGGAACAGCACCAGCCCCGCCATGACGATCAGATGCCAGCCCTCATCGGCAAAAAACGTCTCGCGATTGGCCGTGGAAAGCCAGTCGACGATATTGCCGAGGAATTTGTAGAGCATGGCTTCCGCAATGGCGATGCCCATGGACATCAGGCCAAGCAGCAGCAGCCACGGCCAGGCGGGCTTCACATAATGCCAAAGGAACGGCAAAAGCGTCTTCGGTGGCACGGAAGGCGTCGAAGAGGGAAAAGGATCGAGGCGTTTTTCAAACCAGCCAAACATAGGCCAAGCTCCGGCAATCAATCGCTCCATCGTGACATGGTGAGCGGACACAAATATGGCTCACGACGGAACGGAAAAGTCTTTGAACATGGCCGCAACAGCCACATGACGAATCGAACTATGGGAAACGCGGTCGAACCGCGGAGTAACACCTAGGCCAGCAGCGGCACTACTGGGGCCGGGAGGCGAAAGCGAATGTCATTATCCATGAGAACCTCCCTGAGCTGGTGTTGAAGATGTGGCCTTGTAGCGCAAAAATCAAACCTTGACCAGTCGGAAAGACACGGGATGCGCGAGAAAACTCAAGATTGTGGTGAGTAGCACAGAATGGGCGGATTTACCCGCAAAGGTTTCCGCCCGCAGCTGGTCGTGATGCACAGCCTTATTCGGCTGCGTCCTGCGCCTGCCCGCTTTCATAGTCCGCGATCAACTCGGCCATTCCGGCCTGCGTGTGGCGCTTCAATTCCCGGCGGTCGCTGGGCTGCGGCGCGAAGGTAACGGTTAGCCCCGTATCCCTTATCGTACCGATAGCAAAAGACGCACCGGACAACATGCGCACACCCTCATGCAGCCACAGCGGATCGGTGGCAAAATGCTGGCCGATGCCGACCACCACGGGAATGCCCTGCCAGTGCGATATGCGGTCATAATGAATATGACCCGCCAGAATGCCGATGACATCATGTTCGAACAGCACCTCGTCCAGCGCTTCGGTATCGTCAAAGGACAGGGATTCCCACTCCGCCTCGGGACGGTCGAAATCGAGCGCCGGCGCATGGTGCATCACCAGAAGCTTCGGCAGATCAGCATGGTTTTCGAGTTCATCCTCGAGCCATTCGATCTGGCCGGGTTCGAAAGCGCCGCCGACCTTGCCCGGAACGCTGGTATCCATGACGATGACATGGACGCCGGCAACGACTTCCGCATGGTCATAGGGCTCGTCCAGATCCTCATGGCGGCCGAGCATCACAGGGTAAAACCCGTCGCGGCGGTCATGATTGCCGAGCGCGAAGAGCACCGGCACATCCAGTTCGGCCTCGGCCATCAGCCGCTTGAGTTCTTCATAGCTGCCGGCATCGCCACGGTTGGTCAGATCACCGCTGACGACGATGAATTCGGGCGACGGCACCAGCGCTTTGATCTGCGCCAGCGTTTCGGACAGCGTGGCCGAGGTCTCGGAATAAAGATCATCATCCTGCACCTGCGGATTGCCGATATGCAGATCGGTCAGATGGACGAAATTCACCCGTTCGGACATGACTTGCTTCCTGTTTTGCTGCACACAGAAATCCCGCCCGAAACCGCCCCGTCGGCGCCTTCCGGACCTTTGGATTTATCTGACGATAGGTTGGTTATTGGGTACCCTGCCTATGTGTCATGCGAATGAATATCCGGCGGAGGACTGTCTTAAAAAGGGACTTTTCCCAGCCGCATCTGTCACAGGTCATTCACCCGTGATAATCGGTCCGGCATTGCCGAATGCGAAGAGAAGACTATGCCCGATATTTTGCCTGAAACAGGGTCCAACATCCGGATCGCCCTCTACCAGCCCGATATTCCCGGCAATACCGGCACTATCCTGCGGCTGGCCGCCTGTCTCGGCCTTGGTGTCGACATCATCGAGCCGGCCGGCTTCGATATTTCCGACCGCAATCTCAAACGGGCGGGCATGGATTATATCGCGGCGGCGGCGCTGACGCGCCATGTCAGCTGGGACCGTTTCGAGGAATGGCGGGCAACCACCGACCGCCGCCTCGTTCTCGCCTCCACCAAGGCCGCCCTGCCCTATACGAACATCGCCTATCGCGCCGATGATATCCTGCTCTTTGGCAGGGAAAGTGCCGGCGTTCCAGACCATGTGCATGACAAGACGGATGAGCGAATCATCATCCCGATGGTGGCCGGACAACGCTCGATCAACGTCGCAATGTCGGCAGCGATGGTCACCGGCGAGGCCTTGCGCCAGACGGCATGGTCTTAACCATGCCATCTTTGCAGCCAATTTTTCAGGCAAACATGAAAATTGACCGTTTTTACCGCGAAACTGTCGCAACCCGGCCTGTACCGAAGGCGTTCACGCTCCTATACTGATTAGCCGGACAATAAAAATCGCTCTCGCCGGGACCATGCGCCGGCGGGCGTGAGGAGACGTTGCATGCAATCCACAATTGTCATCGTCAACCTTCTCGGCGCCGTCGCGCTGCTGCTCTTTGGCCTTGCCCAGGTGAAGGATGGTGTTACCCGCGCCTTCGGCATGAAACTCCGAAGCGTGCTCGCCACCGGCACCCAGAACGGACCGCGCTCCTTCTTTTCTGGCTTCTTCGCCACCGTCGCCCTGCAAAGTTCGACGGCGACGGCTCTTACTGTCGCCTCCTTCGCCGAACGGGACCTCATCAAGCCGCGCATGGCGCAGGTGGTGCTGCTCGGCGCCAATGTCGGCACGGCTGTCACCGCATGGATCGTGGCCGCAGGTGTGGAATGGCTGTCGCCGTTGCTGATCCTTGCGGGCATCATACTTAAAAAAGGCAGTTCCAACGCCCGGCAGGGGAGCGGAACGGCGCTGATCGGCATCGGCCTCATGCTTCTGTCGCTGCACCTCTTGAGCGGCGCGACCGAACCGATGCGCGCCTCACCGGCGCTGGGCGTCTTCATCGGCCTGCTGGACGGCGCATGGCCCGTCGCGCTGATCTTTTCCGCCGTGCTCGCTTTCGTTTCATCGTCCAGCCTCGCCGTCGTCGTGCTCATCCTGTCACTCGCCGCCACCGGCACCTTGTCCACCGGCCTTATCATCGTTCTCATTCTCGGTGCCAATCTCGGCGGCGCCATTCCGCCCGTCATCGCCACGCTTTCCGGCCCCGCCTCGGCACGGCGCATCACCATCGGCAATCTTGTCGTGCGCACCATCGGCTGCCTGATTGCCATGCCGCTCGCCTCCTATGGTGCCGTGTATCTGCAGCAATTGCCGCTTTCGCCCGCCAAACTGCCGGTCGATGCGCATCTCATCTTCAATGTCATTCTGGCGACACTCGCCTGGCCCTTCTCCGGCCTGATATCCGATTTGATGGCGAAGCTGGTGCCGGGCGATGCCAAAGCCGAAGACGGCCCGAATTTCCTCGACCAGCAGGCGCTGGACATGCCGGTCGTGGCGCTTGCCAACGCGACCCGCGAGGTCCTGAGCGTCGGCGACAGCATCGAACGGATGCTGATCCGCGCCGAAAACGCCTTCAAACACAATGATCTGGCGCCGCTTCAGGAAGTTTCCCTGCTGGAAAAGAAGGTCGACCGCAATCAGCAGGAGGTGAAGGTCTATCTTTCCCAGCTCGGCCGCAAGGGGCTAAGCGACGAAGAAGCGCGCCGTTCGATCGCCCTCATCGATTATGCGATCAATCTCGAACATATCGGCGATATCATCGAAAAGGGTATCTGCGAGCAGATCCGCAAGAAGGTGCTGAACAGCTTCAAATTTTCCGATGACGGTTATGAGGAGCTGAAGACCCTGTTCGACATGACCATCGAGAACCTGCGCGCCGCCCAGAGCATTCTGGTGACCGGCGATTTCGAGCTTGCCCGCCGACTGATGGAAAGCAAGGTGGACATACGCCGCCTCGAAAAACAGTCCTCCAACCGCCATCTGGAACGGCTGCGTGACGGGCTGGCGGAAAGCATGCAGACCAGTTCGCTGCATCTCGACATGCTGCGCGACCTGAAGCGCATCAACGCCCATATCGTGACGGTGGCACATCCCATTCTGGATGAAAGCGGCGTGCTGATCGAAAGCCGCCTGCGTTACGCCGAACCGCGCGCCTGATTCTATTTCAATCGGCCGAAGGCAGCCGCCGCATGGTGAATTCGATACGGTCGCCTTCCAGCTGCCGCCAGCTTTCCACTTCCGTCCAATAGGCGGCCTTGGGAAAGCTGTCGAACCATTCGCGCGCCTTGGCGCGGGCTTCTTCACGTCCAAGACAGAAGGTCTGGCGCACGAACATGCCGTCACGCTTTTGTTCGCCGCCGGCGCTTTCGCGTTCCCTGCGGTGATTGGCGATCCTGCGCTTCAGCCCGTCAAGCGGCGGCGGTCCGGCAAATTTCGTCATGACATTCACCTCTGGCACCTATGCCTATAAAGATAGTGTCGGCGCGCCGCCTTGGCGAGTCGAATTTGTGTGCGGCGCAAACACCTGCTAGACGCGGCAGGGAACAGACTTCACCGCAGGAGAGAGAAGATATGGAACGGCCAATCTTGCCGAAGGGCTTGCCCGAGGACATCGAAGACAAGAAGGCCACTGCCCAAGCCTGGTTCCAGCATCTGCGCGACACCATCGTCGCCTCTTTCGAAACCCTCGAAAACGAGCTCACCGGCCCGCTGTCAGATCAGGGGCCCGGCCGCTTCACCCAGAAGGACTGGCTGCGCGACAATGGCGAGGGCGGCGGCGGCAAGATGTCGATGATGGAAGGCCGCGTCTTCGAGAAGGTCGGTGTGCACACCTCCACCGTCTATGGAGAGTTCTCGCCGGAATTTCGCAAGCAGATACCGGGCGCGGAAGAAGACCCACGCTTCTGGGCGTCGGGCCTTTCGCTCATCGCCCATCCCGTCAATCCCAATGTGCCGGCGGTGCACATGAACACCCGCATGGTCGTCACCACCAGCCACTGGTTCGGCGGCGGCGCGGATCTGACGCCGGTGCTGGGCCGCAGGCGGACGCAGCAGGACCCGGATACCCAGCTGTTCCACCGCGCCTTCGAAATCACCTGCAACCGCCACCCCGTCGCTGACTATCCGCGATACAAGGCGTGGTGCGACGAATACTTTTTCCTGAAGCACCGCGATGAGCCGCGCGGCACCGGCGGTATCTTTTTCGACTGGCTGCACCCTGACGAGGAGAAAGGCGGCTGGGACGCCAATTTCACCTTCGTGCAGGATGTCGGCCGCGCCTTCAATCTCGTCTATCCGAAAATCGTCCGCGCCAATTTCAACCAGAACTGGACGGAAGAGGACCGCGACGAGCAGCTTATCCGCCGCGGCCGCTATGTGGAATTCAACCTGCTATACGATCGCGGCACCATCTTCGGCCTGAAGACGGGCGGCAATGTCGAATCGATCCTGTCGTCGCTGCCGCCGGTGGTGCGCTGGCCTTAAAAACCTCACGCAAATTTGACGCTCATCAGCCAATTTGTCGCAAATAGCGCAAATTAGGACTTATGGAAAAATCAAGGCAGTGGTAGTCTCCTCCCGCAGACGTACTGGAGGAGCTATCGTCATGATTACTTCGAACAGCATGCCTATTTCTGCTTCCGCCGAGGGAGCGCAGCAATCCATCGATACACCGGAATTGATTGACCGCCTGGCCACGGAAATGCGTGCTACGGGCGATCGCGAACTGCCGCATTCCTTTTATGTCGAACAGGTAAAACGCACGCTGGCCGGCAAGACGGTGAAGCGCGCCGACAATGACGAAATGCCTCGTACAAAAATCCCGGCAGCCGGCACATCCTCTGTTTTCCAGTGCTGGGCGATGCCCGAATAGGGTTGAAGGACGCCGCTCTGGAACATAAGCGGCAAACTTTCGTTTCTTGTCGGAGGGACAGCATTCACATCAATGCTGTCCCCCGCTTGAACAGGGAGGCAAGACCATGAGACTGTTTGAATGTGGAACGCTTGTGCCCGGCTGCGCCTGGCACACCCGCGCAGACGACGATGCGGAAGTCGTGCGCCGAACCGTCGAACATATGCGCTCGGCCCATGGCGAAACCGTCATCCGCGAAAACATGATCGAAAACATCAAGGCCCGCATTCGCGACGAGGCAAATGCGGCTTAGGCCGAAATGCCGCTGACAGTGCGGCCTCAATTCTCGAGCAAATCTTTCAGCCGGGCGGTCAGCGCTGCCCGGTCGAGCGAGAAATTGACGTCGATCCACTTTTCCTCGAGGCTTTTCAGCACCTCGCCGACTCTCGGGCCGGCCTGGACACCTGCGGCCATCACATCGGCGCCGTTCAGCGGGAATCCGGGCTTCTGGAATTTCTCCGCCCTCGCCAGCAGCGTCGAAAAACGCGCAACCTTCTGCATGGCCATATCACCAGCCGAAAGGTCGGCACGGGCGGCGGCAAGCGCGAGTTTCAGCCGCGCCTTCACACCTTCAACACCCTGACGGTAAAGCAACCGGTCAAGCGCCGTTTCCTTGATGTCGGGGTCGGCGGCGGGCGCGGAGGCCCAATGGCTCAGATAACCCGCCTCGGCCTTCGAAAGCCTCAGCCGTGCGGCAAGGGTCGTGAGCCTGTCCCGGTCCGGCGGCAGGATGGCGGCAAGCCGCAGCATCGGGTCTACCGCCCAGCCGAGCGCCTGTTCAGCCGCCACCAGCCCGTGAATGGCGTCGATACCCCATTTCTCCGTTTCGGGCAGAATTTCCGCAAGAACACCCGATTGCCGCATCCACAGAAGAGCGCGCGAGGGATCACGCGCGGAAAGCAGCTTCTTCAATTCACTCCACACCCGCTCGGCGGAAAGCGTCGCCAGCTTGTCCTTGGCGCGGGCGCTTGCCCTCAGGCCATCGGCATCCGGGCGGCCTGAACCATAATGGGCGAAGAAGCGGAAAAAGCGGAGAATCCGCAGGTAATCTTCCGAAATCCGCGTCGCGGCATCACCGATAAAGCGCACGGTTCCGGTTTCGATATCGGGCAACCCATTGATGAGATCGATGATCTCACCCGTCTCATCGGCATAAAGGGCGTTGATGGTGAGGTCGCGCCGTTCCGCATCGGTCTGCCAGTCGGTGCCGAAGGCCACCTGTGCGTGGCGGCCATTGGTCTCGACATCGCGCCGCAGCGTCGTCACCTCGTAACCCTCGCCGTCGATCACCAGCGTCACCGTGCCATGGTCGATACCGGTCGGCACAACCTTGATACCCGCCGCCTTCGCCCGCTCCACCACCACATCAGGGGTAAGCGTCGTTGCCATGTCGACATCCACCACCGGCAGGTCCATCAGTGCGTTGCGCACCGCGCCACCGACGATCCGCACCTCGCCGCCATCGGCATTCAAAAGCGCGAAGATGCGCTTCAGCGCCGGTTTTTCGAACCAGTCCCGCCCGGCAAGGCTGCTCATGAATAAAACCTCTCGTAAATCGTCCGCACGATGCCCGCCGTAATGCCCCATATATAGCGTTCGCCATAGGGCATTTCGTAGAAAAACCGCTCCTTCCCCTGAAAGATGCGGCTGCCGCGCCCGTGATTGGCCGGGTCCATCAGGAAGGACAGCGGCACTTCGAAAACCTCATCCACTTCCGTCGGATTGAGCGTCAGGTCAAAGCCCGGGCGGACGACCGACAGCACCGGTTTGATGCGAAAACCCGTCCCGGAAATATAATCCGGCAGGCGGCCGACCGTTTCAACGAAAGAACGCGAAAGCCCGATTTCCTCTTCCGTCTCGCGCAGCGCCGCTTCCTCCGGTGTGCGATCCTCGGCATCGATGCCGCCGCCCGGAAAGGAAATCTGGCCGGAATGCTTGCGCAGGGTGGAGGTGCGCTGGGTGAAGATCACCCGCGCATCGTCGCCATCGTCGATCACCGGCACCAGCACGGCGGCATCCTTCAGCTTGATGCCGTTTCCAGACAGCACCACGCCCGGATTGAGCACATGGTCGCCATGCTCCCGCTCGGCCACGCCCTCGCCTTCCTGCAGCACCCGGCGGCGGAAATCGCTAGCGGTAAAAGCCTTGAGGCCCATTGTCGTCATCGTCATTGCGAAAGCCGTTCCAGTTCATTGGCGGGCATGACCGGAAAGATCACCCCGCCCGAGCGCAGGGCGAACATATCGACGCCATCCACGTCGATCACCTCGCCGAGCGCGACAAGATCATACATCACCGCCCGCGAAACGAGCGCTTCCAGCCGGCCACGCACCAGAATATAGGGTTTCAATTCACGGTTCTCACCGAAAATTTCAAAGCGCAGAGGGTGCTCCGGCCCCGCCTCCACCACATCGCCGACATTGGTGCGGAAGGTGAGCAAAGGCTCGCCGTCCTCCTCCCCCGCAGTCGCCTTCATCTCCACCGCCACGAAAGGCGCATCCACCACGCGGATGCCGACTTTTTCCACAGGAGTTACGAGGTAGGTCTTCCCATCCTCATCCTTGCGCAGAACCGTGGAAAACAGCCTCACCAGAGGTGCCCTGCCGATGGGCGTGCCGAGGTAGAACCAGGTGCCGTCAGCACGGATTTCCATGTCGAGATCGCCGCAAAAGGGCGGATTCCAGCGCTCCACCGGGGCCGGCCCGCGCTTGGCATCGCCGGTCTGTTCGGCGGCGCGGGAAATCATCGCCGCCAGCCCGGCCGCGTCACCCGCCGAATTTATCGTCTCCGCTGCCATATTCGAGTCTCGCTTTGCCGATAAGGAAATACTAAGTCACGACATAGTCATTCGAATGGCGCTTGTCAGCGGCCAAGAGAGCAATAAGCTATATACAGCGCAAAATCCGTCCCGGCCAACTGCCAGCGAAACCGGGATGCGACTGTGACAGCGGCGAAGGTATGAGGAGAGCGACATGGGCGTGATGAATACCGGCGAAACCCTCGATGAAAAGGCCATCGTCGCCTCGGCCGAAAAGGCGCTTTCCGACATTGCGGCCATCCGCACGGAAGTCTCCAAGGTCATTTTCGGCCAGGAAAAAGTGGTGCAGAACACGCTTCTCGCCATCCTCTCCGGCGGCCATGCTTTGCTCGTCGGCGTTCCCGGTCTTGCCAAGACCAAGCTCGTCACCACGCTCGGCACCGTGCTCGGCCTTGATGCCAACCGCATCCAGTTCACGCCGGACCTGATGCCCTCGGACATCCTCGGTTCCGAAGTCATGGACCAGGATGAAAACGGCCGCCGTTCCTTCCGCTTCATCAAGGGCCCGATTTTCGGCCAGCTGCTGATGGCCGACGAAATCAACCGCGCCAGCCCGCGTACGCAGTCCGCGCTGCTGCAGGCCATGCAGGAATACCACATCACCGTGGCCGGCCAGACCTATGAGCTGCCGAAACCCTTCCACGTACTCGCCACCCAGAACCCGCTGGAACAGGAAGGCACCTATCCGCTGCCCGAAGCCCAGCTGGACCGCTTTCTGCTGCAGGTCGATGTCGGCTATCCCGAGCTTGCCGCCGAACGCCAGATCCTGCTCGACACGACGGGCACCGCCTCCGGCGAAGCACGCGGCGTGATCGATGCGGAGCGACTGATGGAAATCCAGGCGCTCATCCGCCAGATGCCGGTCAGCGACAAGGTGGTGGATGCGATCCTGTCGCTCGTCCGTTCCGCCCGCCCCGGCCATGGCAACAAATTGACCGACAAGCACGTTGCCTGGGGCCCGGGTCCGCGCGCCGGCCAGTCGCTGATGCTGACGGCCCGCGCCCGCGCGCTTTACGAAGGCCGCCTCGCACCGTCGCTGGACGATGTCCATGCACTGGCCGAACCGGTGCTGGAACACCGCATGGCGCTGACCTTTGCGGCCCGCGCCGAAGGCATGTCGGTGCGCGATGTCATCGCAGCCCTCGTGGAGCAGGCGAAGAATTAAAAAGACGCGAGCCTAACCTTTCGCGAAAGGAGTGCCTGTGGCATCCATCGGCCAGATCGTAGACAAGACGCCGGGTAGCGAAGTTCTGGCGCGCGCGCGCCAGCGCGCCGCCCTGGTGCCGGACTGCATGGTCGAGGCAAAGCGCATCGCCAACACCGTCACCGCGGGCTGGCACGGCCGCCGCAAGCGCGGCATCGGCGAGAATTTCTGGCAGTTCCGCCCCTATGCGGAAGGCGAAAGCCTGTCGCGCATCGACTGGCGGCGCTCGGCCCGCGACGACCATACCTATGTGCGCGACCGGGAATGGGAAGCCGCCCACACCATCTGGCTCTGGGCCGACATGTCGCCGTCGATGATGTTCAAATCCACCCTCGGCTCCGTCTCCAAGGAAAGCCGGGCGCTGGTGCTGATGCTGGCGCTGGCGGAAATCCTCGCACGCTCGGGTGAACGCATCGGCTGCCCCGGCATCATGGAACCGGTCTCGGCCAGAAACGCCGCCGAACGGCTGGCCGCCGCCATCATGCATGCGCCGCTGACGACAGGCATGCCGGAAACGGGCATGATCCGCGGCGCGAGCGATATCGTCCTGATTGGCGATTTTCTCGATGATGCGAAAAACGTGATGGAGCGGATTTCGCCGCTCGCCCGGCGTGGCCTGCGCGGCCATGTGGTGGAAATCGCCGATCCGGCCGAAGAAACCTTCCCCTATTCCGGCCGTACCGAATTCACCGATCCCGAAACCGGCGAAAAACTCGTTTCCGGCCGCGCCGAAACCATTCGCGAGGATTATACCCGCGCCTATCTCGCAAGGCGCGAGGCGCTGTCCTCGTCGCTGCGCCGTCTCGGCTGGAATTTTGTGTTCCACCGCACCGATCATCTCGCTTCCGAGGCGCTCGTCGCCATGCACATGTATCTTTCCGGCGCGCCCGCGCAAGGCGGTGGCCGTCGATGAGTGCATTGCCTTTCGTCTTCACCAGCCCCTACATCCTCTTCGGCCTTTTGGCGCTGCCCGTCATCTGGTGGCTGCTGCGGCTCACTCCGCCGCGCCCCAAGGCGGAGGTCTTTCCGCCGCTGAAGATATTGGCAACGGTGCTGAAGCGCGAGGAAACGCCGTCGAAAAGCCCGTGGTGGCTGACCCTGCTGCGCATCGCGCTCGCCGCCGCGGTGATTTTCGCGCTGGCAGACCCGGTGGTGAACCCGCGCAACAACAGCATTGCCGGTAGCGGCCCGCTGGTGCTGGTGGTGGACAATGGCTGGGCTTCCGCGCCCGACTGGGAAAGACGCGTGGCAACCGCGCAGGCCCTGATCGGCGATGCGGAACGGGCCGACCGCCCCGTTTCCATCAGCTTCACCGCCGATGCAGAACATGACGCCGTGCCGGCAACAACGGCGGTGGCGCTGGACAAGCTTGCCGCCGCCAAGCCGAAACCGCTGGTTCCTGACCGCGTGCGCACGGCGGAAGCCATCACCGAAGCGCTGAACGGTGCGCCCCCCGGCACGCTTGCCTACATCGCCGATGGCATCGCGACCGCGCAGGATGAAAGCGCGATGAGAACCTTCGCCAGCCTGTCCCCGGCCGAATTCCGTATCGTCAGGGGCGATGGCAAGGCGATTGCCGCCATTACCGGCGCCACCAACAATGCCGATGCCATGAGCGTCACGCTGTCGCGGCTCGATACGGCGGAAGCCGAGCGGCTGACCGTCAATGCGCAGGATAGCCAGGGCCGCATCCTCGCCAATGGCACCGCCAGCTTCGCGCCTGGCGTGGCAGAAACCACGGCCACCGTGGAAGCGCCCTTCGAACTGCGTAACGATTTCGCCCGCCTCTCCCTCGAAGGCGTCTCGACAGCGGGTGCGGTACACCTTCTCGATGATGGTTTCCGCCGCCGCCGGGTTGCCCTGCTGGCCGGCGAAACCGGCAATGACTTCCAGCCGCTGCTGCAGCCGCTTTATTACATCAGCCGCGCACTTCAGCCTTTTGCCGATCTCATCCCGCAGCGGCAGGCCGATCTGGCGCAGGCTATCCCGGAAATCCTGCAATCCAACCCGTCCGTCATCGTCATGGCCGATATCGGCCGTCTGCCGCAAGAAACCTATCAGCCGCTGCAACGCTGGCTCGCCGGTGGCGGCACGCTGATCCGCTTTGCTGGTCCCCGCCTTGCCGCGGCCCCTGCCGACGATCCGCTGGTGCCGGTGACGCTCAGGCAGGGCGAACGTGCGCTTGGCGGCGCGCTCTCCTGGGCCGAGCCGCAACCACTTGCGGATTTCCCAAGCTTCGGCGCCTTTGCCGGTATGCCGAAGGCCGATGGCATTCTCGTCAAACGCCAGGTTCTGGCCGAGCCGACACCGGATCTCGCCGAACGCACCTGGGCAAGCCTTGCTGACGGCACGCCGCTCGTCACCACCCGTACGATCGAGGCGGGCCGCATCGTGCTCTTCCATGTCAGCGCCGAGGCGAGCTGGTCCGACCTGCCGATTTCCGGCCATTTCGTCGATATGCTGCGCCGTATCGTGCAACTGTCGAAGGCCGGCGGCGCGTCGGCCTCCGCCAATGCGCCCGCTGCCGCGTTGCCACCCTTCCGGCTGCTGACGGCCGAGGGCGCGCTGTCTGCTGAAGTCGGCACTGCCCGGCCGCTCGAAATGCGTGCCGGCCAACCGCCGCGCACCGGTTTCGACAATCCCCCCGGCCTTTATGGCACAGAGGATGGTTTCGTGGCTCTCAATCTTCTGCCGGCCGGCGCGACGCTGCGCCCGCTCGATACCTCGCTTGCAGGCGTGAACACCACCAGCGAAGCGCTGATCGGCGAAACGGCGAAATCGCTGCGCCCGGCCCTCTTCATCGCCGCCTTCCTGATGCTGATCGCCGACAGCCTGATCGTGCTCTTCATGAGCGGCGCCTTCGCGCGCCTGCCGAAAGCCCGCAGCGCGACAGCCGCCACCCTGCTGCTGGCGCTCGGCGCTTTCGCCGCCATGTCCCCGACGGACGCCCGCGCCGACGATCCGAAGCCCGGCGACGAGCAGATTTTCGAGCGGCTGGATACGACGCACCTTGCTTATGTGCGCACCGGCGAAGACGATGTCGACCGCATTTCCGAGCAGGGTTTGCAGGGTTTGAGCGAGTTCCTCACCTGGCGCACGACGCTGGAGCCCGGTCAGCCGGTCGGCCTCGACATCTCCAAGGATGAGCTGTCGTTTTATCCGATCATCTACTGGCCGGTATCGGCGACTGCCCCCATGCCGTCGAGCGCCGCCATCTCGCGTATCGACGCCTATATGCGCGCTGGCGGCACCGTGCTCTTCGATACGCGCGACCAGTTCTCCTCGCTTGACAATGGCGCGACCAGCGCCAATGGCGAACGCCTGCAGGCGATCCTCGCCAATATCGACATTCCACCCTTGGAGCCCGTGCCGGAGGACCACGTTCTGACGCGATCCTTCTACCTGCTCACCAATTTCCCCGGCCGTTACAACGGTTCGCCGCTCTGGGTGGAATCGCGCCAGGGCGCGGCCAAAACCACCTCGGGCCTCTCCTCCTCCGGCGATGGCGTGACGCCGATCATGATAACCGGCAATGACTTTGCCGGCGCCTGGGCGGTAGACGCGCAGGGCGCGCCGGTTCTGCCCACCGTGCCGCCGGACGAAATGCAGCGCGAACACGCCTTCCGCTCCGGCGTCAACATCATGATGTATATGCTGACCGGCAACTACAAGGCCGATCAGGTCCACGTTCCCGCACTTCTCGAACGGTTGGGGCAGTGACATGACATTGACCTTCGCCCCCTTTCTGCCGTGGATCGTGATCGCCATTCTGGCCGTTGCAGCGCTTGCGCTTTCCTTCATCGGCCTGTGGCGTGGCGTGCGTGGCGCATGGCTGCGCGGGCTGGCGCTTGCCGCCTTGCTTGCAGCCATCGCCAATCCGCTTCTGACGCAGGAGGAACGCGAGCCGCTCTCCACCATCGTGCCCGTCATCGTCGACCGCTCGCAGAGCCAGGACGTGCAGGACCGGCCGCAAATGACCGATACGGCGCTGGAAACCCTGAAGGACCGGCTGTCCCGCTTCCCGCGCATCGAGCCGCGCATCGTCGAAGTGCGCGACAATGGTGAAAGCGATTCGCCCTCGACGCAACTTTTCTCGGCGCTTTCCTCCGCCGTTTCGGATGTCTCGCCGTCGCGCGTCGGCGGCGCGATCTTCCTCAGCGATGGCCAGATTCACGATATCCCGAATGCGCTGCCCAATGCCGAACAGGCGCTCGGTTTCCGCGCCCCCGTACACGGGCTGATCACCGGCAAGGCCGATGAATTCGACCGCCGTATCGAGATCGTCCGCGCCCCGCGCTTCGGCATCGTCAATGAAGAACAGCAGCTGACGCTGCGCGTCTTCGATGATGGCCGCTCCGCGGGCGGCGGTTCGGCGGAAGTGACGGTGAAGATGAATGGCGAGGAAATCGCCACCTTGCAGGCTACACCCGGCCAGCCGACGCCGTTCAACTTCAAGGTTCCGCGCGGCGGCAACAATGTCATGGAATTTTCCGTCGCAGAGCTTCCGGGCGAAGTGACGGCCGCCAACAACCGTGCCGTTCACCTGATCGAAGGCATCCGCCAGAACCTGCGCGTGCTGCTCGTCTCCGGCGAGCCGCATGCCGGCGAACGCGCCTGGCGCAACCTCCTGAAATCCGACGCCTCGGTCGATCTGGTGCATTTCACCATTCTGCGCCCGCCGGAAAAACAGGATGGCACGCCGATCAACGAACTCTCGCTGATCGCCTTCCCCACTCGCGAATTGTTCGTGGAAAAGATCAACGATTTTGACCTCATCATCTTCGACCGCTACCAGCATCGCGGCGTGCTGCCGATCCTTTATTACGATTACATCGCCCAATATGTCGAAAAGGGCGGCGCGCTCCTGATCGCCGCCGGGCCGGAACATGCCGGACAGGATTCGATCGCCATGACGCCGCTCGCCTCCGTGCTGCCGGCGCAGCCGACCGGCCAGGTGCATCAGGCCGCCTTTTATCCGCGCCTTTCGGAAGCGGGCAAGAAACACCCCGTCACCCGTGGTCTCGATGGCTCCGGCAACGAGCCGCCGCAATGGGGCCGCTGGTTCCGCACCATCAGCGTCGACCCGCCGCAGGGCCAGACCGTGATGCTGGGCGACGGGCAGGATCCTCTGCTGGTGCTGAACCGCCAGGGCGAAGGCCGTGTCGCTATGCTGCTGTCTGATCAGGGCTGGCTCTGGGCGCGCGGTTTTGAAGGCGGTGGCCCGCATGTGGCGCTTTATCGCCGCATCGCCCACTGGCTGATGAAGGAGCCCGAGCTTGAGGAAGAGGCGCTGACGGCGCGGGCCAACGGCCGCACATTGCAAATCACCCGCCAGACCATCGGCGATGATCCCGGTCAGGCGAGCGTGCGTTTCCCTTCCGGCAAGACAGAGAACATGGCTTTCACCAATACGGAGCCGGGTCTTTACAGGATCGAACGCCGCATGGATGAAACCGGCCTGTTCGAAATCAAGAATGGCGATTTCACCACCCTCGTCCATGTCGGCGCGGTGGACGCGCCGGAATTCAAGGCAATGATTTCAACGACCGAAACGCTGAAACCGCTGGCCGATGCCACCAAGGGCAGCGTGCACCGGGTTGCGGATAATTCCGGCCGGATCGCCCTTCCCGATATATTGCCCGTACGGGGTGACATCAGGGTTGCCGACGAGGATCGCATGCTGATACGCATGACCGACGAGACGGTGCTGAAAGGCGTCAACACCCTGCCGCTGTTTGCCGGTTTTGCCGGGCTTGCTGCCCTGCTGCTCGCCTTCTCCGCGCTCTGGTGGCGTGAGGGACGGTAAGGAGCCTTCCTTGGCGAAGGCACGGGGTTTTCCGCGTCTCGGATTGGAAACGAGAAATGGCCGCCGCTCGGCGTGCCGGGGAAAAAAGCATGAATTTCGTTTTGAGCGACGTCGCGGATGCGGAAGTTGAAAAGGCGATCCGCGATCCGCTGGTGGCCTATAATCTCGCCCGTTTCGGCGAAAGCGACAAACGCGAACTCAACATCACCATCCGTGACGACGACAACACCGTCACCGGCGGTCTGGTGGGATATACCGCCCGCGGCTGGCTTTACGTGCAGCTTCTTTTCATACCGGAAACCATGCGCGGCCAGGGCATCGGCCCAAAGCTGCTGGCCATGGCGGAAGAGGAAGCGAGAAAACGCGGCTGCATGGGCGCCTATATCGACACGATGAACCCGGATGCCCTGAGAACCTACGAACGCTTCGGTTTCACGAAGATCGGCTCGCTCGCGCCGCTTTCCACCGGCCAGTCGATCACCTGGCTTGAGAAACGCTTCTAGAATTCAGATCCGGTGCACTTCCGGCAAAGGCGGAGACCGGTTTTCCGGCCGGAAATACGGAAGCGCCTCAGGCGGCAATACCTGACACCCCGCAATCGACCGTCCGGCCCATGGCCTCGCGGATTTGCTGGCGAAGCCACACGGCGCCGGCATCCGCATCGGTCTGCAATGACCAGACCATGGCGACGGGCGGGAATTTCAGCGTTACGGGCACGGGACTTATTTCCAGGCCCAGCATCGGCGCATAACGCAGCGCGATGCGGGAGGACACGGTGGCCAGCACCGCCGAGGATCGCGCCGTTGCCAGAACCGAGAGGAAATCCGGCGCCGCCGCGACAACGTCGATCTCGATACCGCTCAGTTCCAGCGCATCCTTGATGCAGCCATGCAGGCTGTCCGTCTGCGATATGACGGCATGTTTAGCCTCCATGTAGGTTTCAAGCCCCACCGGATTGGGCAGATCGAGCAAGGCCGGATTGAAACAGCAAAGCACGCTGGAGGAGTAGAGCGGCTCGCAATGGTGGCGCTGCTCTTTGGAATAGGTGCATCCGACAGCCATGTCGATCACGCCCGTATCCAGCATCGCGGTGATTTCCTGTTCCTGCCCGCTGCGGGCGAGAATACGGATGCCGGGTGCGATCTCGCGCAGCCGCGCCGTCAGATCCGGCAATAGCAGCAATTCCACCTCACTCGACATGCCCAGCCGGAAGGTGCGGCGCTCCGTCGCCGGATCAAACACATCCGCCGTCAGCACCGCCGCCTGCGCCTGCCTGAGTGCCTGCCTTACCGGCCCGGCGAGATTGAGCGCCCGCGCCGTCGGTTTCATCTCCTGCCCTACGCGAATGAAAAGCTCATCCTGAAACAGGGTGCGCAGGGTGGAGATATTGTGGCTCATGGCCGGCTGCTGGATTTTCAGCCGTCGTGCTGCCCGCGTGACGCTCATCTCCTCCATCATCGCGTCGAAGGCTATGAGAAGATTAAGGTCGAAAGAGCGGAGATTGAAATGATCGATAGTTTGCATAAGTCACATCGATTTGATTGCTGGCTCGCCTACACTTAGCTGGAGTGCGGAAACTTTCAAGACTTTCCTCGAACTCAGGAGCTCCCCATGCCATCACGCCGTTCACTTCTCAAGGGTGCCGCCAGCGCCATCATCGCCGCACCGTTCGTTGCGCCCAGCGTCGCATTCGCCAGGGCGCCCCTTGCCGCCACACAGGCACCCGGCTTTTACCGGCTGATGGTCGGCAAGGTCGAAGTCACCGCCCTTACGGACGGCGTCATCGCGCTGCCGCTCGCCAAAATCTACACCAACACCACGCCGGACCACGCGGCGAAGGTGCTGCAGGATGCCTTCCTGCCGGAAGAGACGCCCACTTCGGTCAATGCCTTTCTCGTCAACACCGAAGACAGGCTGGTGCTGATCGATGCCGGCACCGGCACCTATCTCGGTCCGAGCCTTGGCCGGCTTGTCGCCAATATCGAGGCCTCCGGCTACAAGGCCAGCGAGATAGACGACATCATCCTCACCCACATCCATACGGACCATTCCGGCGGGCTATCGGCGCATGGCAAGCGCGTCTTCACCAATGCGACGCTCAGGGTCAATGCGCGCGAGGCCGCCTTCTGGCTTGATGACGCGAAAGCCAAGACCGCGCCGGAAGCCTTGAAGAAGGGTTATGCCGAAGCGAAGGAAAGCATCCAGCCCTATGTCGATGCCGGCAAATTCGAGACCTTCGGCGACAATGCCGCGCCGGTTCCCGGCCTCGGCTCCATCCTTTATGCCGGTCACACGCCCGGCCACAGCGCTGTCGTTCTGGAAAGCGAAGGCCAGAAGATCGTCTTCTGGGGCGATATCACCCATGGCGATATCCTCCAGTTCGACGAGCCGAATGTCGCCATCGAATTCGACGTCGACCAGAAGGCCGCCGTCGTCGCGCGTGACCTGGCATTCCGGCAGGCGGTTGAAGGCAAATATCTGGTGGCCGGCGCGCATATCGCCTTCCCCGGTATCGGCCATGTGCGTACCGACAGCACCAATTACGATTGGCTGCCGGTCAACTATACGGCACTATAAGGCAAGAACCGGATGGCCTGATCCTGCGTGGTCAGGCCATTGGCCTTCAAGAGATTTCAGGTGAGCGCTACCTGCCGCGTTTCCGCATTGATCATGGTCGCCGCCATGGCGGCCAGCACCAGCAGCCCGGCGAAAATGCCGATTGCGACCCCAAAGCCCTGCGCGATGGCATAACCCAGCAAAGACGGCGCCAACAGCCCGCCGAGCCTTGCCATGGCGCCTGCGGCTCCCATGCCGGTCGCCCGTGATTCCGTCGGGTAAAGCTCCGGCGTATAGGCATAAAGCGCGCCCCAGGTGCCAAGCAGGGCAAAGCTCATGACAAGCAGCGAGGCGGCAATCATCGCGCCGGCAGAGGCGAGCGTGAAGAGCAGGCAACCGAGCGCCGAGAGCAGACAGAAACCGATCAGCGTCGGCTTGCGGCCCCATTTTTCGACGCCATAGGCGGCAAGCGCATAACCGGGGATTTGCGCCAGCGCCACCAGCACCAGAAAACCATAACCGCGCACGAAACCGAAACCGTCTCCCGCCAGTTTTGCCGGCATCCAGGTGAAGACGCCATAATAGGAGACGGAAACGAGGAACCAGATGGCGAGGATCATGATGCTGCGCTGCCGGAGCGCCGGTGAAAATATCCCCTGCCCCTTGGCCACGTCAGGCTGGAAAAGCCCGGTTCCGGCATCGAGCGGCGCGCGGCCATTCGTCACCAGCATACGGTTGACGACGGCCTTGGCCTCTTCCGATCGCCCGCTGCGCAGCAAATAAAGTGGCGATTCCGGCACCAGAAAACGAAGCCCGAGGCCAAGAACGGCCGGGAAGGCCGTCACGGCGAAAATATAACGCCAGGCATCGGCCACACCCGCAAGGCTCGCACCCCAGGCCGCCAGCGCCACGATCAATGTCCCGATAGCCCAGAAGCCCTCGAGAAAGACCAGCCAGCGCCCGCGATTTTTCGCCGGCAGGAATTCGGCCATCATCGCATAATCCACCGGCAGCGTGCCGCCCACCGCAGCCCCGGTGAGGAAACGCAGGACGAGCAGAATGGTGAAATCCGGTGCGAAGACCGAAAGCACGCCGAACAGGGCATCACAGGCCACGGTGACGATCAGCACGCGGCGGCGGCCATACCGATCCGCCAGCCGCCCGAAACCGGCAGCGCCGAGCAGCATGCCGAAAAAGAACGCCGTTCCGGTCTGCAACGCCTGCGGCACCGTCAGGCCGAAGGTTGCGGCGATCGAGGCGGCGGTGAAGCCGACGGCCAGAACCTGCATGGCATCCGCCGCCCAGACGAGGCCAAAAATGCCCATCAGCCGTCGCTGATAGGCGCCGGCGCCGGCGCGCTCCAATGCATCATTCATGGTGATTGCCGTCATGCCCCGCCCCTTCGCAGAAATCGACTTCCCCTAGCTATCGCATAGGGGGAGGAAACGGAATTGAATTCTGTGAAGCGCGACGCGTTGTTTCGAGGCAGCCCCCGGCGTTCAAGGTTTTCACCCCGCGAGGACTGGCCACGGCAGTCCCGATGTTACCGTAGCTCGCAACATCCCTTCCGTCACCCCGGACTAGATCCGGGGTCAAGCCAGCCCAAGTCTTTGGGCTGAAAGGAGATTCTCCCCGTCGCGCCGACGCGCGTCGGCTGGATTCCGGCTCAAGGCCGGAATGACGGATGGGGACAATATCATGCTGAGAAGAAAAACCTTCAGCCGTAAACCCTGAGAGGCTCCTCAAAGCCCTCATCTTCCGCCGTGGCGGCCGACATGATGGCCTCGCATTTGCGCCAGCCGATCTTGCCCTTCAGCCGCTGATGCACGTCGTCACCAAGCGGCACGACCAGCACCCGGTTGGGGTCCACCGGACCGGGAAAATCGAGCGCCGCATAAGCGACCTTTTCGAAACCGAGCGGCATGTAATAGGGTGGATCGCCAATCAGGATCACGGCTTCGGAGCCCTTGCGCCTTGCCGCCGCAATGGCGATCCGGACGAGTTCCCGGCCAATGCCCATATTCTTGTGGGAAGGCCGCACCGCGAGCGGGCCAAGCATATGACCCTTCACCCCACCGGCCAGAACCGGCGTCATGCGCACCGAAGCGATCGTCTCGCCGTCATCGGCACAAACGAAGGAGAGCGACCGGTCATGCGGGCCCTGCTCGCGGATGCGCGCCGCAGCACGGGTGTGCCGGCCGGGGCCAAATGCTTCTTCGTTGATGACTTCGATGATGGCGTCGTGCGACGCGTCCTCGGTGAGGTAGACAAGATCGTGCTTGGACATGAAGAGACCGAAACTTCCAGAATGCGGATGCGACAATAGATGACGGCTGCGCCGGTGAAGGCGTTCAGGAGCGTCAGCGTCGTCGGAGCATCCGTGGTTCGATCATAGTCAGCAATTTCCTCAGATTTGTGAAAATCGCAATTATCAGGAAAATCACCCCCCGTCCAGAACAAATCTCGGGGCCGTACCATTCAGCCCCTGCGCGACCGGAAACGCATTGTTCAATGCCTTGCGGGTTCGCGGCATGGTGAGAAACGGGTAGTATCGCGGCCAGGAAACAATCAAGGAGATCGTCATGGGCATGCTGGTGGAAGGCGTATGGAAAGACGTCTGGTATGACACCAAGGAAACCAAGGGGCATTTCAAGCGCAGCGCCTCGAAGTTCCGCAACTGGGTAACAGTGGATGGCGCGCCCGGCCCTTCCGGTGAAGGCGGTTTCGAGGCGGAGAAGGATCGTTACCACCTCTATGTCTCCTTCGCCTGCCCGTGGGCACACCGAACCCTCATTTTCCGCAAGCTGAAAAAGCTGGAAGACCTGATCTCTGTCTCCGTCGTCGATCCGCTGATGCTGGAAAACGGCTGGGAGTTCAAGCCTGAGGGTGAGCGCACGCCAGGTGCAACCGAAGATCCCCTTTTTGGCTCCTCCACGCTCTGGCAGGTCTACACAAAGGCGGACCCCAATTATTCCGGGCGCGTCACCGTGCCGGTGCTGTGGGATAAAAAACGCAGCACCATCGTCTCCAATGAATCGGCGGAAATCATCCGCATGTTCAACGTGGCCTTCAACGACCTCACCGGATCGGACGCGGATTATTACCCCGAAGCGCTGCGCGCCGAGATCGATGCGCTGAACGACGTCATCTATGACACCGTCAATAACGGCGTCTACAAGGCCGGTTTCGCCACCACGCAGGATGCCTATCAGCAGAATGCGGTGAAGGTGTTCGAAACGCTGGATATGTTGGAGGACCGCCTGAAGGACCGGCGTTTCCTGTTCGGCGCGGAGCAGACGGAGGCCGACTGGCGCCTGTTCACCACGCTGGTGCGGTTCGACCCCGTTTATGTCGGCCATTTCAAATGCAACATTCGCCGCATCTACGACTATCCGCACCTGACGGGTTACCTGCGCGATCTTTACCAGACGCCGGGCGTGCCGGAAACGGTCGATATGCGCCACATCAAGGAACATTATTACCGCAGCCACCGCACCATCAACCCGACCGGCGTCGTGCCCGTCGGCCCCGAGCTGGACCTGACCATGGCCCATGGCCGCGAGGCGCTCGCCTGACGAAAAACCTCCCGCCGCTACCAGTGGTCGGCAGCCGCCGCTTCGCCGGCAAGTTCGGCAAGGCGGCGGCGGGTGGCGGCCGTCACCCCTTCCGGTAGCGCGGTGAGGTCGAAAAAGCCGCTCTCGGCAATTTCATGGTCCGGCTTTTTCGGTTGCGTCTGGGTGACGGCCAGCCGGTAGAGCGCGACGTGATCGCGATTGCTGCCTTCCAGATTGAGATAGACGTGGAAAAGCTCCGGCTTTGAGGCTGCTTCAAGATTGCCCTCCTCACGGATTTCCTTGTGCAGCGCCGCCAGCAGGGTTTCGCCACGTTCCACCCCGCCGCCCGGCAGATACCAGCCGGGCAGATAGGTGTGCCGCACCAGAAAAATCCTGCCCTTTTCATCGAAACAGGCCGCACGCACGCCAAGCGTTGCACCCCGCGTGAACAGAAAAACGAAATGCAGAAAGCGGATGAAGACACGCATATGGAACGGACGGGCCTGCCGCCCGGTTGTCTCGTCATTCACCCTGGTTTCTCCCCGCCTGCCGGCTTTTATTGGACGCGCGGCATATCATAGGTTATCTCTGCCGCCATGTTCAAACTTGCCCATATTTCAGACGTCCATTTAGGGCCACTGCCAAAACTCACTTTCCGGGAACTTGCATCGAAACGGATTACCGGTTTCGTCAACTGGCACCGCAACCGCCGCAAGCACCTCTTCACCGATACTCTGGAAAAGCTGCTGGACGATCTGGAAGCAAAATCGCCGGATCATCTGGCTATTACCGGCGATCTCGTCAATCTTGCGACCGGCATCGAAATCCGCGCCGCCGCCGACTGGCTGGAGGAAGTGGGCGATCCTGAAAAAACCTCCGTGGTTCCCGGCAATCACGACGCCTATGTTTCCGGCGCACACGACAAGGCCATGCAGGCCTGGTACCCCTATGTGCGCGGTGACGGCGACCCGCCGGAATGGGACGATGACCGCAAGATTTTTCCCTATATGCGGGTGCGTGGCCCCGTGGCTTTGATCGGCTGCTCCACCTCGATTGCTACACCGCCCTTTTCAGCCACCGGCTACTTCGGCAACCGGCAGGCCCGCGCCACGGCGGAACTCCTGAAAAAAGCCGGGGAACAGGGACTGTTTCGCGTGGTGATGATCCATCATCCGCCGATCCGGGGTGCGGCCGCCACCCACAAGCGCATGATCGGCATCCGCCGTTTCGCCGCAGCACTCGGCGTCGGCGGTGCGGAACTTGTGCTGCATGGTCATACACATTTGAACACGGTCTATTGGCTGAATACGCATCATGGGGAGGATCACATCCCGGTCGTTGGCATTTCCTCCGCCAGTCAGGGACCGGGCGGTGAAAAACCGCGCGCAGCCTATAATCTTTTCCATATTTCCGGTGGCCCCGGCACATGGAATGTCGCCTGTGAGCGCCATAGCCTTGATGAGACAGGAACGGGCGTCGCGCTGGAGGATGTGCGGGTGTTTTATGAAAACGGGCGGCCGCTGGGGTTTTCGCGATTGGGGGAATAGAAGCCGGAGGATTGAAGGTTGGAGGGTGTGGTTTACCCCCCTCTGCCCTGCCGGGCATCTCCCCCTCAAGGGGGGAGATCGGCAGGAAGCACTACCACCACTTCATTCGCAACGTTGAGACGGGCTGGACCCAACTACGAGTCGATCTCCCCCCTTGAGGGGGAGATGCCCGGCAGGGCAGAGGGGGGTAAACCACACCCTCCAAGCAAGCTTACCTAGCCCGCTCTTCCAGCACCCGATTGGCCGCCGAAACGATCGCCTCCAGCGACGCCGCCACGATATTCGTGTTGATCCCCGCCCCGAACAGCTTGCCGCCCGGATGCTCCATCTCGACATAGGCGATGGCAGACGCATTCGAGCCATGCTGCAGCGAATGCTCGGAATAATCATTCACCGACAGATCAACCCCGAGATAGACCGACAGCGCATTGATGAATCCGTCGATCGGACCCGTACCCTTGCCCTCGATGCGCTTCACCTCGCCATTATCGGTGATTTCCGCGGCAACGATGCGCACGCCCTTGAAATCACCGGCCGGATAGGTGTGGTGATCCACGAACTTGATGCGCGCATTCGGCTGCGTCACGTAACGCTCGATAAAGCGCTCATAGATGCGCTTGGCCGGCAGTTCCACACCCTCTTCATCGGTGATGCGCTGGATCTCCTCACGGAACTCCACCTGCAGGTTGCGCGGCAGGTTGATGCCGTAATCCTGCTGGAGAATATAGGCGATGCCGCCCTTGCCGGACTGCGAGTTGATACGGATGATCGCCTCGTAGGAACGGCCGACATCCTTCGGGTCGATCGGCAGATAGGGCACTTCCCAGACGGGATGGTTGGCGACCTTGATCGCCTTCATGCCCTTGTTGATCGCATCCTGATGCGAACCGGAAAACGCCGTATAGACCAGTTCGCCGACATAGGGGTGGCGCTCAGGGATCGTCATCTCGTTGGAATATTCATAGACCGCCTTGATACGCTCGATATCGCGGCAATCCAGCTCGGGATCGACGCCCTGCGTATACATGTTCAGCGCCAGCGTCACGACGTCGACATTGCCGGTGCGCTCGCCATTGCCGAACAGCGTGCCTTCGACGCGGTCGGCACCGGCCATCAGGCCCAGTTCGGTTGCCGCGATGCCCGTGCCGCGGTCATTATGAGGATGCAGCGAGATGATGACGTTTTCGCGATTGTCGATATTACGGCACATCCATTCGATCTGGTCGGCATAGATGTTCGGCGTCGCCATTTCCACCGTGGAAGGCAGGTTCAGGATCAGCTTGTTGTCGGCCGTCGGCTTCACCACCTCGACCACGGCGTTGCAGATTTCCAGCGCCACTTCCAGCTCGGTACCGGTAAAGCTCTCGGGCGAATATTCGAAGCGGTAACCGCCGCCAGCCTTGGCCGCCATGTCAGTGATCATCTTGGCGGCATCAACGGCGATCTGCTTGATGCCGTGCACATCCTTGCCGAACACCACGCGGCGCTGCAGTTCCGAGGTGGAGTTGTAGAAGTGGATGATCGGTTTGTTGGCGCCTTCCAGCGCTTCAAACGTGCGGGTGATCAGCTCGGGACGGCACTGCACCAGCACCTGCAGGGACACATCGTCCGGCACATTGCCTTCTTCCACGCACCAGCGGGCAAAATCGAAATCCGTCTGCGAGGCGGAAGGGAAACCGATCTCGATTTCCTTGAAACCCATTTCGAGCAGCAGCTTGAACATGCGCGCCTTGCGGTCGTGGCCCATGGGGTTGACCAGCGACTGGTTGCCGTCGCGCAGGTCCACCGAACACCAGATCGGCGCCTTGTCGATGGTCTTGCCCGGCCAGGTGCGGTCAGGGATATTGATGGTGGGGTAAGGGCGATACTTCACGCTCGCGTCGGTCATACCCTTGGAAATATTGGTGATCTTGCCGTCCATTTCGCTTCCTCCTTGCGCAGTCCGCGGGCTTCTTCAAGCCATCGGCGAATGCGCGGCCTCTCGGGGCCTAAATCCAGTATAAAATGAGATTTCGAGATGAGGAGCGTTTGCGCCAGCGGGCTTTCGGCCGCCGGGCGCTCCTCACTGGACCCGGCAACCGCGTGTAAGGTCGAGGCTAAGAAGCGAGAGTGCACCGCACGGCGAGGCCTTCGCAGAAATCTGCGCGCTCATGCCGGAAATGGTTTCGATGCGGTTGCTCATGGCGACGTGTATAAACAGCGGCTGGCGGTCTGACAAGTGATCTTGTGAGGCGTGGCTTTATTTTCCGACTCTGCCGGTCTTCAGCCTTTCGGCAATCCATTTAACCATAAGGGACTGACGCGTCATGCCAAGCCGTGCTGCCTCCGCATCCACTCCGCGCAAAACCTTTTCGGGAAGATCGATATCGACATGCACCATTTCCAGCCCGGGACGGTCGGCCTTCGACCAGTCGACATAATCGTCCAAATCTTCACCATCGTCGAATTTCTTGTCGAAATCTTCAGCGCTGATCGTCTTCATAACGCTGCTTCTCCTTGTCTCTGGAACGCCTGACAGAAATGATTCGCAACCGGTCATTTCTGTAGGTGTAAACCGCACTCCAGCACTTTCCTCGCAATTGCGCGATCATAATATACCGCTCTTCCGAAGTGGTTTCGAGAGGAACGACAAGCCTTTTCTCGTCCAGCCAAAGCGCTCTTGCCTCGACGAAATCTATTCCATGTTTGTCTTTGTTACTTTCACTTTTGGCAGTATCGAATTCGAAATCCATAAATAATATTTCTTTAAAACAATAAGCATCCTATCTAACCACGCTTCACCATCCGCTGCAACGCCATCATCAGCCCGCCACCGATCAACCCCCAGAAGGCGCCGGAAACACCACCGAAGGAAAGGCCGGAGGCCGTGATGAGGAAGGTGATGGCCGCCGCCTCGCGGGTGTCCGGCTCCTTGAAAGCCGCCATGGCGGAGCCGGAGAAAGCGCCGACCAGCGCAAGCCCCGCCACCGCCTGGATGAGGATGGGTGGCGCCAGCGCCACGAAGGCCGTGACCACGCCGGCCAGCAGGCCGAAGATGATGTAACCCACACCGCCAATGATCGCCGCCCAGTAGCGTCGTTTGGGGTCCGCGTGGGCGTCTTCGCCGGCGCACATCGCCGCCGTAATCGCTGCGAGATTGACGGCATGGCCGCCGAAGGGCGCAGACAACAGCGAAAAGAAGCCGGTCGTGGCAAAAAGCGGTCCGGGCTGCGGATCGTAATGATTGACCTTCAGGACCGCGATGCCGGGAATATTCTGCGATGCCATGGTGACGATGAAGAGCGGCAGCGCGATGGAAACCACGGCGTGCAGGCTGAAAACGGGGGTCACCCATTCCATCGGCGGTGTCAGCGATTGCGCCACGCTGTCCAGCGCGCCGGCCGGAATATCCACACCGAAGATCATCACCAGCACGAAAGCCGCAAGCGCTGCAGGCACGGCAAACAGCCGCTTGAAGGCCCCCACCACGATCCAGGCAAGGATGATCGGCAGGCCGAGTGCCGGATTGAAACCGATCGCCTTGATGGGGGCGAAACACAGGCCAATAATGACGCCTGACAGCATGGCATTGGCAAGCGGCGCGGGAATGGAGGCGACCGCCTTTCCGAGCGGCCTGAACAGGCCTGCAATGATGATCAGGATGGCGCAGATGATGAAACCGCCGACGGCTGCCGGAAAGCCACCCTCAATGACGCCGGTGGTCGCAAGCAGCGCTGCGCCCGGCGTCGACCATGCGATGCTGATGGGAAGCCGGGTGGTGGCGGAGAGAACGATGGCGCAAAGCCCCATCGCCACCGAAAGCGCCATCAGCCCCGACGCCGCCTCGAAATCCGTCGCGCCGACGGCCTTCAGCCCTTGCAGCACAACGGCGAAGGAGCTGGCGAAGCCGACAAAGGCGGTGAGGCAGCCCATGAACAGGCTCTGGACGGAAAAATCTTTCAGCATGAAGCACTCTGCGGCCTGCTGCCTGTCGCAAGAACCACAACGGTCTGAATTGGCGACAGGCAGAAACAAAACTCGAAGCGTGAAGCGCGAATCCGAAGATGGCGACACGCCCTAGATGAAGCATGACTATAGTCAGGATCAAAAAAGATACGGCTTGGCAAGATGAGCCGCCAGATTTCAGGTACGGCGACACGGAAAACGTCATCAAAGTTTAGCGGCAGGGCGCTAATCCTCCGGCATCCACCACAACAGGGCGTCCGCCACAAGAGGGATCCTCGCCATGCTTCGTATCGCCACCATCGCCACTTTGTGTTTTGCGACCCTTCCAGCCGCCGCCCAGACCCTGCCGCCACCGGCCTTTCTCGGCCAGATCGTCGTGCCTTCGGGTCTCTCCATCAATGGCGTCACCTTCGGCGGCATTTCCGATCTCGCCTTTGATAGCGAAACCAACCGATATTTCGCCATTTCCGATGACCGGGTGGAAAAGGGTCCAGCGCGTTATTACGAGCTGGAACTGGCCGTGACGGAAGGGGTTGCGACGCTGAACATCGCCGCCACGCACGAATTGAAGGACGAGACCGGCGCAGCCTTTGCGCCCAAGGGTATCGATGCGGAAGGCATCACGCTCGACCGCAAGGGCGGCAAGCTTTACTGGTCTTCCGAACGCGACCTGAAGAACCAGCCGGCACTTTATGTCTCCGACCTCGACGGCAACAATGTCAAACGGCTGGAACTGCCCGACGCCTATCTCGTCGATGACGCAAAGACCAAGGGCGTGCAGAACAATCTCGGCTTCGAAGGCCTGACGATGACACCCGGCCGGCTGATCGCCGCCACCGAAAACGCGCTGACCCAGGATGGCCCGAAGGCCACGCCGCAGGCCGGCAGCCCGGCCCGCATCCTCATCATCGACACGGCGACGCTGAAGCCGGTCGCCGAACATGTCTACGTCACGGAAGCAATCTCCAAGACCCCGACGGCAGCCGCCGAGCCGAAATATAACGATAACGGCCTTTCCGCCCTCACAGCCATGCCGGATGGCCGCTTCGTGGCCGTGGAGCGCAATTTCGCATCCGGCGTCGGCAATCATATCCGCTTTTTCATCGTCGACCTTTCCGGCGCGGAAAACATCCTCGGCAAGGACAAGATCGATGCCGCAAATGTGCGTGCCGTATCGAAAACGCCGTGGTTCGAAATCAACGAAGGCGATTTCGGCCTCGATATCGACAATATCGAAAGCCTGGCCTTCGGCCCGGTGGTGGATGGCAAGCAGCTTTTCGTCATCGCCTCGGACGATAATTTCAATCCGGGCAAGCAGTTCACCCAGTTCGTGGCATTCGCCATTCCCGCCAATCTGGGTCAGTAACATCCGCCAGGGCAGAATGCCGGCTCTGGACAATGTCCGGGCCGGCATCGGCAGGCAAGACGAGACGCATGTTCACCAGCGGAGCAGACGTGAACCGGCAAAGGCACCGATCACGCCGGTGAGGAGAATGCCGAGCGAATACCAGATCAGCACGAAAGCCATGCCGTTTTCGGTGCAGAACCACGAATAGACCCAGGCGCCTGCCGCGCCGGCCGCAAGGCCCGCAGCAAAACCCGCAAGCGTGGGATCAGCGGGCGCCGAACGCCTGAGAACCGCAAAATTCGCCAGGAACAGCGGCAGCGCGAAAGCGACGATCAGAAACGGGCAGTGCAGCGCCGACGATCCGAGAATGAGAGTGCGATAGGTGCCCGGCACGGCAAATCCAAGCTGGATGAGCGCTATCGCCGCCATGGCGATAAAGATCACCACAAGCCAGGCAAGCAGGCCACCTCCGTCTCCCTCCGGCCGCGCAAGACGCCTGACCGCAAGAAATGCGGCCAGGGCTAGCAGCGCATTATAGGCGGATTTGACCCAGAAACCCGGTTCGGCCACGGCAGCGTTCATATCGCTGCGCAGCCCCAGAATAACGAGCATCAGCAACAGCGAAACGGCAAGCGCGGGCAGCGCGGCGAGCGCCAGCCTGCGCTCCAGCGAAAAAACGGGTACGGGTTTGAGATCGCCCGCCAGTTGTTCGATGATGTCTTCCGTCTTTCTCACCTATCCCCCCGCAACTTTGCCGCCAGGACTTTCAGCGTTCTGTGAATGCCGACCCTCGCGGCAAGCTCGGTCTGGCCGGATTTTTCCGCCGCTTCGGCGATCGACTGGCCTTCGAGCTTCACCCTGCGAATGAGATCACGCTGCCGCTCGGGCAAATCGTCGAGCAGCCGCTCCACATCCATGCGGGCCATGACCGCATCAACGGTCGGCTCCGCCTCCAGCGTTTCATCGAGCTCGACTTCCGAACGCATGCGCGCGCCCCTGCCCCGATAGTGATCGATGAGCTTGTAGCGCGCTATCGAAAAGAACCACGCCGTAAACGGTCGCGCACGATCATAGGTCTCCCGCTTGGCGTGAAGCGACAACAGGGTTTCCTGCACGAGATCTTCCACATCGCCTCTGGAGGCGGCAGCCATGCGCCGGCCGTAATAGGCGATCAGCAACCGCCTCAAGGCATGGAGCAAATGCCTGTAGGCGCTTTCGTCCCCATCAAGGGAACGCAGCATCAGCGTTTTCAATGTCTCTTCCGAAGGGCTGCCAGTCATCGTCACTATCGGGTTATTCGCATTCGGCAGGATATTGTTACATAGTGGCTTTAAAAAAATCTCGCCTTAACTTGTCGTCACAAGCGCGTGAAGATGTAACGGCCAGCGCTTCTGTGCCGAATGGACAATCGTGAGCCCCGGCGCAATGCCGGCGGACATCAACGACCTCCAGAGGAGACCTTCATGACCCGCATGTTTATCGCCATCGCCGCCGCTTCCCTGCTGTCCGCCCTTTCCTTCGCCAGCATCGCCCATGCCGACAGCATGAAGACCGATACCATGAAGAAAGACAGCATGCACAGCGACACCATGAAGACGGAGACGATAAAAAAGGACGGCATGTCCATGGCCAGCAAGAAGGACTGCATGCACAAGGCCGGCATGGAAATGGACAAGATGAAAAAAGCCGACATGATGAAGGCCTGCGACATGATGAAATGAGGCTTGGCCCGGCGGCGGCTCAGCTGGCCGGAAGCGAAACATTGCCGCCGGCCTGAACGAAAAAAGCCCGCGCCGGTTTTCACCGATGCGGGCTTTTTCAACTGAAAAGTGGAAACTCAGAGTTCCGACTGGCTTTCGACGATCTTGCCAACGAGGCCGTAATCCTTGGCCTCATCCGCGCCGAGCCAGTAATCGCGATCGATATCCTTGGCGATCTTTTCTTCACTCTGGCCGGTGGCCTTGGAGAAGATCTTGATCAGGCGCTGGTTCATCTTGATGATTTCGCGAGCCTGGATTTCGATGTCGGATGCCATGCCGCGCGTACCGCCGGAGGGTTGGTGCAGCAGGAAGCGGGTGTTCGGCAGGCAGAGGCGGCGTTCTTTCGGCACCGAAACGTAGATCAGCGCGCCGGCGGAGGCGACCCAGCCCGTGCCGATGATCGTGACCTTCGGCTTGATGAACTTGATCATGTCATGGATGGAATCACCCGATTCGACATGGCCACCCGGCGAATTGACGTAAACGCGAATGTCGTCGTCGCTGGCGGCGGCAAGAGCCACGAGCTGCGTGCAGACCTTCTGCGCCAGTTCCTGCGTGATGCCGCCATAGATGAAGATCGAACGCGACTTGAAAAGATTCGCTTCCGTTTCCTTGCCGATCGGCAGTTCCTTGCTCTTGTCGTCTTCGTCTTCGTTCATCAACGGCTCTCCAGCGTAATTCATGCATGCCCTTCGGACATAGTGCGACTTGTTACGTAAGGCAATGAGAGAAAAAGGCAAGGTTTGCCCGCCAACAATAAACACCACCCCCGGCAGATGACGCATGGACAGCCTCTTGGCCTTCGCGATATCGTCAGCGCCTCATTGCAGCGCCGCCTGCCGCGGGAAGCCCAAGATTCCGTTGCGGACGGCCATAATTTCAAGAGGGAACCATGCTGAAAAGACTAAGCCTCGTCGCCACCGCGCTCGGCCTCACCGCCCTGCCCGCCTTCGCCCATCTAAACCCGGAAGAACACGGCTCCTTCATGGCCGGCGTTTCCCACCCCTTCTTCGGTGCGGACCATATTCTGGCGATGGTCGCCGTCGGCATCTGGGCCTCGCAGATCGCCTTTGCCCGCAACGACCGGAAGGCGTTGTGGATCGTGCCCGCCGCCTTCGTCGGCACCATGGCTGCAGGCTTCCTGATGGCGGTTTACGGCATCGATCTTCCCTTCGTCGAACCCGCCATTCTCGCCTCCGTCATCGGCCTTGGCCTGCTGGTCGCCATGGCGGCAAAGCTCCCCACGGCAGCGGCGGCGGCCGTCGTTGGTGCTTTCGCCCTTTTCCACGGCCACGCCCATGGCGGTGAGCTCGGCAGCGCCGGTGCCCTGCAATTCGGCATCGGTTTCATGATTGCCACCGCGGTCCTGCATCTTGCCGGCATCGCGCTCGGCCTCGGCATTGCCCGTTTCGGCTCGGCCGCAAGCCGCACCGTCGGTGCGCTGACGGCGATTGCGGGCCTGTCGCTTGCCTTTGGTGGCTGAAGATCATTACCGAAATTTAAAATTCGGACCGCTTTGAAAAGCCAGAATTGTGGCCTACCTCCTTATCGTGGATTTACGCTTCACGGTAAGGAGGCAGCATATGTCACCGGAAGAAAGCCAGCTTCTCAAGGGGCTGTTCGACAGGACCAAAACCGCATCCGCCACCCCGCGTGACCGCGAGGCGGAAACATTGATCGCAGACGCCGTGCGCGATCAGCCCGCAGCTCCCTATTATCTCGCCCAGGCGGTGATCGTTCAGGAAAAGGGTCTGGAAGCGGCAGCAGCCCATATCAAACAGCTCGAAGACCGCATCCATGCGCTGGAAAGCGCTGGCAGCGCCCCGCAGGGGGCGGCGCAGGGCGGTTTCCTCAGCTCCATCTTCGGTACCGGCCAGCCGCAGCCGCCCGCACCGGCGCCAGCCCCAGCGGCCGCGCCAGGCTCATGGCGCAACGATACCGCCGGCCCGACAGCCGGGCCCTGGGGGGCACCCGCCGCTCAGCAAGCCGGCGGGCCGTGGAGCCAGCAGCCGGCCGCCATCGGGCGTTCAGGTGGTGGTTTTCTGCAGGGTGCGCTCGGCACCGCCGCAGGTGTTGCCGGCGGCATGCTGCTTGCCAATTCGCTGAGCGGCATTTTCGGCAGCCACATGTCGTCGCTCGGCCTTGGTTCGCCCTTCGGCGGCGGCAATGCCGCGGGTAATGCGCCCGTCGAGGAAACCGTCATCAACAACTATTACGGTGACAGCGCCAGCCCGCAGAACAATGACGATGACGATATCCAGCAGGCCGATTACGACGACAGCGCCGACGATATGGATTCCGATTCAGGCGACGACGGTTCGTTCGCCTGAACCTTCAAGCGCGTAAAAAGCCGGATCAGCCGCGACCCCGATAAGGTGCAACGCCCTGATCCGGCAGCCATACGCCCTCGGGCGCCGCTCCCGTCTGCCAGAAGACGTCGATCGGAATACCGCCGCGCGGATACCAGTAGGCGCCGATCCTGAGCCATTTCGGCTGAAGCAGCTCCACCAGACGCTTGGCGATATAGACCGAGCAATCCTCGTGGAATGCGCCGTGGTTGCGGAAGGATTGCAGGAACAGCTTCAGCGACTTCGATTCCACTAGGAAATCGCCCGGAATATAGTCGATGACGATATGGGCGAAATCCGGCTGGCCGGTCATCGGACAAAGCGAGGTGAATTCGGGCGCGGTGAAGCGCACGACGTAGTCGGTGCCGGCATTGCCGTTCGGCACCTTTTCAAGGACGGCCTTTTCCGGGCTCTCTGGCGTATCGACCTTCGTGCCCAGCTGCGACAGGCCGGAAACATCCGTCACGGACATGGAAAACTCCTGATTATTCAAAACCGGATCATTGAGACCCGGAGTGTTCAAACGATGACTTTGACGCCATGCGCCTTTTCGCCCTCAGGCTCGACGTGAATGGCAAGGCTGGCGCCCGGTATGACGTCCCTTATGGCATCTTCAAGGCGGTCGCAAATATCATGCGCCTCACGCACCGTCATTCTGGCCGGAACGACCACATGGAAATCGATGAAGGCGGCCGAACCGGCGCGGCGTGTCCTCAGATCATGCACACCGATGACGCCGCCTGAATTTTCGGCAATCGCCTTCTTGATCGCCTCGTCCTCTTCCGGCTCGACCGCCCGGTCCATCAACCCGCCAAGCGAATGCATGATGACCTTGGAACCCTGAAACAGGATGTTGATCGCGACCAGTATGGCAAGCAGCGGATCGAGAATGGCATAACCCGTCATCAGCGCCAGAACGAGGCCGACAAGAACGCCGGCCGAGGTGACGACATCCGACATGATGTGATGGCCATCGGCCGCGAGCGCGGGTGACGCATATTTTTTGCCAACACGGATCAGAATCGTCGCCCAGACGGCATTGATCACACCCGCCGACGCATTAATGATCAGACCGAGGACCGGTGCTTCCGGCAGCCTCGGATTGAAAAGAGCACCCCAGGCCTCCTGCACGATCAAAAGCGCAGCGACGACGATCAGCACACCTTCCACGACCGCGGAAATATACTCCGCCTTGTGGTGGCCGAACTGGTGGTCGTCATCGGCCGGCTTCTGCGCGTAACGAATGACGAAATAGGCGATGAAGGCCGCGACCACGTTGACGGTCGACTCCAGGCCGTCGGACAGAAGTGCGACCGAGCCCGTGACCCACCAGGCCACCAGCTTGAGGCCAAGCACACCGAAAGAAAGCGGAATGCTCCAGAATGCGAGCTTCCGGACCAGCGCGTTGCCTTCATTGTTCATTTTTGCCCCCGTGCGGATGCGAACGAATTGCATGATCGATTGCCAAAACGCACGAACCGCGCGCACGGGGTCTCCGTGCGCGCGGTTCGCTATTGGCGTTTCTATCGTTCAAACCGCCGCCGAGGTCAAGAGCCACCCGGTGACGGCCCGGACCTCAATCCTCGTCTTTTTGCTCGCAGAAACGGATGCGATTGCCGAACGGATCGATGACTTCCATGACATCACCCCAGGGCAATTCTTCAACACCGGGATTGAGGAAGCGATATTTTTTGCCCACCAGTTCCTTCTGATAGGCGTGAACGCCATGCATCGTGACGAAGATATTCGAACCCGGCGTCGCGTCGCCGTGATGACCGCTGAGGTGAAGCCCCAATCCGGCCCGTGAGACCTGCATGTAAAGCGGGGAGTTTTCGCCAAAACGATGTTCCCAGTCGATCTCGAAACCGAGAAAATCGACATAAAACTCCCGTGCCTTGGCCTCGTCGAAGATTCTGACGATCGGGAATATCCGCTCGAAGCCGATCTCCCCGATGGTTTGCGTCGCGGCATCGCCCATGCTGCCCTACCCTTTTTCAGGCCGTAAAATGAAACCGGCCGCAACAGGTGCGGCCGGTAAGATCAGCTTATTCGGCTGCGACGATCTTGCCGTCCTGCCACTTGAACAGCGAGAAGGCCTGCGAGCTCAGGTCGCCGCTCTCGCCGTAGGTCACCTTGCCGATCGCAGTCGGGAAAGCTTCGCCGCTCTTCAGAACCTTGGCGACCGCTTCGGGATCCTTGGCGCTTCCGGCCTTCTCGATACCGCCCTTCAAGACTTCGACGGCGGCATAGGCGTTGAGCGTGAAGGCTTCAGCCGGAATGTTGGCAGCCTTCAGCGCTTCGGCAGCGGCCTTGGAATCATCGTTCTTCAGGGCGTCGGAAGCGTTGGTGAAGATCGTGCCTTCGCCGGCCTGCGCGCCGATGTTCCAGAATTCGCTGTTCGACAGGCCGTCACCGCCGATAACGGCAGCCTTGGAACCGATATCCTTCAGCTGGCGAACCAGAAGACCGGCTTCCGGATGGTAACCGCCGAAATAGACGACGTCGGCATTGTCGGACTTCAGGCGGGCTGTCAGCGCGCCGAGATCCTTTTCGCCGGGGGTCAGCGCATCATAGAGAACTTCGGTGACACCGCCGGCATTCAGCGTTGCCTTGAAGGAATCCGCAAGGCCCTTACCGTAAGCGCCCTTGTCGTGAATGATGGCGATCTTCTTGTCCTTGAGGTTGGCGAGAACATATTTCGCCGCAACCTCGGCCTGCTGGTCGTCACGACCGCAGGTGCGGAAGACATTGGAAAGGCCGCGATTGGTCAGGCCCGGCGCGGTCGCCGTCGGCGTGACCATCAGGACGCCGTTTTCGGCAAAAACATCCGATGCCGGAATGGCAACGCCCGAGGTGACCGGACCGACGACGAAGTGAATGCCTTCGGCAACGAGCTGGTTGGCCGCGGAAACGCCCTGCTTGGGCTCGCCGCCATCGTCGGCCAGCTTCAGCACGACCTGTTCGCCGAGGATGCCGCCCTTTTTGTTGATTTCATTGACTGCCGTCTGGGCGCCGTTCTTGACCTGGTCGCCATAGGCGGCAACGGGGCCGGTGAGCGGCGCAATCAGGCCGATGACGATTTCGGCATGGGCAAGGGGTGCGAATGCGAAGGACGCTGCGAGCGTCACGCTGGTCAATGTCTTCAGTTTCATCCTGGTGTCTCCTTAAAAAGGGGTCGCGGACCCGGTGAGCGCCATGGGCGTCGACCGAATGAAACTATCGGACGCCTCCCGGCGAAAACTCGTTCCATATTTGAATTCCGAGCCTTCCTCTCAACTCATACGGAAGGTTTGATGATTTATGCAAGTCACCTTTGCTGGATAAGGTCTATTAGCGGTAAATCAATCGTCATGCCCGCCATGATTGCGCCGGCTGCGCCCCGCTGTAAAGGCTTGGCGTTTGACGGTCGCTGGAGGATAATGCCGACATGATTGCAGCAGATGATGAATTTCTGACGGGCCTGCCCGTCTTCCGGCATTTTGAAGACGTCGCCGACCCGGCGCTTTATCGCGCTTTGCCGCCGGGATGGGGGCTTGCCATTGCCGATATCGTTGATTCGACCTCGGCGATCGGCTCCGGCCGATACAAGGCCGTCAATATGGCGGGCGCCGCGGTTATTTCCGGCGTATCGAACAGCCTCGGGCGCCACGACCTGCCCTTCGTCTTCGGGGGCGATGGCGCCGCCGTCGCCGTGCCGCCCCACGGGCTGCCTGCTGCACGCACCGCACTTTCGAACGTGCAGCGCTGGGTGAAGGACGATCTCGATCTTGCCATGCGCGTGGCGCTGGTTCCCGTCGAGGATATTCGCGAGAATGGTTTCGATATTCGTGTCGCGCGCTTTCAGGCGAGCGAGGATGTCTCCTATGCCATGTTTTCGGGCGGCGGCAATAGCTGGGCGGAAGCGCGGATGAAGGAGGGGCATTATGCCCTGCCCGCAGCCGAAGCCGGCGAGCGCCCGGACCTCACCGGCCTTTCATGCCGCTGGAACCCCATTCCCGCAACCCACGGCAAGGTGGTGTCGATCATCGCCGTGCCGGGGCCCTCGCGGGACATGCCGGCATTCCGCCAGCTCGTCATCGACCTTGTCGATCTGGCCGAGCAGGACGAAAGACACGGCCACCCCGTGCCGGCAGACGGGCCGAAACTCGGTTTCGTGGGTGAGGGTCTCGGTTTCGAAGCCCGGGCCGGCGCCGCCTATCACGATGTCTGGGGCAAGGCGCGCCGCTCGCTGCGCATTCTCGGCGAAAGCCTGCTCATCACTGTTCTCGGCGTCACCGGGCTGTCGCTTGGACGTTTCAACGCCGTGCGCTACCGGCGTTCAGTCGCCAGCAACACCGATTTCAGGAAATTCGACGATGGTCTGAAAATGACGGTGGACATCGACGTCGCACGGCTCGAAAAAATCCGCGCCCGGCTGGAAGCCGGCCGCCTCTCGGGAAGCTGTTATTACGGCCTGCACGAGCAGGATGCCGCATTGATGACCTGCATCGTGCCCTCCCCGCTTTCGCGGGACCACATGCATTTCGTGGATGGCGCGGACGGCGGATATGCGGCCGCGGCGAGCCGGCTCAAAGCGCAGATGCAGGTTGCTGCCCCGCACTGAAAACCCCGGCTCAATTTCCACGGAAAGGCTCCGGCCGACATCGAGGCCGGGACGACAATTGAAGAAGAAAAACGGGAAAAAAAGAAAAACCGGCGTCGTACGCCGGTTTCAATCAAGTAGTGCTGCCGGGCCTTAACTGGGCCGTGGGATCAGGCTGCAGTCTTGCTGCTCTTCTGCGCCTGACAATATATTTCCTCGAGGGAGGCGAGGATTTTCTTCACGGATTCGGAGTTGCTGGAATAATAGATGGTCTGCGCATCCCGTCGTGTCTTCACCAGCCGCTGGGCACGCAATTTCGAAAGATGCTGCGAGAGAGCGGATTGGCTGAGACCAACCTGAGAGGCGAGAACACCGACCGGCACTTCCGTATCCACCAGCGTGCACAAGATCATCAGGCGCTTGGGATTCGCCATCGCTGAGAGCAAGTCTGCAGCGGCGATGCTATGTTCCGACAGAGATTGGTTATCCATACGCTCAAGTCTCCTGATGACAGTCGGAAAGACGGTCATGGTGGCTATTATTAGGTGTTCCAAAAGGCGTTTTTATAATTCGGTTGATACGTTGTATATACCTAAATCTTGCTTATATCGTGTCCCTTTCAAAGACTATTCTTCATCGGTTATTTACTTAAGACATTGTGACAAAATTATCGGCTTTTTGCCTATTTTTTATTAATTCAACGTTAAACTCATGTATTAGCAGCAGTATTTATAAGCAATAAGCGATTAAAAGTTAAGCGACGAAACCTTGATGCCCAGTGCCGGAATTTTTGGCGACAATCTATTACCACCTTAAATTTTGCAGCGGGCTACAGAATCTAGTTTAACTTTGCGCAATTTTCTCTAAGTTTGCAATATGATTTTTATTAGCAATTATTTTCATGCATAACTTGTGATATCAAAAATATTCTTTGCTACCGTGGGAAGGTATAACTTGCAGTGCAAAGACCTTGCTGCAAAGAGAAAAGGCCTTCCGTGACGGAAGGCCTTTCCCTTGTCCCGCCAGGAAAATTATTATTTTTTGCGGTGACGGGTCAGTCCCGCCACAACCTCATCCGCCGAAATCGTGCCTATAATCGCGCCATTGTCGACGACACCGATCGCACCGGAATGTTTCGCCAGCGCATCGAGAATATCGATCAGCGGCGATGACGGACGGGCGGTGGCGGCAACGGCCAGCCGGCCATTGCGTTCATCCACGCCCCGCTTCATCACGTCAGCGGCGGTCAGCATGGAGATCGGGTTCATGTTCTGCACGAAATCCGCGACATATTGCGTGGCTGGCTCCTTGACGATCTGCTGCGGCGTACCGCACTGGATGATGCGCCCGCCTTCCATCATGGCGATACGGTTGCCGATGCGGAAGGCCTCGTCGAGATCGTGGCTGACGAAAAGAATCGTTTTCTTGAGCCGGCTCTGGAATTCCAGAAGCTCGTCCTGAAGGCGGCTTCGGATGAGAGGGTCAAGCGCCGAGAACGGCTCGTCCATCAGGAGGATAGGCGCTCCGGTGGCGAAGGCACGGGCCAGCCCCACACGCTGCTGCATGCCGCCGGAAAGCTCTCCCACCTTGCGGTCGGCCCAAGCGGAAAGATTCACCAGCTCAAGCTGCTCGGCCACCATGCGCTTGCGCTCGGCTTCCGGCACGCCGGAGAGCTCAAGCCCGAAACCGACATTATCGGCAACATTGCGCCAGGGCAGCAGGCCGAATTGCTGAAACACCATCGAAACCGTATGCGTGCGCAGGTCACGCAGCGCTTTCGCCGGGCAGCGATAGGGGTCGACATAACCGGACTTGGTCTTCACGCCCACATTGCCGCGCACCACGGGCGCAAGCCCGTTGACGGCCCTGAGCAGGGTCGATTTTCCGGAACCGGAAAGCCCCATCAGTACGAGGATCTCGCCTTCACTGACCGAGAGCGAGGCATTGGCGACGCCGAGCACCAGCCCGGTCTCGACATTGATCTCGTCACGCGTGCTGCCCTTGTCGATCATGGGCAGCGCCGCATCCGGCCGGTCGCCGAAGACGATATCGACATTTCCGAAAATGATGGCGTCACTCATAGGTCATCCTCCGTACCGGGAAGGCGGAAAAGCCGGTCGAGAACGATCGCCAGGATGACGATGCACAGACCCGCCTCGAAGCCCATGGCGATGTTGACGGTGTTCAACGCGCGTACCACCGGCACGCCGAGACCATTAGCGCCCACCAGGGCGGAAATGACCACCATCGACAGCGACAGCATGATCGTCTGGGTGAGACCCGCCATGATCTGCGGCGCGGCGAAGGGAAGCTCCACCTTGCGCAGCACCTGCGACGGTGTCGCGCCAAAGGCGATGGCCGCCTCCACCAGCGCCGGCGGCGTCGAGACGATGCCGAGGCGGGTGAGCCGCACCGGCGCCGGTATGGCGAAGATGACGGTGGCGATCAACCCCGGAACCATGCCGAGGCCGAACAGCACCAGTGCCGGAATGAGATAGACGAAAGTGGGGATGGTCTGCATCAGATCGAGCACCGGGCGCATGCCGGCATAGATCCACTTGCGCCGCGCCGCCAATATGCCGAGCGGTATGCCGATGAGCATGCACACGGCGCTGGCGGCCATGACCAGCGCCAGCGTTTCCGTCGTCGCTTTCCAGTAGCCCAGATTGATGATGAGCAGCAGCCCGAGCGCGGTGAAGACCGGCATGCCGACCGAGCGGCGCGTCCAGGCCGAAAGCGCCGTCACGATCGCAACGATGATCAGCGGATGCGGCGCCTGCAGCACGTAAAGCAGGGCGTTAATGACGCTTTGGAAAATGAAGGAAAGCCAATCGAAGAAAAAAGCGAGATTGCCGGTCAGCCAATCGATGGCCTCCTTGGCATATCGGCCGACGGGCAGGCGGTTTTCAGGAGCGCTGAGCCATTCCACGGTAAGAAGAGACCTTTCGTGAACGAGAGCAATTCCAGCAAAAATGCAGAGCGGTTTGCGTCCGGAATTGCGCAGACAACAGAGAAATAGAGCATTGGCGCCGCCGCCGTTTGACCGGAAATGCGCCAATGCAGAAACGACGGCCGGCAGCGAAACTGCCGAACGCGGTGCAGGTGCATGGCCTTCGATGCGAGAAAATTCGCGGGCAAGGCCAGGCATGGGCATCGTTATTTCCCGCTGCGTCCGACCTGCCGCGCAGGCCGGATGCAGTCATGCATAGTCTTGCGGCTTAAAGGCCCAGTGCCTTCTTTACGGTCAGCAGGGCGTCGGCGCTGCCATCCTTGGTCTTGACGTTGGCGAGCCAGGGCTCGATCGCCGCCGGATTGGCCTTCAGCCAGGCCGTTGCGGCCGCTTCGCCTTCAAGGCCGTCATTCAGGATCTTGCCCATGATCTCGTTTTCCATGGGCAGGGAAAATTGCAGGTTCTTGAGAAGGACGCCGACATTCGGGCATTCCTCGACATAGCCCTTGCGGACATTGGTGTAGATCGTCGCGCCGCCGAGATTGGGGCCGAAGACCTCGTCGCCACCGGTCAGGTAGGTCAGCTTGAAATTCGCATTCATCGGATGCGGTTCCCAGCCGAGGAAGACGATCGGCTCACCGGATTTTTCGGCGCGGGCCACCTGGGAGAGCATGCCCTGCTCGGAGGATTCGACCACCTCGAAAGCCTTCAGCCCGAACGTATCCTTGGCCACCATGTCGAGAATCAGACGGTTGCCGTCATTGCCCGGTTCGATGCCGTAGATCTTGCCGCCGAGATCAGCGCTATGGGCGGCAATATCCTTGAAATCCTTGATGCCGAGTTCTGCACCCTTGGCGTTGGTCGCCAGCGTGTATTTGGCGCCCGCCAGATTTTCGCGCAGCGTCTCGACCGACTTGTCCGCGCGGTAAGGCGCAATATCGCCTTCCATGGTCGGCATCCAGTTGCCGAGGAAGACGTCGATGTCCTTGTTTTTCAGCGATGTATAGGTGACCGGCACGGAAAGAAGCTTCACGTCGGTTTCATAACCCATGCTTTTCAGGAGCACCGTGGCCGTCGCCGTCGTCGCGGTAATGTCGGTCCAGCCCACATCGGAAAACCGCACCGTGCCGCAACTGGCAGGTTCTGCGGCGCCGGCCGCGCTGAACGTCATAGCGGAGATTGCTGTGGCCAAGGCCAGACAGCGACTTCTATTTGCAAACATCGCTTGCTCCCTTTTTTGTTCCCTTGCCATTATCAATATCTGCCGAACACAATCAACTCGCGCGCATTTGCGTGCTTCCGCGCACCGTTTGCGACAAAACAATGAAAAATTACGCCGTTCCGCGGCCGCATGCGTGCCCTGTCCACATGCGGAAAATCTGTGTTTTTCCCACTCCGGCACTTTTCAAGCCGCATATTCGCGGCCAAAAGGCGCTAATTGCAGCACCGGCGCGGAAAACGGAATCGGTTCCGTGAGGCGCGGTGTGCCGATTGAACAGGCTGGAACAGGGCGTCCCAGGACACGAAGTCGCTCCGGGAGTGGATAATGGCAAAACTCTATTTCAATTATTCGACGATGAATGCCGGCAAATCGACCATGCTGCTGCAGGCGTCCTATAATTATCAGGAACGCGGCATGCGCACGCTGATCTTCACGGCCGCCTTCGACAACCGGGCTGGCGTCGGCCGCGTCGCCTCGCGCATCGGCCTGTCCTCCGAAGCCCGGACCTTCGATGAAAAGACCGACCTGTTCGCCGAGGTATCGACGCTCCATGCCGAAGCACCCGTCGCCTGCGTCTTCATCGACGAGGCCAATTTCCTTTCCGAGCACCATGTCTGGCAGCTTGCCAATATTGCCGACAAGCTGAACATTCCGGTCATGACCTACGGCCTGCGCACGGATTTCCAGGGCAAGCTTTTCCCGGCCTCGAAGGAACTGCTCGCCATTGCCGACGAGCTTCGCGAAATCCGCACCATCTGCCATTGCGGCCGCAAGGCGACGATGGTGGCGCGCTTCGGCAGTGACGGAAAGGTCGTGACGGAAGGTGCGCAGATCGATGTCGGCGGCAACGAAAAATACGTTTCCTACTGCCGCCGCCACTGGGTGGAAACATTTAACGGCGGCTGACCCTCTGCGTCCGGTTGCCGCATTTGATTTTTCGCAAAGATGGCTCCCCGGCTCCTGCGCTAAGACGACAGCGACACATTCGCGTGGATGTGCTTTCTCTCAGGAGCAAAATTATGCAGAACAAAACTGCCAAATTCGCCAGCCTCGCCATCGCCGCGGGCCTCTTTGCCTTCCCCGCCCTGTCGGCTGAAATCGAAGTGAAGATGCTCAACAAGGGCAGCGACGGTCAGGCGATGGTCTTCGAACCCGCAACCGTCAAGGCAGCCGTCGGCGATGTCATCACCTTCGTTCCCGTCGACAAGGGCCATGATGCGGCAGCCGTCAAGGAAATGATCCCCGAGGGTGCCGCCGATTTCAAGGGCAAGATGAACGAAGCCGTGAAGGTGACGGTGGAGAAGGAAGGCGCCTATGTCATCAAATGCACGCCGCATCTCGGCATGGGCATGGTCGCGCTCGTCGTCGTCGGCGATGCCGCACCCGCCAATCTGGACGTCGTCAAGAACGGCAAATTACCGAAAAAGGCACGCGACCGGCTGAACGCCGAAATCACCAAACTCGGCCTCTAAGCGCATATCCCTCCGGTTCCGCGACGGCCCACATTCCCTCGGCATTATAAGAATGCCGTCACCGCCGGCGCGGACCGCAGGTTGAGAAAAGTTTCGCAATCATGTTGTATCCCGGTTGACCGGGACATATCTGGAAGACAGTAAATGACCGCGGTTTGACGAAGCGCCGAAGGGCGCCCGGCCGGACCGCGGATTTTTCTTCCGGCGTCCAGCCCCACGGGCAGAGGAGACTATGACGACATGATAGACCGGATCACCGCTTTGATTCAGGCAGCCTTCAGCGCCATCGGCAGGGCCGCCGGTCTTCTCGTCGCATGGCTCCTGTGGCCTTTCATGGCCGCCCATGGCTGGTACAGCGGCCGCAACTGGCTCATCAAGGGTCCGATTGCCGTCATCGTCATTCTTCTTGCGGGTTTTTACGGATATTTCGTCTGGCAAACGCAGATCTGGACGAATTTCGATCCGGATTACGTAGCGCGCTACAAGCTCGAAGAACGCACCGTGCCCGCCGGACAGGAATTGCCCGCCGCCGCCCCGACGGGCGGTGCGACCGGCGCAGCGGCCAATACCTCCGCGCCCGTCTGCCAGCGCTCGGCCATCGTCGATGCGGCCGCCGATCTCACCGATTTCAACGTCAACCAGAACGCATGGATTTCCTCCATGCTGCTTTACCGCCTCGGCCTCTTCGGCATGGACTGGGACAGCACGCCGTTTCTCGATAACAAGGCCTCGTTCCAGCGTGGCGTGAACCAGGCGGTGCGCCGCACCTCGGTGGAACTGGTGGATACGCTCGGCCGCGTGCGCGGAACCTCCGGCATCAACAACAATCTCCAGGAAGCCCGCGGAAACATGCAGTTCAGCGAATATTCCTGGTATTTCGGCCTCGATCCCTTTGGTCCCAAGACGCCGACCCCGGCCTATTACCGCGCCGCCATCCGCAGCTTCCAGGCCTTCAACGGCGAACTGACCGCCTGCAAGGCCGTGTTCGATACCCGCGCCGACAACCTGATCCAGTTCATCGACCGTATCGCCGGCGATATCGGCTCGACATCGGCGATCCTGCGCGAGCGTTCGGAAAACTATAATGGCGGCTGGTTCGACACCCGCGCCGACGACCGTTTCTGGTTCGCCTATGGCCAACTTTATGGCTATTACGGCGTGCTTTCCGCCGCCGGATCGGACTTCGCGCAGGTCATTCGCGAGCGCAACCTGACCAACCTCTGGAACGACACGCTGATGCAGACGCGCGCCGCGCTGCGCATCCAGCCGGCAATCATTTCCAACGGCGAGGAAAGCGGCTGGATCATGCCTTCGCACCTTGCCACCATGGGATTTTACGTTCTGCGGGTTCGCTCGAACCTCGTTGAGCTTCGCTCGGTTCTCGACCGGTAAGCCGGCGGCGCTTTGCGAGCGGCGGGATCAATCAGTTTATCAGGCCAAGGCGTATGGTCTTGGCCACGAGCTGTGTTCGATTGACACAATCGAGCTTGCGAATGGCGTTGTTCATATAGGTATTGACGGTGTGTTCCGAGATGGACAGAAGTCCGGCGATTTCCACCGATGTCTTGCCCTGCGCCGTCCAGCGCACCACGTCCAGTTCCCGTTTGGTCAATGGCGAAGGGCCTTTGGCGCCGTTGCGACAAAGGCGGTCATAGACCTCCAGCGCGTGCAGCGCGATCATGCCGAGTTCGTTCAGCGAGGCCTGCGGCAGGAGATCGCGATCACCCGCGAAATTCAGCAGATGCCGGTTGCCGTACATGCCGTGGACCGGCACCATGAGACCGGAGGTTATGCCCATGCTGCCGAGCGAAGCCGCCGCTTCCACCAACGGCCCGCAGGCGATGTCCGGATCCTGCAGCGACCAATATTGCGGCATCATCGATGACGCGCCGCGCTTGATGACCGGGCAATCCCCCAGCGCGCCATCCTTGGTCATCGCATTCACGACCCAGATGGGCAGGCTGCTTTCAGCCACGGTCGGCAAGGCGTAGGGGTTCTGGCCGCCGGGCAACCGCAGCAGGGTCACATAGGCATAACCGAAGGCGCGCATCACCTCCTGCAGCGCCTCCAGCCATTGGGACTTGTCGGTCGCGGCCGAGAGTGCCTCGCAAAGTCTGGCCTGGCGCTCCGTCTTCACCATTCACGCACCCTCGTCACGCCCGGGCGCGATGCCCGGAACGAGAAACATGCGGCATGGCTAAACGGGCTTGCGACCTTCATATCGGGCGGGCCATCCTGATCAAAGCACCAGTTTTTCGGATTTGTCCTTCGGCTTGGCCATCAGTTTTTCGAGGAAACCGAGCATGACCGCCGAGACGACGAAAGCAAGGTGAATGATGGTGAACCACATCAGCTTGCTGTCCGAATATTGATTGGCGTTGAGGAATATCTGCAGCAGATGGATCGACGAGATCGCCACGATCGACGACGCGACCTTGATCTTCAGGCTGCCGGAATCCAGCTTGCCCAGAAATGAAACCTCGGCATCCGCATCATCGAAGCGGCTGACGAAGTTTTCGTAGCCGGAGATCATCACCATGACGATCAGGCTGGCGACCAGCGCCGCGTCGATCAGACCGAGCATGGCGAGGATCATGTCCGCTTCGTCGTAGGTGAAAACATTCTTCGCAACTTTCAGAAATTTAAGCGCGAAAGAAAAGGCATAAACACCGAGTGCGGCGACGAGCCCGAGATAAAAGACGACGAGCAGCCAGCGGCTGGAGAGAATGATCCGCTCGACGAGCAGTTCAAGAGACTTCATTTCCGTATCCGATTAATAATCTGTTTATTGTATGGGGCATGTTTTTCTTTCGCCATGTAAACTGGCTGCGAATATCCTAGCAAGCGGCAATGTCGGGACTTTGGCAACATCACGGTGTTTTCACCTCGGCCGATCATTTTAGCCGGGCCCCGGCAAACGTAATATTTTTGCAACATATCCTTTTGCTTTAAAACATGATGCAAAGAGTCATATATAATATGTTGACAGTTAGCCTCATGTTTTTTAGTCGTCGCGTATCGGCTCGCCCGTAACAAATCAGAACATGTCCAGCCGCGCTGAGCGCGGCGCGTTTTTGCGCGCCGTGGCTTATCTGCGCGCATATCCGGGGGTATTTAATGTCCATTTCACGCACGCAATCCGCGCTGCTTCTGTGCACCGCCATGTCTCTTCTTTCCCTTGCCGGCCAAGCACGGGCGCAGGATGCCGCTTCGCAGGAAAACGGCGCCACCACACTCGAAAAGATCGTGGTCAAGGGCAAGCGTGTCAAAAGCGCCAATGCCGCCGCCGAAACCCCGCTCGCAAGCCAGACGAGCGCGGAAGACATCCGCAAGAAAGACATCGGCAGCATCAAGGACCTCGGAAACACCACTGAGCCGGGCGTGGATTATGTGGATGCCAAACCCGGCAAGCCGGGTGGATTGTTCATTCGCGGCCTCGGCGGCGCCCGTGTCGTGACCCTGATCGACAATATCCCCGTTCCCTTCTTCGAAAACTTCGCCCGCCAGGGTCAGGCCACCACCACCCTGAGCAATACGAATTCAAGCTTTGATTTTTCCTCGCTTTCAACTGTCGACGTGGTACGCGGCGCTGATTCCAGCCGCATCGGCTCCGGCGCTCTCGGCGGCGCGCTGGTGCTGCGCACGCTTGAGCCGGAAGACCTGATCGGCGAAGGCAAGGATTGGGGTGGCGTCGCCAAGACCACCTATGACAGCGAAGACAGAAGCGTTGGCGGGTCGCTCGCCGTCGCCAAGAAGATCGAGAACACCTCGGTCCTGTTCCAGGGTTCGTACAAGCGCGGCAACGAGACGGATAACAAGGGCACGGACGATGTCTACGGAATGCGCCGTACCAAGCCCAATCCCGCCGACACCTACGAAAGCAACCTGCTGTTCAAGATCCGCCAGGATCTGGAAGGCGGCCACCGCATCGGCCTGACGGCCGAGCGCTATTCGCTGAGAAATCGCAGCGACATGAAGACCCTGCAGAGCGTCAGCGTAACCGGCACGGGATCGACCTATCGGATCGGCGACTATCGGGGCCACGAGAATACGGAGCGCGATCGCGTCTCGCTCGATTACGAATACGAAGCGCCTTCGACCGACGGCCTGATCGACGCCGCTGATCTCTCGCTCTACTGGACACGTCTTTCCAAGGAGTCCGGTGCGGGCGACCGCCTGACCAACAATTCGATCTATATTCGTGAAGACAGCATGCGCAACAGCGCGTTCGGCATCGTCGGCGGCCTTGAATCCGGTTTCGAACTCGGCGGCGTGCAGCACACGGTCCGCTTCGGCGGCAATGCCATGACAACCGATTTCAGCCAGGCGCTTTATGCAAACACGGCCGGAGTGACGTCTTCATCCCAGTCGGACATGCCGGATGTAAGCGGCAAGAGCCTCGGGCTTTATCTCGATGATGAAATCGCCTTTGGCAACGGTTTCCGCCTGACCCCCGGCCTGCGCTTTGACTCCTACGATTACGATCCGGATGGCTCGGTATCCAGCAACAGCGGCTACAGAACCTTCGGCCTGCCGAGCGGCAACAGCGGTTCCCGCTTCTCGCCGAAACTGCTCGCGACCTATGACCTCACGCCGGAACTGCAGCTTTTCGCGCAATGGTCCATGGCGTACCGCGCACCCACCATCAACGAGCTTTATCTGAACTTCTCGAATATCAGCTCGGGCGGATATGCGGTCATCGGCAATTCCGAACTGAACCCGGAAACGAGCAATGGCTTCGAGATCGGCGCGAATTACGCCTCCGGCGATCTTTCCGGAAGCCTGATGCTGTTCCACAACAAATACAAGAACTTCATCGAGCAATATACGACGACGACCAGCCTCTTCTCCTTCAGAGGTTCACCGGGCAGCCTGTTCACCTATCGCAACCGTAACAATGTCGAAATCTCCGGTGTCGAGGCCAAGGTCCGCAAGGAGCTCGCAAACGGCTTCTTCGCCCATGCTTCGCTTGCTTATGCCTATGGCAAGGATACCGACACCAACGAATTCATTCGCACGGTGGCACCCTTCAAGTCGATCGTCGGCATCGGCTATGAGCAGGACGTCTGGGGCACGGAACTGACCGGCGTCTTCTCGTCCGGCATGCGCGACGACAGGGTGGCCAACACCTACGATGCGCCCGGTTACGGCATCTTCAACCTGACCGGCTGGTGGGAGCCGGAACAGGCCAAGGGCCTGCGCATCCAGGCCGGCATCTATAACCTGTTCGACAGAAAGTACTGGAATGCCGTCGGCGTCCGCGACATCAACCCCAATGCCGCCAGCACCGTCAACCAGCCGGTCGACTTCTATTCGGAAGCGGGACGCACCTTCAAAATCTCCCTGACCCAGAAATTCTAAACCGGGACAGGACAATCATCTCCAGTCGGGGCGGCCTTCGGGTCGCCCTTTTTTTGTCAGCGGCAATAGAGATAGCCGCCTTTTCGCTCCAGCACGTCGAGATGCAGGTGATCCTGATGGGTGGCATCACTGCCGGGGGAGAGAACGGTGCGGAAGAACAGGCAGGCCGCGGCGGTGATGGTGCGCTGGAAAGCGCCCTCCGGCGCACCGTCCTCGCCGCGCGGTTTCATCACCAGCGGCTCGCCCTTATCGAAGGAGATCGTGGAAATATCGACCGCATTGCCCCTGGCATGTTCGGAAATCTTGCCGTTTGCCGCTCCGTTGCGGTTACGGCAGATATAGGTCGAGGCATTGGCGATGGCTGTCACCTTCTTCTCTGGCATGGCAAGGGCCGCGGCCGGAAGCATCATCTCCTTCGTCCAGCGGGAAAGGGCCAGCGCCGTTTCACAGCGCATGGTGCCGGAAGGCTCCAGCTTGATGCCGGGTAAAACCACGGAAAGCTCGACGGGCGCTTCGATGCCGCAGCCCTGTTCCTCGTCGCGGATCGGCTCAAGCTCTTTGAACTCCGCACCGATCTCCTTCAATGCACCAAGGCAGGCCTGAAGTGCGGCCGGGTCTTCCGGCTTCACCGGCTCCGGCGGCTTTTCGTCGGGTTTGGCCGCCTCGCCATCCGGCTTGTGTTGTTCCCCATCGTCTTTACCCTCGCCTTCCTTCTTGGCGTCGCCGGAACCTTTGTCAGCGGGTGTCTTTTCACCATCCGCGCGCGGTCCTTCCGGAAGCTGCGGCTTCGGGGCCGGTTTCGGTGCTTCCGCCGGGCCTGGCGGCTTCTCATCCGATGGCTTTTCCGAAGGGGTGGCGGATTGCCCCTCACCCGGTTTCGGCTGCGGCACCGGCACCTGCGCCGGCGGTTCGGAAGCGGAAATCAATGCAAGGCTCGTTACCAGAAGACACAGGCGATGAAGCATTTTTCGGGGCACTCCTGACCGTTTCGGCAGGAGTGCAACGCCGCGGCGGCCCGTAAGGTTCATTCCCTCACCGAAATCCGCTTGCCAAGGCGGACCGTGCGCGCTAACAATTTTCCCATGAACATCGTGTCTAAGAACATTGCTAACTGGTGGTGGGGCAGCTTTTCGCGGCCTTGACCAGTCATGTCTTCAGACAAAGTCCAAGCCGCCCGAATTTTCAGGCGGCTTTTTTGTTATTTTGCCGCCTGTCATCGGGCCTGAACAACGGGAAGTGCGAAAGAAATGGTAACGATCATTCAGGATGACGGAGCGGAAACCTACGAGACGAAAGGCGGCATCAAGGTCAGCCGAAAGCGCCGGCCCGCCGATTACGCCAGCGCCATCGATAATTACATCGAAAAGCTCGATTCCCATCGCGGCGCGGTTTTCTCGTCCAACTATGAATATCCCGGCCGTTACACCCGCTGGGATACGGCCATCGTTGACCCGCCGCTCGGCATCTCCTGTTTCGGTCGCAAGATGTGGATCGAGGCCTATAATGGTCGCGGCGAAGTGCTGCTCGGTTTCATCACCGAAAAGCTGAAGGCGACACCCGATCTCACTCTCGGCGCCTCCTCCGTCCGCCGCCTCGATCTCACCGTCAACGAACCGGACCGCGTCTTCACCGAAGAAGAACGCTCGAAAATCCCGACCGTCTTCACGGCACTGCGCGCCATCGTCGATCTCTTCTATTCGAGCGCGGATTCAGCCATCGGCCTGTTCGGCGCCTTCGGTTACGATCTCGCCTTCCAGTTCGACGCGATCAAGCTGTCGCTTGCGCGCCCGGAAGACCAGCGCGACATGGTGCTGTTCCTGCCCGACGAAATCCTCGTCGTCGACCACTATTCCGCCAAGGCCTGGATCGACCGCTATGATTTCGAAAAGGGCGGCGTGACGACGGATGGCAAGTCCTCCGACATCGCCCCCGATCCGTTCAAGACCACCGATACCATCCCGCCCAAGGGCGACCACCGCCCCGGCGAATATTCCGAGCTGGTGGTGAAGGCCAAGGAAAGCTTCCGCCGCGGCGATCTGTTCGAGGTCGTTCCCGGCCAGAAGTTCATGGAACGCTGCGAAAGCAATCCGTCGGCGATCTCCCGCCGCCTGAAGGCGATCAACCCCTCGCCCTATTCCTTCTTCATCAATCTCGGCCATCAGGAATATCTGGTCGGCGCATCGCCGGAAATGTTCGTGCGCGTCTCCGGCCGCCGCATCGAGACCTGCCCGATTTCAGGCACCATCAAGCGCGGCGACGATCCGATTGCCGACAGCGAGCAGATCCTGAAGCTGCTCAATTCGAAGAAGGACGAGTCCGAACTGACCATGTGTTCGGACGTAGACCGCAACGACAAGAGCCGCGTCTGCGAGCCGGGTTCGGTGAAGGTCATCGGCCGCCGCCAGATCGAGATGTATTCGCGCCTCATCCACACGGTTGACCACATCGAAGGCCGCCTGCGCGACGACATGGATGCCTTTGACGGCTTCCTCAGCCACGCCTGGGCCGTCACCGTCACCGGTGCGCCGAAGCTGTGGGCCATGCGTTTCATCGAAGGTCATGAAAAGAGCCCGCGCGCCTGGTATGGCGGTGCGATCGGCATGGTCGGCTTTAATGGCGACATGAATACCGGCCTGACGCTGCGCACCATCCGCATCAAGGACGGCATCGCCGAAGTGCGCGCCGGCGCGACGCTGCTCAACGATTCCAATCCGCAGGAAGAAGAAGCCGAAACCGAACTGAAGGCATCCGCCATGATCGCCGCCATTCGTGACGCAAGGGGCACCAACGCCGCGGCCACCAAGCGCGATGCCGCCAAGGTGGGCACCGGCGTCAAGATCCTGCTGGTCGACCACGAAGACAGTTTCGTGCACACGCTGGCGAATTATTTCCGCCAGACGGGCGCAACCGTCTCCACCGTCAGAACGCCGGTGGCGGCAGATGTGTTCGACCGCTTCCAGCCGGACCTCGTCGTCTTGTCTCCCGGACCGGGCAGCCCGACGGATTTCGACTGCAAGGCGACGATCAAGGCCGCCCGCGCCCGCGAACTGCCGATCTTCGGCGTCTGCCTCGGCCTTCAGGCTTTGGCCGAGGCCTATGGCGGCGAGTTGCGCCAGCTTGCGGTGCCGATGCACGGCAAGCCCTCGCGTATCCGCGTGCTGGAACCCGGCCTCGTCTTCTCCGGCCTCGGCAAGGAAGTGACCGTTGGCCGTTATCACTCGATCTTCGCCGACCCAGCCACCCTGCCGCGTGATTTCATCATCACTGCGGAAAGCGAGGACGGCACGATCATGGGCATCGAACACGCCAAGGAACCGGTGGCCGCCGTTCAGTTCCACCCCGAATCGATCATGACGCTCGGCCAGGACGCCGGCATGCGGATGATTGAAAATGTCGTGGTGCATCTGACCCGCAAGGCGAAGACGAAAGCGGCGTAATGGTTTCTGCCGACACCATCAGCATCGAGCCGATCCGGGCGGAGCACGTTGAAAGTTTTCACCGTGCTCTCGATGCGGTGTCGCGCGAGCGGAAATATCTGAGCTTTCTGGAGGCGCCGCCGCTCGATTCGGTCCGCGCCTTCGTTCTCGACATGATCGAAAACGACCATCCGCAATTCGTGGCGATTGCGGATGGCGAGGTAGCCGGCTGGTGCGATATTCGCCGCCAGGACAGGGCAACCCGCGCCCATTGCGGCACGCTCGGCATGGGCATCCTGCCCGCCTATCGCGACAAGGGGCTGGGTGGACGGCTGATGCGGCAGACGCTCGATGCCGCGCGCGAATTCGGGCTGCATCGTGTGGAACTGAGCGTGCATGCGGACAATGCGAGAGCAATTGCGCTTTATGAAAAGATCGGCTTCGTGCATGAGGGCCGGGCCCGTGATGCCGTTTCGATCGATGGGCGTTACATAGACAGCCTGAACATGGCGATCGTCTTCGGCAACTAACCCCTCGGCAGCGAGGCGGAAATGCACAGCGCGAATTTCTTCAGAAGCGGCAAGTCGAAATGCCCTTCCCGCCGCAGCATCCAGGTCAGCGCGTCATTCGCCGTCCATGGCGTCTTGTAAGGCCGGACCGAGGTGACGGCATCATAGACGTCGCAGATCGCCGCGATCCGCGTGTAGAGGCTGATCTCGTCACCCGCACGGCCGCTCGGATAACCGCCGCCATCCATCCGCTCATGATGGTTGAAGCAGATATCGAGCACCATTTCCGGCATGTTCGCATTGCGCGACAGGATCTCCCGGCCGAATACGGGATGAAGATTGATGATCTCCCGCTCATTGGCGCTCAGCCGTTCCGCCTTGTTGAGGATCGCCGAGGGAATTTCCACCTTGCCGATATCGTGCAGCAGCCCGCTGATGCCGAGCAGATCGACCGTTCCCCTGTCGAGCCCGAGATAATTGCCGAAATGGATCATCAGGCCGCTGACGGACACCGAATGCACGAAGGTCGTTTCATCCTTCGATTTCAGGCGGGTAACGCCGATGAAAATTGCCGGGTTGGTCTGCACGGCATCGGAAATCCTGCCCGCAGCCGCAGCCATGCCCTTCAGCGAAACAGAACCGCCGGCTTCGGCAGCGGCAAAGGTCCCGGCAATCGCATCGGCTGCCGAGCGCACGGCATGGGTGATGGCGGCGATGGTTTCCGGGCAATCGTCGGATCGCGTCAGGGCCGCCCCGGCGGATTGCGCGCTGCCTTCGGCATCATTTCCCTTGGCCGTATTGATGATGATGTTTTCGGCGCCGCTCGTTTTCAGTTGACGCATCAATTCCTCATGCCGCAAAAGAAAGCGGTGCCGCCTTGAAAATCTCTGGTCCGAAACGGCCCCTTCGACCGCTTCGATAAACATGCCGAGCGTCAGCTGCTGGGTGGAAATTCGTTTAAGCATCGGACGCTTTCATTTTTCTTCCCGGGAATGATAACCTGAAGCCGCAATTCGAAAAAACGTCGGCGCTGGACCGGCTGAACTATAAAGGTGAAGTTGAGCCTTCCCGGCAGCGCCTAAACTTGGACCTTCGAAGATTAGATAGCATAAATATGAAAATTTTTTACTCCGGATATATTTAAAACCCGAAGAATCAGTCCGAATAGACCAAGAAACAACCTGAGAATGTAAATAATAAAAGTTCTCGCATACCACGTAGATCAGGAGCCGAAGAAACCCGCATGAACTCAAAACTCGAAACGCGCATCGACCAGGGTACGGGCCGCGAACCGGCGGATATGGTTCTCAAGGGCGGACGTTTCTTCGACCTCGTCACCGGAGAACTCGTTGCATCGGATATTGCCATTTGCGGCGACACCATCGTCGGAACCTCGGCGAATTACAAAGGCCGCCGGGAAATCGACATTTCCGGAAAAATCGTCGTTCCGGGTTTCATCGATACACATCTCCATATCGAATCCTCGCTCGTCACGCCGCATGAATTCGACCGCTGCGTTCTGCCCTACGGGGTTACCACCGCCATCTGCGACCCGCATGAGATTGCCAATGTGCTGGGCACGGAAGGGCTTCAGTTCTTCCTCGACAGCGCGCTCGAAACCATCATGGACATTCGCGTGCAGCTGTCCTCCTGCGTGCCCGCCACGCATCTGGAGACCGCAGGCGCCGATCTGCCGATCGAAAAGCTGCTGCCGTTTCGCAATCATCCGAAGGTCATCGGCCTTGCCGAATTCATGAATTTCCCGGGCGTCATCCACAAGGACCCGGTCTGCATGGCGAAGCTCGAGGCCTTTCAGGGCCAGCATATCGACGGGCACGCGCCGCTTCTCTCGGGAACGGCGCTGAACGGTTATCTCTCGGCCGGCATCCGCACCGAACATGAATGCACGAGCGCTGCCGAAGCGCTCGAAAAAATCCGCAAGGGCATGCATATTCTGGTGCGTGAAGGCTCCGTCTCGAAGGACCTGCATGCCCTGATGCCGATCATCACCGAGCGCCTGTCACCCTATCTGGCGCTCTGCACGGATGATCGCAACCCGCTCGATATCGCCGAACAGGGCCATCTCGACTATATGATCCGCACTGCGATCGCCAGCGGCGTGGAACCGCTCGCCATCTATCGTGCGGCCTCGATTTCCGCCGCGAAAGCCTTTGGCCTGCGTGATCGCGGCCTTGTCGCGCCGGGCTGGCGCGCCGATCTCGTGGTCGTCGACAGCCTGCAGAACTGCAAGGCCAGCATGGTCTTTTCCGGCGGCCGCATCGTCGATGACGCACTGTTTGCCACGCGCAAGCCGGTGGCGCCCGTCGGTCTCGACAGCGTCAAGGCAAGGCCGGTGCTCGCCTCCCATTTCGGTGTGCCGGTCACGGAAGGCGAAACCCCTGTCATGGGCGTACTTCCCGGCAAGATCATCACCGAGCACCGCCGCTACAAGCTGCCGACGGACGGCAACCAGACGACCGTCGATCTCGAGAATGACATCATCAAGGTCGCCGTCATCGAACGGCATGGCAAGAACGGCAACCACGCCAATGGTTTCGTGCAGGGCTTCGGCCTGAAAAAGGGCGCCATCGCCTCCACCGTCGGCCATGACAGCCATAATATCTGCGTCGTCGGCGTCAACGAAGACGACATGGCGCGGGCCGCCAACCGGCTCGGTGAAATCAAGGGCGGTTTCGTCGTGGTGGAGGACGGCAAGGTGACAGGCGAAATCGCGCTCCCCGTCGCCGGGCTCATGAGCCTCGAACCTTACGAGACGGTGCGCGATACGCTGCACACCCTGCGCAAGGCCGCCTACGCGCTCGGCACGACGCTGGAGGAGCCCTTCCTGCAGGTGGCCTTCCTGCCGCTGCCCGTCATTCCGCACCTGAAGATTTCGGATAAGGGCATGGTGGATGTGGATCGGTTTGCGCTGATCTGATCGACGAGAAATATCTCGGCGGGATGAAACGCCAAACCCTCATTCCTATGCTTGTCACAAGAATGAGGGTTTGGCAAAAAACGTTATATTCCACCTTCAATCCAGGGACAGCCGCTTGCGGAAATAAACCACCCGCTCCGTCTCCTCAAACCCCAGCGCCGCATGCATGCGATGGGAATCGAGATTTGCAATATCGGCGTCGGACGCAAGCTCGCTGGCGCCCTGGCCGGTGGCCCAGCGGGTCACCTCCTCCACCAGCGCTGCGGCAACGCCCTGTCTGCGAAACGCCTCCTCGACATAGATTCCCTCGAGAAATGCCACGGGCGAGGTATCGCAACCATTGACGTAATCCCGCCGCAGGCTGACTTCGGCAAAACCAATAGCCACTCCAGCCGGATCATGGACGATAAATCCAGCCCCGGTTTCGGAGACGGCCTGCAACTCCACCCTATGTTCGGTGGGCACGGTATCCGGCCACAACCGGCGCCGCAAAAGGCACCAGTCGTCCTGATAATCCGCAGCGTTTCTGACAAGAAATTGCCCGCTCACGCAACGATCCCGCAAAACACATCCAGCCCGTCGAGCTTGACGATCCCCGCATCATAGAGCGGTGAAAACCCCGGCATAGGCAGGATATCCGTAACACGCATGGCCTTTGGCACGGGAAATTCCACCGCTTCGCGGGTCAGGTTGAAAACGAACAGCAGTTTTTCATCGCCCTTCTGGCGCGTGAAGGCCAGCACATCGAGATTGGTCTTGATGAAGTGCATATCGCCGTCGCGCAGCGCGCCATGGCTTTTGCGGAACGACAGGACGGCGCGATAATGGTTGAGAGCCGAGTCCGGCTTGCGCTCCTGCGCATCCACGGCCTGCATGGCATGCACATAGGGCACCGGCAGCCACGGCTTTTCGGCGCTTGAGAATCCGGCATTGGGTTTGCCGGTCTCCCACACCATCGGTGTGCGGCATCCGTCGCGGCCCTTGAAGGCGGGCCAGAAGCGGATGCCATAGGGGTCGCGCAGATCCTCGAAGGCAAGTTCGGCCTCGGTCAGCCCCAGTTCCTCGCCCTGATAGAGACATATGGAGCCGCGCAGGCTGGAAAGAACGCAGATGGCGAGTTTCGCCACCCGTGTCTGCTCCTCCACGCTTTCGGAAAAACGGCTGAGATGGCGCACCACATCATGGTTGGAAAAGGCCCAGCACACCCAGCCGTCCTTGACGATCTTGCCGAAAGTCTCGACCGATGCACGCAGGTGCTTCGCGCTGAAATCCGGCCCCAACAGATCGAACGTATAACACATGTTGAGCTTGTCATTGCCGGACGTATAGGCCGCCACCGTCTTCAGCGACCGCGCCCCGTCGCCCACTTCGCCCACCGTGGCCCGGCCCTCATATTCATCGAGCAACGCGCGGAAGCGCTTCAGGAAAGCCACGTTTTCCGGCCGCGTCTTGTCGTAGAGATGGTCCTGCATGCCATAGGGATTGACGTCGGATGCATCGAGACCAAAGCTTTCCTCATCGTAAAGCGGCGGGTTGTCGCGCAAAAGCTTGTCATGGAAATAATGGTTGACGGTATCGAGCCGGAAACCATCCACACCGCGATCAAGCCAGAAACGCACGGTCTCCAGCAGCGCATCCTGAACCTCGGGATTGTGGAAATTGAGGTCCGGCTGCGAGGCGAGGAAGCTGTGCATGTAATATTGCTTGCGCACGCCGTCCCATTCCCATGCCGGGCCGCCGAACACGGAAAGCCAGTTGGTGGGGGCAGTGCCATCCGGCTTGGGATTGGCCCAGACATACCAGTCCGCCTTGCTGTTGGTGCGGCTGGCACGGCTGTCCACGAACCATGGATGCTGGTCTGACGTGTGCGAAATGACCTGATCGATGATGACCTTCAGCCCCAGCCGGTGCGCCTCGGCCATCAGGGCGTCGAAATCGGCAAGCGTGCCGAACATCGGATCGACATTGCAATAATCGGAAACATCATAACCCATATCGGCCATGGGCGAGGTGAAGAAGGGCGAGAGCCAGATGCCATCCACACCAAGCGAGGCGATATAGGGCAGCCGTTTCGTCACCCCGGCAAGATCGCCGTAACCGTCGCCGGTCGTGTCCTGAAACGAGCGCGGATAGACCTGATAGATCACCGCTCCTTTCCACCAGTCCGATTGTGCGTGAGATTTATGGACCGGGGCATGGGGCAGCGTCATCGGCGATCTCCTGAGGGTGTCTCGCCGGAGAATATAAAGCCGCTGCGTCCGCGTAAACCGGAACTTCGCACATGCACAAACGGCCAGAACCGCCCTTGTCAGCGGCGCGCACTCGTCGTAAGCCGCATGGCTGGAAAAAACGGGAGGATGACGGCGTGGGCGGACGGTTTCTGTCGATTGGCGAATGCATGGTGGAACTGTCGCAGGCCGGCAACGGGCTGCTGCGCAAGGGTTTCGCCGGGGATACGTTCAATACCGCCTGGTATGCCCGCGCCTGCCTGCCGGAAGACTGGTCCGTCGATTATTTCACCGCGCTCGGCGACGATCCGCTGTCGGAAGACATGCTGGCCTTCATCACGGAAGCCGGCATCGGCACGGAAAAAATCCGCCGCATCAAGGGCGGCACGCCCGGCCTTTACCTCATCAACCTGAAGGATGGCGAACGCACCTTCAGCTACTGGCGCAATGCCGCCGCCGCAAGACAGCTGGCCGCGGATGCGGATCACCTGCGCCGGACGGTGGAAAGCGCCGATGTGGTCTATTTCTCCGGCATCACGCTCGCCATTCTCGCCTCCGCGCATGATGTCGATACATTCCTCGCAGAGCTGCGCCGCGCCAAGGCGGCCGGCAAGCTGGTGGTCTTCGATCCCAACATCCGCCCGCGCCTCTGGGCCGACAGGGATGTGATGCTGGAAACGATCTCCAATGGTGCCCGCGCCGCAACGCTGGTCATGCCGAGTTTCGATGACGAGGCCAGCCATTTCGGCGACGTTTCCGTGGAAGCGACCATCGACCGCTACCGTTCGCTCGATGTCAAAAATATCGTCGTGAAGGACGGTGCCAAGGGCGCGACGCTCGATTTCGGCGGCAACCGCAGCCATGCCCCGGCGATGAAAGCCGTGGAAGTGGTCGATACAACAAGCGCCGGCGACAGCTTCAACGGCGCCTTCCTCGCGCGTTATGTGACCGGCAGTTCTCCCGAAGAGGCCGCCACCTTCGCCGCAAGGGCCGCCGCAACCGTCATCGGCCACCACGGCGCGCTGATCAGCCCCGAGCTGCTCCCGCTGGTGGGATAGCCCCCTCTACCCCTCATTCCTGTGACAAGCACAAGGATGAGGGCAGAAGAGAGCATCACGGACACCCGCACGTTTCAGATATGCCGCACTGATGCCGATAATTACGTTATCTGGCACCCTTTCGACTGTACAAAAAACCCACTTCCCCACCGTCACACGCCCTGACATGATCCTGTAACACGCACCCCGCATATACGGGCAGAAGCCGGGCAATGGGGATTCGCCTGTGCGCAGATGAGCAGGATCAGTGTTTCATGACGAGAATCACGATTGTCACAGATGCCTGGCACCCGCAGGTCAACGGCGTGGTTCGCTCGATCGAAAACACCAATACCGAACTGGCGCGGCTCGGTGTCGATGTGCGCATGGTCACGCCGCAGAGTTTCTACAGCATCCCCTGCCCCACCTATCCGGAAATTCGCCTGTCGGTCGCCGGATATCGCCGCGTCGCGGCGGAGATTGAAAAAAGCCAGCCCTCCTTCGTGCATATCGCGACGGAAGGGCCGCTGGGCTTCATGGCGCGGCGCTGGTGTGTGAAGAACCACATGCGGTTTTCCACCAGCTATCACACCCGCTTCCCGGAATATGTCGCGGCACGTTTCCCTGTCCCGGAAAGCTGGCTTTACGCTTTCGTGCGCTGGTTCCACAATGGCGGCAACACCTGCATGGTGGCGACCCCGAGCCTTGAGACCGAACTGGAAGCCCGCGGCGTGCGCAACCTGAAGCGCTGGAGCCGCGGTATTGACGCCGAGCTTTTCCATCCGCGCCCGAAGGCGAAGCTTCCTTTCGACCTGCCACGGCCGATCTTCATGACGGTGGGCCGTGTGGCGGTGGAGAAGAACCTGCCGGAATTCCTGGAACTCGACCTGCCGGGCTCGAAGGTCGTCATCGGCGACGGCCCTGCACGTCAGGAATTGCAGGAAAAATATCCGGATGTGTTGTTCACCGGTATCAAGACCGGCGAGGACCTGGCCGACGCCTATGCGCAGGCCGATGTCTTCGTTTTCCCCTCGAAGACCGACACATTCGGCAACACCATTCTCGAAGCGCTGGCAAGCGGCGTGCCCGTGGCCGCCTTCCCCGTCACCGGGCCGATCGATATTCTCGGCGGCAATCCGGGTGCGGGGGCACTGGATCACAATCTTCGCGATGCCTGTCTGGCGGCGCTGCATTGCTCGCCGCAGGAGGCCCTGGCGCTTTCCAAAAGCTACAGCTGGGAAAAGGCCTCAAAACAATTCCTCGACAATGTCATCCACGCCGCCGGAAAAACCCTGCCGCTGCTGTCGCGCTCGCAGCTTGCGTGAGGTGATCCCCGATATTTTGTCGGGAAACGGTGGACGAAACGGTGCGGGAGTGTCACAAGGCGATCAGGACGCGACTGCCGTTATCTTTAGAACGGGGTCGGGCTGCTGATTGACGTCAGGCGGCTGCCGCGAGAACACGCTGGCCGTCCTGTTTTTCAACGATACACCGCCAGCCACAGAGATGCCGCTTCAGGACAAAGGAAGAAGCTCTTTTTGCTGGGCCGTGCACCATTGGTTGATCTTCTCGACAACATCCTTTGACGCCATCGGCAAGGCACTGCTGGGTATGACGACCACCGTGCCGTGGAAAACCAGCACCAGACTGTCCGGCGGCGTGATGGCGAGATGATAACGTGCCCAGCTCAGCTGCACGGTGTCCAGTCGTGTGACCTGCTTATAGCCCTGGGGCCCGATCTCGACCTGTATTTGAGGTGAATACATCAGCTCATGGGCGATATTCCAGTGTGCCAGGGTCTCGTAATAGGATTTCATCTCCCATCTCGAGCCCCGCCAGATAATGAACCAGACGGCGAGAGCCACAAACGGTGCGGGCGCAAAAACCCAATAACCGACCACCGGCCAGACGCCCGGAAACCACGGTAAACTCAGGGAATAGATGAAACCGGCAGCCAGTCCCGCAAATATCGACAGCCTGACTCTTTCCGTGGCAAAATGGCGAGCCCAGGACCTGTCGAAAATCATGCTGTAATTTTCATAGGCCTGATTTTGATAGCCGTAGACATAGGCGGGAACATGTTTCGGGTCTGGTGTGAAGCTTATTGAAATGGTGTCATCGGCCATAGCACACGTCGATCCCGTCCCTGTTGCAGCCCGGTCTTTGTAACAGCTATTGGCCCTTTTAATCAAAAGGCGTTTTGCTGCCAAAACCGTCGCGATCACCATCCTGCGGCGGAATCTGCCGTCACCAGGCTCCAGTCAGCATTTCACCGGAAAGCGGCACGGTCCGCGCCTTGCCGTCCCGGTCGGTCACCGAAAGCGATGCGGCCATCTGCTTGGGGGATTTGCGGAACCAGTTGGCGGCAACGCTCGCCATATCGCCGATCATTGCGTGCTTGTGCCAGTCGGCAAAGCGCCTGGCTGTCGCTTCGGGCTCGGAGCGATAGAAGAAATCACCCGATTGCCCGAGATCGTTGATCGAGGCCGCCATGGCCGAGAGCGGCCGCTGGAACATCTTTGCCGGCACCGCAAGCGCATCCGCACCCTCAGAAAAAGCGGGCGCCATGAAATCGATAGCCCAGCCGTCGGCCTCGACCCAGCAATGGAAATTCTCACCCGCACCCGTCACATAACCGTCTTCGCGATGATCTGCGAACAACAGGACCTTTCCGCCGAGATTATAGGCGGCAAGCCCACCCTTCGGCACCGCCTTCACCTTGTAATGCTGCTGCAGGATGAAGGCACCGAAGGTGCTGAAATACATGGAGGCCGAGGCGGGATCGGCATTCTGGCTGATGAGCAGGCTGTTGATGACCCGGTAAATCCGGTGATAGTCGGTCTGCTTGATCAGCATGGTCTTTTACTCTTCAAACACGTGTCGTTGGGCGAGCGTCCGCCGCTTGTTTCTTATCCCCGCCGGGGAGAAGTCCGCGGCAGCGGGATGAGGGGGGCGACGGTTGAGATATACGGAGGGGTTGCCCCTCATCCGGCCCTTCGGGCCACCTTCTCCCCCCCCCCGGGGAGAAGAAATACGCCGCAACGCCGTGCCTCAAAACCGAAGGCCGGTCACCGCCGCTTCTTGGCCTTGCTCTCGAACGGATTGTCCGAGCCACGATAATGCACGCGGATCGGCACGCCCGGCATGTCGAAATCCTTGCGCAGGCCATTGACCAGATAACGCGTATAGCTCTCCGGGATAGCCTCCGGCCGGGTGCAGGAGATCATGAAGGCCGGCGGACGGGCCTTCACCTGCGTCATGTATTTCAGCTTCAGGCGGCGGCCGGAAACGGCCGGCGGCGGATGCTGCGTGGTCTGCGCATCCAGCCAGCGGTTGAGCCTTGCCGTGGAGATGCGGCGGTTCCAGACCTTGTCCGTATCAATGATGTTCTGCATCAGCCGGTCGAGGCCATAACCCGTCTGGCCGGAGATCGGCACGGCGCGGATGCCACGTGCCTGCGGCAAGAGACGCTCGGTCTTCTCGCGCAGGTCGGCCAGATAGGCCTGCGGGTCTTCGACCAGATCCCACTTGTTGAAGGCGAGCACGGCGGCGCGGCCTTCGCGGATGACGAGATCGACCAGTTGCAGGTCCTGCTTTTCGAACGGGATGGTGCTGTCGAACACGATGACGACGGTTTCCGCAAAACGGATGGAGCGCAGCGAATCCGCGACCGAGAGCTTTTCCAGCTTCTCCGTCACCTTGGCCTTGCGGCGCATGCCGGCAGTGTCGAACATCTTGATGGTGCGGCCACGCCAGTCCCATTCGACCGAGATACTGTCGCGGGTAATGCCGGCTTCCGGGCCGGTCAAAAGCCGGTCTTCACCGAGGAAGCGGTTGATGAGCGTCGACTTGCCCGCATTCGGCCGGCCGATGATGGCAACGCGCAGCGGCTTGGTCTCGTCATAAACCGGCTCTTCGTCTTCCTCTTCCTCGCTGCCAGGCTCAGTGCGCGGAAGCACAATATCCGTCTCCGCCTCATCCACCTCGGGCGGGAAGGCCACGTCTTCGCCGATTGCCTCGACGATAGCGTCGCGCAGGTCGATCATGCCCTGGCCGTGTTCGGCCGAAATCGGGCAGGGATCACCGAGACCGAGCGTGAAGGCATCGTAGAAACCGGCATCGGAACCGCGCGCTTCGGACTTGTTGGCCACCAGCACCACCGGCTTGCCGCGACGGCGCAGCATTTCCGCCAGCGTCTCGTCGGCCGGCGTCAGGCCCGCCTTGGCGTCCACGACGAACAGCGTCACATCGGCATCGTCGATTGCTGCTTCGGTCTGCGCCCACATGCGGCCCTGAAGCGTTTCCGGCCCGGATTGCTCCAGACCGGCGGTATCGATGATGGTGAAACGCAGGTCGACGAGCTTCGCCTCGCCGGGGCGGCGGTCGCGGGTCACGCCCGGCGTGTCATCCACCAAGGCCAGTTTCTTTCCGACCAGACGGTTGAAAAGCGTGGACTTGCCGACATTGGGGCGCCCGACTATGGCGACGGTGAAGCTCATTGATCTCGGTTCCTTGAAGCAAGTCTGCCCAAAACGTTATCTGTTTTGGGCAAAGGACATGCGTAAAATAAAGAGTTGGATCGCTTTGGCAATGCGAAGAAATGCCGGGGCGATCTCGCGTGGCGAGGCGACGTTTAGGCAGCCTTGCCCGAAGCGGTGATATTGTCGAGCATGATCTGCGCGCGGTTCGTCACGTTGCGCGGGGCCTGCGTGTCGCTGATAATCTGCTCGAACCATTGTTTGGCCTTGGCGAAATCGCCAGCCTTGTAGGCGGCAAGACCGAGAGCCTCACGCGCGGAAGCGCGCATGGTCTGGCCTTCGGCGCTGAGCGGCTCGGCCAGCGCAACGACCTGATCATAGGTGCCGTTGTCAACCAGCAGCCAGGCGGCGCGCACCTTGGCCGTATCGCGGAAGACCTGCGGCGCGGAAGTGTCGTTGCCGATGGCGGTGAAGGCGGCAATCGCGCCAGCCGCATCGCCCTTCTGCGAAAGCAGCGTGGCGGAACGGAATTTCGCCAGAACCGGATAATTGCCGTGACCGGAGGTTTCGAGATCGGCGAAGGCCTTCAGTGCCTCATCCGTCTTGTTTTCCGAAGCAAGCTTCAGCGCCGCCAGGAACTGGTCGCCGGAGTTGGACGCGCGGCTGGTGTTCCAATATTCGTAGATACCGGCGCCGGCGGCACCAACAACCACGAGAATGGCCGCACCCACGACCACGATACCGTACCGGCCCCAGAAGCGCGACAGCTGCTCGGAGCGGATCTGCTCGTTCACTTCGCGGATAAAGGTATCATTTTCGTTTGCCATCAAATTCTCCGTTACCCGCGCGGAGATCGTTTCCGATCCATCCGTTCGCGGACATACCAAGCCGCTTACCCGGATCAGCAAAAAGCGGCCGACCGGATCTTGGTCGGCCTTCTAGCCTATTTTGCCTGATATGTAAGGGGGAAACGTTGATTTCCTACATCGCGATGGGCTGAACACCGATCAACCATTCGTGCAGTTTCAGGATGAAAGCGCCCCAGAGAACGATGCCGCCGACAATGGCGATAAGATCATAGCGGCCTGAAACGAAGTCGCGGACCACCTTTTCGCCTGCCCTTTCCCGCCGCTTCAGCGAAATCCGCATCACCACACCCCAGGCGAGGAACGATGCGAAGAGCAGGATCGAGGACGTCTCGCCATTGGCCAGAAGATGCGCGAGCGCCCAGATCTTGACCGAAAGAACCATCGGATGCTTGGTCTTGGTTGCGATATGGCCAGCCGGGATGAGGCTGGCGACCAGACAGATCATTGCCAGCAGCATCAGGGTCACGGCGATGTGGCTCATCCAGACCGGCGGATACCAGAGCATGCCCGTCTCCTGCCGCGCTTCGCCGAAGGCATAGATGACGAGGCCGAGCGTGATGAGGCTGACGAGGGAATAAACGCCCTTGAAGGGCCCCTCCCCCATCGTTGCGATCATGCGGGTGCGAAATTGCGGTGCGACCACCTTCAAAAGATGGGTCAGCAGGAACAAGGCAAGACAGAGTGCGAGAAAAATCATGGAACACGGTCCCCCGATGGAACGAATGCGGTCCTATCACCGCGGCTATGAACAGGAATTAGGCTGAAAGTCATGAAAACGCCAGACTATTCAAAGCTTCGCCTTATTCCACCCGCAAAAGGCCACGGTGTTTCATATGACGGATAACTGATGTTTCGCCCCTTTACAGCCTTTTCCCTGTCGCTTCTCGCCGCCCTTCCCGTTTTTGCCGAAGAGGCGCAGAAGCCGAAGCAGCTCGTCATCGTCTCCTTCGACGGTGCGGGCGACAATACGCTGTGGGAAAGAAGCCGGGCGACGGCAAAGCAGGTCGGCGCGCATTTCACCTATTTTCTCGCCTGTACGCTGGTGATGGACAGGAAGACCAGCGCCAAGACCTATCAGGGCCCCGGCCAGAAGGCCGGCCGCTCCAATGTCGGTTTCGGCCAGTCGCCGGAAGAGGTGGAGACGAGGCTTAGAAACATCTGGGCGGCCTATCGCGAAGGTCACGAGATTGGCAACCACACCTGCGGCCATTTCGATGGCGGGCAATGGACCGCCGAACAATGGGACGGCGAATTCACCACCTTCACCAGCACGCTGGAAAACGCCTGGCAGATGATCGGCAAGAAGGGCGAAGAGCCGGAAGGCTGGCGCGAGATGGTGAAGAACATCAACGGCTTCCGTGCACCCTATCTCTCGCAGGGATCGGCGCTGACCACCGCGCAGAAAAAGCACCATTTCGTTTACGACGCCACCAGCATCACCAAGGGGCCCGAATGGCCGGTGGAGCGCGAAGGCATCCAGCATTTCGGCCTGCCGCTCATTCCCGAAGGCCCGGGCAACCGGCCGATCATCGCCATGGACTACAATCTCTTCATCCGCCACTCCATCGGCGTCGAAACGCCGGATCGTGCCGGGGAATTCGAGGAGCGTGCCTATACGGCCTTCCGCAACGCTTTCGACAGGCAATATAATGGCGAGCGCATTCCGCTGCAGATGGGCTTTCACTTTGTGAAGATGAATGGCGGCGCCTATTGGAACGCCTATGAGCGGCTGCTGCGCGAAGTCTGCCAGAAGCAGGATGTGGCCTGTGTGAGTTATGCCGAGGCGATGCCGATGATCGAGGCGCGCAAGAAGCAGAAGACCGAGGGCTGAATCTTCTCAGCTTATGAAAAAGGCGGCCAATTGGCCGCCTTTTTGTTTGTTCAGGGGCGGTTGGCCGCCAGCTCACCTTCTTCCGCTTCGCGGCGCAGATAACGCATGTCAATATCCGGCAGCGGCTTGTCATCGATCGCAGCTTCAAAGGCCACAAGGCGCTTGTGGATGGAAAGCAGCTCGATAATCGTCGACCAGTAGTTCACCAGATACTGGAAGGAGTTGCTAACCTCACCGAATGCCGTCGCGATCTGCTGCCAGATACCCATGGTGATGCGCCCGGCAACAAATGTCGGGATGAGGATGAAGTTCAGGAAGATCGCGTCGAGCTGGCCGTAGGAATAACGCGCAACGTTGAAATAGAGGTAGTGCCAGTACATGCGGAAATAGTTTTTCCGTACATTGGAGAACAGCTCCCGCACTGTTACGGGATCGGCCCGATCGGCATGGTCTTCGCCATAAACCAATTCCTTGCGATAGGCGGCCTCGACACGCTGGTTGCGGAAGTTGAGGCCCGGCAGCTTGATGCCGGCGAGCGCCAAAAGCGCGGTGCCGAAGATCGACCAGATGATCGCCAGCCAGAACAGCGCATGCGGAATGGCGCCAATGACCGGCAGGTCGCCCACATGTTCGGACATGCGGAACAGAAGCGGCAGGAAGACCACCAGCGTCATGACGGAATTGATGAGCGTGACGCCCAGCCCTTCGAGAATATTGGCAAACCGCATCGTATCCTCCTGGATACGCTGGGATGCACCCTCGATATGGCGCAGCTTGTCCCATTTCGACATGTAATAGTCGTTCATGGCCGTGCGCCAGCGGAACACATAATGGTTGGTGAAGAAGGCCGTCACCACATTCATCACCACGCCGACAGCACCGATCTCGAGGAACTTGAGCTGATAGTCATAGAACTGACCGGCCGTCACATCGCCCTGCTTAGAAAGCGCATTCTGCAGGAGATCAAAGAACGGGCCGCGCCAGTTGTTCAGCGCCACGGAGACCTGCACCGCGAAATAGGCGATGAAAATGATGAAGGCCGAGCCCCAGATGGACCATGCGGTCCAAGGATGATCCTTGGCGACCACCTGCCATGTTATGCCGAATATGGCGACGAAGATGGTGAAGTAGAGATAGAACCACAGATTGTCGGGCGAGAAGAAATAGGCAAGCCCGATGGGTGCTGTCTGTCCTGCTGCAAGCGGCGGCAGGCCAATGGCCGCGCCGATCTGCGGGCCGACACTGTACCAGACAACGATGCACACGATTGTCCACAGCGCGGCCGACGTGAAGAAGATTTTCGGTTTGGGGAAGAAGGAATGAAACACGTTTCGAACTCACGCGCGTTTGAAATCAGCCATTATTGGCGAAGCACTTATTGGCCCGAACCTAGGGCAGAAATTTGTGCACAGCAACGGAGAAGCGCTGACCTTAACAAGATGTAAGGCGAAGTTGACGAAACGAACCGCGATGAAACAGTGGGAAAGGTGCGATAAGACGGCCGTTGGCGCTAACGCCGCCCATCCGTGGCAAGCACCGGCAACATCAGCAGAATGCTGACGACGAGTACGGCGGAAGCGAGAATGCTTGGGGCGGTGAAACTTCCCGTCACCTCGGCAATCCAGCCGGCGGCGAGCGGCCCGACAATCTGGCCCGTGCCGAAGGCGGCCGTCATCAGAGCAAAGGCGCGACGCGGGCTCGGCCCGGCGAATTCCCGCCCGAGCTGCAGGCCATAGGCGGTGATGACCATGAAGGTCAGCCCGAGAAGCAGGCCGCCGGCCAGCACGCCGGCCACCGGCGGCAGCATCACGGAAGCGAAGACACCCACGGCCTCGACGGCGAGAACGATCACGAAAGCCCGCTTCAACCCCTGCGACTTCAGGACCGGCTTCCAGAGGAAAAGCGAAACGGCGGCGGCGCAGCCGGTGATGAACCAGGCGAGAAACTCCACGAAAGCGCCAGCTGCCGCCATGCGGGCGATCGCCACGATGAAGGTTGCGGTAATGACATAACCGAAACCAAACAGCCCATAGGCCAGCGTCGTCAGGAACAGCGGCCGCGTCCAGCTAAGCGGCGGCTCCGCTGCGGAAGATGCATGCCGCGGCGGGCCTGCGGGCAGCACCCGGAAGACGAGAAGGAATGTGACGAAGGAAAAGACGGCACCGGCGATCCACTCCTCTCTCCAGGAGGATCCGCCGCCATCAAAAACCACACCGATCAGATAGACCACCAGCGATGAAATCGCGACGCCGGCACCGACACCGCCATAATGCAGCGCCTGCACACTATCCCGGCCGGCTTTTGCGGCATGGCCGATGACGATCTGCGAGGTGAAGATCATGGTCATTGCACTGGCAACGCCGGCCAGAAACCGGATGACGACGAAGGCCGCAACCGAATTGACGGCAGCCATGGCCAACAGCAGCGCAGCCGTGGAAAACAGGCAGCAAAGGGCAACCAGCCGCTCCCGCCCAGAGCCCCATGAATAGGCGGCGAGAACCGCACCTGCCAGATAGCCGGCGAAATTTCCGGCCGCGACAATTCCGGCATCCCCCGCCGAGAGCGGTACATCGGCCATCATGCCGGGCAGGATGGGGGTAAAGGAAAAACGGCCGAAACCCATGGCGGAGGCCATCATGAGGGCGCCTGCGAAACCAAGCGCGGTCAGATGTGTGGCGGAAAGTGGCTTGTCGATGCTCATGCGTGGCTTATCGCAACCGGGCGGATAAGGGACAAACGAGTTATTTTGATCGGCGTTATAAGCGGTCTTTATGTCACGGAGCGAGCGTCGATACGCTCCGGTGTCGCCGCTTGTTTCTTCTCCCCGCCGGGGAGAAGGTGGCCCGAAGGGTCGGATGAGCGGGAAACGTTGCCGAATATCTCTACCCTCGCCCCCTCATCCCGCTGCCGCGGACTTCTCCCAGGCGGGGAGAAGAAATATGCCGCACCCGCTCGCTCCTACGTTAGGAGCGAGGGTGGCGGAGAGGAGGTTTAGCTGTCACTCAGCAAGCGTCAGCACCAGCGGCCCGTTCTTCGTCGCCACCACGGTATGCTCATATTGCACCGTCGGCGCGCTCGGATCGCTATAGAGCGTCCACGGATCGTCGTCGCCATCCTCGGCCCAATAGGCGCCCGTCGAAAGAAACGGCTCGACGGTGAAGACCATGCCTTCCTGCATGACGCGCCGCTCGTCCTTGTCCGGCCAGGTCGCCAGTTCCTTTGGCTCCTCATGCAGCGACCGGCCAATGCCGTGGCTCGCCAGATTGGTGATCAGCGTATAGCGGTTCTTTTTGGCAAAAGCGCCGATGGCGTTGCCGATATCGGCGAAGGGCCGTCCGGTTTTCACCTGTTGCAGACCGGTCCACATGGCGCGCTTGCCATCGCGGCACAGTCGCTCGATTTCCTTTTTCACCGGCGGCACGGCGAAAGACGAGCCCGTATCACCGAAAAAGCCGTTCTTCACCGCCGAGACATCGATATTGACGAGATCGCCCGCCTTGATGATGCGTGGCCCCGGAATACCGTGGGCCACTTCCTCGTTAACGCTGATGCAGGTCGCGCCGGGAAATTTGTAGCAGAATTCCGGCGCCGATTGCGCATCGTTATCTTCCAGCACCTTGCGGCCGATCGCATCCAGCTCGGCCGTGGTGATGCCGGGTTCCAGCGCGTCCGCCATGGTCTGCATGGCGACCGCACACAGGCGGCCGATATCCTTCAGCAGAACCAGTTCTTCTTCGGTGGAAATGACCATGTCTCTGTCCGTCGTTCTAACCGGCGGGTCTGAAAACGCCCGCCTTGGTAATCATCAGGCCGTGGCTTTCACCGGATCGGCGCTCCCCGTCAATTCTTTTCTGACGATCGGGGCGACTTTCGTACCATAAAGCTCGATGCCGCGCATGATCTGATCATGCGGCATCAGGCCAATGGCCATCTGCAGCAGGAAACGATCATTCTTGAAGACGCCATGTGCCTTGATGATCTTTTCCGCCACCAGTTCCGGTTCGCCGAGGAAGAGATTGCCCTCCGGCCCACGCGCCGCATCGAAATGCGCGCGGTTCGTCGGTCCCCAGCCGCGCTCGCGGCCGATGCGGTTCATCACCTCCGCCTGCGGGCCGTAAAACTGGTCCGCCGCCTTGTCGGTCGTATCGGCAATGAAACCATGGACGTTGATGCTGGTGCGCAGCTTCGTCTTTTCCTGACCCGCCCGGCGGGCCGCCTCATGGTAGAGATCGAACAGCGGCGCAAAACGTCGATATTCGCCACCGATGATGGCAAGCGCCACCGGCAGGCCCATGGCGCCGGCCCGCGCCACCGATTGCGGTGTGCCGCCGACCGCGATCCACACCGGCAGACGTTCCTGAAGCGGACGCGGATAAACCCCGCGCTCGTTGATGGCCGGATGTTTGGTGCCGGACCAGGTGACGATTTCCTGTTCGCGCAGCGCCAGAAGCAGATCGAGCTTCTCGGCGAAGAGCACGTCGTAATCTTCGAGATCATAACCGAACAGCGGGTAGGATTCGATGAAGGAACCACGCCCGGCCATGATCTCGGCACGGCCGTTCGACAGGAGGTCGACAGTCGAGAATTGCTGGAACACCCGCACCGGGTCATCCGAGCTGAGCACCGAGACGGCGCTCGTCAGGCGGATGTTCTTCGTCTTCACCGCCGCCGCCGCAAGCACGGTGGAGGGCGAGGAGACGACATAATCCGGGCGGTGATGCTCACCTAGCCCGAACACATCAAGCCCGACCTGATCCGCAAGCTCGATTTCCTCAAGAAGATGTTTGAGCCGGCGCGCGCCTTCCGGCCCGCGGCCATCGGCGGGATTGGGATTGACATCCGCGAATGTGTAAAGACCGAGTTCCATAAACGATACCTCTGTTTGCTTGTCTGAGAGATAGGGACGGACGGTCTTTCAGACAAACGCAAAATCTGGAAGCTTAGCTTCGAAAAAATGGATGGGCGCAGCCGGATTTACCACGCCTGCCCCCTCCCCCGAAATGGCGATTGCCAGCCCGCCCCCTTTGGGCATAACCTGCTTAAATATGTGCGAAGTAATGCAAAAAGGGGAAAGCATGCATCGGACAGTTATCGTGACAGGCTCCACAAGCGGTATTGGCCTTGCGATTGCGCAGCGATTTGCGCGCGACGGTGCCAATATCGTGCTGAACGGCTTTGGCGACGAAGACGAGATCGAAAAACTGCGCCTTCTGCTGGAAGCCGAAAGCGGCGGACGCGTGCTTTACCACCCCGCAGATATGACGAAACCGGACGAGATCGCCGATCTCATTCAATCCTCGCACGAAAAGCTCGGCTCTGTGGATGTGCTCATCAACAATGCCGGTATCCAGCACATCGCGCCCATCGAGGAGTTCCCGACGGAAAAATGGGACTGGATCATCGCCATCAATCTGACCAGTTCCTTCCATACCATGCGCGCCGCGATACCGCTGATGAAAAAGGCTGGCAAAGGCCGCATCATCAACATTTCCTCGGCCCACGGCCTTGTCGCCTCGCCGTTCAAATCGGCCTATGTGGCGGCCAAACACGGCATCATGGGCCTGACGAAGACGGCAGCGCTTGAGCTTGCCCAGACCGGCGTCACCGTCAACGCCATCTGTCCCGGTTACGTGCTGACCCCGCTGGTCGAAAAGCAGATACCGGAAATGGCCAAGGTGCGCGGCATCAGCGAAGAGGCGGTGAAAAACGACGTGATGCTGGAGTTGCAGGCGACCAAACAATTCGTCACCGTCGATGACGTCGCCACCGCCGCCCTGTTTCTGGCAAGCGATGCGGCGAGCAACATCACCGGCACCCATATTTCCGTGGATGGCGGCTGGACGGCGCAATAATTGCCGGGCTTTCTTTCCGTTATGGAAACAATGAATTGCCAAAACGGAAATCGATATGCAGGCTCGGGCGTGCATAGATGTGCAGGGACAATGACAAGAAACCGGCTCGATAGCCGGTCAACACAGCAAGGCATTGCATGAACGACGCGATCAGCTTCATCCTCAACAGCGAAACCGTTTCGCTGAAGGATTTCGGACCGACAGATACGCTTCTCGATTACCTCCGCATCAGCAAGCGGTTAACCGGGACCAAGGAAGGCTGCGCCGAAGGCGACTGTGGCGCCTGCACGGTGCTGGTCGGACGGCTGCTGGACGGCTCGCTGCGATATGAAAGCGTCAATGCCTGCATCCGTTTTCTGGGCTCGCTGCACGGCACGCATATCGTCACGGTGGAGCATCTGGCCGCCCGTGACGGCACGCTGCACCCCGTGCAGCAGGCAATGGTGGATTTCCACGGCTCGCAATGCGGTTTCTGCACGCCGGGCTTCATCATGTCGCTTTATGGCCTGTGGCTCACCAGCGAAAACCCCGGCCGCGCCGATATCGAAAAGACGCTGCAAGGCAATCTCTGTCGATGCACGGGTTATGAGCCGATCGTGAAGGCCGCCGAAAAAATCGCCGCCGCCCGCCCAAGCGCACTGTTTGACCCGCTGCAACGGGACCGTACCGATATCATGGCAAGGCTTTGGGCGGTCCGCGAAAACGAGACAATCACCGTCACCCGTGGTGAGGATCGCACCATCATTCCGGCGACGCTTTCCGACTTGACCGAGATTTACGCCGCCGAACCGAAGGCGACCATCGTCGCCGGTTCCACCGATGTCGGCCTATGGGTGACGAAACAGATGCGGGCGCTGAACCCGGTGATCTTCATCAACAATCTCGGCGATCTGCAAACCATCACCGTGGATGAGGAGGGCGTTACGCTCGGTGCCGGCGTCACCTACAGCCAGGCCTTCAACACCATCGCAGAACATTCCCCGCCGCTTGCCCGGCTGTTTGACCGCCTGGGCGGCGAGCAGGTGCGCAACATGGGCACCATCGGCGGCAATATCGCCAACGGTTCGCCCATCGGCGACACGCCGCCGGCGCTGATCGCGCTCGGTGCGACACTGACCCTGCGTTCCTCCTCCGGCAATCGCAGCCTGCCGCTGGAAAGCTATTTCATCGATTATGGCAAACAGGACCGGCTGAGCGGCGAATTTGTCGAAAAGCTGTTCATTCCGTTCCAGAAGCCGGAAAGCCACTACGCCGTCTACAAGATTTCCAAGCGGCGCGACGAGGATATTTCTGCGCTCTGCGGTGCTTTCAGCCTGACGCTCGATGCCGATGGCACCGCCGAGGACATCCGCATCGCCTTTGGCGGCATGGCCGGCACACCGAAACGGGCCGCACATCTGGAGGCGGCGCTTCTTGGCAAGCCCTGGTCGCAGGAAACGATCGACGCGGCGCGCGAAGCGCTGGATGAGGATTTCACGCCGCTGACGGACTGGCGCGCGACTGCCGAATATCGGCAACTGACGGCCAAGAACCTGCTGACGCGGTTCTTCCTCGAGACTTCGGGCGAAAAGCAGGAACTTGCGCGCTTCACGCTGGAGGAGGCTTGAACCATGGACACCACAAGCTTCGACAAGACCAAGACCGAAATCGACGGCCCGATGCACGCTTCGCTGCGGCACGATTCCGCCCACAAGCATGTGACCGGCAGCGCCGAATATATCGATGATATTCCCGAACCTGCCGGCCTCGTCCACGGCGCGCTCGGCCTTGCCGACCGCGCACACGCCGAAATCGTCTCGATGGACCTTTCCGAGGTGGAAGCGACACCAGGCGTGCTGTGGGTGATGGTTGGCAAGGATGTGCCCGGCGAAAACGATGTCTCGTCCGGTGGCCGTCACGACGAGCCGCTGCTGGCCGAGACAAAGGTCGAGTTCCACGGCCAGCCGATCTTCGCGGTTTTTGCCGAAACCCGCGATATCGCCCGCAAGGCCGCGCGCAAGGCGAAGATCACCTATAAGGACCTGCCGCATTTCACCGATATCGATACGGCAATCGAAAATGGCGGTGCGCTCGTCATCGATCCGATGACGCTGAAACGCGGCGATGCCAAGCTTGAAATGGATGTCTCGCCCCGCCGCCTTACCGGCACGATGCGGATCGGTGGGCAGGAGCATTTTTATCTTGAAAGCCACATCGCCATGGCCGTGCCGGGTGAGGATGACGAGGTGACGTTGTGGAGTTCTACCCAGCATCCAAGCGAAATCCAGCATATCGTCAGCCATATATTGCAGGTGCCGTCCAACGCCGTCACGGTACAGGTGCGCCGTATGGGCGGCGGTTTCGGCGGCAAGGAAACGCAGGGCAACCAGTTTGCCGCGCTTTGCGCCATCGCCGCCAAGAGGCTGAACCGGGCCGTGAAAATCCGCCCGGACCGCGACGAGGACATGACGGCCACCGGCAAGCGCCATGATTTCCGCGTCGATTACGAACTGGGCTTCGATGACGAAGGCCGCATCCACGCCGTCGACGCCACCTATGCGGCGCGCTGCGGCTTTTCCTCCGATCTCTCGGGCCCGGTCACGGACCGTGCCCTGTTCCATGCGGATTCCAGCTATTTCTACCCGCATGTGCATCTCACCTCGCGGCCGCTGAAAACCCACACCGTCTCAAACACCGCCTTTCGCGGTTTCGGCGGCCCGCAGGGCATGCTGGGGGCAGAACGTTTCATCGAGGAAATCGCCTATGCCGTCGGCAAGGACCCGCTCGATATCCGCAAGCTGAATTTCTACGGCGAGACCGGCTCCGGCCGCACCGCGACGCCCTATCATCAGGAGGTCGAAGACAACATCATCGCTCGCATCGTCGAGGAGCTGGAAACCTCCAGCGACTACCGCGCACGACGTGATGCAATCATCGAGTTCAACAAAACCAGCCCGATCATCCGCAAGGGCATCGCGCTCACCCCTGTCAAATTCGGCATCTCCTTCACCATGACCGCCTTCAACCAGGCGGGCGCGCTGGTGCATATCTACAATGACGGCTCCATCCACCTGAACCATGGCGGCACCGAAATGGGTCAGGGCCTTTACACCAAGGTGGCGCAGGTGGTGGCCGATGCCTTCCAGGTGGATATCGGCCGGGTGAAGATAACCGCCACCACGACCGGCAAGGTGCCGAACACCTCGGCCACCGCCGCCTCTTCCGGTTCGGACCTCAACGGCATGGCGGCCTATGACGCCGCCCGTCAAATCCGGGAAAGGCTGGTCAAATTCGCCGCCGAGAACTGGAACGTGCCGGAAGAAGAGGTCGTTTTCCTGCCGAACCGGGTGCGCATTGGGCTTGAGGAAATCGCCTTCAACGATTTCATCAAGAAGGCCTATTTCGCCCGCGTGCAGCTCTCCGCCGCCGGCTTCTACAAGACGCCGAAAATCCACTGGGACCGCGCCGCCGGCCGTGGCACGCCGTTTTATTATTTCGCTTATGGCGCAGCCTGCTCGGAAGTGTCGATCGACACGCTGACCGGCGAATACCTGATGGAGCGCACCGATATCCTCCACGATGTCGGCAAGTCGCTGAACCCGGCCATCGATATCGGCCAGATCGAAGGCGCCTTCGTACAGGGCATGGGCTGGCTGACCACGGAGGAATTGTGGTGGGACGGCAAGGGGCGGCTGCGCACCCACGCGCCTTCCACCTACAAGATCCCGCTCGCCTCCGACCGGCCGAAGAGCTTCAACGTCAGGCTGGCGGAATGGGCGGAAAATGCCGAACCCACCATCGGCCGCTCCAAGGCCGTGGGCGAACCGCCCTTCATGCTGGCGATCTCGGTTCTCGAAGCGCTTTCCATGGCCGTCGCCTCCGTCGCCGATTACAAGGTCTGCCCGCGGCTCGATGCACCGGCAACGCCGGAGCGGGTGCTGATGGCAGTGGAACGACTGAAGAAGGTGTGAGGGGGCCAGCGCCAATGCCTGATACCTCTCTCTCCACTTTCCTCGCCCGCTCCACCCCCGCGATCCTCGTGGAAATCGAAGCCGTCAAAGGCTCCTCACCACGCGAGGCGGGCACCTTCATGCTGGTCTCACAGGATGACTTGTGGGAAACCATCGGCGGCGGCCAGTTCGAATATATGGCGATAGACCACGCCCGCGCCATGCTGCGGGCAGGTGCTGCCGAAGACCGCATGGATATTCCGCTTGGGCCTGAAATCGGCCAGTGCTGCGGCGGGCGCACCCTCATCCGCTTCCGGCTGATAACGGTGGAGATCGCGGCCACTCTCGAAGCAAGACTGAAGGGCGAAGCCGAACAGCAACCCGCCGTCTTCATTTTCGGCGCGGGCCATGTCGGCAAGGCGCTGGCGCAGAGCCTGTCGCTGCTGCCCCTGACGCTGACGGTGGTGGAAACGCGTGAAAGCGAGCTGCGCGATCTTACCGCGGGCATCGCATCCGTGCTCACCCCCATGCCGGAGGCGCTCGTCGCGAAAATCCCGGCCAATGGTGCGGCCATCATCGTCACCCATGATCACGCGCTCGATTTCCTGATTGCAAAGGAGGCGCTTGCCCGCAACGATCTCGCCTATGTCGGCATGATCGGCTCGAAGACCAAACGCGCCACCTTCGCCCATTGGCTGGCGGATCAGGCAGAGCCTCCTTCCCGCCTTGCGAAGCTCATCTTGCCCATCGGCGGCACCGGCGTCAGGGACAAGCGCCCCGCTGTCATAGCGGCCCTTGTGGCAGCCGAGTTGCTTCAAGCATTTTCTGCCACCGAAACTGGGAATCCCCGCAAGCACCAGCCCGCCCATCCTTGAGGCCGAGATCACGCTTCAACGTATCAGGCAGGCTTTCATCGGCCAGATTGTCCGGCCGAAAGCTTTCAAAGGCAAATTGCTCCGCTGTCCGCAGACCCGCGCGCAGGCGGGACCACGCGCGCAATAATGCTGTGCGCATGTTCGTCTCCATTCAGAATTTTCAGAAGCTCAGTTGATCTATGAAACTGAAAATGACTTGATTTTTGGATAAAAACCAATGAAACCTTTGGTGGTTATCATAAAGAGAACTTATCCATGAAGATGTCTCGCCAGTTCCCGCTGAATGCGCTGCGTGTGTTCGATGCCGCAGCCCGGCATCTGAGTTTCACCAAGGCCGGTGAAGAGCTGGGCATGACGCAGACGGCTGTCAGCTATCAGGTGAAGCTGCTGGAGGAAAATATCGGTGAGCCACTCTTCATCCGCAAAGCGCGGCAGGTCTTGCTGACCGAGGCCGGACACAAACTGGCGCCGAGAGTGGCGGAAGCCTTCAACAGCCTGCGGGAGGCCGTCGATACTATTCGCGATACGTCAGACACCACACTGACCATCCATTCCACCGCCACTTTCGCCTCGCGCTGGCTGTCGCGGCATCTGGGCGCCTTCCAGCTTGAGCATCCCTCGATCGCGGTGCGGCTCGACACATCGAGCACATTGATCGATTTTTCGCAGTCCGACTGCGATGTCGCCATTCGCTGGAGCCGTGACGACGGCAAGGGGTTGGCCTATCATCAATTGCTGCGCGGCGTTTATACGCCGATGCTGCATCCAAGCCTCGCCGAGACCATCGGCGGATTACACAAGCCGGAAGATCTGCTGCGCCTGCGCATCATCGATCCCGGCGATGTCTGGTGGAGCCAGTGGTTTCGTGAGGTGGGCGTCGAAAATCCGGGGCTTGACCGGTATCCGCGCAGCCGCCTCAATGTGCAGGCCTTCGAAGCCGCCGCGGCAATCGCCAATCAGGGGGTGGCCATGCTCACCCCGGAACTTTATGCCGACGAGATCGCGCTTGGCCGCCTTTACCAGCCCTTCGAACACCTCAGCAGCGAAGGCAAGAACTACTGGCTGGTCTATCCCGAAAACCGCAGGAACATCCGCAAGATAAAGCTGTTTCGCGACTGGATATTGAAGCGGATCGAAGAAAGCCATCCGCAGCAACCGCCTCAAAACCCCATGTCCGGCGCATAAAAACAGCGTGGCGTATCCTCATCCGGAAACAGACAGAGATGATATTCGCCGTCCTCGGACCGTCTTGCCTCGCTCTGCGACCAGCTGAAAACGTGACGCCGCGTGACCATGCGGTGATCGCCGGGTGCAAGGGAGACCTCGTAACCGTCGGGCGTGACACGAACGCTGCGTGTGGGGATCATCTGGCAATCACCGGTTTCGGCATCGCCATTGCAGCAATAGCTTTCATATTTGAACCCCTTGTGGGATTCATGGGCAAGTGCTGTGGCGGTGACCGCCAGGAGCAGGAAGAGGACCGTCAGAACAAGGCGCATCGGCATGGTCTCCGTTGAAAACAACGGCGGCTGCCGGAAGATCATTGCGTCCCTTTATTCAAACTTCACACATCAACACGCACCCGGACACAACGGCACCGGTAACTGCGACACCTGCCCCCTGATCTGCCCCCGCCCCAGGGTTCGCAGCGCCCGCTTTCGGAATAACCGCCAGCGAAACATGTCATGGAAGCCCTGCGCACCGGCCCGAAAATCAGAAGCGATTTTCAACAGGAATGATGCGCCCATTAAAGGCTGGAGCGTCCTTTGCCGTCCTTTCGGATGGAAGGAGCGCTCCAAGGCTCCACAGCCTTATATTTTAGCACATCGGCAGGCTGCACAAAGGATAATAGCTGAGTCGCCTTACCCAGCTAAGCACAAACTATGCGACAGGAAACGTTCACTGCAACTTTACCGCGCCAACACCCGCATATCCTCCACTCGAAACGAGATTGCGGACACAAACGCAGCGGATTGTGAACAATCATCCCCTCCCCTCTGCTTTTCCCTTTCCTATCGGTCAAATTTCTCGCAAGGTGCGCTGCACAAGGATCAGGGGAACCGCATGTACGAATATGCCATTGCGTGGGAATGGATGGCCTTTGCCGTCCGCTGGCTCCACGTCATCACCGCCATTGCCTGGATCGGCTCATCCTTTTATTTCATCGCGCTTGATCTCGGGCTGGTCAAACGCCCGGATATGCCACCGGGGGCCTATGGCGAGGAATGGCAGGTGCATGGTGGAGGCTTTTACCACATCCAGAAATATCTGGTCGCCCCCGCCCAGATGCCCGAGCACCTGACATGGTTCAAATGGGAAAGCTACGTCACCTGGCTGTCCGGCTTCGCCATGCTCTGCATCGTTTATTATGGCGGCGCGGATCTCTTCCTCATCGACCATTCGGTGCTGGCGCTCACCCAGTTCCAGGCCATCTGTCTGTCGCTGGCATCGCTTGCCATCGGCTGGCTGTTTTATGATTTTCTCTGCAAATCGCCGCTCGGCAACAATACATGGGGCCTGATGATCGTGCTCTATGTCGCGCTGGTGGCGATGGCGTGGGGTTATACGCAGGTCTTCACCGGCCGCGCCGCCTTCCTGCATCTCGGTGCGTTTACCGCCACCATCATGTCGGCGAATGTATTCTTCATCATCATCCCGAACCAGAAGATCGTTGTCGCCGATCTCATTGCCGGGCGCACGCCGGACCCGAAATATGGCCGCATCGCCAAGCAGCGTTCGCTGCACAACAACTACCTGACGCTGCCCGTCATCTTCTTCATGCTGTCGAACCATTATCCGCTGGCTTTCGCCACACAGTTCAACTGGATCATCGCAGCATTGGTCTTCCTGATGGGCGTCACCATTCGCCACTGGTTCAACACCACCCATGCCCGCAAGGGCAAGCCGACATGGACCTGGCTTCTCACCGCGCTGATCTTCATCGTCATCATGTGGCTTTCCACCGTGCCGAAGATGCTGACCGGCGAGGAGGAGCAGAAAGCGGCGACGCTTTCGCCAATGCAGCAGCAATTCGTCAGCGACGCCCATTTTACCAAGGCGCGCGATGTGGTTCAGGGCCGCTGTTCCATGTGCCATGCGGCCGAGCCGGTGTGGGAGGGCGTGCCCTTCACGCCCAAATCGGTGAAGCTCGAAACCGACGAACAGATCGCCGCCCACGCCCGCGAAATCTATTTGCAAGCCGGCCGCAGCCATGCCATGCCTCCCGGCAACATCACCGCCATCACCCCGGATGAGCGCAAGGTGCTGACCGCCTGGTATGAAAGCGCGGTTTCCGGGGCAGGAAAAGCCGAAGGAAAGACTGAATGAGCATGGTTCTGCTGCGTGGCCGCCTGCTGAGCTTCCGCCGCGCGCCGCTCTCGATCGACGATACACAAAGCTATCTCTATATCGAGGATGGCGGCCTGCTTCTCGAAAACGGCAGGATTGCCGCCATCGGCGAATACGCCGATATTCGCAAGCAAGCCCCCGAAAACATTGAGGAAAAGGACCACCGGCCGCACCTCATCGTGCCGGGCCTCATCGACCTGCACCTGCATTTCCCGCAGATGCAGGTCATAGGCTCCTATGCCGCCAATCTGCTGGAATGGCTGAACACCTATACCTTCCCGGAAGAGTGCCGCTTCGTTGAAAGCGCGCATGCCCAGCGCATCGCCACGCATTTTTACGACGAGCTGCTGCGCCACGGCACCACCACGGCCGCCGCCTATTGCACCGTGCACAAGACCTCCGCCGACGCCTTTTTCACTGAGGCCATGAAGCGCAACATGCTGATGGTGGGCGGCAAGGTGATGATGGACCGCAACGCCCCGCAGGGCCTGCTGGACACACCGGAAACCTCCTATGACGAGACGCGCCAGGTGATCGCCGACTGGCACGGCAAGGGCCGCAACCACGTCGCCATCACCCCCCGCTTCGCCATCACCTCCACGCCGAAGCAGATGGAAGCCGCACAGGCGCTGGCACAGGAATTTCCCGATCTCTTCATCCAGACGCATCTTTCCGAAAATCTGGACGAGATCAAATATACCTGCGAGCTTTACCCCGAAGCGACCGACTATACCGATATCTATGTGCGCTACGGCCTGATGGGCAACAAGACCCTGCTCGGCCACGCCATCCATCTTTCGGAGCGCGAGGCGGACGTGCTGTCGGAAACCGGCGCTGTGGCGGTGCATTGCCCCACTTCGAACCTCTTCATCGGCTCCGGCCTGTTCCCGATGAAAAAGCTGCAGCGGCGTGAAAAACCTGTTCGTATCGCGGTTGCGACCGATATCGGCGGCGGATCGAGCTATTCCATGCTGCGCACCATGGATGAGGCCTACAAGATCCAGCAATTGCTGGGCGAACGCCTCAACCCCTTGGAAAGCTGGTATCTGATGACGCGCGGCAATGCCGAAGCGCTTTCGATGGTCGACCGCATCGGCACGCTCGATGCCGGCACGGATGCCGACATCACCGTGCTGAACGCCTCCTCCACGCCCGCCATGGCGCTGAAGATGGAAGTGGTGAAAAGCCTGACGGAAGAGCTGTTCCTGATGCTGACCATGGGCGACGACCGCACTGTGGTGGAGACCTATGTGGCCGGACGGGCGATGAAGAGCGTGCTGGCATAGTTCGGCTCGGGCCGAAACATAAAGCTGCCAACTCGTTTACATCCGTCACATATTGGATCGAGCGGATGTCGCCTTCTTCTTCTCCCCGCCGGGGAGAAGGTGGCCCGAAGGGTCGGATGAGGGGGCAACGTTGCCGAATATCTCTACCCTCGCCCCCTCATTCCGCTACCGCGACCTTCTCCCCGGTGGGGAGAAGAAACAAGCTGCGCTCGCTCGATTCTCAATGAATGCCCGACGCCGTCCCGGCCAAAATGCCAATGATCTCTGGAGTACCCCGTGCCGGATTTGGACATAACCACCATACTCATGGTTTTTGCCACCTTCACCGTCGCGGGCATCGTCAAGGGCGTGACCGGCATGGGTCTGCCCACGGTCGCCATGGGTGTGCTCGGCCTTTTCATGCCGCCAGTCGTCGCCGCAGGGCTGCTTATCCTGCCTTCCTTCATCACCAATATCTGGCAATTGCTGGCCGGGCCGGATTTCAGGGCCATCGTCTCGCGGCTGTGGCCGATGATGATCGCCATTGCTGCCGGCACCTTCATCGGCATCCGGCTGATGACATCAGGCAGCGGCGTCTGGACCACCTCGGCGCTCGGCCTGTGCCTTGCGGCTTACGCGGCCTATAGCCTTTTTGCGAGACCGATCTCGGTTCCGACAAAGCTGGAACCGAAACTCTCCCCGGCCATAGGGCTGGCGACCGGCCTTCTGACCGGCGGCACCGGAATTTTCGTCGTGCCCGCCGTTCCCTATATCCAGTCGCTCGGTTTCAGCCGTGATGATCTGGTGCAGGCGCTCGGCCTTTCCTTCACCGTTTCGACCATCGCGCTCGCCGCCGGCCTTGCCTTGCAGAATGCTTTTCACGTCGAGCATCTGTCGCTTTCCGGGCTCGCCATCCTGCCGGCACTTCTCGGCATGTGGCTCGGGCAGCAGATACGCCATATCGTCAGCCCGGCGACATTCCGGCGCTGGTTCCTCATCTGCCTGCTTCTGCTCGGAACCGAGCTGTTCCTGCGGGCTTTCTGGAGCTGAAATCGCGTCGATTTTGGTGTCGCAATTGCCACATCCATGTTATGTGAAGCCATCATTCAAATGTGAAGGCTTTATCCATGGGCAAAATCCTGACCATAGCGGACCTGAAAAATCAGGCCCAGCGCCGCGTGCCAAAAATGTTTTTCGACTACGCCGATAGCGGCGCTTGGACGGAAGGCACTTACCGCGCCAATGAGGAGGATTTTTCCAACATAAAGCTGCGCCAGCGCGTGCTGGTCGACATGACCGACCGGTCGCTTGCCACCGAAATGGTCGGCGAGAAAGTCTCGATGCCGGTGGCGCTCTCCCCCACCGGGCTGACCGGCATGCAGCACGCCGATGGCGAGATGCTGGCGGCACAAGCGGCTGAGGAATTCGGCGTGCCCTTCACGCTTTCCACCATGAGCATCTGCTCCATAGAGGATGTCGCCTCCGTCACCTCCAGACCCTTCTGGTTCCAGCTTTACGTGATGAAGGACCGGGATTTCGTCAACAATCTGATCGACCGCGCCAAGGCCGCCGGGTGCTCGGCACTGGTGCTGACGCTCGACCTGCAAGTCCTCGGCCAGCGCCACAAGGATCTGCGCAACGGCCTGTCCGCGCCGCCGAAATTCACCCCGAAACATATCTGGCAGATGGCGACACGGCCCAAATGGTGCCTCGACATGGCGCGCACCAAGCGCCGCAGCTTCGGCAACATCGTCGGCCACGCCAAAAATGTCTCCGACCTGTCGTCACTTTCCTCCTGGACGGCGGAGCAGTTCGATCCGCGCCTGTCGTGGAAGGATGTCGAATGGATCAAGCAGCGCTGGGGCGGCAAGCTGATCCTCAAGGGCATCCTTGACGAGGAGGATGCACGCGCCTCGCTCGATACCGGCGCCGATGCGATCATCGTCTCCAACCATGGCGGCCGGCAGCTCGATGGCGCCCATTCCTCCATCGCCATGCTGCCGAAAATCGTCGACGCCGTGGGCGACAGGGTTGAAGTCCACCTGGATGGCGGCATCCGCTCCGGTCAGGATGTGCTGAAAGCGGTCGCACTGGGCGCCAAGGGCACCTATATCGGCCGCCCCTTCCTTTATGGCCTCGGTGCGGATGGCAAACAGGGGGTGACGACGGCGCTGGAGATCATCCGCAAGGAGATGGATATCAGCATGGCGCTTTGCGGCAAGCGGCTGATTAAGGATGTGGATCGCAGCATTCTGGCTTGATGTCAGAAAGACGGAATCTCAGATATAGGCGCCATAGACTGCAAACATCTCTGCCGTCATGCCGGACTAGATCCGGTATCCAGCCACGGCGTATCTGCGCCGTGAGGAAGAGTCTTTCGCGATCAAGGACTTGATCGCACTGGACCCCGGATCAGGTCCGGGGTGACGGCGTGCGGATGCTGATCCCGCATACACCCCGCCTTATCAATGCCCCACCGTCTTCGAAAACACGTTCACGATCACCACCCCCGTCACGATGAACCCGAGACCGACAACGGCGGCGAGGTCCAGCGTCTGGCGGAACACGAAATAGCCAATCCCGGAAATCAGCACGATGCCGAGCCCGCTCCAGATCGCATAGGCGACACCGACGGGAATGGCGCGCAGCGTGAATGACAGCAGATAAAAGGCCGCGCCGTAAAACAACGCCATCAGCACCGTCGGCAAGAGCCGGGTGAATTGCTGCGACTGCTGCAGGAAGGAGGTCGCGATGACCTCGCAGATGATGGCCGCGACAAGCGCCCCATAGGTAAAAAATGCCGCGTTCATCGTTCCGTTTCCCTTTTCGTCTGGGCGATCATCCGGGCCTTGAGAGCCGCCCTGTCGCCACCTGCCCTGCCGTCTTCGGCCAGAAGATCGGCAAACCATATGCCATCCGCCGCAAGCCGCACCAATTCCAGTATCACCCCGTCATCCGTTTCTTTATGACGGGCAAGACGCGCCTCGAACCAGCCAGTCCACATGCGCCGAAGTGATGGTTCGCCGACCATCGAGACGGAGAGCGCAGCCCATTGCCGGCCCGATTCCCGGTCACGATCGGCAAAGACCGCGTTCACATAGGCCCGCGTGAAGCTCCCGTAAGCTTCACAATCCTGTGAGACAAGCGCGTCGATTTCCGCATCCAGCGCCGAAAGAAGGTCCGCCATCACCGCTTCCAGCAGCACCTGCTTGGACGCGAAATGATGGAACAAACCGCCCTTGGTCACCCCTGCCGCATCCGCCACCGCCTGCACCGAAAGTGCGGCAACTCCCTGATCGGCAGCAAGTTTCGCCGCGCAATCGAGAAGATTGCGGCGCACGACCTCGGGCTGCTTCTTGCGTTCATGTGCATTTGTCATGATTACAAACATACCGGACGGATGGTTTCTTTTCAAGGAAATTGTGGAGGCGACCGGCGGGTTGAAATTCATACTTAATTAAGCATGAAAACAATCTCTAAAGTTTTAGCGGTTTTGTTGCCGGAAAGTGTCAGTAACAATTGTCCCGTTGCGGCAATCGAACGAAAAGGGGTGGACAATGGCGGGAACGCTCAAACGGGGAATGGCGGGCGCATGGGTCTTCGCACTCGCCTTCCTTTGCGCGATCCTTTCGCTGCATGCGTCGCCCGCGCAGGCCGGTTACGCCCATTTCATCATGGATGCCAATACGGGCAAGGTTCTGGCCGCCCGCAATGCCGACGTACTGAACCACCCCGCATCACTCACCAAGATGATGACGCTTTACATGACCTTCGAGGCGCTGCACGCCGGCCGGCTTCGCTGGGACCAGAAGATAAAGATGTCGAAGAATGGCGCCTCCACCATCCCCTCGAAGCTTTACGTGCGGCAGGGCCAGACCTTCACCGTGCGCGAGGCCGTCTATGGCATGATCGTCAAATCCGCCAATGACATGGCCGAAGGCATGGGCGATCACCTCGGCGGCTCCGAGGCGCGCTTTGCCGAAATGATGACGCGGAAGGCCCGCCAGCTCGGCATGTCGAAGACGGTGTTCCGCAACGCTTCCGGCCTGCCCAGCAAATCGCAGGTGACAACGGCGCGCGACATGGCCAAGCTCGGCCTGGCGCTGCAGCGGGACTTTCCCAAGGAATACGGCCTCTTCGCCATGGAATCCTTCAGTTTCCGGGGAAAACGCATCCGCGGTCATAACAATCTGATGTATCGTTATCAGGGCATGGACGGCATCAAGACCGGCTACACCAATGCCTCCGGCTTCAACGTCGTCAGCGCTATCAACCATAATGGCCGCCGCGTCGTCGGCGTCGTGCTGGGTGGCAAGACCGCCCGCAGCCGCGATGCCCAGATGGCGGCCCTGCTCGACAAGGCCGTGCCGCAGGCATCGAGGAGCCGCAATACCGAACAGCTCGTCGCCAGCGCCAATGTCAGCCGCACCTTCGATGTGGCCGCCGCAGTGCCGCCCGCTTCCGCGCCCCCTACATCCGTGCCCCCTACATCCGTGCCATTGCCGATGTTCGCCGAACGCCGCGCCGACCCGGTTGCCATGCAGATTGCCACCGCCAACAACCAGATGGCCGACATGATGCAGGTCTCCGCCATTCCGAAACCTGCTCCCACCGCCGCTGCGACCGGCCAGAGAAGCCGTTGGGAAGTGCAGATTGCCGCCACCGACAGCGAAGCCGCCGCCCGCTCGCTGCTTGCCAACGCCCGCTCCAACATCGGAAACTATGCCGGGATCGCCCCCTATACCGAGGCCGTGCAAAGCGGATCGGCAACGCTTTACCGCGCCCGTTTCACCGGCTTCGAAGACCAGTCTTCGGCGGTTTCGGCCTGCAAGGAGCTGAAGGCGCAATCCTATGCCTGCGTGGTGATGACCAGCGAGGGGTGATTCAGCGCTTGAGCCACCCGTTCGTCAGCGCATCGGCGAGATAGGGAATACCGTTGACCCGCGCCATTTCGGACATGGCCAGATTGTCGTAGCGGATATTCCGGAAATAGACCTGCCAGCCACGCCCGGTCTCTTCCAGCACGGCATAGGTGGCGAGCGGATGCCCGGCCTCGACATGATGGTCGAAAGGTGTGTCATCCTTCCAGCCGGGGCAACCGACACTGCCGGGATTGACGATCAGCCGGCCATCGGAAAGCTGCACCGCGCGGGGAATATGGGTATGGCCACACAGCATCAGCGGCTGGGTGATACCTTCCGCCCTCTCCTCGATTTCGGCGAGAGGCCGCAGTTTCAGCACGCCTTCCGGCGATAGCGTTTCCAGCCAGTAGTCAAGATCGCCGCGCGGCGAACCATGGCAGCAATAGGCGACATCCTTGAACACCATGCTGAAGGACAGCGTCTGCAGCCAGTCCAGATGCGCGGCGGTGAGCTGCGCATGCGCCGGCCGTTCCCAGCTGCCCATATCCTCCGGCGCACGCTCGATCAGTTCCCGGTCATGATTACCGCGAATGCTCGGTATCCAGTTGCCGACCAGCACGTCGCCGGTAAAACCCGCCTCCAGCGGACCGCTGAAACAATCACCGAGATTGACGATGTCCGTGATGCCTTGCTTCGCAATATCCTCCAGCACGGCTTCCAGTGCTGCGCAGTTTCCGTGAATATCGGCGATGGCGGCAAAGATCATGACGGTCAGCTTCCTCGATAGGTGGAATAGCTATAAGGCGAAAGCAGAAGCGGCACATGATAGTGACCACCTTCATCGGCAATGCCGAAGCGAATGGGGATGATATCGAGAAAGGCCGGTTCCGCCAATTGAACGCCCCTGCCGCGCAGATAGTCGCCGGCATGGAAAACCAGCTCATAGTCACCGGCCTTGAAACTCTCGCCGACAAGCAGCGGCCCGCCATCGACCCGGCCATCGCTATTTGTCTTCACCGTTTTCAGCTTCTCGCGCCGATCGCCGGAGAGCCGGTAAAGCTCGATCGTCAGTCCCTCGGCGGGCGTGCCATGGGCGGTGTCGAGGACATGGGTTGTCAAACCGGTCATAGGCTGGGCTCCGCGATCATGAAGGGCTCATCGAAAAAATACTCTTCGAGATTGTTACCCGGCCCATCGCGGTCGGCAACCAGAAAATCCGAAACTGCCTGCAACGGCATCAGCGGATAATGCCAGATATTGCGGCGGTAATTCACGCCCTGGTCACCCCGCGCCAGAAACACCTGCGGCCGGGCGGGCCTGCCGCCCTCATCTTCCGCGACGACGACGAGAAAAGGCCGGCCAGAGAGCGGCGAAAAACTCTGGCTGCCGAGCGGATGCCGCTCCATCATATCGATCTTGTGCGGGAAGACGCGTGGCTGCCCCCGAAAGATGTTGAGAATGATGCGCGCGCCCTCGCCCGCCGCCTCCGGCGTGGCAAGCGCATGATGCCGCTCGGTCTGGCCGCCGTTGATATGCCGCATGGAAGAGGGGGTTGTTTCAATCACATCACCGAAGGATGCGAATGCCTCTTTGGTGAGAGGCCGTATCTCGAGAAAATCAGTCAAATGTCATTCACCTTGGGCATGCCGGTTTCGAAGAAGGGCAAGACGCATCTGCAAATCGGGAATGCTCTCTGTGATGGTTTTCCACACGACCGAGAGTTCCGCACGAAAATAGTCGTGCACGATCAGATTACGCATACCCTTCATTTTCAGCCACGGGATTTCCGGATGCTGCTGCGAGAAAGCTGGGTCATGTTTGTCGAGTTTGGCAACCGCTTCGCCAATCAGGGCGAGGCCCATCATCACCGCCATCTGGGTACGTATATCGGTGGCGAAAGTTGCTTCATCCATACCGCGAATGAAATCAGCGATTCGCGTGGCGGCAACATCCATTTCCTTCAGGTAGAGCAGGAGCCGTTCCACACTCATACTGCCTTCGCTTCCTTTAAAACACGGGCGCGGATATCCGAATGCAAACCGCCTGCGGTAACGATATCGACCTCGATCCCGAGCAACCCCTTAAGTTCCTCCACCAAACCGCCAAGGTCGAACAATGTCGTGCCCGGCAGCGCATCCACCAGAATATCAAGATCGCTGTCCGGCCGGTCCTCGCCGCGCGCCACGGAGCCGAACACGCGCGGGTTTGCCACGTTGAAGCGTTTCGTCGCTTCGCGGATCGCTTCCCTGTTCTTTTCCAGCACCTCGGACGGTCGCATGATCTTTGTCTCCAGACGGCGCGATTCTAGCAGAACGGCCCGTACACGCCAATTCAGCCTTCCGGCAGCATCGAGGAAAGGCGCAGCCAGGCGATCTTTTCCACCTGCGCCGTTGCGGTTGCGAATTCTTCTGCCGCGTCATTGCCGATGCGGGTCTCGAAAGCGGAGAGAATATCGTGCCTGTTCAGGCCCTTGACCGCGATGATGAAGGGAAAACCGAATTTCTCGGTATAGGCGCTGTTCAGCTGGGTGAACCGTGCATGTTCCTCCGGCGAAAGCCGATCGAGCCCGGCGCCAGCCTGTTCGTTACGGCTGTCGGCTGTCAGTTCGCCCGCAATCGCCAGCTTGCCGGCGAGATCAGGATGCGCCCGCAGGACGCCGAGCCTTTCCGCCTCGGAAGCCGCACGGAACTGCGCGCAAAGAGCCGCGTGAACCGCCTTCGCCGTCAGTTCCAGGCCTGCTCCGCCAGCATCGTAAGCTCGTTCGGCAATGAAAGGCGAATGTTCAAACACACCACCGAAACGGGTAACAAATTCCTCGCGCGTCACCATCAAAGCGTCTCCGGCTTGTGATGTTCATGCCAATGGCGGGCGATTTCGATACGCTGCGGGATCCACACCTTCTCGTGACCAAGCACATATTCGATGAAACGGCGCAGCGCCGCGGCCCGGCCCGGTCGGCCGACAAGGCGGCAATGCAGGCCGACGCTCATCATCTTCGGCGCGCCCTCGACACCCTCCTGGTAAAGCACGTCGAATGCATCCTTCAGATAGGTGAAGAACTGATCGCCGGAATTGAAACCCTGCGGCGTGGCGAAACGCATGTCGTTAGTTTCGAGCGTATAGGGAATGATCAAGAACGGCTCATCACCCACGCCCTTCACCCAATAGGGCAGATCGTCGGCATAGGAATCCGAGGAATAAAGGAAACCGCCCTCCTCCATGACGAGGCGCAGCGTATTGTCGGATGGCTTGCCCTGATACATGCCGTAGGGACGTTCGCCCGTCAGCTCGGCATGCAGGCGCACCGCCTCGATGATGTGCTTTCGCTCTTCCTCTTCGGAGAAATCCTTGTACTCCAGCCAGCGATAACCGTGGCTGGCGATTTCCCAGCCCGCTTCCTTCATGGCGGCGACAGCCTCGGGGTTACGGGCCATGGCGGCGGTCACGCCATAAACAGTGGTGGTGACTCCAAGACCCGTAAACATGCGCCACAGCCGCCAGAAACCGGCGCGCGAGCCATATTCGTAGATCGATTCCATGTTCAGGTTGCGCTGGCCGGGCCACGGCTGGGCACCGACGATTTCCGACAGCAGCGATTCCGACGCCTTGTCATTGTCGAGGATGCAGCTTTCGCCACCCTCCTCGTAGTTGATGACAAATTGCACGGCGATGCGCGCGCCGCCCGGCCATTTCGGATCGGGAACGTTGCGGCCATAGCCCACCAGATTGCGGGAGTAATTTTCGGAAATCATTCAGCCACCCAGACCATCTCTCCCGAGGCAGAAGCCAGTTTCGGGAGGCATAAAACAGACCTCCGAAGCGCGACAACCCGGAACGGCCGACACGCGCTTCAGATATGCGATATCCGAACGGTAGCATCCGCATCCGGAATGTCGAGATCAATCTTGCCGACATTCCGATGCTTTTTTGTATACGATTGCGGTGGTGTGCTCTTCAGGCAATCTTTCGGGCGGAAACGCGGCCCATGGGATGCAGCGAATGCACGCGGAAAGGCGCACCGGGCTCATCCTCGATAAAAAGCGCCAGGCTGGAAAATTGCAGTGACCGGGTGAGCAAGGGCTCGAAAACCTTGCGCACGGCCCGCTCGATCCGCTGGCTGCTGGAGGGTTCCACACCGCCCGTCAGCGACATCTGGAAACGGAACTCATCCATCACGTGCGGGCTGCCCCAGCGATGCAGATTGGTGAGCTGCGAGGCCGAAAGCCGGTCCGGATCCGCACGCTCGATTTCCGCCTCGGAGAGCGGCGCACGGTAACGGTCGAATTCCTGCACCACGCGGGCGGCAAAGAAATGCAGTACTTCACACGGACGCTCGGGAACGAGGCTGAAGACATTGTCGTGTCTTGCCACCACCAGTTGCGGCAACGTGAAAGGATCCTGCCTGCCCGAAAAATACATCAGGTCGCGCAGCAACGCCGCCTCGGAGTGGCCCTCGGCAAGGCGGAAGGGGGCCTTGATGGTGCCATGGAAACCGTAACGGCGCGGCAGAGCCGTATGGTAGGAAATCTCCTGCATGCCGAGATCGATCATGCCCGGCGGCTCCACCGCATGACCGGAATAGGCATCGCGCCCCAACCACGCGGCGGCAGCCTGCGTCAGGGGGTCATTGGGGGAAGGCGTGAAATGAATGGCGTATCGCATGCGCTGTCACCTCGCCGCAAATGCGGACAAACCGGCCTCTTTGCAGGCCAGCAAATAAGTGATTTGCGTGACAGATTAACGACGTAAGCGGCCTAATCAGAACTTTCTAAAGTCCGCAACGGCAATACTCACGTGTTCTTGAACGCGAAAGCTGGAGGGCACCGCGGGCTCCTTCCCGCACACGGCCTGCAGCGCCGCATCGGCAAGAAAATGGGCAAGACCGAAGCTCACCTTGAAACCACCCGACAGCGCAACGAGCTTCGGATGGCCGGTGATCGCCCCCACCATCGGGTCCCTGCCCACCGCCTTCGGGCGCAGGCCGGCCCAGCGTTCGAGCACCGGCGCGTTGCCAAGCGATGGCACGATGGTACAGGCATCGGCGAGCAGTTTTTCGAGTTTCTCGTCGGTATCGAAGGGATCGGAAAAACAATCTTCGCTGGTACTGCCAATCGCAACGGTGCCATCCTCATGCGGCACGATATAAAGACCGTTGAGAAAGACGACCGGCATGGCCGGGTCAACAGCGGCATCAAGAAGCGCCGCCTGCCCCTTCACCGCCTGCCCGAGCACGACACCCGCTTCCAGCCCGAGAGCATCACGGATCAGGGGAAAAGAAGTGTGGCCGTTGGCGACCACGACATGGCCGAAGCTTATCTCGTCTCCCGAAGACAACACCGCCCGCCCGGCATCCGCATCAAGGGAAACGACGCGGCAACCTTCCGCCACCTGCACATGCCGCGCCTTGTGGAGAAAGGCCGAGAGCAGCGCGATCATGGCGCGTGGTGACACACGCGCCGCCAGCGTATCGAAAACGAAACCCGCCTCGCCCGCCGCATCCTCCACCCAGCCTGCAACCGACGGCCTGTCGCCGACATGCCAATGGAATCGGCGCTCGCCCGATCGCCAGTTTTCCTCCGCATCCCGCTCATGCCGCTCGGCGATGGTGCGCAGATGTGGCCTGGGCAGTGGAATGATCCGGCCGCATCGGCGATAACCGGCGGAAAGCCCTGTTTCCGCCTCCAGCCGCTCAATCTCCTCCTCAAGCGCGATGAGAGCATCGAACTGGAACTGCTTCTTGTCCGACCAGCGATCCGGCATATGCGGCATCAAGGCGCCCAGAAGCCCGCCGCTCGCGCCGCCACCCAGACGGTCAGCCTCCACCAGGAGCGTATCGATGCCGAGCCGTTCCGCCTTCACCGCAGCCCACAGGCCCATGATGCCGCCACCGACGATGAGGAGCGGCACGGAAGGCGGCAAAGATGTTCTTCGTGATTGACCCTGTTCGAAAGCGGGATTATCGGCTTTAGCCATGAAAAATTCCAACGACACTATCAGAGAGACCGGCGCAGAGCCCGGTCCAGCGACCGGGGAACACCAGACGTCGCTCGACTGGCGTGACGGGGATATGCCCTATTCACTGGCCTTTGACGATCATTTTTATTGCCAGACGGATGGCAGGCTGGAATGCGGCCATGTCTTCCTGTCCGGAAACGGGCTGCCGCAACGCTGGCTGGAACGGGAAGGTGTCTTCCGCATCGGCGAGCTGGGCTTCGGCACCGGCCTCAATCTCTGCGAGACCTGGCGGCAATGGAAAGAGGTCCGCAACGGCCGCTCCACGCTGCATTTCATCTCCTTCGAACTCTACCCGATGAAGGCGGACGAGATCGACCGCGCACTTTCCCGCTGGCCGGAAGTGGACGCCGAACGCAAGGCGCTCGTCGCCCGCTGGCCGGCCGAACCGCAAGGCCGGGTCGAGATCGAACTGGATGATGCGACGCGCCTGACCGTGGTCTGCGGTGAGGCGCTCACCGGTATTTCCAATAGCGGGGAAAGCTTCGACGCCTGGTTTCTCGACGGCTTCGCACCGGCGCGTAACCCGGACATGTGGTCACTGGAGATCATGCAGGCGCTTTTCGCGAAAACGGCACCGCAGGGCACATTCGCCACCTATGCCGCCGCCGGTTTCGTCCGCCGCAACCTCATCGCCGCCGGTTTTGACCTCGAACGACGTAAGGGGTTTGCCGGAAAAAGAGAGATGCTCTGCGGCACCAGGCCCTCCGCCTGAAGCATTTTCACAAGCCGCCGACGCGACCCGCATACATCGTCACACGCCCGGCGCGTCCCGGCGCGGCATGTCGCCCCCCAGCCATTGCGCGATCTTGTCCTCGAGAATTTCGGGGCTGATGGGCTTCGACAGATAATCATCCATGCCCGCCTGCAGGCAGAGTTCGCGGTCCGCCTCCTGCGTATGGGCGGTGACGCCGACGATCGGCACATGCCGGCCATCGGCCGCGGCCTGTTCGGCGGCGCGAATGGCGAGCGTCGCCTGATGGCCGTTCATCACCGGCATGGAGACATCCATCAGGATGAGGGCGGGATTATACTCCTCCCACGCCTGAACGGCCTTCTTGCCATTGCCGACGATCAAAAAGCGCAAACCCGCCTGCTGCAGGATCTGGGTGAAGACAATCTGGTTGACGTCGTTATCCTCGGCCACCAGCACATCGAGAAGGCACGGCCGGCTGCGGTCGGGAGCCGTGACCGGAACTTCGGCCCGTTGTTTCCTTTCGGCGGTTCGGCTATCAGGCCGGTTTCCTCGACCGTTGGCTTCCCCCGCAAACGAATGCGGCCGCGTACGCTTCAACCGCACATCACGCACCACGTCGAACAGGGTGGAACGCAGCAGCCGCGCCCGCGCCGGCTTCATCAGATGCGCCTGCACGTTGAGATCGGTGAACAGCGTCTCGTCGCCGACGACATCCATCGAGGTCAGGAAAACAATGGCGATATCGTCAAAGCGCGCATCCGCCCGGATCCGCTCCACCACGTCCAGCCCGTTCATGACCGGCATATGATAATCGAGGATGATGGCGTCGATGGCAAAACCGAGGGACACTGCTTCCTGCAGCACGGCGATGCCGGAGCGCCCATCCTCCACCGCATGGCCGTCTATGCCCCAGCTTCGCAGCTGTTCCGTCAGGATACGGCGGTTGACGTCGTTATCGTCGATGACGAGCACCCGGATATCTTCGATCGGCACGGAAAGCGGCGGCGCGTCCCGCCGTCGTTCCGTCACCTGAAACGGAATATTGACCTCGAAGGCGGAGCCCTTGCCGACTTCGCTGACGACATTGATCTTGCCGTCAAACAGGCCAACGAGGCCGACCGTGATCGCCAGCCCCAGCCCCGTTCCCTCATGGCGCCGTGTTGCCGAGCCATCGACCTGGCTGAATTTGTCGAAAATCGTTTCCAGCTTGTCGGCCGGGATGCCGATGCCGCTGTCTTCCACGCGCAGCGACAGAATCGTCTCTGAGGCTTCCGCCGACTGCGCCGAAAGCTCGACCAGCACATGCCCCGTTTCCGTGAACTTGACGGCATTTCCGACGATATTCGTGACGACCTGGCGGAAACGGCCGGCATCGCCGATGACCTTGCCGGAGACCGAGGCATCGATGCGGACGATCAGCTCGATGTCCTTCTCCAGCGCCGCCGAAGAGAGGAGCGAGACCACATCCTCCACCGCTTCCGCGGGATCAAAAGGCACGCTGCGCAGCTTCATCTGCCCGGCCTCGATCTTGGAGAAATCGAGAATGTCGTTGATGATCGTCAAAAGCGCATTGCCGGATTTGACGATGATGTCGGTAAAGGTCTTCTGGCGCGTGTCGAGCTTGGACTTGGCCAGAAGCTCCGCCATGCCGAGCACGCCATTCATCGGCGTGCGGATCTCATGGCTCATATTGGCCAGAAATTCCGATTTGGCCCGATCCGCCGCTTCCGCACGGGAAAGCAGCCGCTGCAACTCCTCCTCGCGCATCTTCATCTCGGTTACATCCGTAACGATGATGAGCCAGTAGTTGCCGGAACTGTTGGTGGCTTCCAGGTTGAGCCAGGTTTTTCCGGCAGCATGGACAAGCCAGGAAAACGGCCTGTTGGCCGCGATATTCTCTCTCCAGACCCGCAGCGTCTCGCCAGCCTCCGCGGCCGAGCCGAAATCACCACGCCCGGCGCAATGGGCAAAAAAGCCGGCCCAGTTGCGGCCCTGTTCCAGCAGATGCGGCGGCACCTCGAACATCCGCGCCATCGCCTCGTTGGACATGATGATCGTGCCCTCTTCGACCAGCACCAGCCCCTGCGCCATGGCGCGCGTGGCGCCCTGCATATATTCGCCGACGCGCTCCAGTTCCGCCTTCGCCTTGCTGATCTCATCGTCGCGCATGCGCACGTCGGTCACGTCGGCATAGGTGCTGAGGATCTTCCCGCCTTCGAGGCGGGTTTTCGAAATGACGGTGACCTTGCCGCTTTTGCTGCGCACCTCGCGGGGGGCGAGGATCGCATCTTCGGCCAGCCGCTGCACCCGCTCGTCATAGACCTCCTCGAAGGACCTGCCGCCATAATCGTAAAGGCCGCTGTCGAAATTCATCTCCATGAATTCGCGATAGCTCTTGCCGACAAGCGACTTCTCGCCACCGATCTCACCCCAGACCTGGTAGAAGAACGGATTGACATATTCGATGACGAGATCGGCGTTGAGCAGAAGCACGCCCACCGGCAAGGCGCGGAGAACCGCCTGGAGCTGCCGGTGCAACGCCTCGGCTTCGGCCTGCGCTGCGATCAGCGCCTTTTCCCGGTCCTGCAGCAGGCTGACATCAGTCACCGAACCCACCAGATAATATTCATCGTCGGGCGTCGCGACCCGGCCGAGCCGGGTGATGATGGGAACGGTACTGCCATCCGAAAGCTGAACGTTTGCCGTCCTTTCAATAGACTCCCCGGTTTGCAGAATATGCTCGTTTTCCCGCTGGAACTGCGGCCCCTCCTCCGGAAACATCTCGCATTCGGTCTTGCCGATAAGATCGGCAAGGTTGCCATCCAGAAATTTCTCGTAGGCCGCGTTGGCAAAGGTCAGGCGCCGGTCCTGATCACGCAGGAACACCGCAACCGGCAATTGCTCCAGTGCGGCGCGCAGCGACCAGGTTTCGCGGATCTGCGAGCTCAAAAGCGTCTCATGCGCCTTGAACTCGGTCACATCGATACGCAGCCCCACGAGCATGCCGTTTTCCAGCCGCTTGTTGACCATTCGCACCCAGCGGCCATCGGCGAATTGCTCCACCCTTTCCAGATAGGGCAGGGAAAAATCCCGTAACTGTTCCTGCATCCAGCCCTCGAAGGCCGGATCGTCTTCTTGCGCGTCACGGTAACCGCTCGAAAAATAGAGCGCCTCCATCAGCGCCTCGAGCCGGATGCCGGGCTTCAGCTCGACGCCGAAAGCGCTGTAAAATTCCGCAAAACGGGCATTGCAGTAGACCAGCCGGTTTTCCCGGTCGTAAATAACGATGCCGGCGTCGATGAAATCGATCACGCCGCTGTTGAACAGCAGGTCCGCCGTATCGCCGGCGGGAGGCGCCCGCTCCAGAACGGCGGATGGCATCTCTTCAAACACTTCGAACAGGAAAAGATTGCCGTCATCGCCGGTAAAACGCTCGCAACGGAGCGTGTGCGGCACCTGGGAACCCGTGACATGGCAGGCAATCATCTCATCGGTGGCGAAGACCAGCGCGCGGCGCTCCCTGTCCTCACGCTCGGCATCGCGAATATCGCCGGAAAGGGAAAGGCTGGTGTGGCCTTCAAAGGCGGCAGGCGCACGCCCCATGGCCCGGCCATAAGCGGCATTGACCACGATATAATGCAGCTCGCTGTCCTTGATGCACGCGGGCAGGTCCAGGGCGGCCACGGCCCTGCACGCCTTTTCCAGCAACCCGCAGCCTTCGGTCAATCGATACTCCACACCCTGCAGCCCACCTCGGTCGAATCAAATATTTTCGGACGCCGTCGCAAAAACGTTATGTGAGAAAATCTATTTTTGCTATGTATCCAACGGTCTCGTTACCCTTTTTTAACCACAATTCTTCGCTTGCGCGCGCACCGCTCCGGCAGCCGCCGGTCACTGGTACGCATGGCTGCCATGCGCCGGCTGGCGGTGGCGTTACAAAACTATCGCTTGACTTTAACGCACAAAACGCCCACATCCCCGTCAAGCTTTCACCTTTGGCAGCCGCGTGAGCTGCAGCGTATGACCGGAAAACATCCTTAAAAAAGGAATCTGGCCCGCATGAAGGAAAAGCGCAAAGAATACAGAAGACGGCATTTGCCGCACTGATGCGCAGAAAGTTATTCCAACCCACAAGTTCCCAATTCACGCGGGGTTCTTGACGCCGAAACCACCGGACAGCAGCCCTGCTCCGGGTGAGTTTGTTTTGGCGCCCCGAAAGGCAATGTATATTGACCAGTTTTAGCGAACTCGGCCTCTCCGAAAAGATTGTGGCCAGCGTTACCCAGCTTGGCTACACCACCCCAACTCCCATTCAGGCAAAGGCCATTCCGCTGCTGCTGGAAGGCCGCGACCTGATCGGCCTCGCACAGACCGGCACGGGCAAGACCGCCGCTTTCGGCCTGCCGATCATCGAAATGCTGATGAAGCAGGCGGACCGTCCGGCAAACCGCACCTGCCGCACCCTCATCCTCGCCCCCACGCGCGAGCTGGTGAACCAGATCGGCGAAAACCTGCGCTCCTTCGTGAAGAAGACGCCGCTGCGCATCAATCAGGTTGTCGGCGGCGCGTCGATCAACAAGCAGCAGCTGCAGCTGGAAAAGGGCACGGATATCCTCGTGGCCACCCCCGGCCGCCTGCTGGACCTCATCGCCCGCAACGCCATCTCGCTCTCCAAGGTCACCTATCTGGTGCTTGATGAAGCGGATCAGATGCTCGATCTCGGCTTCATCCACGATCTGCGCAAGATTTCGAAGATGGTGCCGGCCAAGCGCCAGACGCTGCTCTTTTCGGCCACCATGCCGAAGGCGATTGCCGATCTGGCCCACAGCTACCTGACCGATCCTCTCAAGGTGGAAGTGACCCCGCCCGGCAAGGCAGCCGACAAGGTGGAGCAATATGTCCATTTCGTCGCCGGCAAGAACGACAAGACCGATCTCCTGAAGAAGTCGCTGAACGAGAACCCGGATGGCCGCGCCATCGTTTTCCTGCGCACCAAGCACGGCGCCGAGAAGCTCTACAAGCATCTCGAACATATCGGCTTCAAGGTCGCCTCCATCCACGGCAACAAGAGCCAGGGCCAGCGCGAGCGCGCTCTGAAGGGCTTCAAGGATGGTGAGATCAAGGTTCTGGTCGCAACCGACGTCGCAGCCCGCGGCATCGACATTCCGGCCGTAACGCACGTCTTCAACTACGACCTGCCGGAAGTACCGGATGCCTATGTTCACCGCATCGGCCGTACCGCCCGCGCCGGCCGTGACGGCATCGCCATCGCGTTTTGCGCACCGGATGAAACCCGCCTGCTGCACGACATCGAAAAGCTGATGAAGATCGAAATCCCGGTCGCTTCCGGCGAACGTCCGGCCGGTCTGGCGAGCCCCTCGCGCGGCAACAACAATCGCGGTCGCAACAATAATGGCGGCCAGCAGCGCGGCCCGCGTGAAGGCGGCCGCCACAATGGCGAATCCCGCCCGTCCCGCCACCATGCACCGCGCGAAGCGGATAACGATCTGGAAGTCACCTCCGACTTCAAGCGCGTGAAGCAGGCGGAAGGCGAAGCAGGCCGCCCGGCCGGCCCGCGCAAGCACCGCCGCCCCGCCCGCAAGCCCGGCGGCAGCGGCGCCAACCGCCACGCACCGGCCGGCGGCAACGGCCAGGAAAAGCGCGCTTCCGGCAACGGCCATCGCGGCCGTAACCGCTAAGTTGCTCTGAGTGGATTGAGGGCGTCGCGGCCCGTTTCTTCTCCCCGCCGGGGAGAAGAAACAAGCGGCACCCACTCGCCAATCAAGCCCCGCAGCCATACGGCCAGTGGGGCTTTTCTTTGTTTTCAACCGCCCTGCGCAACCGGCCGGCGCCTTGACGGCAAGGTCATGGCCAGCACGCCGGCAATCACGCAGACGAGGCCGACCCACATGGCGGGCGTCGGCATTTCCCCCAGAAACACCATGCCGATGGCGACACCGACCGGCACCCTGAGATAGGCCTGCGACGTGGTGCCGACCGAGCCCAGCGTCTGCATGAGCCGGAAATAGATCATGAAGGCAAGCGCGGTGGAAAAGACGCTGAGGCACAGGAGTGCCGTTAATGACGCCGCCGAAGGCGACAAGGTCCAGGGCCGGTCGGCGATCAGGCTGACGGGCAACAGCAGCACAGCGCCGCAGATCAGCGATCCCGCAGCCGGCATGATCGGATCCAGCCCCTTGAAGTTCTTGCCGAAAATCGCCGCGCAGGCGTAAGAAAACGCCGCCGTCAGCACCGCGAGCTGGCTCCAGATCGCTTCCCCCGCACCGCTCAGCGCTTCCATGCCGATGATGAGGCAAACGCCCGTCATGCCGGCAATGGTACCGAACAGCTTACGCCCGCTGACCGGCTCATGCCGGATGAGGAGTGCGGTCAGAAGAAAGGTGAAGATCGGCGTCGTGGCATTGAGAATGACGGCGAGACCGGCATCGATGCTCTGTTCGGCCCAGGCAATCAGCGTGAAGGGCAGGACGCTGTTGATGCAGGCCTGAATGAAAAACAGCCGCCAGGTCGCAAAATCCGTAGGCAGGCGCAGTCCGCGCAGCCGGATCACCACGAAGAGCAGCAGGCCGGCGATCAGGGTTCTCGATGCGATGAAGGTGATGGGCGGGATGGTCTCCACCCCGATCTTGATAAAGGTGTAAGACGCGGCCCACAGCGTGGACAGCAAGGCGAGAAGCAGCAATTCGCGGGCGATGGTGTTCTGAGGGGTCACGGATCGATTTTCCAACTGTGTCGAGGATGACCCGTTCTTAACCCGAAAACAAGCATCTATGCTTCGGCAGCGGCCGAAGTTTCAATCCTTTTCCAAAAAAAGCCCCGCACGGTATAACCATGCGGAGCTTCGACAAAAGAGATCGATGACAATGAGCGGGCAGATCAGGCCCGGCGTTCATCCACCGAAAAAGCGCCCGGACCGGCAACGAACAGATAAAGGAAGATGAAGCAGAAGAGGATGGCGGCATCGCCACCGTTCAGGGCCGGGAAGAAATTGCTCGGCGCATGCGCCATGAAATAGGCGACCGCCATCTGGCCGGACAGGATGAAGGCGACGGGACGCGTGAACAGCCCGATCAGCACGAGAATGCCGCCGACGAGTTCCAGAATCGCCGCCACCAAGAGCATCGTCGGCAAGGAGCCGTCCATCTGCGATGTCGGGAAACCGAACAGCTTCTGCGTTCCATGCGAAATGAAAAGCAGCGCCGTCATGATGCGCAGCGCCCCGAGTGCCTGCGGGCGATAGCGGGAGAGAGAGTCGAAAGTTGCCATGTTCATGTGTCCCCGTTGAAGTGGTGCGACGCTCGATACAGCGCAATTATGCGTTTATGGATACACGTCTCGAACACCGGAAATCACGTTTCCGATATAGCAGAACTCCCTTAAATACTTAAAGGGAGCCATTCTACACATGGTTGATTTTTCACCACAAAACTGGGCTCATGCCGAAAAAATCAACCCAAGGATACAGGCATTTTCTTGGCGGGCAAAGGCGGAAAAATCCGCCTCTCCCTCACGCCTGCAAGACGACGACCTTTGAACCCACCGGCACGCGGCTATAAAGATCGATGATGTCGTGGTTCAGCATGCGGATGCAGCCGCTCGACATGGCATGGCCGATGGATTGCGGCTGGTTGGTGCCATGCAGGCGGAACATGGTGTCATTGCCACCGCGATAGAGATAAAGCGCACGCGCGCCGAGCGGGTTGTTCGGGCCGCCCGGCATGCCGGCTGCGAATTTCAGGTTGCGCGGATCGCGGCGCATCATGTTTGCGGTCGGCGTCCAGGACGGCCATTCCGCCTTGCGGCCGATATAGGCGTCACCCTTCAGAGCAAGACCCTGCCGTCCGACACCGACGCCGTAACGCATGGCGCGTCCATCGCCCATAACGTAATAGAGCCGCCGCGCCGGCGTATCCACCACCACCGTTCCGGCGGGGTGGCTGCTGTCATAGGTGACTTCCTGCCGGCGCAGCTCCGGCTTGACCTTGTCGAGATGCATGGCGGGAAGCGGGAACTTCTCCTCCGGCTTTGCCGCATAATTGAGCCTCTGCTGGCCAATGCCGGTATTGGCACAGCCGGCCAGAAGCAGCGGCAATCCGATGAGAACACCACGACGTGAAATAGACATATAACCCCCGCCAAATCTTTGGATTAACGAGAGGTATAATTTTATGGTTAACAAACCCCTAATATGAGGTTGTAGTAATTAATGTACAACAACCGGAGCGGCCGGTTTGCGATTGGCGAGATAAACCCCCGTCACCGCCAGAACCGTGCCGGCAATCATGGCGGGCGTCAGCGTTTCGCCGAACAGCAGCGCGGCTTCCACGGCGGCCAGCGGCGGCACGAGATAGATCAGCGAGGCGGCGCGTGAGACCTGCCCGCGGCGAATGAGATAAAGAAGCAGCGCCACCGCACCGATGGAAATCGCGCCCACGGACCAGCCAAGCGTGGCGGCAAGCCCGAGGCTCCAGTCCACATGCCCATCCTCCAGCAAAAGCGCGAAGGGAACGGTGACCAGCAACGCGCCTACATATTGCAGCGTCGCCACGGCCATGATGTTTCCGCCATGGACATATTTCTTCTGGTAGAGCGTGCCATAGGTCACCGAAACCATGCCCAGCACATTCACCGCCACGGCATAAAGCGGCACTGACATGCCAAGCGTGCCTGTGGCCATGACCTTCGGCAGCACGGCAATGGCGATGCCCGCAAAACCGAGCAGGAGACCTGCGCGCTGCAGCGGCGAAATTCTCTCCCCAATCATGAAACGGGCGGCCACTGCCGTCATCAGCGGCTGCAGGCCGGCGATGATGCCGCCAATCGCGGCCGGCACGCCCTGCCCGATCGCCCACCAGATCATGCCGAGATAAATGCCATGCAAAAACACGCCGGACAGGATCGCCCGCAGGACATCGGCACGCTGCTTCGGCCACGAAATGCCGGAAAACCGGCAGATCGCCCACAACAGCAGGCCAGCCAGCAGATACCGCAGGCAGAGGAAGGTCAGCGGCCCCGTATAATAGACGGCATATTTGGCGGTGACCCAGCCGGTCGACCAGAGAAAGACGAAGATGGCCGGAGCCAGACGGTCGAGCGACATGGGAACATCCCCTGTGCCACATGACGGTGTCGCCGGAAGTGGCCGGGACATGGGCATGTGGCGAATTGATATTGTGCTGCCGGGCGCAAACCGGCGAATGACCGGAACCGGTCAGCAAGCCGGTATCGCCATCGCCGCAAAAGGTCAAAGGCGTTTTCGTGATCGCATCTTTCAGATTTTCTGATGCGACCCCCATAATTCATCAGCCGAAAGCGAACGAATAAAATTTGTGCATTCGCCCACACTACACACAGGTCCGCCGCACTCTTCCACCCCGCCACGGCGCGCAACCCATTCGCCAATGCCGCATTTATAGGCTGAAACCAGAAAAACGCTTCTTTTTTAAAACTATAAACCCCTGAAAAATCTTCATGAGCAGCTCCGCATAGTTCTTGCATTGCATTTGGCGTTGTATTCAAATGGCAAAAAAGGGGACATCGAAGTTGGCATTTGACGAAATGATAAATGCGGACAACACGCCGCGAAGCCCATATGAAAACTATAACGAGTGGTACAGCCGACAGGACAGGGCGCACCTGATCCAGAAATCAAAAGACGCGGAAAACATCTTTCGAAAAACCGGTATTACTTTCGCAGTTTATGGTCACGCCGACAGTTCAGAAAAACTGATCCCTTTCGATATTATCCCGCGCATCATCTCCGGCCGTGAGTGGCGCAAACTGGCCCAGGGCATCGAACAGCGCGTCCTCGCCCTCAATGCCTTCCTCGACGATATCTACCACAAGCAGGAAATCATCCGCGCCGGGCGCATCCCCCGCGAGATCATCGAGAGGAACGAAGCCTTCCTGCCGGAAATGATCGGCTTTACCCCACCCGGCGGCGTTTATACCCACATCGTCGGCACGGATATCGTCCGCACCGGCGAAGACCAGTTCTATGTTCTGGAAGACAATGCCCGCACGCCCTCCGGTGTCAGCTACATGCTGGAAAACCGCGAGACGATGATGCAGATGTTCCCGGAACTCTTCCACGAAAACCGCGTGCGGCGGGTGGAGGATTATCCTTATCTGCTGCGCCAGTCGCTCGCCTCGCTCGCCCCGCCCGGCTGTTCCGGCAAACCGCGTGTGGCGGTTTTGACGCCCGGCATCTATAATTCCGCCTATTACGAGCATTCGTTCCTTGCCGACATGATGGGCGTGGAACTGGTTGAAGGTTCCGACCTGCGCGTCATGGACGGCAAGGTCAAGATGCGTACCACGCGCGGTTATGAGGCGATCGACGTGCTTTACCGCCGCGTCGATGACGATTTCCTCGATCCGCTGACCTTCCGGCCGGATTCGGCGCTCGGCGTTCCCGGCATCATGGATGTCTACCGCGCCGGCAACATCACCATCGCCAATGCGCCCGGCACCGGCATTTCCGACGACAAGGCAATCTATTCCTACATGCCCGAGATCGTGGAATTCTACACCGGCCGCAAGCCGCTGCTGGAAAACGTGCCGACCTGGCGCTGTTCCGAGCCGGGCAGCCTGAAATACGTGCTCGACAACCTCGCCGACCTCGTCGTCAAGGAAGTCCACGGTTCGGGCGGTTACGGCATGCTGGTCGGCCCCACCGCGACAAAGAAGGAACGGGCGCTTTTTGCCGAAAAGCTGAAAGCACGTCCCTCCAACTACATTGCGCAGCCGACGCTATCGCTCTCCACCGTGCCGATCATGGTCAAGAACGGCATCGCGCCGCGCCATGTCGATCTGCGCCCCTATGTTCTGGTCTCGGACAAGGTGCAGATCATTCCCGGCGGACTGACCCGCGTTGCCCTCAAACAGGGTTCGCTGGTGGTCAATTCCAGCCAGGGCGGCGGCACCAAGGATACCTGGGTACTGGAGGACTAAGCCATGCTGGGCAGAACGGCAAACGGGCTCTACTGGATGTTCCGGTATATCGAGCGCGCTGAAAACATCGCCCGGCTCATCGATGCGGGCCTGCGCGTTTCACTGACGCGCAGCGGCAGCGGCGACGAGGACTGGGACGGCGTGTTGCAGAGCGCAGGCGTGCATGAGGCCTTTCTCGAAACACGCGAGAAGGTGACGGCGGCAAATGCGATCGATTATCTCCTAAGGGACAAGGCAAACCCATCCAGCGTCATGTCCTGCATCGAGGCGGGCCGCAACAATGCCCGCATGGTGCGCACGGCGCTGACGCGGGAAACATGGGAAGCCACCAACGAATTCTGGATCGAGCTGAAGAACATCCTCGGCCGCAAGCTCAGCCACGCCGAGCTGCCGCAGACCATCGATGTCATCAAACATCGCGCCGGTCTGGTGCGCGGCGCCTTCCACGGCTCGATGCTGCGCAACGATCTCTACAATTTCTCCCGTATCGGCACCTTCATCGAACGCGCCGACAACACGGCGCGCATTCTCGACGTCAAATATTACGTGCTGCTGCCGGCGGTGGCGCATGTGGGGTCGTCGCTCGACAATGCGCAGTGGGAATCCATCCTGCGCTCGGTTTCGGCGCATCGATCCTATGGCTGGGTCTATGATGCGGAATACAAGCCGTCGAATATTGCCGACTTCCTCATTCTCAACGGCCGCATGCCGCGTTCGCTCGCCTATTGCTACGAAAAGATCGCCGGCAACCTCAATTACATTGCCGAGGATTACGGTGAAAGGCACAAGGCGCATGACACGGCGGAAAGCATTCGCGACAGCCTGCGTGCGACCACCATCGGCCGGGTGATGGACGAGGGCCTGCACGAATTTCTGGAGAGGTTCGTCAACCGCAATGCTCAATTGGGGCAGGAAATCACGGAAGGCTACCGCTTCTATCAATAAGCGCGTGGACGGGGACAGCTTATGCGTCTGAAAATCACCCATACGACGGAATATGTCTATGACGAGCCGATGCCCTATGCGTTGCAGCGGCTGCGCCTGACGCCGCAGACCGGCCCGTGCCAGACGGTGGAGAACTGGGATGTCTCGGTGGACGGCGCCACCGTGGAAGTGACCTATGACGACCATTTCGGCAACCGCGTCGCACTGGTGGAAACCGAAGGCCCGCAGCAGCGGGTGAAGGTGGTGGCGAGCGGCTTCGTCAGCACCGAGGACAAGGCCGGCGTGTTCGGCCACCATATCGGCAATGCGCCGCTCTGGCTTTTCCTGCGCGAGACGCCGCGCACCAAACCGGGAAAGCTTGTGCGCGAACTGGTGAAGGTGAGCGCCGGCGACAGCGAGCTGGCCCGCCTGCACGACCTCATGGAAAATATTCACCGCAAGGTGGAGTATGTGCCCGGCGCGACAGACATCGAGACCACGGCGGAAACGGCGCTGGAAGCCGGCAAGGGTGTCTGCCAGGACCATGCCCATATCCTGATTTCCGCCGCCCGGCTGATGGGCCTGCCGGCGCGTTATGTCTCCGGTTACCTGATGATGGAAGAGGTGGAGGAACAGGCGGCCACCCATGCCTGGGCCGAGGTGCATCTTCAGGGGCTGGGCTGGGTGGGCTTCGACGCCGCCAACAATATCTGCCCCGACGACCGTTATGTTCGCATCGCATCCGGCCTCTGCTACCGCGACTGCGCGCCGATCTCCGGCATGCGCATCGGCCCGGCCGGCGAGACGCTGAATGTCTCGGTCACCGTGCAGCAATCACAAAGCCAGAGCCAGTCGCAGAGTTGAACCATGACCGGTAAGGACAACGAGACGATCGGCTTTTATACCGGTAATGCCATGGCCTATACGTCACGGGGGCAGGATCCCGACCGCCCGCATCTGGAAACATTCCTGACGCGGCTGCAAGAAGGCGCGAGCATTCTCGAACTGGGATGCGGCGGCGGGCAGGACAGCGAATATATGCTGGCCGCCGGTTTCGATGTTCATCCCACCGACGGAACACCGGAGATCGCAAAGGCGGCTGAAGCACGACTTGGCATTCCCGTCCGCACATTGCTGTTCGAGGATATCGAAGAGACCGCGCTTTATGACGGCGTCTGGGCCAATGCCTGCCTGCTGCACGTGCCGCGCCCTGCTCTCCCGGGCATCATCGGCCGCATCCATGCCGCGCTGAAACCGGGTGGCGTTTTTTATGCGAGCTTCAAGGCGGGAGAAGCGGAAGGGCGCGACATGTTCGGCCGTTATTACAACTATCCTTCCAGAGCCTGGCTTGAACATGCCTACGGGCAATTCGACTGGTCCGGCGTGGAGATCGAGGCCCGGCAGGGCAGCGGTTACGACAATCTTCCCACCGACTGGCTGCATGTGACGGCCACGAAACCCTGAACCGGTGCGATAAGTTAGCGGTTGCGAAAGCACGCCTCGACCGTTTAAATCGCGGCATCGATTTGAATGCATGCTCCGGCCTCGATCCTCTCTTGGCAGGCCGGTCGGGAGAGGGTTTTGTACAGCATTTCCGACTATCGCGACTGCCAGACCCATGGTCCTCTCATCGCGGAGCGTGTCTGGACGGCATGGTGGCAGGATAGCGGCCTTCAGGTCGGTGATGTCGCCGAACACCTGAAGGACATGACCAATCCCCACAGGCTGCCCACGGGTTTTGTTGCCCATGATGGCGACACTTATGTCGGCTCCGCCTTCCTCATCCATTGCGATCTCGAAGAACGCCCGCAATATCTGCCCTGGGTCGCGGCATTGTGGGTGGAGGAAGACCGCCGGCGCGCGGGCGTTGCGCGCGCCCTGATGCAGGCGGCGACACAAAGGGCCGCCGAGCTTGGACATGAGACCAGCTATCTCTGTTGCCAGCGCGATCTGGAAACGTGTTATACCAACTGCGGCTGGACCATTCTCGAGCGCGGCGTCGGCAAACATGATCTGACGGTGCTGACCTACACAACAAAGACATAGGTTTCCGAGGCGTTCCGCCGCCGGAATTTCTGAACCGCCGGGAGGAACCATGCGACCGCCAGCCGCCATTATGGAAACCGCAATCTACGTGGATGATCTCGATGCCGCCGAAGCCTTTTACCGGGATGTCTTCGGGCTGGACGTGGTGCGCAGGCTGCCGGGGCAATTCATCTTCCTCAGATGCGGGCAGCAGATGCTGCTGATCTTCGATCCGCAGCAATCCCGCAGGGCCGACCCCGTCAATCCGATCCCCCGCCACGGCGCAGTCGGGCAAGGTCATTTCTGCTTTTATGCAAAGGACAGGTCAGAGGTGGACGGCTGGAAGGCCCGCTTCGAAGAACTCGGAATTCCCGTCGAACATTATCACCGCTGGCCGAATGACAGCTATTCCGTCTATATCCGCGATCCCGCGGGTAATTCGGTGGAGGTCGGGGAAGGCAAGCTGTGGGGGTTGGAGTAAGTCCAACACGCGGAAGAAGCGCTATGAAGAACATTTTTGTCGTCACGCACACTCAGTCCATCCACCATGTCGAGAACAAGGTCGGGGGCTGGTATGACACCGAGCTGACACCCAAAGGCAGGGTCGATGCGGAAGCGACAGCTGCCAAGCTTATGACCTTGATCGGCAGCGCATCAGTCGAAATCTTCAGTTCCGATCTTCTCCGGGCCTCCCAGACTGCGGCAATCCTTGCTGAACATCTCAAGCGCCCATTTGAAACTACAAGTGACCTGCGGGAAATCAGCTACGGCTCGGCTGGCGGTATGCCACAGGAATGGCTCGACGCCCGTCAAATCCCCGCTCCTGATCATAACAGGATGGATCACCGCGGCGGAATCGCCGATGGCGAAACGAGACGTGAGGTGGCGGAAAGAGTGTATCGCTCTGTAAACACCATTATTTCGCGGCCATGCCCCACGCAGGTCATCGTTACCCACGGCTTCGCTCTTACTTTCGTCATCGCAGCATGGATCAAGATGCCAATAGAAACCGCCGGCTATGTCAGCTTTCCGGCAGGGTCCGGAAGCATTACCCACCTAAGACAGGATGATTACTGGCAAAGTCGCTCCGTTATCGCTTTGGCGGATGTTTCCCACCTGAAGACAAGCTTCGGGGTCTGAGTAAGGCAAGTGGTTGAAAGTTGCTCGACGCACAAAGGGATAATGGGATGAAAGAGCTATCATCTCGCGTCATCCTCGGGCTTGTCCCGGGGATCCAACTACGTAGCGTAAAATCAATCGACTGCAAATCCTCGGGACAAACCCGAGGATGACGTCGAGGGAGGGCCCCTCCCCCGACCATTTTTCACGCGCAGTCCGCAGATCAGATCTGTCGAACGGTGATCTCTTCTTCCGCATCCACGGCAAGCGGGTTCTTCAGCGGCAGGCCGAAACCGGCGGCCTCGATCTCGAACACGTCGCCCGCTTCCGGCTTGATGCCTTCTGCGAAGGAGAGCGTCGCCGTGCCGAACATGTGCACGTGCACGTCGCCGGGCGCACGGAACAGGCCGTATTTGAAGTGGTGATATTCGAGGTTCGCGAAGGTGTGGGACATGTTGTCCTCACCCGAAACGAAGGGCTTTTCGAAGATGACCTTGTCGCCGCGGCGAATGCGCGATGTGCCGCGAATGTCCGACGGCGGGGCGCCGACGCGGATTTCCGGGCCGAAGCTGGCCGGACGGAGCTTGGAATGGGCGAGATAGAGATAGTTGATCCGCTCGGTGACGTGATCGGAAAACTCGTTCGAGACGGCAAAGCCGATGCGAACCGCTTCACCCTTGTCGGAGATCACGTAGATACCGGCCATTTCCGGTTCTTCGCCGCCATCGAGCGCGAAGGAGGGCGAGGTGAGTGCCGCACCCGGGGCTGCCGCCACATGGCCGTTGCCCTTGTAGAACCACTCGGGCTGCACGCCCTTTTCGCCAGCCTTCGGCTTGCCGTTTTCGAGACCCATGCGGAACATCTTCATGGAATCCGTCAAGCTTTCTTCTGCCGCTTCCGTGGTCTTCTTGTGCATGCTGTCACGCGTCGCGGCCGAACCGAGATGGGTGAGGCCCGTGCCGGTCAGATGCAGATGCGCCGGATCGGGATGGGTGATCGGCGGCAGGAAGCGGCCTTCGGCATAGGCCTTTTCGAGATCGACGGCATCGCCCAGACCATGGGCGGAAATGACATCGGCAAGGCTCTTACCGCCATTGGCGGCTTCCATGGCGAGTGCATAAACCGAGGCCGCACCCTTGACGGCGCGCGCCTGCCCGCCTTCTTCGCGAACCGCTACGGTGATGTTGCCACTGGCATCTTTGATCTGTGAAATGAGCACGGGATTTCCTTCCTCCGGCGCAACGCGCCTTATCTCTTCTCTTCGGCGCATAACGCCTGCATCTTATGAAAGTGGCCGGAAACCGGCCACTTTTTTGACTGCGATAGGGATGGGCCGATCAGCCCTTGTTCTTGTTGTAAACGTCGAAGAACACGGCGGCGAGCAGCACGAGGCCCTTGACCATCTGCTGGAAATCGATGCCGAGGCCGACGATCGACATGCCGTTGTTCATGACACCCATGATGAAGGCGCCGATGACCGCACCGGTGATCTTGCCAACGCCGCCGGATGCCGAAGCACCGCCGATGAAGCAGGCCGCGATAACGTCGAGTTCGAAGCCCACGCCGGCCTTCGGCGTCGCCGAGTTCAGGCGGGTCGCGATGATCATGCCGGCAAGACCGGCCAGCACGCCCATGTTGACGAAGGTGAGGAAGCTCAGGCGTTCGGTGTTGATACCCGAAAGCTTGGTCGCCTTCTCATTGCCGCCCATGGCGTAGACACGGCGACCGATGGTCGTGCGGCGCGTCACGAAGCTGTAAAGCGCGATCAGCACCAGCATCACGATCAGCACGTTCGGCAGGCCGCGATAGGTGGACAGCTGGTAACCGAGGAACAGGATAGCGCCGGAGATCAGCAGATTCTGCACAATGAAGAAACCGAACGGCTCCACGTCGATGCCGTGCTTCACGTTCACGACGCGACGGCGCCATGCGAGATAGAACAGCACAACCGTAATCAGCAACGTCAGGATCATCGACGTCGTGTTCAGGCCTTCAATGCCGCCGATATCAGGCAGGAAGCCGGTGCTGATGACCTGGAAATCGGTCGGGAAAGGACCAATGTTCTTGCCGCCGAGCACGAACAGCGTCAGGCCGCGGAACACCAGCATGCCCGCCAGTGTCACGATGAACGACGGAATGCGGTGATAGGCGATCCAGTAACCCTGGGCAGCACCGATGATGCCGCCGATGACGAGACAAATCAGCGCCGCGAGAAACGGGTTCATGCCCCATTGCACGGTCAAAATGGCCGCGATGGCGCCGACGAAGGCGACGATGGAACCGACCGAAAGGTCGATATGCCCCGCCACGATGACGAGCAGCATGCCCAGCGCCATGATGACGATGAACGAGTTCTGCAGGATGAGGTTGGTCAGGTTCACAGGGCGGAACAGGATGCCGCCGGTGTAGAACTGGAAGAAAACCATGATGGCGACGAGCGCGATCAGCATGCCGTATTCGCGGATATTGGCGCGAATATAGGACGAGATCGAGACGACGTTACTTTCTTCGTTTGTTGTGTTTGCCGAACTCATGAGTTCTTCTCCCCTGAGCGCATGATAGCGCGCATGATGCTTTCCTGGCTCGCCTCTCCCTTCGGCAATTCAGCGACGATGCGGCCTTCGTTCATGACGTAGATGCGGTCGCAATTGCCGAGCAGTTCGGGCATTTCCGATGAGATCATCAGAACGCCTTTACCATCGGCAGCGAGCTGGTTGATGATGGTGTAGATTTCATATTTCGCGCCGACATCGATACCGCGGGTCGGTTCGTCGAGGATCAGCACGTCGGGATTGGAGAACAGCCACTTGGAGAGCACAACCTTCTGCTGGTTGCCGCCCGAAAGATTGACCGTTTCCTGGAAGATGCCCGACGACCGGATGCGAAGACGCGTGCGGAAATCGCTCGCCACCTTCATTTCCTTGATGTCGTCGATGATGCTGGCATTCGATACGCCGGCCAGATTGGCGAGCGTGGTATTGTGCAGGATGTTGTCGTTGAGCACGAGACCGAGATGCTTGCGATCTTCCGTGACATAGGCAAGACCGGCATCGATCGCCTTGCGCACGGTGCTGACGTCAACGGGCTTGCCGTCGATCAGCACTTCGCCGCTGATCCTGTGGCCGTAGGACTTGCCGAACACGCTCATGGCGAATTCGGTGCGCCCTGCCCCCATCAGACCGGCAATGCCGACGACTTCGCCCTTGCGCACGGTGACGTTGATATCGTGCAGGACCTGGCGGTCGCGATGCTGCTGGTGATAGGCGTTCCAGTTCTTGACTTCGAGAATGGTCTCGCCGATCGGCACATCGCGCGGCGGATAACGATCTTCGAGATCGCGTCCCACCATGTTGCGGATGATGACATCCTCGCTGATTTCTTCCTGGTGACAGTCGAGCGTCTTCACCGTCATGCCGTCGCGCAGCACGGTGATCTGGTCGGCCACCTTGCGCACTTCGTTCAGCTTGTGGGTGATGATGATCGACGTCATGCCCTGATTGCGGAATTCCATCAACAGGTTGAGCAGCGCCTCGGAATCGCTTTCGTTGAGCGAAGCCGTCGGCTCATCGAGGATGAGCAGCTTCACGCTCTTCGACAGCGCCTTGGCGATTTCGACCAGCTGCTGCTTGCCCACGCCGATATCGGTGATCAGCGTCTCGGGCGATTCCTTCAGACCCACCTTCTTTAGAAGTTCGCGGGTACGGTTGAAGGTCTGCTGCCAGCTGATGACGCCGTTCGAAGCAACCTCGTTACCAAGGAAGATGTTTTCCGCAATCGACAGAAGCGGCACCAGCGCCAGCTCCTGGTGAATGATAATGATACCAATATCTTCACTGTCGTTGATGGCGCGAAAATTCCGCACTGCGCCTTCATAGTGGATTTCGCCCTCATAGGTGCCGGCGGGGTAAACACCGGAAAGGACCTTCATCAAGGTCGACTTTCCCGCGCCGTTCTCACCGACGAGTGCGTGGATCTCACCTTCCTTCACTTTGAGGTTGACGTTCTCAAGCGCTTTCACGCCCGGAAACGTCTTGGTGATGTTCCGCATTTCGAGAATGGTATTGGCCATATCGTAATCCAGCGCCCGATTAATTCCGGCGTTTTTATTTTTATGGAAAAACGGGGATGACGCCAAGCCATCCCCGCATGTGTCTTGCAGCTTATTTCAGCTGGTCTTCCTTGTAGTAACCACCGTCGACGAGAACCTGCTTGTAGTTCTCCTTGGTGACGGCAACCGGCTTCAGCAGGTAGGACGGAACAACCTTGACGCCATTTTCATAGGTCTTGGTGTCGTTCACTTCCGGCTCCTTGCCTTCCATGACAGCGTTGACCATGTTCACGGTCACCTTGGCGAGTTCGCGGGTGTCCTTGAAGATGGTGGAGTACTGCTCGCCAGCGATGATCGACTTGACGGAAGGAACTTCAGCGTCCTGACCGGAAACGACCGGCAGCGGCTGGTCCTTCGTGCCATAACCAACGCCCTTCAGCGAGGAGATGATGCCGATGGAAAGACCGTCGTAAGGCGACAGAACGGCGTCAACCTTGGCGTCGGTGTAGTAAGCCGAGAGCAGGTTGTCCATGCGGGCCTGGGCCGTCGCCGGATCCCAACGCAGCGTACCGACCTTGTCCATGCCCATCTGGCCGGACTTCACGACCAGCTTGCCGCTGTCGATGTAAGGCTTCAGGACAGACATCGCGCCGTCATAGAAGAAGAAGGCGTTGTTGTCGTCCGGAGAGCCGCCGAACAGCTCGATGTTGAACGGACCCTTGCCGTCTTTCAGGCCAAGCTTGTCGACGATCGAAGTTGCCTGCAGAACGCCAACCTGGAAGTTGTCGAAGGTCGCGTAGTAGCTGACGTCGCCGCTGTTGCGGATCAGGCGGTCATAAGCGATGACCTTGATGCCCTGCTCGCCGGCCTGCTTCAGAACGTCAGACAGCGTGGTGCCGTCGATCGACGCGATCACGAGGACCTTGACGCCCTTGGTGACCATGTTTTCGATCTGGGAAAGCTGGTTCGGAATATCGTCGTCAGCATATTGCAGGTCGGTCTTGTAACCGGCTTCCTGCAGCTGCTTCACGATGTTGTTGCCGTCGTCGATCCAGCGTGCGGACGACTTGGTCGGCATCGCGATACCGACGGAACCCTTGTCCTGTGCGAAAGCCGGCACTGCGAAAGAAGCAGCACCGATGGCACAAGCTGCCATCAGCGAAATAATGGACTTCATTAACTCTCTCCCTTGAGTCCTTCTCTGGAGCCCGCATGCTGCGGTGCACCATGAAATTCATGCCGTCAGAGGAAGAAGCCGCATTGCGCTTACTCCGATTTCGCAATTGCGAAATGGAACAGCTGCCGCTCCTCCCCGGCATTCCGCAAATTGTTCTGAATCCATATAACTGTCAAATAGAATATATCGGTTTCCATATATCAATTATGATATATTAAATCGATACAATAACCGATGAGGGGTATGAGACAACGCATGAACAACCAAAAAGTGTATGAGCAGGCGCAAACAACAGAGGCTCTTTTCGTCTTTGAGGACAACCCTTTGCTGCGGGCCGGATTGAAGATGAGCCACCTGCGCATGCTGGTCATGATCGAGGAGCACGGGCAGGTCAGCGCGGCAGCGGCCGCAATGAACATGACGCAGCCGGCGGCCTCGCGCATGCTCGCGGAAATGGAAGCAATTGTCAAAAGCCCGCTCTGTCAAAGGGCTTCGCGCGGCGTGGTGCTGACGAAATTCGGCGAGGCGCTGGCGCGTCGGGCCCGCACCATATTGCTGGAACTGCGCGAGGCGAGCCGCGAACTGAACCAGATGAAATCCGGCAGCGGCGGCTCGGTCTATATCGGCGCCGTTACCGCGCCTGCGATCAGCCTCGTCGTTCCCGCCATCAGGCGCGCCATGGACACCTATCCCGGCATCGAAATCAACGTGCAGGTGGAAAGCAGCAACGTGCTGGCGCGCGAACTGCTGGCGGCGCGGCACGATTTCATCATCGGCCGCATTCCCGATGATTTTGATCCCGGCCTCTTCTCCATCCACGAAATCGGCATAGAGCGCGCCTGTCTGGTGGTGCGTGAAGGCCACCCGCTGCTGCGCGGCGAGCCCGTGACATTGCAGGATCTCTCCGGTTACGACTGGGTTTTCCAGCCGCCCGGCGCGCTTTTGCGCAGAACCATGGAGGATGTGTTCCTTACCCATGGCGTCGCCATGCCGCGCAACGTCATCAATACGCCGTCCGTGGTGCTGACCCTTGCCCTCGTCTGCAACACGAATGCGATTGCGCCAATTGCGCAGGATATGGCCGAATTCGTCGCCGGCCAGCAGGCGGATATCGGCCGGACACGCATTTTGCCGACGGATTTCGAACTCGTGGTCAAGCCTTACAGCATCATCACCACCAAGGGCCGGGTTCTGCCGCCCAGCGCCCGCCTGCTTTACGATCTGGTGCTGGATGAAAGCCGCAAGTTGACCAACACGTAACGCCGGCAAGCCCGACACCACCTTCAGCCTCTATAAAAGCCGGATCATTAAGGCCGGCGCAGGGAACAGCCGCATGCTCTTCGGACAATCCGTCTTCCAGTCGGTCGTCGAAAGACTGAAACAGGAAAAAGAAGAGGAAGGCGCGGAACCGCCGCCGCCCGCCGGTCACCGCATTGCCGGTTTCAGCTCTGGTTTCGTCCTCGATACGCATATCGAGACCCCGCCCCCGGCGAACGGCAATCTCGATGCCTATCTCGCCTTTTTACCCGATCCCGCGCCACTGCCAGAACCTCAAGCGGAGCCCGAGCCGGAGCCGATGCCGGCCCATCTCGAAAAAACCTCGCTTGCCGATGTTTCAGCCGAGCTTGCGATCCAGGAAAGCGATACCGCCGCAACGCTTGCGGAAAAGCGCCGCGCCTTCGCCCGCCGCAATCATCCCGACCGGGTGCAGCCGCCATTCCGGCACAATGCGACGCTGCGCATGACGGCGGCCAATCTCCTGATCGACCAGGCGCTCCGCATGCTTCGGACCCGGGAGCACTTCCGCTGAATATGCGCAATCAGCCTGGGCCGGGACGAACATAAAACAAAAGATAAGGGGCGCTTCAGCCCGCATCGTTCTTATCAGCGGGCGGGTTTTCGGCGGCAGGTTCATCTACGCCATCCTTGCCTGCAGCGTCATTGCTGGCCGGCTTGAACTTCAGCAGCAATTCATAGGCCGCATAGGCGGCGATGCCGCCGACGAGGGTGCCCCAGAAAAACTCACGATTGACGAATTCGATGACAGCCCATGCGGTGCAGAGGCCGACAATGAGCAACCGGACCCACAGGGGGCGATAAAGCGGATGACTCGTATCGATATTCAGCATGGCGTTCCCGACTTTGGCCTTTCCGGTCCGTCGCATTGGTGCAGCGCATAGGCCGCAAGCTGCGAACAGACTATGCGTCTTGACGGTTTCGCAGGCAAATTGCAACGCAAATCGGCCCGCAAGGCATCATGCTGTCATGGAGGTCCGCCGGGAAGGCACTGAAGGCCGCTGCGGCCGAAGGCCAAGCCGCCTCGCCACGCCCTGCGAGTTTCAGGAGAGCCCGGCCGCAGATCACGCATCCGCAGCGGGATATCGGGATATCAGTCGCGCAGACGTCCAAGCAGCGCCAGCAACTGGTCGCGGGCTTTTTTGCCGCCGATCCTGTCGATCAGCTTTTCCTCGCGGTCACGCCATGCATCGGAAAGACGCTCGAGAAGCCGGCTGCCCTCATCCGTCATGTCGAGGAAATGGACGCGCCGGTCCTCTTCCGATCTGCGGCGGACAAGCAGCCCCTTCTCTTCCATGCTGTCGACAATCGCGACAAAATTGGCGCGCTGTATGCCGAGCGCTTCGGCCACATCGCTCTGTTTAAGGCCTGAATTGCCGCCGACAATGACGAGAACGGAAAAATCCGCCGGCCGCAATCCCCGCTCCGCCAGCACATCGGCAAAACCGTTTGCCACGGCAAGTTGCGAGTGCCGCAGGTGATAGCTGATCGCCGTCGTCAGCAACCCATAGTCGATCGCCACAACAGGCGCCGCTTCGGCGCCGCCGTTTTCGGCCTTTTCCGTTCGCGGCCCGTTGCTATGTGCCAGTCGCAAAGCCATCCGATCCCCCGCCTGATTCGTTCCTTACCTTGCCGAAATCATAACCGACAACGTCACGAAACTGTATCCCAAATAAATGTAGATGATACTAATATTGTATAATAATTTGACAGTTAATCGCCGGAAGACCAAACACACTGTTCAGATCAGTGCCTGATCAGCGAAAAAAGTATGACTATTTACCCACCAATTTTAACGCGATAGAGCCGCTTCCTGCACCTTGTTGCAAAGGGTTTTGCGACAATGCGGCCGCCTCTTTGCAAAGGGAGCGAAACAGCGGCCGGAACCGGCAATAACATACTACTTATAAGGGAAAGCCTATTTCGGCAAAAAGCAATACGTCAAACACCGTATCGCCCCCGACACGATAAAAAGCCCGCGGCCACCGCCTGCAACAGGCCACAACCCTTACCCGCCCGAAAACAGGCAAGGTTTCGCAAATCTTTGATTTTTAGACATTGATGCGGAAAGAAAGCTGGGGTATGAACCAACCGCTGCACGCGATTCAAGCGTGACCGCTGCACCCGTAGCTCAGCTGGATAGAGTGTTGGATTCCGATTCCAAAGGTCACAGGTTCGAATCCTGTCGGGTGCGCCATATTTTCCAAGACTTCTCTGTCGTCAGCCCAGCCTCGAGTTCTCTCCTGCGTTATTTCCTCGACGCTTCTTTACGTTTTCCGCTCGGCTGCATTGAGGTGAAGGGCCGTGACTACGCTCTCGGCTTCCATGCGATGACTGATCGGATTTGAGGTTTCCAGAGTGGAATGGCGAAAAATGTGTGCGGTTTTCGCCCGAAATCCCGCGTCTCAAAGAAGCGTTCATCCCACCGTGCCACGCAATTTCAAACCGGCCGGGGTTGGCGGATGGCCAGGGCCAGCCCTCCGAGGATAAGGACGACGCCGACCGCAAAGAGGGTGCCCATGCTGTCGCCGAAGATGAGCGATGATGCGATGATGCCGAAAACCGGCTGCAGATATTGCACGCTCGCCGCCACGGGCGCCGGAACACGCTTCAATATGTCCAGCCACAGAAAGAGGCCGGCCACCGTAACGACGACACCGAGGTAGATTGCGGCGCCAAGGGCCGTCGCGGTGATCTCGAACGGCGTGTTGTAGGCCTCGAAGCCCGCGAAAGGCAGCAATGCCAGGAAACCGAAAGTGGTACTCCATACGACAACCACGACGGTTCCGTATCTGGCCGTCAACTCCACGCTCCAGACATAATAGAAGGCGACGGCCAGCGCCGAAAGCAGCATGAAAGCGGGACCGTAGAAGGTGGTCGTCGATCCGGCGGAACCTCCGGCATTCGCCACGACGATGATGCCGGCGAATGCCGCGCCCACGCCTGCGAGTTGCCGCGGGGAGACGCTCTGACGAAGCCGTATCGCTGCAAACAGCACGATAAATAAAGGGATCGTTGCGGAGAGAATTGTTCCAACCGAAGCGGATGTTCCCGTTACCCCATATGTCTGCGCCACCTGCCCTACACCGATGCCGATGATACCGAGCATGGCAACGGCCGGAACGGCTTTCCACGGCAGGCCGGCCTTCCCGACCGCGAGGGCAAGCAAGATCGGAACGGCAACTGCAAACCGGAAGGCAGTCAGCGTCAAGGGCGGCATCGTCACCAGACCCAGCTTGGTCACCGGGATCGAAAGCCCCCACATCAGCGCCAGCAGCAGCATTGCAGAGAGGTTCCGGGTATCGACGGGTTGCCGGGCGGAAAGCGCAGGAGCCTGGGGTGTGTCTGTCATCTGGGCATCTCGGTGAGATATACATCGTCTTCCTCACATGTAGGCGAGATGAGCCCTTGCAGACAAACCATTTATCGTCACATGATGCGTGATCCAAAGTCACACATGATCGACCAAATGACTGACAGATTGCCACCACTACAGAACTTGCGAGCCTTCGAAGCCGTGGGCAGGCGCCTGAGCATGACACGCGCGGCCGAGGAGCTTCACGTCACCCATGGGGCGATCAGCCGGCAGATCCGCGCCCTGGAAGACCATCTCGGCACTCCCCTTTTCCGGCGGCTTACCAGGAGGCTCGAATTTACCGAGGAGGGATCGGCCTTCTTCGCGGCAGTGACCCGGCTGCTTTCGGATCTGGGGCGCGAAGTCAATATCATCCGCCGCAGGAGCGAGACAGGGCGGCTGGTCATCAGTTCCGGCGTTTCGTTCGCCAGCAAGTGGCTGACCCCGCGCCTTCATCGGCTGATGGCCCGCCATCCCGAATATGACGTCCACCTCGAGGTGACGGACGTGGAGATCGACCTTTCGAAATCACAGGCCGATGTCGTCTTGCGATACGGAAACGGGCGATATTCCGGCATGGCGTCAGAGCGGGTCATGAACGAGACCGTTTCGCCGGTCTGCGCGCCCAGATATCTTGCCGAAGCCGGCGGCATAACGACGCCCGGCGACCTGATGTCCTGCCGCCTTATCCATGAGGTTGGAATGACGGCGGACTGGCACAGGTGGTTCGAGATGATGGGCCTGGCGATGCCCTCCAGGCGCGGAGCCGGCTACAGCCACGGGAGCATGTCCATCGAGGCGGCAATCCGGGGCGAAGGGGTTGCCCTGGGACGCAGCGTTCTCGTTTCGGAAGACCTTACCGCCGGGCGGCTGGTCGCGCTGTTCCCGGATGACCGGCTTGAGGTGGAAATGGGCTATGACCTCGCCTACCGCATCGGAAGCGATGACGATCCCAAGGTGAAATGCGTCAGGAAGTGGATAGCGGACGAAGTGCGCCAGTCGCCGTCCGCAAGAACCGATTGATCCCGAAGGGATCCGGCATCCGGGTTCGAATTCCACGATGGTACCGGTGAATTCCGCAAGGCACGCGCCGATGAACCTTCCGCCCACCCCGGCGCGGTGGCCCGTTCGGCCATGGCGTCTTCATCGCATTGACGACCGGCGATATTGTTGTAACAACCGGATCCCGGCGTAACGGAACCCGCAGTCAAATTTTCAAGATATCCTTTTCACCCGCACTGCTTCGCAGCATAAACAGGAAAATTCATTTCATGACATTCAAAGCCCAAATGGCCATGTTCGTTTCCGTCTTCATTCTTTCAGGCTGCATGACGGAGGCCGACTTCAATCGCGGACAGGAAGTCATCAGCGGCAGCCCCGCCGCAAAGCGCGATGTCATCAATAGCTGCTATAAAGAAACCAGAAACAATCCTGCCGATGCAAGAATTGTCCTGGCGAAAACCATGAATGTCAGCCCGAACAGCAATGTCGCCATGACCTTCTGCTCGCGGCTGTTCAACGCCATCGCAAGCAAAAAAATCACCTATGCCGATTTCGCCAATAAGAGCCCGGCCTTTATCCGCGCCATCCAGGGCCGGTAAACGCCAGATCATACAGGGCGCGGCCTGTCCGGCCATCCCCGGCATCGCTCATGCCGCGCAAGACCTCCCTGCGCGGCATCTTTCAGGTAACCGGCGGCGGATGCCCGCCGGTTTCGTCTGCGCTCATCCCCCCAGGGACAGTGTTTGAGCGCGAGCCCGTCGTTTAAAACTCCTGCCAGTCGCCCTTCGATGTATCGACGGCGGCGTTGCCCGAAAAGGCCGAGGCTATCTTGCGGCCGAGAGCGCGGACGGGAGAGGCCACATATTTGTCGCTGCCGCCGGCGCTGCGGACCGGAGCGGGCTGGCTTTTCGGCTGCTGGGCACCATCGGCGAGCCTGAACTGGGAGAGCAGCTGGTTGAGCGACGCCACTTCCTTGGCGAGGCTGTGGCTTGCGGCATTGGTCTCTTCCACCATGGCCGCGTTTTTCTGCGTGTCCTGGTCCATCTGGTTGACGGCCGTGTTGATCTGCTGCAGGCCGGAGGATTGTTCCTGTGCGGCCTCCACGATGGAAACGACGTGCCGGTTGATCTCCTGCACTTCCGAGACGATGGTCTCCAGCGCCTTGCCGGTATCGCCCACCAGCTGCACGCCCTGCTGCACCTGATCGTTCGAGGTGGTGATCAGTGCCTTGATCTCCTTGGCGGCATTGGCGGAGCGTTGCGCCAGTTCACGCACCTCCTGCGCCACCACGGCAAAACCCTTGCCGGCCTCACCCGCACGTGCCGCTTCCACACCGGCATTCAGCGCCAGAAGATTGGTCTGGAAGGCGATCTCGTCGATCACGCCGATGATGTTGCTGATTTCATTGGCAGATTTGGAGATCTGCTCCATGGCGACCACGGCACGGCGCACCACGGCGCCGGATTGCTCGGCACCGGCCTTGGCACGGCTGACGATCAGGCCCGCCTCCTGCGCGCGCTTGGTGGAATCGCGCACGGTCGTGGTGATTTCCTCCAGAGCGGCGGCGGTCTCCTCCACCGCGGCGGCCTGCTGCTCGGTGCGCTTGGCCAGATCGTCGGCGGCAGACTTGATCTCATCCGCGCCCGCGCCGATGCTGCCGGCATTCTGGGCAACCCTCGTCAATGCCGCCTGCAGCTTTTCGGCGGACATGTTGAAATCGTTGCGGACGGCATCGAGCGTCGCCGTGAACGGCTGGCCGATGCGATAGGAAACGTCGCCTTCCGAAAGCTTCGAGAGACCGGCTGCGAGATTGTCGACGGCGAATTTGACATCGGCCGCTTCCCTTGTCTTCTGCTGCTCGCGCTCGATGCGGTCTTTTTCCGAGAGGCTGCGATTGGCCTCGGTTTCCTGTTCGAGGCGAATGCGCTCGATGGCATTTTCGCGGAAGACCTGAACGGCTTTCGCCATCTGGCCCACTTCGTCACGGCGCCCCGTGCCGTCGATTTCCGCCGCCGTCTCGCCGCCGGCGAGCGACACCATGCGTTCGCGCAGGCGGGCGATCGGCGTGGTGATGCCGCGGGACGCCACAAAAAGCGCCAGGATGATGCCGATTGCGAAAGCGCCTCCGACGACCACCAGGGAGGTCAGAATGGTCGAATTGGTCTGGTCCGTCAGATCGTCGCTTCCCTCGATCACACGCTTGGCAAGCTTGTCGAGCAGGGCAGCGATTTCATTCCCGGTCGAACGGATCACCGTATCGGCCTTCAGCAGTTCCGCAGCGGATTCCGGATTGCGGTCGTACGAACCGAGTTCCACCGCCCTGTCGGTCAAAGCGATAATGCCCTTGGCCTGGCTCAACAAGCTGTCCAGCGCCACAGCTTCCTCCGGAAAAACGATCTTGACCTGGTTCAGGCGCGATATCAGCGCTTCCTTGTCTGTTTCATATTCGTGCTTGACGATCTTGAAGTCGGGAATCTTGGTGTCATAAGCCATGACCTGATAGGCACCGTAGGCCATGGCCTGCAGGTTGCGGTTTGCCCGGGACAGTTCCACGATAGCGGCATTATCGCTGGCGATAAAAAACGAATAGTCCGTATCCGCCTGCTTGTAATGGATGGACATGAAAGCGGTGGCGCCAAGGCCGACGATGCAGAGCGGCAGGATAAGCGACAGGATTTTGGTGCGGATGCTGGCATTTTGAAGAAAGGACACGGAAAAACCTCAGGTCAATGAAAATACCGCTCCTTCCCCGTGCCGGAGGTGTTCGGCAAGACTGATCATCGCACGTCGAACACCCCGATCATCAAGGCTTCGCCGGCCGCTTCATCGGCCCTGCCACATTGCGTCATGCAAGCGCCGAAGAAAGACACCTGCCCTTCAAACAAGGACAGGCCGTTCCCTTCGTGGCGTGGCGACCCCATCAGCAAGCCGAGGCGCCAGGCCGCATATTGAGCCGGTTCATGGCTCCAATTTGCTGTTCCATAAAATGATTATAGTTAAAAACCTTAACATTTCCTCACACGCTGGCACGCGCAAAAATTGAAAATGCAAATGACTGTAGAATCATTTGCATTTTCCTCGCCATCTGGCCGCCGGCAAGCGGATGGCGTTTTGTTCATGTCATTCCCCCGGGGCGAAACGCCGCCGTTTTCGCACGACGAGCCATCGCTGCGTGACTGCGGAAATCATCGCAACGCCCGCCATGACGGCGAATATCACGGCGATATCGCGATAGGCGGTAGAGAAACCGAACCGGGCAATCCAGGGCTGGCTTGCCAGCGGCGAGATGAAATGCCCGAGAAACATCGAAGCGGTGACGATGCCGGCGATACGTCCGCGCAACCGCAGCGGCGCCAGCATGATGGTCGTGGACATGATACCCGGCATCACCAAGCCGAGACCAAGGCCTACCACCGCAAGTGCCGACAGCATGGACCAAAGCCCGCCAGCCATGGCAAGCAGCGCAAAACCCGTCGCCATGAGCACCAGCCCGGCGGCGATGATGGCCGTCACACTGGCCCTCGCCCGCAATCGCCCGAAGTTGAGTGCCGCCAGCGCCCCCGCCAGGTTGAAAATGCCGATGGCATATCCGGCGATGCTGCCGGAAAACAGTCCACGCTCGCGCAGGAAAAACGGCAATTGCGAGGGAATGGTGTAAAACAGGGCGTTGACGAGAAATACCGCCAGCGCCAGCACAGCCACCAGAAGCCAGTTGACCGCAAAGGCCTGTTCGCCGCCGGCTTTGCTCCGGCTGTCGTTCCTTGCCGGCTCCGTCAAGAACAGCAGGGCGGCCGGCAGAATGAGCAGGGCGGCGGCATAGACCGCGAAGGGCGCGCGCCAGTGCAGATCCGCCAGCAAACCACCCGCCACGACAAAAACGACGCCGCCGATCTGGGTGAAAGCCTGTTGCAGGCCGAGATAGCGCTCCCGCGCCGGCCCCTCGAAATAATCGCCCACCAGCGCCGTGCCGATCGTCATGATCGCGCCGATCGCCAGACCCAGAAAGGCTCGGCCGACGAGCAGACCCGCCAGAGTGTCGGCAAAAAGACCGGACATGCCGGAAAGGCTGTAAAGCAGGATCGCGCCGAGCAGCAGTCGCTTGCGGCCAAAACGATCCGCCAGAATGCCGGCAAGAGGCGCACACAGGGCCACGAAAACCGAAGGCAGCGTCAGCACCATGCGGCTCATGATCTCCACATGCGGTGTGGACAGGAACGTCTGCTCGATGGCCGGCAGCGACGGCGCGACCGTGGTGCCGGCCATGATGGTGAGCGTGGCAACGAACAGCAGCGTGATTTTCAACGCCGGGGATTTGTCGGTCATGCTCACGCCTCCCTGTAAGGCGTTGCGGACCGCGCCTGCTTGAGCGCATGCGCCCACCAGCCGAGCTTGTTCATCATCGTTTCCAGCGCCCCCGCCGCCGCCGCTCCGGCATCGAACTGCCCCGCTGTATCGAGACGGTCCCAGGGATTGGCGAAGCTGACGACATCGCGGATCGTCACCGCATGCAGTTCGGCAAAGACCGGACGAAGCTGCTCGGTGGCCCGCAGGCCTCCCGAAATCCCGCCATAGGACACGAAAGCCACCGGTTTTGCGCCCCATTCGTCATAGGCGGAATCGATCAGCACCTTCAGCGCACCGGGATAACTGCGGTTATATTCCGGGGTGACGACGATGAATGCATCGGCGCCATCAAGACTTTTACGAAGCTGGCGCACCGAAGCGCGTTCAGGTGTGTGGCCCTGCGGCAGATCGAGTTCGCGCGGGTCGATGACCGCAAGCTCCAGCCCCGGCAGGGCCTCGAGCCGCCCAAGCAGCCATTTGCCGATGACATCGCAGAAACGCGGATTGCGGGCGCTGCCAAATATGATGCGGATGGAAAGTGTTTTATCGCTCATGGAACGTCCTTCAACAGTGTTCCATTCCCTGATAATTCCTCAACTATAGTTGAGGTCAATGGTGCCGGGCAAAAAAACTGCAAGCGCCCGAGAAGAACCAGACAAAACCGGTGCTGAGGAAGAATATCGTTTCCAGAAAACCGAAGAGCAGCACGTGAGGAGAGCGAGATATAGGGAGAAAAGCCACCCGCATTGAAACGCGTGCCGCGTATGTTCGACAATACGAATACCCCGCGCAAATCCTATTTTTTTGGTTATCCATGATGCACGGGAAAATAGCGCGGCGATTGTGCGATTTTCCTCGGGAAATCGGAACCCGGAGACAAAGGACAACGCGGTCGCTTTTAGAGGTCAAGCTTCAAAACCCCAAAAAACGCCTACAAAAAATGCCCCATATTTCATCCATCGGTTGCTTACTTAAATATATTTTGTTAACCTCAAATAATGCCGCGACCTTCAATTAACACACTGATATAAAGCATATTTATCTTTTATCGGATATTTCATACCCAACCGGATTGCGGGTTTTATATCTATATTAAGACATTGAAATATACGCTGCCTATGGTTGATTTTGTCAATGCGCAAAAAGGTGGGGGCCGACGGTGGACGTTCCGATACACACCCATATGAACGATGGCGGCAGCGGTCACTTGACACAACGCCCGGTTCAAATCGGTGTGTCCGGTGTCCGTCCCATGCGCAGGGACGACGTCCCGGCTGTCGAAGCCGTGCTCAACAGCGCTTTCAAGAAGACCGGGCACGAACGGAACTTCGATTTCCGCTCCTATATCGAAAAACTGTTTTTCGGCAGTCCCGCCTTCAGTCCGGAAAACGGCAGCGTTGTCTATGATGCGGGGGAAAACGACGTCACCAGCGTCATCCTCGCCGTGCCCATGCGCTTCGTTGCGAATGAAAAAACGCTGACCGCAAGGCTGCTCTGCGCCTTCGCATCGGACGGCAAACGCGGCGCGCTCGGCGCGGCGCGCCTGTCCCGCGGCATGCGGGCCTCAAAACACGACATGTTGTTCTCGGACACGGCTTCACCCGTCAGCGCCGATCACTGGGTGGCGACCGGCGGCAACATGTTGCCGATCGAAAGCCTGCAATGGCACAAGGCGCTCAAGCCCTTCTGCACCATCGCACTGCGCATGCCGCGCCGTTCCAAACTGGCCAAAACCACGCTCGCGCTCGCCGCGCTCGGATTTGTAGATGGAATCCTGCGACGGTGGAAAAAGGGCCTGAGACCGCAGGAAGTCGCCGGCGCCAGGGTAAGAACGGTGGATTTCGAAACCTTCCGCCGCCAGGCGCTCACGATGATCGAGCGTTTTTCCATTCGCCCGGAATGGTCTTACGAGGAGTTTCACTGGCTGATCGAGATGAGCAGAACCAATGACAGCCTTGGTGAACTGAAGAGCCTCGCAATCGAGAATGCCGAAGGCCACATCATGGGGGCTACGCTGTTTTTCGGCCAGCCGGGACGAACCGCCTATGTGCTCAATCTCGTCTGCGATGCCGGGCGCGAAAACGATGTCCTCAACACCCTGTTCTGCCATTTCGATGACGAGAACTATGCCCACATTACCGGCATGTCGCAGCCGTTTCTGATAAACGCGCTATACCGCCAGAACCACATGAGCTTCCGCCATGACGGATATTTCTGCATGGCCACCCGCGATGAAGCCCTGAGGGAAAAGGCGCTGGCCGGCGATATCTATATTGGCGGGCTGTGCTCGGAAAGCTGGAGCAAGCTCATCACCGACTATTGAGGCGCACCCCGGCATCGGGACAGGCGAAGCGCCCTCAAACCTTGTTGAAACGCCCGACATTGGCCGAAATCAGATGGCGCAGCGCCTTCGCGTAGCGTTTGGAGCGCGTCTTGGCCGCCAGCGCGCTTGTCCAGTCCACCATCGATCCGTTGATATCGAAATCGCCGAGCTGGCCTTCAGGAATATCGCCCTTCTCGATGCGCTCGACGATGGAGGCCAGCGCGGCGTAAAATTCCGGCGAACGATAGGGCGGGTGCAGCGAATACATGCCCTTGCCCGTGCCGAGAAAATCGAGCCGGTAAACGCCGGTGCGCATCATGTTGGTGCTCAGCACTTCCTCGGCGGGCATGGAGACCGGCTGCTGGTTATAGGCATAGGAGCGGATGCGCCGTTTGACATCCGGCCTGAGCAGTTCCAGCGAGCCGATCCGCTTGGCGAAACGTTCCATGTCGATCATGAAAAGCCGGGTGGAAACGGTGGCGAAACGCCAGGTGGGAATACGCGACGGCAGCTTGCGCGGCGCGGGGATATTCTTCACGCCCGGCATGCCGACATGACGGGAAATATCGAGATCGCCGCGCACCGTCGGCGGCCCGGAAAAGGGCGTGATGCACAGCGCATCCGGATTGGCCTTCTGCAGCGCAATCGCCTCGCTGAACCAGTTCTGGCTGCCGCCGCCGAACATCATGTCGCTGTCCATGTGCAGCACATAACGGGCATTGGCGCGTTTCAGCCCATAAAAATAGACGTGGAATGGCCCGCCGTCGAAAGCCTTGGCGGGATAGGGGATCGGCGAGCGCGAAAAGAAGGCCTGCGTCACCGCAGCCCGCGCCGCATCACTGTAATCAACGATATCCACATGCAGATGCGGATAGTTGGTCTGCATTTCGTCCAGCATGTCGAAGAGGCGCTGACGGGCAGAATCGAAACCATTGCCCTTGTAACGGCCGGCCCCGACCTGGCCGGTATCGACCGTCAGGAGAATGCGGTCCACCTGCCCGCCCCAGACCCTGAGCTGATGCGGCAGGGTCAGGGCCGCATGCGGGGCATCGAAGGGATGGAGGTTGATTTGCAGCGCCTTTTGCACGGGAGGAAGCGGCATTTCAGCATTCATAGTCATGCACCACGGTTCCGGAATTCATTGATGACGGCCATCATGGGTTTTTCGTTGAAACTCCAGTCGAGTGGCAGCGGCCGGTTGGCCGTTCCGTCCCGGCGCGGATAGGCCCAGCGGATCCAGCTATATTGGTCCGAAATACCCCATGTGGTGATGGAGGAAAGCGGACCACCTGCGGAAGCCGCTTCAAGAAACTCGCGGACCTGGCCGGTGATCAGCATGTCACGCTCGGCCTCCGGTGTGGGCAGCGTCTGGTCCATCACATCCAGCTCCGTCACCAGAATGGCAAGACCGTAACTGCGCATTTCCGTGGTGAAGGCGGCAAGCTCGTCCTTGGCGATCGGCCAGCCGCCACGCAAATGCCCCTGCAGGCCGATGGCGTTGATCGGCGCGCCCTTTTCGAGCAGTTCGAGGATGAGGTTGCGGAAGGCCGCGCGTTTGGCCGGCGATTTTTCAGCGGCAAATTCCACATCATATTCGTTGAGCACGAGCTGCGCCTTGGGATCGACCGCATGGGCGATGTCGAAAGCCCTCTTGATGGCATCGGGCCCGGCGCCATAATACCAGGCATCGCGCCGCGCACGCACATTGGCAGGCACGTCGGGGATCGGTTCGTTGACCACGTCCCAACTATGGATCACGTCCTTATAACGCTCCATCACCTTGACGATGTGGTTTTCCATCAGCTTCTCAGCCTTCGCGCCGCTGATGCTGGCAAGCCATGGCGCGTTGGAGGCGTACCAGATCAGCGGATGGCCATGCATGGAAAGCTTGTGCTGGCGCGCGAAGTTGGCAAGCGCATCGGCAGCGGCGAAATCGAACACCTCCGCCGAAGGCCGCATGACCTCCCATTTCATCTCGGTGACCGGGGTGATGCGCGAACAATATTTCACCACCGCCTCGCCGATACGGCTGTCGGCGTTGAGGTCCGGCAGGTAGACCGCCGCGCCATATGGGGCGGTTTTGATCGTGGCTTTCTTCTGCGCGGCAAAGGCCGGGCCGGCCACGGCATGCAACAGGCCAGCGCTTGCCGCACCACCCAGAAAATTCCGCCGCCCGATCCGCATCAACCCGCCTCCGCAACCCCAGCGCATCGGCATCCGAAGGGATACACCGCGCTCTTATTCTCAAAACATAACATTCCAATCATGCCAAAAGGATATTAAAGATTTGCAAGGTTAACCGACGCTATACCACGTCATAATTGGTGAGGCTCGCTTAATGCGGTAGTAACTTCACTGTGAGAATGCTTGGCCCGCCCCTCATGGAGTTGAAAAGCTTGGTCTCCGTTTCGATTGTCATTCCCGTTCGCAATGGCGAGCGTTACATCGTGGAAGCGATCGAAAGCGTGTTGCTGCAGGGCGAGACCATCCGCGAAGTGCTGGTGGTCGACGACGGCTCCACCGATACCACTGCGCAGAAGGTGGAAGGTTTTTCCGACCCCCGTGTCAAATTGCTGGCCCGGCCGCAGGGGCGGCAGGGCGTTTCCGCCGTGCGCAATTTCGGCCTGTCACAGGCGCGCGGCGAGTGGACGATGTTTCTCGATGCCGACGACCGCTTGAGACCCGGCGCCATCGCAGCGCTTTGTGCCGGCATTTCCGGCCCGGATGTCGTCGCCGTCTATGGCGATTATGAGCGCATCGATGAAAACGGCATCAAGATCGGCCGGCGCAACCTCATCCGCCGCCGGGAAAAGCCGGATGGTTTCATTCTCCAGCCGCTGCTCGGCGGGAACTTCATTGTCAATGGCGGCATCATGCTCGTCAGAACCCGCATCTTTCAGGATTTCGGCGGTTTCGACGAGACGTTACGTTATGCGGAAGACTGGTATGGCTGGTGCCGGCTCGCCGCAGCCGGCCGTTTTGCCTATCTGCCCGGCTGCCATGTGCTCGATTACCGGGTGCACAGGTCGAGCGTGATGATGAACAGGCTTTTGACCTTCCGCGATTGCGAACCGGCCATCGAAGCCGTGTTTTCCGATCCCGCCATCGTCGCCGCCATTTCCCCGCAGGAACTGAGGCGGCTTCGCCGCCGGTCCGAGAACCACATGAATGCCTATACCGTGGCGCAGGCCTTCCGCGCCCGCCGCTACCGCGAGGCCTTTTCGGCGCTTGCCGATACCTTCCTCAACCGCCCGCGCCAGAGCCTCAGGGCCGTCGTTTTTTCCGCCGCCGCGCTTGCCGGAATTTAGGAGTTTCCATGTCCGAGATCATGCCGGAAGCGGTGGTGTGCATTCCAAGTTTCCGCCGGCCGGAAGGCCTGCAAAAGACGCTTGCATCGCTAGCCGCCCAGAAGGTCGATTTTGCCTTCGCCGTCGTCGTGGTCGACAATGATGGCGCAGGCCAGCAGGGCCTTGCCATCGCGCGCGCATTTTTTGCCGAAAGCGGTATGCCCGGTCAGGCGCTGGTGGAGCCGACGCAGGGCAATTGTTACGCCATCAACACGGCCTTCCGCACCGCCCGGCAGAACTATCCTTCGGCTGAGTGGTTCCTGATGATCGATGACGATGAGGCCGCCTCCCCCGTCTGGCTTGCCGAAATGGTTTCGGCGGCAAAATCCTTCGGCGTCGATATCGTCGGCGGACCGGTCGACCGGGAATTCGACGCACCGGCGCCGAAGGCGGTCCTGTCGCACCCGCTATTCGGCTCCATCGAAGCGCCAACCGGCCTTGTCGAGCAGATCCATGGATCAGGCAATTGCCTGATCTCGCGGCGGGTGTTTCAAACCCTGCCGAAACCGGAATTCGACGTACGCTTCAACTTCCTCGGCGGCGGCGACATGGATTTCTTCACCCGCTGCCGCAAGGCCGGCTTCAAATTCGCCTGGAATGCGCGCGCCCTCATCATCGAATATGTGCCGGAAAGCCGCATGGCGCCGCGCTGGATCATGGAGCGCTCGCTCCGCACCGGCATTATCAATTACAGCATCGACCGCGCCCGCCGCCCCGGCCTGAAGGGCGGGCTGCTGCTCACCGCCAAAAACGCGATCAGCCTCGGCCTTTCGCTCGTCCGCGCCGTTTCCGCCTTCATCAGGACCGGCGCGCTGCTGCCCGCCACACATCCGCCGCTCATGTCCATCGGCCGCGTAATGGCGAGCCTAGGCATCACGCTCACGCCCTACAAGGCGCCCGTGAAAAAGGCCTGAACGCAAGCCGGCCCGGCCGATCCCTTCAGCCCAGGGTCTTTTCCCGGCCGAGCGACATCGTGTTCATATGTCGTTTCTGGAAACCGAACGACGAAAAAGCCGCCGCCAGAATGAGAAGCGGCACAAGCACCGGCCAGAAGAAACAAAGGACAATGCCGGCCACCCGGTAAAAATCCCAATTCTTGTCGCGGCGGGCACCTTCGATATAGGTCATGGCGAGAGAGGTTACGGTGCCAATTCCATATATGAAAAGAGAAATGGACGTAATCACCATTGGTATCCCCAATAAATAGGATTCGAATAAATTTATAATATTTGCGCAGTGTAGCGCCGTTGTTCGCAGTTGCAACGAATTTCAGCGGCAAAGCGCATTCATTCAATAAGTTAGGGGAAACTCAAGTAGCAGCGATGCGCGGACATATGCCGCATGCGGGGCGCGCGGCGGTCTTACCGGCCCTGTCCCGAAGCCCCGAAACGGTGCTTCAGCAGTGAATATATGGCGATAGGATTGGTCAGCAGGTAGCGTTTTCCAAGACGCCTCGGCTCGAGCATCGCGCGATAGAGCCATTCCAGCCCCATATCCTGCATCCATTGCGGCGCCCGGCTGTTCTTACCGGCAAGGAAATCGAAAAGGCCGCCGCAGGTCTTGATGACCGCGATGCCGGAAAGCCCGTCCAGACTGCGCGAGACGAAACGCTGCTCCAGCGGAATACCGAAGCCGACCCAGAGAATGTCCGTTTTGGATGCGACGATATCGGCAAGGATCTCCTCCCCGCGGCCCTGGCTGAAATAACCGTTATGCCGGCCCGAAAATACGAGACGCGGATAGAGCCTCTGCATTTCCTCGACCGCCGCGCGATTCACCTCTTCGGAACCGCCGAGAAAATAAAACCGGCTGCCCGTTTCTTCGGCCCTTTTCGCCACCGCGTGAACGAGATCGGTCGTCGCGACCCGCTCCCTCAGCGCCCTCTTGCAGAATTTGCGCGAAAAAATCACCATGGACATGCCGTCGGCGTGAATCTGGTCCGCCTGCCGCAGCATGGCGTCGAATTCCTTGTCGTGATGGCAGAGCGCGATGACCTGACCGTTCGCCGATGTCGAATAAAACGGCCTTGCACCGGCCGCACGCGCCTTCGTCGCACGCCGGATGAAATCCTGCGCCGTCTCATCGATGGTCACGTCGGCGATGGGTAAAGCCGCAAGCGGAACGATCGGCCAAGCCTGACCCGGCCCCTCCGCATCCGGCATCTCTCTCCCTGTCATGATCTGTCCGGCGTCCAAGATAGGCATCGTTTCATTGTTATGGTCACGCATAGGATTAGGGTACAAGGCTTCAAACACTACGAAGAACTATTATTAATATTTTTATAAATCCGCAGCTTGAGGCAGGTAATTCGCGCGCCTGAAGGTTGCGCGTCTCCCCATTCCCTTCCCCGCCTATTCCGGTTTGCCAGCCGATGGGCTAAGGGGCGACAGCAAATCACGGAAAAGGTCCCGGCCATGGAAACAATCTCGATCGACAATCGCGGCGATTTCGGCCTCTGGGCGATAGAACGGGCAAAGGAAATCGTCGCCAACGAAGCCTCCGATCTCGCCATTTCGGTCCGCGACGGCGACGAAGCCGGCATTCGCGATGCCGGCAATGCGCTGGGCGCCGCCATCGCCGCCGCCCTGCTCGAGGTTTATGACGGCCTGATTTCAGAAGAATAGGCTCGGCGGACGGCCGCTCTCAGGCGTAACGCGCTGCGGCCTCCGCATGATCGTCCCGGCGCAGATATCCCCAGAGACCGAGCGCCACGGCGATGCCGAGACCAAGCAACAGACCGCCCATGCCGCCGGCGATCAGGAAGGTTAGCTTGCCCGGCGGCCAGCTTCTGGAATTGGGCGCGACCGGCTGCGAAATCACCCGCACATTGGTGGAATCGATCGATTGCTGTTCGGCAAGCTGGCGCGAGCGTGTCAGGTAGGTCTCGTAGATCGCCGCCGCCGAGCGGGCGTCGCGCTCCAGATCGCGCAGGCGCACCTGCGCCTCATTGTCGGTAAAGACATTGGCGCGCTCCGCCACGGCCTTCAGCCGCAGCGCATCGAGTGACGAACGCGCCTCCGCGACATTGATCTTGGCCGCCTGCAGAATACGCCGCGCCTCGTCCGCCATGCCGCGTTCCAGCATTGCCCGCTCCGCGCCTGCTGTCGCAAGACGCGGATGGCGCGCGCCATAAGTCAGTGTCATCGCGCCGATCTGCTGCTGCAAGGTGCTGTATTGGGCGCGGATGGTGTTCATCGTCTGGCTGTCGAAGATGGCGTCGCTCTGCGTGCGGTTCTGGGCAATCGCCGCATCCATCTGCTTCAGGCGCGATTCCTCCTGAATGACCCGCTGCTGCGCCGCCAGCACCTGCGCATTCAGCTCGCCGGAGGCGAGGTTGCTGACGAGCTGGCCGTTATTTTCCTGCAGACCGTTCTCGCGGCGGAAATCGGCCACACGCTTTTCGGCGGCGGTCACATTCTCACGCATTTCCTCGAGCCGCTTCTTGAGATCGTCGACGACGCGCTGGCTGCTGTCGGAATTTGTCTGGAACAGCTCACTTTCGAAGGCCTTCACGATGGCCTTGGAGACCGTCACCGATTTTTCGGCATCATTGGTCCAGACTGAAAGCGTCACCACGAAGGAGCGCGGATCACGTTCGGCCGCCACCCGGTCGCCAAGCGAACGGAGCGCGCCGACGCGGTTGTCGCCATCATCCGGCTTCGAGGAAAACATTGCCTTTAGCCGGGCAAGCGGCGGTGGGCTGATGAATTCAGGATCCTGATCGAGCTTCAGCTCGTCCACCACCCGCGCCAGCACGTTGCGCGAGGTGATGGTGCGCAGCTTGCTTTCCACCTCGAGGATCTGCGTGTCGCGCTGCTGGTTGGGTGAAAACACCCCGTCATTGACGACATTGAGGTTGGAGGGATTAACGACGATATCCGTATAGGCCTTGTAGCGCGGCGGCGTCATATAGGCATAGGTAAGCGCGGCGGCGACACAGAGAACGATCGCCAGCACAATCCAGACGATGCCCCTGCGAAGCCAGGAGAGCACATCGTCCACACCGATCCTGTCGATATATTGAAGGCCGGGCAGCGCAGACGCCAGACCGCCACCCGCCGGGGCCGCCTTCAGCGGCCTTTCGGCCGGGGCCGGCTCGGCAGCGGCCACAGCGGGCTTCGGCTCAAGATGTTCCTTCAGCACCGTGCGCTCGAAAACCTCGTCCTCATCCGCCAGATCATCCAGCAGCGAGCCATGGGTTTTCACGGCGGGCGCGGTTTTTTCATCGAGCGGACGTGCCTGCTTATGTCCCGCCTTTTGAAGCCTGTACATCAGCCAATCCAACTCGAACGAACCACAAAAAGGCCGGCAACATAGGATTTCCATCGTCGCCAGAGCCGCTATCGACGGACAAGTTTAAATATGACGGGTGAATTTTAGGTTACCCGCATCATTTCCGTCATCATCGCCTATTCGCGGCCGCCTTGAAAGGACAGATTGACTTGAATGGATCGATACAGTTCTTTCAACCGTTATATTTTCACATTATCGATTTGCACCTCAAAAGATTTATGGAAACGGAGTTTGGTATGAGCCTGAAATTCGGAACAAGCGGCCTTCGCGGCCTCTCCGTCGATCTGAAGGGACAAGCCTCCGCCGTTTATGCCACGGCATTTGCAAGGCACCTTCTCACATCGGGTCAGGCAAAAATGGGTGATCCCATTCTCATCGGCCGCGATTTTCGCGATTCGAGCCCGGATGTTTCAGCCACCTGCATCGCCGCTCTGAAAAAAGCCGGCCTCACCCCGCTCGACTGCGGCACCGTGCCGACACCTGCCCTGGCGCTTTACGGCCTGTCGCTGAAGGCGGGCGCGCTGATGATCACCGGCTCGCATATCCCGGCCGACCGCAACGGCATCAAGTTCTACCGCCCGGATGGCGAAATCGACAAGCAGGACGAGACCGCGATTGCGGCCCTTGCCGCCGAAATCGAGGAGGAAGGCATGGACGCCGAGACGGCGACGGCCGAAGACCATTCCGCCATCACCGCCGAACTCTTTTACGAACGCAACGTTGCGCTGCTGCCGGAACAAGCGCTTTCCGGCCTCAGGATCGGCGTCTATCAGCACAGCACGGTGGCGCGCGATCTCTTCGTCGACGTCCTCGCCCATTATGGCGCAGAGGTCGTGCCGCTCGGCCGCTCCGAGACCTTCATCCCGGTCGATACCGAGGCCGTCTCGCCGGAAACGCTGGCCCTTCTCAAAAAATGGTCGCCGGAACACGGCCTCGACGCCGTCGTTTCCGCTGATGGCGACGGCGACCGCCCATTGCTTGCCGATGAAAACGGCGTGCCGCTGCGCGGCGATCTGATCGGCCTGATCACGGCCAATTTTCTGGATGCCGGCGTGGTTGTCACCCCCGTCACCTCCAATTCCGGCATCGAGGCCAATGGCACATTCGAGGTCATTCGCACCAGGGTCGGCTCACCCTTCGTCATTGCCGGCATGGCAGGGGCACTCGCCGAAGGAAAGAACGGCGTCATGGGTTTCGAGGCCAATGGCGGCCTACTGACGGCCTCCGCCTTCACGCTCAACGGCAGGCCGCTCTTACCGCTGCCAACGCGAGACAGCTTCCTGCCGGTTCTCGCCGTACTGCTGCTTTCGGCCGAACGGAAAAAGCCGCTGTCGCAGATCGCCGCTGCCTATAACCTGCCGGTCGCCGCCGCCGACCGTCTGGAGAATTTCGCCCAGGAAAAGAGCGCCGCCCTGATGGCGCATCTTCGCGCCTCCCGCGGCAATCTCGAAGACTTCCTCGCCCAGGTCGGCACGGTCAAGGCGACGAGCGACATCGATGGCCTGCGCGTGGCACTGACCGACGGCAGCACCATCCATTTCCGCCCTTCCGGCAACGCCCCGGAAATGCGCTGCTACGTCGAGGCCGCCAATCAGGATGAGGCCGAAGCGCTGCTCAATAAGGGGCTCGAGCTTATCCGGAATTTCGCCCAAGGATGACGTCGTGCCTCCGGAAAGCAAGCTGGCTTTCAACCACCATCGGAAAGGCGACAAAGAACTTCGAAGCACAATGTCGCACCCCGCCATTGCCCTGTTGCTCTTCCCGCCTCCGAGAGCGATAAGGGCCGCAGGGTCCAAGGAGGCGGACGATGAGCGGCGAGACCATTACCCTTTATGAAGCGATCGGCGGCGACGCGACCGTCAGGGCGCTCACCCGGCGCTTTTATGAGCTGATGGACACGCTGCCGGAAGCGGCGCGTTGCCGTGCCATCCACCCGGCCGATCTTTCCGGCAGCGAGGCGAAGTTCTACGACTATCTGACGGGATATCTTGGCGGACCGCCCGTCTATGTCGAAAAACACGGCCATCCGATGCTGCGGCGGCGCCATTTCGTTGCCCCCATCGGCCCCGCCGAGCGCGACGAATGGCTGCTGTGCTTCCGCCGCGCCATGGACGAGACCATCGAGAATGCGAAGCTGCGTGAGATCATCTGGGCACCGGTGGAACGCCTGGCCTTTCACATGCAGAACCAGGAGGCGGATAATCCATGACCCACGAGAGACTGCGCGCCTTCATTCTGCTGCTGGGCGGCCTGCTGGGAGCTGCGGGCGTGATGCTGGCCGCCGCCGCCACGCATACGGGTGAGACCTATATGCTCGGTAATGCCTCGGCCATGGCGCTGGCGCATGCGCCGGTGCTGGTGGCACTCCATATCGGCGCGGACCGCATCAGGACCGCCATTCCGGCGGGCCTGATCCTCGGCCTCGGTACGGCGGTGTTTGTCGGCGATCTGGTCACGCGGCATTTTTCCGGCCACAGCCTGTTCCCCTTCGCCGCGCCCACGGGCGGTCTCGGCATGATTGGCGGATGGCTGGTGCTCTGCGCCGGAGCGTTTTTGAAGCCGAAGGGCTGATCCGGCCTTAACGGCGAATCCACCCAAAAGGCAGGATGTTGCGCCCTCTTTCCGCCGCCTCGCCAAGTTCGAAGGGCGGCGTTTCGCCCGGCTGGCGGGTACGCAGGTAAGGAAAGGTCACGACATTGCCGCCGATCCTGGCGGCACGGTTGCGCCTTTCGCGTTCACCGACGATTTCATAGAGTTCCGTCAGGGCCGGATCGGCCGCCTGCCCGGCCATCTTGTGTAGTTCGACGCAGCAGGCCTCGGCCGCCGGCTCTTCACCCTTAAAATTATTGCGCTCGTCGCTCATCGTTCGAGGTCCGTTCATTCATCGTCTGCAGCGCCCGCTCCAGACTGGATTTGCTGCCATTGCGCAGCGGAATGAATGCCTTGCCGAATTTCTTGCAACCCGACTTCACCCGCAGACACGCATCGTGGCTGATACAGTCGATCGGGCAGAAAACGCAGTCGACGGAGGGAAGAACGGTATCGATGCGGGAGACGGCCTCACGCAGGCCACCATCGTGATGGATAAGCTCGGCGCCGAAATTGCTGGCGATCTGGCGAAGATGGGCAACCTGGCAGTCACGGCCACCGACATAAAGAAAGCTTTTCGGCCCGGAAAGCTGCTGTTCGGCCACGTCCTTTTCAGTTTGTGGCGCGCCCTTGCCCTGCTTGCCGCCGCGTTCGGCCTTCTTCTTTTCCTTGCGTGCCATTCCCTCACCTGCCGGTTGATTTTTCAATGCCCCGATAAGCGGGATGCCGGCACCATAATAAAGATGAGTTTTGGAGTAAAGTATAAAGGTGATAATTTTCCTCATGTTTCTGCAGAAAGAATCAATCACCCATTCGTGAGAACGCTTGCGCTCAGCCGCTTATCCGCAATCCGCCCATGAAAAGCTGCTCCAGATGCCGGGCCGCATCCTCAAAACGACCATCGCCGCCGTTCTTTTCGCCCAGCACCGCCCGCACCTGCACATCGAAATCCGCATAATGCTGGGTGGTCGACCAGATCGAAAAAATAAGATGGTAAGGATCGCATTTGGCGATCCGCCCGGCCTTGATCCAGGCGCGGATGACTTCCACTTTTTCATCCACCAGTTGCTTCAGTGGGCCTTTCAGCTCGTCCTCGATATGCGGCGCGCCCTGCAGGATTTCATTGGCGAAGAGGCGGCTTTCCCGCGGAAAATCCCGCGACATTTCCAGTTTGCGGCGAATATAGGAGCGGATCTCGCTTTCGGGATTGCCCTCGGCGTCAAAAGCCCTGAGCGGGTCGAGCCAGGTATCCAGCACCCGCTCGATCAGCGCGCGATGCATCGCCTCCTTGGTGCGGAAATAATAAAGCACGTTCGGTTTCGACATGCCGGCCGCCTCGGCAATCTGGTCGATGGTGGAACCGCGAAAGCCGTTTATGGAAAAAACACTGAGCGCAGCCTCCAGGATAGCTTCCTGCTTTTCTTCCTGGATACGGGTCCGCTTCTGTGTTTTCGCTGCTCGCGGTATGGCCATTCTCTGCTCTCTGTTTTTTTTCGGTGCAATTGCCGCTACAGTATGCTTAAAAAATAATCGTCGCGCACAGTTTAGGCAAAATTAGTGCGATTCGTCACGAAATTCCCTTGCTGACATCACTGCGAATTTGCAATGTTTACCAGCCGGTCAATTTATCCCCCATCGCCATCTTTAGGCAATGGCTGTTATCTTAACCGGCAAAAAAGGGAACGGCACAAGCTTTGCTTCGATAAAAACAAAACAGGTGAGGACGACACTTCATGGCGGCGGGTAAGAACTTGACGGTCAATGGCGACCGTCTGTGGGACAGTTTGATGGACATGGCGAAGATCGGCCCCGGCATTGCCGGCGGCAATAATCGCCGTACGCTGACGGATGAGGATGCGGAGGGCCGTCGCCTGTTCCAGCGCTGGTGCGAGGCGGCGGGCCTGACCATGGGCGTCGACCGCATGGGCACGATGTTCGCCACCCGCCCCGGCGAAGACCCGGATGCGCTTCCCGTCTATATCGGCAGCCATCTCGATACCCAGCCGACCGGCGGCAAGTTCGATGGCGTGCTTGGCGTGCTGGCGGGGCTGGAGGTGGTGCGCAGCCTGAACGACCTCAACATCAGGACAAAACACCCGATCGTCATCACCAACTGGTCGAACGAGGAAGGCGCGCGATTTGCGCCCGCCATGCTGGCTTCGGGCGTCTTCGCCGGCATTCACGATCTCGATTATGCCTATAGCCGCACCGATACCGACGGCAAGACCTATGGCGAAGAATTGAAACGCATCGGCTGGCTGGGCGAAGAAGAGGTCGGCGCGCGCAGGATGCACGCCTATTTCGAATATCACATCGAACAGGGGCCGATCCTCGAGGCGCAGGGCAAGCAGATCGGCGTCGTCACCCATTGCCAGGGCCTGTGGTGGCTGGAAGTGACGCTGACCGGCAAGGAGGCCCATACCGGCTCGACACCGATGGCCATGCGCGTCAATGCCGGCCTGGCCGCCGCCCGCATTCTCGAAAAGGTGCAGGAAGTGGCCATGGCCCACCAGCCGGGCGCCGTCGCCGGCGTCGGCCAGATGATCTTCACACCCAATTCCCGCAACGTGCTACCCGGCAAGGTGGTCTTCACCATCGATCTCCGTACGCCGTCTCAGGCGAAACTCGACAGCATGCGCGCCATCTTCGAGCGCGAGGTGCCTCGTATCGCCGAAGAACTCGGCGTCGGTTGCAGCGTCGAAGCCATCGGCCATTTCGACCCCGTCACCTTCGATCCCGTGCTGGTGGGCCGCGTGCGCTCTGCCGCCGAAAGACTGGGCTACAGCCACATGGACATCATCTCCGGCGCCGGCCACGATGCCTGCTGGACGGCAAGGGTCGCCCCCTCCACCATGATCTTCTGCCCCTGCGTGGACGGGCTTTCCCACAATGAAGCGGAAGAGATTTCGCAGGAATGGGCGGCCGCCGGCTGCGATGTGCTGCTGCATGCGGTGCTTGAGACTGCGGAGATCGTCGAATGACCGCCACCATCATCAAAAACGGCACCATCGTCACCGCCGACCTCACCTACAAGGCCGATGTGAAGATCGAAGGCGGCAGGATCACCGAGATCGGGCCTGACCTGACAGGCGGCACGCTGCTCGATGCGACCGGATGTTATGTCATGCCGGGCGGCATCGATCCGCATGTGCATCTGGAAATGCCCTTCATGGGCACCTATTCCGCCGATGATTTCGAGAGCGGCACGCGGGCGGCCCTTGCCGGCGGCACGACCATGGTGGTGGATTTCTGCCTGCCGGAGCCCGGCCAGTCGCTGCTTGAGGCTCTCACCCGGTGGGACAACAAGGCGACGCGCGCCAATTGCGACTATTCTTTCCACATGGCCGTCACCTGGTGGGGCGAACAGGTCTTCGATGAGATGAAGACGGTGGTTCAGCAGAAAGGCATCAACTCCTTCAAACACTTCATGGCCTATAAAGGCGCGCTGATGGTGAATGACGATGAGATGTTCGCCTCCTTCTCGCGCTGCGCCGAACTGGGCGCCATTCCCTTCGTGCATGCGGAAAACGGCGATATCGTCGCGCAGATGCAGGAAAAGCTGATGGCGGAGGGAAACGTCGGGCCTGAGGCGCATGCCTATTCCCGGCCGCCTTCCGTGGAAGGCGAAGCCACCAACCGCGCCATCATCATCGCCGATATGGCGGGCGCCCCGCTTTATGTCGTCCACACCTCCTGTGAGCAGGCCCACGAAGCAATCCGCCGCGCCCGCCAGAACGGCATGCGGGTTTATGGCGAGCCGCTGATCCAGCACCTGATCCTCGATGAAAGCGAATATGCCAATGCCGACTGGGATCACGCCGCCCGCCGGGTGATGTCGCCTCCCTTCCGCAACCGGCAGCATCAGGACAGCCTCTGGGCCGGCCTCGCCTCCGGCTCGCTGCAATGCGTGGCGACCGACCATTGTGCCTTCACCACCGAGCAGAAACGCTTCGGCCTTGGCGATTTCCGAAAGATTCCAAACGGCACCGGCGGGCTCGAAGACCGCATGCCGCTGCTCTGGACCCATGGCGTAACGACCGGCCGACTGACGATGAACGAATTCGTCGCCGTCACTTCCACCAACATCGCCAAGATCCTCAACATCTATCCGAGAAAAGGCGCGATCCTCGTCGGCAGCGATGCCGATATCGTCGTCTGGGATCCGGCGCTTACAAAGACCATCAGCGCGGCCAACCAGCAATCGGCCATCGATTACAACGTGTTCGAAGGGCGAAAGGTCAAGGGCCTGCCACGCTACACCCTGTCGCGTGGCCTCGTCAGCATCGAGGAGGCCACCATCGAAACGCAGGAAGGCCACGGCCGGTTCGTGGCCCGCGATCCTTACCCCGCCGTCAGCCGGGCGCTTTCCACGTGGAAAGAACTGGTTTCGCCGCGCAAGGTGGAGCGCAGCGGCATCCCGGCATCGGGTGTGTGAGCCATGAGCAGCAAGCCGAAACGGGAAATCGTCATCGCCGCCGCCATTCTCCTCAACGAGCGCCGGCAGATGCTTGTCGTGCGCAAGCGCGGCACCACGCAATTCATGCAGCCGGGTGGCAAGATCGATCCGGGCGAAACGCCAGAACAGGCACTTCACCGCGAGCTTGCCGAGGAAATCGGCCTGACGCTGCCCGAAAATGCCACGCGTTACGAGGGCATATTTCGCGAGGAAGCCGCCAATGAGACCGGCGCCGAAGTCGTCGCCCATGCCTTCATCGCCAGGCTTGATGCCGATGTCTCCCCACAGGCGGAAATCGAGGAAGTGCGCTGGCTCGACCTCGACAGCCACCCCGGCGTGACGATCGCCAGACTGACGGAAACCCAGATGCTGCCGCTTGCGCGCGCAGCACTTTCGGAAAGCGACAATCAGCCAAGATGAACCAGGCCCCTTCCTATTCCGTCGTTTCCGCCAGAAAACTGGGCCTCACCTTCGAAACGGGGGATGGCCCGGTCCATGCATTGTCGAATGTCGACCTGGAGGTCGGCAAGGGCGATTTCGTCTCCTTCATCGGCCCTTCCGGCTGCGGCAAGACCACCTTCCTGCGGGTCATCGCCGATCTTGAAAAACACACATCCGGCGAGATCACCGTCAACGGCACGACGCCTGAAAACGCCCGCAGGGACCGCTCCTACGGTTATGTCTTTCAGGCCGCCGCCCTTTATCCCTGGCGCAGCATCGAAAAGAACATCGCCCTGCCGCTCGAAATCATGGGTTACAGCAAGGCCGAACAGCGCGAACGCATCGACCGCACGCTCGACCTCGTCAACCTCACCGGCTTCGGTAGGAAATATCCCTGGCAGCTTTCCGGCGGCATGCAGCAACGCGCCTCCATCGCCCGCGCACTCGCCTTCGATGCCGACCTGCTTTTGATGGACGAGCCCTTCGGCGCGCTGGATGAGATCGTTCGCGATCATCTGAACGAACAGTTGCTGAAACTCTGGGACACGACCGGCAAGACCATCTGCTTCGTTACCCATTCCATTCCGGAGGCGGTCTATCTCTCGACGAAAATCGTCGTCATGTCGCCGCGACCGGGGAGAGTGACGGATGTGATCGAGTCCACATTACCACGGGAAAGGCCGCTGGAGATTCGCGAGACGCCGGAGTTTCTGGCGATTGCGCATCGGGTGCGTGAGGGGTTGAAGGCGGGGCATGGCTATGAGGGGTGAGGTCGGCGCCAGCATTACCCCCCTCTGCCCTGCCGGGCATCTCCCCCTCAAGGGGGGAGATCGACTCGTGGCTGGGTCTCGCCCATCTCACCGTTTGCGAATGAAGCGGTGGTCGCACCGCTTGCCGATCTCCCCCCTTGAGGGGGAGATGTCCGGCAGGACAGAGGGGGGTAAACCGCACCCTCGGAGTGAGCGTAAACCCCACCCAAGGAGGACGCCGCAATGACCCTCCTCCGCCACCGCATCCTCCCCATCCTCACCGTCCTCCTTGCCATCCTCATCCTCTGGCACCTCGCCGTCATCTATCTCAACATACCCTTCGCCCGCGACCAGGCCACCCGCGCCGGCCAGACGCCGGGTTTCTTCGAACTCCTGCCGCAAACCTTCGCCCAGGAACGCCCGGTCCTCCCCGCCCCGCACCAGATCGCCGCCGAACTCTGGGACACGACGGTCAACAAGGCCATCACCTCCAAGCGCAGCCTGATCTACCACGCCGGCATCACGCTTTCGGCCACCCTGCTCGGTTTTGCCATCGGCGCGGTCCTCGGCATCCTGCTTGCCGTTGCCATCATCCATAATCGCGCCATGGACCGCTCCGTCATGCCGTGGATCATCGCCAGCCAGACGATCCCCATCCTCGCCATCGCGCCGATGATTATCGTCGTCCTGAACTCCATCGGCATTTCCGGGCTTCTGCCCAAGGCGCTGATCTCCACCTATCTCTCCTTCTTCCCGATCGTCGTCGGCATGGTGAAGGGCCTCAGGAGCCCAGAAACCCTCCAGCTCGACCTGATGCACACCTATAATGCCTCACCGGGCCAGATTTTCTGGAAGCTGCGCTGGCCCTCGGCGCTGCCCTATCTCTTCACCTCGCTGAAGATCGCCATTGCCATCGCGCTGGTCGGCGCCATCGTCGGCGAATTGCCGACGGGGGCCGTCGCCGGGCTCGGCGCGCGGCTTCTCTCCGGGTCCTATTATGGCCAGACGGTGCAGATATGGGCGGCGCTGTTCATGGCTGCCGGTGTTGCGGCGCTCCTGGTCGCGATCATCGGCATCGCCCACGCCGCGGTGCTGAAAAGAATGGGAGCACGGCCATGACGAACCCCTTCTGGTTTATCGGCGCGATCCTGTTCTGGCTTGCCGCCTGGGCCTTCAACGAATGGCTGGTGCGGCGCAACTTCACCTCCTCCTCGGGAAAGCGCATCAGCCGCATCGCCGTGCCGCTCCTCTTCGGCCTTGCCATTCTGGTGCTCTGGGAGGGTGTGGTGCGTGGTTTTTCCGTGCCGCCCATCCTCTTGCCAGCGCCCAGCGCCATCCTCGCCCGCCTTCTCGGCTCGTTGCCGATCCTCTGGGCCGATTTCCGCCAGACTTTCATCAAATCGGTGCTGACCGGTTATGTGCTCGGCTGCGGCCTCGGTTTCCTCGTCGCCATCCTCATCGATCGCTCGCCCTTCCTCCAACGCGGGCTCCTGCCCATCGGCAACTTCGTCTCCGCTCTGCCGGTGGTCGGCATCGCCCCCATCATGGTCATGTGGTTCGGTTTCGACTGGCAGTCGAAAGTCGCCGTTGTCGTCATCATGACCTTCTTTCCCATGCTGGTGAACACGGTGCAGGGCCTTGCCGCTTCCAGCCACATGGAACGCGACCTGATGCGCACCTATGCCGCCGGCTGGTGGCAGACATTGGTGAAGCTGCGCCTGCCCGCCGCGTGGCCTTTCATCTTCAACGCGCTGAAGATCAATTCCACGCTGGCGCTGATCGGCGCCATCGTCGCGGAGTTTTTCGGCACACCCATCGTCGGCATGGGTTTCCGCATCTCGGCGGAAATGGGCCGCAGCAATGTCGACATGGTCTGGGCCGAGATCGCGGTCGCCGCGCTCGCAGGCTCCGGCTTTTATGGTCTCGTGGCGCTCGCAGAGCGGGCCGTCACCTTCTGGCATCCGTCCGTCCGTGGGGGACGAACGTAAATAACGAAAAAGGGAACAGCGATGAAAATGAAACTTGCATCCATGCTTCTTGCCGGCGCGTCACTCCTGACCGCATTCGGGGCTCAGGCCGCCGACAAGATCACCCTGCAGCTGAAATGGGTGACCCAGGCGCAATTCGCCGGTTATTACGTCGCCAAGGACAAGGGCTTTTACGAAGCCGAAGGTCTCGATGTCGATATCAAGCCCGGTGGCCCGGACATCGCCCCCGCACAGGTTCTGGCCGGCGGCGGCGCGGATGTGATCGTCGACTGGATGCCGTCCGCTCTCGCCACCCGCGAAAAGGGCGTGCCGCTCGTCAACATCGCCCAGCCGTTCAAGGCCTCCGGCATGATGCTGACCTGCCTCAAGGAAACCGGTGTCACCAAGCCCGATGATTTCAAGGGCAAGACGCTGGGCGTCTGGTTCTTCGGCAATGAATATCCGTTCCTGTCGTGGATGGCGCACTTAAAAATCCCGACCACCGGTGGTGCGGATGGCGTCACGGTTTTGAAACAGGGCTTCAACGTCGATCCGCTGCTGCAAAAGCAGGCCGCCTGCATTTCCACCATGACCTATAATGAATATTGGCAGGTTATCGATGCCGGCCTCAAACCGGAGGAACTCGTCACCTTCAAATATGAGGATGAGGGCGTGGCGACGCTGGAGGACGGGCTTTACGTTCTCGAAGACAAGCTCAAGGACGCCAAGTTCAAGGAAGACATGGTCAAATTCGTCCGCGCTTCGATGAAGGGCTGGAAATGGGCGGAAGAAAACCCTGACGATGCCGCCGATATCGTTCTTGAAAACGACGCCTCGGGCGCCCAGACCGAAAAGCACCAGAAGCGCATGATGGGCGAAGTGGCGAAACTCACCGCCGGCTCAAAGGGCGCGCTCGACAAGGCGGATTACGAACGCACGGTGAAAACGCTGCTCGGCGGCGGTTCCGATCCGGTCATCACCAAGGAGCCAGCAGGGGCCTACACCACGGAAATCACCGACGCGGCGCTGAAATAGGTCGCGGCAGGCAAGCGAAGACGCGGGAATATCCGCACGCCGTCACCCCGGACCTGATCCGGGGTCCAGCGCGATCAAGTCCTTGATCGCAGGAAAGTCCTTTCACGGCGCAGACGCGCCGTGGCTGGATGCCGGATCAAGTCCGGCATGACGAGGGTATTTTTCGCGCCCGTGACTCAAGCGCCGTTAGGTTGTATTGGTAACCCCTCCAGCGAATTACAACATCTGCGCCTATACAAAAATGTATATCAACCATAGCGGCTATGCGGATTGATTTGTACCGCAACAAGAATTACAGTCCCGCCCACAAGACTGCCAAATTTGATCTTGTAAAAAAAGCACGGGGCAAAGGTGCTTAAGATTCGCGTTGAGGGGCGCTTGAATCGGGAGGATCGAAAAGGAAGTATTGTGATCCCTTGTTTCACATTCGCCATCGCATGACCTTTTGAGATACGGCCCCGAGCCGCAGGACATGTGAGCGGATATTGCGCGAGCCAAGACACATGCAGCATAAAGTCACGTTTAACCGCTTCGTTTTCCTGCTTCTTTCCGCAACGGCGCTCCCCCTTTCCGCAGCAGCCGAGGGAGAGGCGCCGGTAAAACAGCAGAACCTGCCCTCGATCATCGTCGCGCATGCCGCAAAACGTGATCTCGTGGACCGCATCATCGCCACCGGCACCATCCGCCCGGTCGATGAAATCTATGTCCAGCCGCTGGTTGACGGCCTGTCGATCGACACGCTGAATGCCGATATCGGCGACAGGGTGGAAGCGAATGCGGTTCTGGCCGTGCTTTCCTCCGACAGCCTCGTGCTGCAGAAAAGCCAGCTTGAGGCCAACAAGGCCAAGGCGGAAGCTTCCGTCACCCAGTCAAAGGCGCAGGTGCTTGAAGCGCAGGCCAATCTGGCTGACGCCCTTCGCCAGCGCGACCGCGCCGCCAAGCTCGGCCAGAGCGGTTCAGGTTCCGTCTCCGAGACGGAAAAGACCGAGGCAGCCGCTCAAGTTGCGCAGGCCCGCCTCGATGCGGCCAAACAGGCCGTTTCCGCCGGCGAGGCCGACATCAAGGTGGTTGATGCGCAGATTGCCGACGTCGACCTGAAGCTGACACGCACCGGCGTGAAAACCCCTGTCGCCGGCATCGTTTCGGCCAAGAATGCCAAGGTCGGCGCGATTGCCAGCGGCGCCGGCAACCCGCTTTTCACCGTCATCAAGGACGGCGCGATCGAACTCGTCGCCGATCTGTCCGAGACCGACATCCAGAAGGTGAAGGTCGGCCAGAAAGCCTATTTGACGGTTGCCGGCGGAGCTGAGAAAATAGTGGGCAAGGTGCGCCTCGTTTCGCCCACCGTCGATCCGACGACACGCCTCGGTTCCGTGCATGTGGTGCTGCCCGAAAACAGCCCGGCGCGATCCGGCATGTATGCCAGCGCGGCCATCATCGTCGAAGAGACGAATGCACTCGCTTTGCCGCTGTCGGCCGTCACCTCCGGGCGTGAAGGCTCGACCACCCGCAAGGTGGAAGGCGACGTCGTCAAGCAGGTGAAGATCGAGACCGGCATAGAAGACAGTGGTTTCATCGAGATTGTCAGCGGTCTTGCCGCTGGAGACAAGGTTGTCGAGAAGGCTGGAGCATTCGTGCGTGATGGTGACCGGATAAGACCGGTGGAAGCCCAGACGGCTGCGTCCAACTGACTGAGGGAATGAAATGAACTTTTCCGCATGGTCAATCCGTAACCCGATTGCGCCGCTGCTCGGCTTCGCGCTTTTGATTATCCTCGGCATGCAGGCGTTCAACACCCTGCCGATCACCCGTTTTCCGAACATCGACGTTCCCGTCGTGGCCGTCACCGTGACCCAGAGCGGCGCTTCGCCCTCCGAGCTGGAAATGCAGGTGACGAAGGAGATCGAGGATGCCGTCGCCGCCATCAGCGGCGTCGACGAAATCCAGTCCACCGTGGTCGACGGCCAGTCGACGACGACGGTCGTCTTCCGCATCGAAAAGCCGACGGAAGAGGCGGTTCAGGACACCAAGGACGCCATCGACAAGATCCGCAGCGATCTGCCCGCCGATATCGAAGTGCCGGTCGTCAGCAAGATCGACGTCGAGGGACAGGCGATCCAGACCTTTGCCGTCTCCTCGCCGAACATGACGCTGGAAGAACTGTCCTGGTTCGTGGATGACACGATAAAGCGTTCGCTGCAGGGCCAGTCCGGCATCGGCAAGGTCGACCGTTATGGCGGCGCCGACCGCGAGGTGCGCGTGTCGCTGAGCCCCGAAAAGCTCGACGCCTATGGCATAACCGCCACCGAAGTGAACAGCCAGCTGCGCGGCACCAATATCGACCTCGGTTCCGGCCGCGGCCAGGTGGGCGGCAACGAGCAGACGATCCGCACGCTCGGCGACACACGCGATGTGAGCCAGCTTGCCAACACCACGATCGCGCTTTCCAACGGCCGTTTCGTCAAGCTTTCCGAACTCGGCACGGTCACCGACACCTATCAGGAACAGAAGTCCTTCTCGCGGTTCAACGGCAACCCCGCCGTCACCTTCGCGGTCTTCCGCTCCAAGGGTGCGAGCGAGGTCTCGGTCGCCGAAACCGTGGCGGCGAGCCTCGAACAGGTGCGCAAGGCCCATCCTGATGTCTCGATAGAGATGGTCGATGACGCGGTCTATTTCACCTATGGCAACTACAAGGCGGCGCTCGACACGCTGATCGAAGGCGCGATCCTCGCCGTCATCGTGGTCCTGCTCTTCCTGCGCAACTGGCGCGCAACCCTGATTGCCGCAGTTGCCCTGCCGCTCTCCGCGATCCCGACCTTCTGGATCATGGATATCATGGGCTTCTCGCTCAACCTCGTCAGCTTCCTCGCGTTGACCCTCGCCACGGGTATTCTCGTGGATGACGCCATCGTGGAAATCGAGAACATTGCCCGCCACATCAAGATGGGCAAGACGCCCTATCGCGCGGCACTGGAAGCAGCGGACGAAATCGGCCTCGCCGTCATCGCCACCAGCTTCACCATCATCGCCGTCTTCGTGCCGGTGTCCTTCATGCCCGGCATTCCGGGCCAGTACTTCATCCAGTTCGGTCTCACCGTCGCCTTCTCGGTGTTCTTCTCGCTGGCAGTGGCCCGCCTCATCACGCCGCTGATGGCGGCCTATCTGATGCGCGCCGAAGACGCGATGGACGACCACCACGACAATGACAGCCGGCTGATGAAGGCCTATACGCGCATGGTCACCGCCACCACCCGCAAGTGGTGGGCTCGGTATCTGACGCTGCTCGGCGCCATCGGCTTCCTCGTCGCCTCCGTCATGCTTCTGGCCCAGGTGCCGGGCAGCTTCCTGCCGCCGGATGATGCCTCACGCGTCACGCTTTCGGTGGAACTGCCGCCCAATGCGACGCTTGACGAAACCGATCGCACGACGACGCAGATCTATCATGCGCTGCGTGACATCAACGGCGTCGAAAGCGTCTTCATCCTCGGCGGCGCCTCGCCCAAGGGCGACCTGGAGCTGCGCCGTGCCACCGTCAACGTCATCCTGCAGCATATCGACCATTCGCTGCTCAAGCTGGTGGTCAACAAGGGTCTCGGCTCCATTCCGCTCATCGGCCAATATCTGCCGAAGGTGGAGGAAAAGGGCCGTACACGTCCGCAATGGGATGTGGAACGGGATATTTTCGCGCAGGTGCGCGGCATTCCGGATGTCCGCATCATCAAGCTCAACGACCGCGCGGAACGCGAGCTCTCCTTCAACTTCCTCTCCACCAACGAGAAGGATCTGAACGACGCCGTCGGCATTCTTGAAAGCCGCCTGCGCGCCTCGCCCATCCTCGCCAACGTCAGCTCGGAAGGTGCTCTGCCCCGTCCCGAACTGCAGATCCGCCCGCGCAAGGATGAAATCGCCCGCCTCGGCATCACGCCGCAGCAGATTTCGCAGACCGTGCGTGTCGCCACCATCGGCGATATCGACGCGCAGCTGACGAAGATCTCGCTGGATGACAGGCAGATCCCGATCCGCGTGCAGGCTTCGCTCGATACCCGCCGCGATCTCGCCACCATCCGCGCTCTGAAGATCAAGACCGCTTCCGGGTCGCTGGTGCCGCTCTACAGCGTCGCCGATATCGACTATTCGGAAGGTCCAAGCTCGATCAAGCGCAACGACCGCAACCGCGTCGTCTCCATCGGCTCCGACGTGCCCTTCGGCACGGCGCTCGATACCTCGACGGCCGAGTTCAAGCGCATCGTGTCGGAAACTGACCTGCCGGCAAGCGTTCGCCTTGCCGAAAGTGGCGACGCCAAGGTGCAGGGCGAAATGCAGCAGGGCTTCGTGAACGCCATGCTGCTTGGCCTGATGCTGGTGCTGGTCGTGCTCATCCTGTTGTTCAAGGATGTCATCCAGCCCTTCACCATCCTGTTCTCGCTGCCGCTTGCCATCGGCGGCGTGGCGGTCGCGCTCATCATCACGCAGAACGCGCTCTCCATGCCCGTTCTCATCGGCATCCTGATGCTGATGGGCATCGTGACCAAGAACGCCATCCTGCTGGTGGATTTCGCCATCGAAATGCGCCGTCACGGCATGGAACGGGTGCATGCCATGGTGGAGGCCGGCCGCAAGCGCGCCCGCCCGATCATCATGACCTCCATCGCCATGTCGGCGGGCATGCTGCCCTCGGCACTCGGCGTCGGCGAAGGCGGTTCCTTCCGCGCGCCGATGGCGATCGCGGTGATCGGCGGCATCATCGTCTCGACGGTTCTGTCGCTGATAGTGGTTCCCGCCTTCTTCCTGATCATGGACGACCTGTCGCGCCTGCTCGCCCACCTCTTCGGCCGCTTCGTCGGCAAGAAGGAAGTGGAGGAGGAGGCTCTCTCCAACGAGAAACTCTCGGAGATCGCCCACGAGAACAGCCTGGCGCTCTCCTCGCTGGAGGCCCGGGTCGCCAGCATGGAAAAGGGCACCGGCGACAAGGCCAGTGACAAGGGCAGCAATATATTGCGACTACCGCCGCTCGCTGCGGAGTGAAAGCTGCAACGCCGGGCCTTGTGCCCGGCGTTTTTATTTTGGCTTGCTTGTGGCACAGCGCCGCCGCTTGTTTCTTCTCCCCGCCGGGGAGAAGGTGGCCCGAAGGGTCGGATGAGGGGCTAGCTCTCCGTATATCTCGAACCTCGCCCCCTCATCCCGCTGCCGCGACCTTCTGCCCCCTCGAGGAGAAGAAACATGCCGCACCCACCCGCTCCATACTTTCCCCTGTGCTCCGGAGCAGGTCCGATCACATTTCCGCTCCCACAAACCCCATCAAACCCCGTTTGATCGAAATCAATTCGCTTTTCAGGTGAACTGCTAGTCTCCCTCGCATCGGGAATTGCCGGTCGAGGAAAAATGCGATGAGTTCTTTGCAGATAGGCGTGAGGGAGAAGGAACTTCCCCGGTTTCGTGTCGCTTCGGACAGCCCGGCAAAAGGTTTGAGCGGGAGCCGGATGGACGTGAACAAGACCGTGAAGCTGAGCAACAGGGACAGGAACATTCTGCTGCGCGCACCCTTGATCGGGATAGCGGATGACGCGGCGGCGCTGAAGCTGATGGAGGCGGCGGCCATCACCAATGTGAGCGCCCGCCATGTGTTCTTCAAAGAAGGTGAGCCGGCGCAGCATTTTTACTGCGTGCTGTCGGGTTATGTCCGCCTTTACCGGCTGGACCGGCACGGGCGCGAGGCGGATGTGCGCGTCAGCGGCCCCGGCGATACCTTCAACGAATGCCTGATCTTCGGCAGCGATACCTATCGTTACAGTGCGCAGGCGGCGGAAAGCTGCACCGTGGCGCGTTTCGAACTCACACGAATCCGCAGCCTGATCGATCAGGAACCAGCAATCGCCAAGGCCGTCATGCGCTGCCTGTCCAACAGCCTGCTCTCCACCATGGACTGCATTGCCAATGACCGGCTGCAGACGGCGCCGCAGCGCGTCGCCCATTACCTCATCAATCAGGGTCCGCGCGACGCCACATCCTTTTCGCTGCGGCTGCCGTTCCAGAAAAGCCTGCTTGCCGGCAAGCTCGGCCTTGCGCCGGAAGCGCTGTCACGCGCTTTTTCTGCTCTGAAAAAGGCCGGCGTCACCGTGCGCGGCCGCATCGTGCAGGTCAATGACGTCGCGGCGCTGAAGCAGATTTGAAAACACCGGGAGAGGAAGAAGGGCGGGATGCCAGCCGGCATGCCGCCCTTCAGCATTCCGGAAAAGCGGAGATCACGCCGGCTGCGGCAAAAGGCGGAAGCTGTCTCCCTGCCGCTCCACACGGAAAAACCCGCCGAGATGGCCGCCGGAAACCAGTAAGCCGTGATCGGCCACTTCAGCCAGCGCCTTGAGGCGTGTTTCGTAAGCAAGCGCGGCATCGATATCATAGACGAAACCGACGCCCGGATCCTTCGCCTGCAATTCGCTCACATGCAGCACATCGCCCCACAATAACAGCCGGTTATCGCCGCTGCCGATGAGATAGCCGCTATGCCCCGGCGTGTGGCCGGGCATGGCGATCGCCTCGATGTCGTCGTCAATCTTGCCCATGGGGATAGGCAGCAGCATCGCCCCGCAAACATCGAGCAGCCTTGCGGCAAGATCGAAGCCGCCCTGCCGGGCCGGCGGCAAGGTCTTGCGCGCATCCGCGCTGGAGAAAAAGCCGAGATCGGCCTCGGGTACCCATATGTCCGCGTTGGGAAAATAGGGCCGGTCGCCATCGATCAACCCCAGCGCGTGGTCGCCGTGAATATGGGTGAGGATAACACGGCTGACATCGGCAGGCTGAATTCCGGCATCGATCATGGCCGCCCGGGCGTGGCCATAACCAGCGCCCCAGGCGGTGCCGCAACCGGCATCGATCAGAAAAACGCCATCAGGCCCAGAGAGCGCGAAACAGTTGACGTCCATATCCACCGTTTCGCCCTGATGTCCGGCAAGGGCCGCAGCCAACGCTTCGGCACCCTGACGGTGGAGGAGATGGCCAACCGGCGCCTTGTAGACGCCATCGACAAAACGGGAAACCTCGTAAGCGCCGAAACGGCGGGACATGGCCATATTTCAGAGACCACCCTGCTCTTTCAGGAAACCGACGATACGATCAACGCCATCGCCGCGCTTCATATCGGTGAAGACGAAGGGCATGGCGTTGCGCATGCGGGTCGCATCGCTGTCCATCACCGTCAGATCGGCGCCGACATAGGGCGCGAGGTCCTTCTTGTTGATGACCAGCAGGTCGGAGCGGGTAATACCCGGCCCGCCCTTGCGCGGAATTTCCTCGCCCTGGCAGACGGAGATCACATAGATGGTGATATCGGCAAGATCAGGCGAAAAGGTCGCCGCGAGATTATCGCCGCCGGATTCGATGAAGACCACGTCGAGATCGGGAAACCGCGCATTGAGCCCGGCAATCGCCTGCAGATTGATCGTCGCATCCTCACGGATGGCGGTATGCGGGCAACCGCCCGTCTCGACACCGACGATCCGTTCGGAAGGCAGCGCCTGCATGCGCACCAGCGCCTCGGCATCTTCCTTGGTATAGATATCATTGGTGACGACGGCGACGGAATAATCGGCGCTCATCGCCTTGCAGAGCTTTTCCGTCAGCGCCGTCTTGCCGGAACCCACCGGCCCGCCAATGCCGACGCGCAGCGGACCATTACCCGATTTCATCACTCTGTTCCCTTCGCTATGCTTTGGTGTTTTCAACCATAATGCCTTGGACCGACGCTTCAAGGGCAAGCAAGAACCATGCCGCCTGTTTCTTCTCCCCGCCGGGGAGATGGTGGCCCGAAGGGTCGGAGAGTGGGCAGCGCCAGCCATAGATCGCACCCTCGCCCCCTCATCCCACTGCCGCGGACTTCTCCCCGGCGGGGAGAAGAAACGCGTGGCACCCGCTCGCTCCATAGATTGCTATGGCGCTCCCCTCAGGAGCGGAAAAGCCGCGTGCCCTGTGTTTCATGACGCATCGCCGCCGTATCCGCGATGATCGTCGCACTGCCGAGATCGTCGAGCGTGGATTGCACCGCCCGTGCCGCCACCTCCGCGATCACCCCCTCGCTTGCGGCAAGAATCGCAACGCCATCCTTTTGCCCGGCAACACCAAGACGGATACCGGCCGAAACAATCTGCGAAACGCCGGCATGCAGAAAAGCGGCAATTGTTTCACGCAACGGCACTCCGTGGCCGGCAGCCACAGCACCTGTGGCGACAGGATAAGGCGCCTCTTTCGGCAACAGCTCCAGAACCGCATGCGGCCACGCGCCGGCAGCGGCAATGAAGGCATCTCCCAGAAGCACCGTTTCGCGATAACGTTCCGCCGAACCGGCCAGCGCGCGGCCAAGATCCGCCGCTTCGCTCAACGCAACGCCATCCTTTGAGCTTCGCCAGGCATGTGCCAGAAACACCGCATCGTTCCACAGGCTGCCATGGCACAGCAGCGTTTCCACCCAGCCGTGAAGCGCCGCGGCATCACGCGCACGCCCGTCCTCCACGGCTTTTTCCAGCCCGCCGGAATAGGAAAAACCGCCGACCGGAAAGGCCGGCGACATCCAGGCCATGAGCCGCAGCAGCGCGGCAACGCCGCGATCTTCGCTCATTCCTCAGCCGTGGTCATGATGGTGGTGGCCATGCCCGTGATCATGGCCATGGGAGTGACCGCCATGGGCGTGATAGGCGCCGCGTGCCGGCTGGAAAGGTTCCTCCACATCCCGCACGGTGGCGCCGAGGCCTTCCAGCATGGCGCGGATGACGTGATCGCGCAGGATGAGAATGCGCTCTTCCTCGATCTGGGCGGAAAGATGCCGGTTGCCCAGATGCCAGGCGAGCTCGATCAGGTGAAGCCGATCCTTAGCCTTGATTTCGAACAGCTTTTCATCCGCCGCACGAACCTCGATCAGATCACCGTTTTCCACCACCAGCAGGTCGCCATGGGCAAAAAGCACGGCTTCCTTCAGGTCCAGCATCACCATCTCGTCATTCTGCAGATGCAGCAGCTTGCGGCGCAGATGCCGCTGGTCATGCGCCAGCGTGACATAACCGGAGGGCTCATCGCCGGGGGTTCCGGCGGGGTGATAGGAGGTGACGCGCAGCATGGGATGATCCGTTTCAGAAACAGTCTTGGGAAGGTGATTTTTGACGGATAGGCGGGGTGATTTCAAGGCGCGATTTCATAAGGTTGAAAAGGCAATGGCATCGTCGGCTCGGAGGGTTGACGTTACCTGGAAACCTCTCCTCGGTCCTGCCGGGCTTGACCCGGCATCCAGCCACAGCGCGTCTGCGCCATGAAAAGACTCCCACGTGATCAAAGACTTGATCGCGCTGGACCCCGGATCAGGTCCGGGTGACGGAGCTTGGAGAGGCCGTCGCGCGAGAAAGCAGCACCTCAGAAAAAGAAAAAGCCCGGCATCGCTGCCGGGCCTTCACAAAATCATGAAACCGAAATCAGGCCGCGACGCGTGCCTTCAGGTTTTCGAGAATGTTCTGCGGCGAGGAAACGCCGTAAGGGTCGGATTCGCAATTATCCGAATAACCCTCTTCCTCGAACCACTGCTCCACCAGGCCATCATTGATGACGGCGGCGTAACGCCAGGAGCGCATGCCGAAACCAAGATTGTCCTTGGCGACCAGCATGCCCATCTTGCGGGTGAACTCACCCGAGCCATCCGGAATGACCTTGACGTTTTCGAGGTTCTGGCCCTTGGCCCAGGCATTCATGACGAAGGCGTCGTTGACCGACAGGCAATAGATTTCATCGATGCCGAGCGCACGGAATTCACCGGCCAGCTTTTCGAAATCGGGAAGCTGGTAGGTCGAGCAGGTGGGCGTGAAAGCGCCGGGTAGCGAAAACAGCACGACCTTCTTGCCCTTGAAATAATCGTCAGAGGTCACGTCCTGCCAACGGAAAGGGTTCGGGCCACCAACGGCCTCATCGCGAACGCGCGTGCGGAAGGTAACGGCGGGCACTTTTTTGCCGAGCATGTCTTGTCTCCTGTTCTGGCGTTTTACGCGGACCACTTGGGATCGATCCACGCGGAATTCTTTTGCCGCTTCCATAGCGCAAGATGCATTGCGGTGCAGCATAAAAATCCGACTACCAGACGTCAAATGAGCGAAACGCCACACTGCGCATGGATTAATTGTGCAGCTCGACCGACCAGCGCAACAGCGGCGGCAACGGCGTCCACCAGCCGGTGCGAATACCGGCCTGCCGCAACATGGCGGCCGACCAGGTGTTGCAGCCGACCAGCGCATTGAACCAGCCATCGGCCTCGAAAAACGCATCCGTCAGGCCATAGGCGACGCCGGGCACATGCTGAACTTTATCACCGTTTCTGGCAAAACTTGCCCTGATGCCCTCGACAAGGCGCTGATACCCCGCTTCGGAAATGTGAAGACGTGTCACCCCGGCCAGATCGGCGGGAAAATCCCCGGTCACATCCACATGCATGACGGAACTGTCCAGCGTGAACGAGCGCAGCACCGGCATCGGCTTCAGATCGGCCCAGGTGGGCGTCTGAATGTAAAACGAGCGGCCGCCCCAGCCGAACACCAGATAGGCAGCAGCCGGATGATTGACTGCAATGCCATCCTCCTGCAATTCGGCGAACACCCGCCGCAGATCGTCATCCACCGGCAGGGCGATATCGGTGTGGATCGGGTTGGACAACAGCAGAATTTCGCGATCTTTCGCGCCGTTTTCGTCATCGGCGAAAAAAGGGCGCGGCACGACGGTGCCGAGCACAAGAAGCACGACGATCAGCAGCACCGCACCGCCGATCCACCTTATGAAACCTCTCAAGACGAAACGCCGTCAGAACAGGAAATAACGCTGCGCCATCGGCAGCACGGTCGCCGGTTCGCAGGTCAGAAGCTCGCCATCCGCCCGCACCTCGTAAGTCTCGGGATCGACCTCGATATGCGGGGTGAGCGAATTGTGGATCATCGACGCCTTGGAAATGCCGCCGCGTACATTCTTCACCGGCAGCAGCTTCTTGGCAACGCCGAGGCGCTGGGCAAGGCCGGCATCCAGCGACGCCTGCGAAACGAAGGTCACCGAGGAATTGGTGCGCAGCTTGCCATAGGCGGCAAACATCGGCCGATAATGCATTGGCTGCGGTGTGGGAATGGAGGCATTCGGGTCGCCCATTGGGGCTGCGGCAATGGAACCGCCAAGCAGCACCATTTCAGGCTTCACGCCGAAAAAGGCCGGGTTCCACAACACCAGATCGGCACGTTTGCCGACTTCGATGGAGCCGATCTCATGGCTCACACCCTGGGCGATGGCCGGGTTGATGGTATATTTGGCGATGTAACGGCGCACCCGGAAATTGTCGTTTTCGCCGGTCTCTTCCTTCAGGCGGCCGCGCTGGCGTTTCATCTTGTCGGCGGTCTGCCAGGTGCGGATCGCCACCTCGCCGACACGGCCCATGGCCTGGCTGTCCGACGAAATGATCGAAAACGCGCCGATATCGTGGAGGATATCCTCCGCCGCGATGGTTTCCTTGCGGATGCGGCTTTCGGCAAAGGCGATGTCTTCCGGGATGGACGGCGACAAATGGTGGCACACCATAAGCATGTCCAGATGTTCGGCCAGCGTATTGACGGTATAGGGCCGCGTCGGATTGGTGGAAGACGGAATGACATTCGGGTTGCCGCAGACCTTGATGATATCAGGCGCATGCCCGCCGCCCGCACCTTCGGTGTGGAAAGCATGGATGGTGCGGCCCCTGATGGCGGCGACCGTGTCTTCCACGAAACCGCTTTCATTCAGCGTATCGGTGTGGATCATCACCTGCACGTCATATTCGTCGGCCACCGTCAGGCAATTGTCGATAGCGGCCGGTGTTGTGCCCCAGTCCTCATGCAGCTTCAGCGAGGAGGCGCCGGCAAGGATCATTTCTTCCAGCGGTGCCGGCAGCGAGGCATTACCCTTGCCGGCCAGCGCCAGATTCATCGGGAAAGCATCGAAGCTCTCGATCATCCGCTCGATATGCCATGCGCCGGTGCAGGTGGTGGCAAGCGTACCATGGGCGGGGCCGGAACCACCGCCCAGCATGCAGGTCACGCCGCTCATCAGCGCTTCCTCGATCTGCTGCGGGCAGATGAAGTGAATATGCGCGTCCATGCCGCCGGCGGTAAGTATCTTGCCTTCGCCGGCAATCGCTTCCGTCGAAGGGCCAACGATGATCGTCACGCCCGGCTGCGTATCCGGGTTGCCGGCCTTGCCGATGGCGTGGATGCGGCCGTTCTTCAACCCCACATCCGCCTTGTAGATACCGCTATGGTCAACGATGACGGCATTGGTGATGACGGTATCGACAGCCCCTTCCGCGCGCGTCGCCTGGCTCTGCCCCATGCCGTCGCGAATGACCTTGCCGCCGCCGAATTTCACTTCCTCGCCATAGGTCGTGTGGTCCTTCTCGATCTCGATGAAGAGTTCGGTATCGGCAAGACGCACCTTGTCGCCAACGGTCGGGCCGAACATGCCGGCATAGGCGGCGCGGGAAATCTTGTAAGGCATGGGCTCAGGCTCCTTGGGACGCGGAGAAAATCGATGTGGGAGAAATTCGTGTCAGCCGGCCCTCGTTTGAGAGGGCTTCGACCAGTTGTTGTTCGGCGGCAAAGGGATGACCGCTCCAGCCCTGATGGCCGAAACCGGCAATCGCCACCTCGTCACCATCGCCGCTCACGCTCTCTAGAACATGGGCAATGGCAAAAAGGCCGGTGCTGGGGCAGACATAGGGTGCCGGCGCATAGGCCGCGAGCGCCGCATCGAGCCGCTCATGCACGTCGCGTGGAATGACGATATGGCTCTTGCCGGTTTCCGCGGCGATTGCCGCAAAACCGGGGGTATAATCGGCGCAGAAATCGGTCAGCTCCGGCCAGCGCGCGCGAATGCCCGGCTCCATCTCTGAAAACTTCGCGGGATCGCGCACCGACCATAGGGCGGAGGCCTGCCGCACGCCGTCGCTTTCGCGCCAGCCGCTGCCTTCCGTCATCTCCTGGCCCGGCCGCCCGGTGTTGCAGACGGCCACCACATCCGTGCGGCTGCCGCCGGCGCCGAGCGACCGGCAATCATTAAAGCGGATGACGATATCGGAAAGATCGATGAAACCAGCCACACCCGGCGGCAGCTCCCCGTTTCCGACAATCATGATCCGACGCCCCATGCCGTTCAGAAGCCTTCCGACAACTGGCGCAATTCATCGGCGCGCTTGCTGCTCATATCGGCGAGGCAGGAAGCGATCAGCATCGGCTCCATCGTGCCGCCACGCGCCTGAAAACCTGATAGCGCGCAATTGGCGTCGCGAAACGCCACCCATGCGCGCTGGGCCGTCACCAGAGCGTCGGTCGCACCCTTGCTGCTTGCGTCAGCGGTCTTGTCGCGCTCGGCAAGCTGCTTGCGAAGCTTCTGATAGGCGGCGTTCAGATCCTTGTCGGCCTTTTCACGGTCCTTGCCGGCGCAGATGGTCATATCCGCCTGCGTCTGCGGCGCCTTGCAATCGGGCGCGTCATCGGCAAGCGCCGGGCCTGCCGCGCTGCCCGTCAGAAACAGCAGCGCCGCGACGGCCAAACGGAAATTTTGCGGGTTCATCACCATCGCTCAGGCCGCCGCGCCATCAAAAGCCTGCGACTTCAGCGCCCTTGGATCGACACCGTCGAGACAATTGGCATTGACCGCCACCATCGGCGTACCGTCAGGCCCATCGGCATAGGCAAAGCTTTCAATGCCGCAGTTGGAGCAGAAAAAATGGTGGATCTTGTGTTTGTTGAACAGATACTCGCTCAGCTTGTCCTCGCCGGAAAGCAGGGTGAATTTCTCCCGCGGCGCAAAGGCGAGCGTGGAGCCGAGCCGCTTGCAGCGCGAACAATTGCAGATGACGGTATGGTCGAGATCGGCATCGACCTCGAAGCTGACGCTGCCGCACTGGCAGCTTCCATGATAATGCGCCGTCGCCATTTCATAACCTCCCCATGACCTGTTGACGGAAACCATAAACCTCACGCTTGCCGGAAAGCGGCACCAGCGTCACTTCCCGCTTCTGGCCGGGTTCGAAACGCACCGCCGTGCCGGCCGGAATATCGAGACGCATGCCGCGCGCCTTGTCGCGATCGAAGAGGAGACCCGCATTGGTCTCGAAGAAATGATAATGGCTGCCCACCTGCACCGGCCGGTCGCCCGAATTGGCCACCTCGATCGTCACCGTCGGCTGGCCGGCATTCAGTTCGATTGTGCCTTCTGCGGCAATGATTTCGCCTGGCTTCATGGTGCTCCCCTTGTTTCTGTCTCAGGCGGCGGTTGCGGCCACGCAGCCTTCGGCCTTCAGGACGCGCCGTGTCGACGCGGGATTGTTGACGAGTTTTTCCGCCGAGCGGACGGGTCTTCGCACCAGTTCGCCGCCGCAATTCGGGCAGGCGCCTTTGAGCACATTCGTCACACAGTCGGCGCAGAAGGTGCATTCGAACGAGCAGATCATCGCGTCGCGGCTGTCGGGCGCAAGATCGCGGTCGCAACATTCGCAATTGGGCCTCAGTTCCAACGCCATACCACCCTCCTCACCGGATCGGTTCGTGAACGGTCACCAGCTTGGTGCCATCGGGAAAGGTCGCTTCCACCTGCACATCATGGATCATCTCGGCAATGCCATCCATCACCTGATCGCGGGAAATGACATGGGCGCCGGCTTCCATCAGATCGGAAACGGCGCGGCCGTCACGGGCGCCCTCGACCACGAAATCGGTAATCAGCGCAATCGCTTCGGGATAATTCAGCTTCACGCCGCGCTCCAGCCGACGACGCGCCACCATGGCGGCCATGGAAATCAAAAGCTTGTCTTTTTCTCTTGGGCTAAGGTTCATCGTCGTCCCGCAGCTTGGCACCTGCCCCGCAAAGCAGGTTTGCGGGAGATCAGATCCGACATTTGACAGACCCCGAAGGATGCCCGTCACGCGGCGATCCGAAGGGATTACAGATTCCAGACTTTCGGCACTGGCGCGCCGTTTCGCAAGAGCGAAATGATCGGAAAAAGCAATTTTCTCAAGGAGAAACCATCGGCGGCGGCCACGCGCACGACAAGCTTGCCCCGCCATTCGCTGGCACCGCCGCTTTCCCCGGCAATCGCCCGGATTTTAGGCAGAAGCGCCTCGGAAAGAGGCCCGATATAGAGAAGCGTCGCAAAGGCGACCTGCCCGGCCAGAACCGCCGCCTTCGCGGTCAGCTCCGCCACCTCGCCCTCAAGCAGCAACTCTTCCGCATGCACCAGCCTGCCGCCATGGCGAATGCGCCAGCGGTCGCGAAAAAGGCCATGCGTCATCGCCTCGCCCATGGCCTGACGGCCAAGCAGCACGGCTTCGACGGCAATGAATTCGGAAGATTGGTCAAGATCGGCTTCCAGCCGGCGGGTGAGCGACGCCCGGTCGAAGAGGATGGTTTCCTGCGGCAGCCAATGCAGTTTTGCGCCCGGCCCGGCGGAAACACGGGCGGTGACGGTGGCCGTACCTGATGATGCCTTGTAGACCTTCTCGCAGGCTTGGGTGGTCACGACAAGCGAAGTGCCGGCACCGGCCGTGGCCTGCCATTCGATCTCATCTCCGCCGGTCAACCCGCCGGAGGAATTGATGAGAATGGCCTCGGCTTCGTTCGAAAAAGTGTCCGGCAGGCGGATTTTCGCGCAGCCTTCCTGGAACAACTCGTCCAGCCGGCTGCGCCCGTCAATCGCCTTGGTTACAATGCGTCCTCTGCCACGGGCGCGCTGCTGCCGGACAGGTTGTTGAGCGTCTTCATAACCGGAAGGGCCGATGGCTTGCTGTTGCTGCTGCACGCGGTCTCCGAAGCGGTTGCGGAAGCGGTGGTGGCCTTGGCGCCGCAATCCTTCTTGACGACGGCATCCACCACCAGCTGCCCTTCCGTGTTACGGAAGAAATCCCACATTCTTTCGGCCGCATCAACCGTGCGCGTCACTTCGCCTGTGGGCATCTTGCGCTCCACGGCGGGTTCGGCCTTCGGCGTCTGCTCACCGCCCGGCTTGCGGGTAACGACGGCAGCGGCGGCCAGAACCTCGGCCTTCATGGTGGCGCGTGGCCAGGCGTGATCCCATTCGTTGATGACATAGGACTGAATACGTGCACCAGCCTTGCAGACATCATAGGAATTGACGGTGAAACTCTCGCCCACCTTGCTTTTGGCGGCGCCCTTGCAGCCGTCCATTTCGGCCCAGCGCTTCAGCGCCGTCTCGCCGCCATATTGCCAATAGGACTTGCCGCCGCCCTGATAGGGATTGGCGGGGTCTTTCAGCCCGGCAAAGGCGATGATCGACATCGGCCGTGCAGGCGTGCAGCTTGCCGCATCCGGTCCCCACTTGCCTTCGGTCTCCAGCGGATAACCGGCGCGCAGCGAAGCGACGAAACCGGCAGCGGCGAAATCCGCGCTGCCATTGCAGATGAATTGCGACAGCATGCGCCCGCCGCCGGAATAACCGGAACCGTAAAAGCGCTCCTCATCCACGCAGAACCTGCCCTTCACCATGGTGATGGCATCGCGAATGAAACCGACTTCATCCAGCCCGCCCGGACGCTTGGTGACACCGGGAACATTCCAGGCGTGGGTGCCGGGCAATTCACCATTCAGGCTGCCGGCCAGCGCCACGACCACAAGGCCGTCACGTTCGGCCAGCTTGTCCCAGCCGCTGCGGTTCAGCTGGCCATGCGGATTGCTGTTGGAGCCATGGAAATCGAACACCACCGGCAGCGGCTTTTTGCCGTCATAGGCGGAAGGAACAAAATAGACGCCGTCGCGTTTTTCGCCACTGGAGAGAATGGAAAAATCATGCCGGCCCGGTTCCATGCCGAGGCCAATGCCCTGACCGCAGGTCGATGCCGACGCTGCGGCCCCTGCGCTCGCGCTGATGACCAGCCCGAGGAACAGGCTGCGTGCGGAGCGAACCAACCGGGAAACCCGGCCCACTGCGAAGTCTGGATTCATTGACACGCCTTTATTGGCACAGTTTCCCCGACGATACGTCGGGCGTGCATGGAATGTAAGGGATCAACTGTCGCGGCGTGCGAATAGACTTTTCCTGTGTCTCGCATGCAGCATTTCCGCTGCCAATATCACAGGCTCTTATTCAACGAAATGCTAAAATTGCGCATGAAAGCCATGTCGAGGCGCATAGGCTTTCAAAATATTAATCGGCCGTTTGCACGCCGTGATCGGCGTGCGGCGGTTTTAGTCTCGATTTATACTGTCAGATGACGCCGGGCTTCGGGCGTATCCAGCGTTTCGGCCAGCCCCTCATGCACGATTTCGCCCCGGTCCATGATGTAGACGTAATCGGCAAGCTCGCGGCAGAAATCCAGATATTGCTCGACCAGCAGGATCGCCATGCCTGTGGAATCGCGCAGATATTTGATCGCCCGGCCGATATCCTTGATGATCGACGGCTGAATGCCCTCGGTCGGCTCGTCGAGCACGAGGATCTTCGGCCGTGTCACCAGCGCCCGGCCTATGGCAAGCTGCTGCTGCTGGCCCCCGGAAAGATCGCCGCCGCGCCGCGACAGCATGGATTGCAGCACGGGAAACAGGCTGAAAATATCGTCCGGGATGAAGCGTTCCCTGCGCGGCAGCGGCGCATAGCCGCTCTCCAGATTTTCCTGCACGCTGAGCAGCGGAAAGATTTCGCGGCCCTGCGGCACGTAGCCGACACCGCGCTTGGCCCGCTGGTAAGGCGCCAGCCCATCGAGAGCCGCATCGCCGAAACGGATAGTGCCGGCGCTGGTGGCCTGCTGGCCGGTGACGGCGCGTAAGAGCGAGCTTTTGCCGACACCGTTGCGGCCAAGCACGCAGGTGATCTTACCCATCTCCGCCTTGAGCGAGACACCGCGGAGCGCTTGAGCCGCGCCGTAGTGGAGGTTGATGTTTTCGACTGTCAGCATTTCATCCACCTGTTCTAATTCAGTAGTGTTCGTCGCAAGGCCTGCAGGGCGAGGTCCTGCCCGGAGGTCTTGTCACCCCCCACCCGGCTTACTTCTTCGGCGATATCGATCAGTTGACGTCTCTCATCGAAATCGAGCGCATTTGCCCACAAATCACGAAACCTGCGGATAGGGTCTTCAGGATTAACGACATTTCTGGACGCCCATTCTCCAAAGACGATAATTTCCTCCATATCCGCTGGCGGGAGGATGCCTTTCATCCTGTCTCGGACAACATTTTTCGCCATCTCGAGATACATCGGTTTCTCGTTCGCAAGGCACATGAAGAATGCCACCGCAGCAATTGCAGGATCGCGGATAGAGGCTATCGGAGCAACTTCAGCCTTCTTACGAAACGATCTGCGCTTATAAGCGCCGCGCATTTTCTCGACGGTATCGATGATCTCGCTACCCGCCTCACGCACCATTTTCAGCCGCCAGTACCAGACAGCCGCAGCACCGATTGCCATAACCAGAATTCCAATCAACGCCATCAGATCAACTCCAGATTTTAAATTTTTCAACTTAAATCCGGTTATTATTACAGGCACAAGTAGAGGCTCCGCTCTTTCTAGCGCCCCAGATAATTCTCAATCACCTTCGGATCGTTCGACACAAAATCGATCGACCCCTCGGCCAGCACCGAGCCTTCAGCAAGGCACGTCACCTTCACGCCCAGCTCGCGGATGAAGCCCATGTCGTGCTCCACCACCACCACAGAGCGGGTCTTCGCGATTTCCTTCAAAAGCACGGCGGTTTCCGCCGTTTCCGCGTCCGTCATGCCCGCCACCGGCTCATCCACCAGCAGCAGCTTCGGTTCCTGTGCGAGCAGCATGCCGATTTCCAGCCACTGTTTCTGGCCGTGCGAAAGATTGGCGGCAAGATCGCCGCGGCGATGGCCAAGGCGCACGGTGGCGAGGATTTCCTCGATGCGCGCCTTGTCCTCCTCGCTCAGCCGGTAAAACAGCGTGGCGAAAACGCCGCGCTTGCGGTTGAGCGCCAGTTCCAGATTGTCCCAGACGGTATGGCTTTCAAACACCGTCGGTTTCTGGAACTTCCGGCCGATGCCCAGCTGGGCGATGTCCGCCTCGTCCTTTTTCGTCAGGTCGATGCTGTCTTCAAACAGCACCGTACCCGTATCCGGCCTTGTCTTGCCGGTGATGATGTCCATCATCGTCGTCTTGCCGGCGCCATTCGGGCCGATAATGGCGCGCAGTTCACCCGGCTCCACCACGAAGGAAAGGGAATTGAGCGCCTTGAAACCATCGAAGGACACGGAGACGCCATCGAGATAAAGCAGGCTTTTGGTTCTGTTTTCAGAAATCGTGTTCATGTCCGCTCACTCCGCCGCCTGCTGTGCCACTGTCGAACCGCTATCGTTACCGGCCTGCGCTCCGCCAACGGCCGCCCGCGCCACACGCTTTTCACGCCGCCCCGCCAGATAATGCTGCACGGTGCCGACGATGCCCTTGGGAAAGAACAACGTCACCGCGATGAATAGCCCGCCCAGCGCAAACAGCCAGAATTCGGGAAATGCACCGGTGAAATAGCTCTTGCCGCCATTCACCAGCAGCGCGCCGATGATCGGCCCGATCAGCGTGCCGCGCCCGCCCACCGCCGTCCACACCACCACTTCGATGGAGTTGGCGGGGGAAAATTCGCCGGGATTGATGATGCCCACCTGCGGCACGAACAGTGCGCCGGCAATGCCCGCCATCATGGCCGAGACAACGAAGGTGAACAGCTTGATGTTTTCCACCCGGAAACCGAGGAAACGCACCCGACTTTCGGCATCGCGCACGCCCACCAGCACCTTGCCGAATTTGGAATTGACGATGCCGGATGCGATGAGCAGCGACAGCGCCAGCATCACGGCCGTCATCGCAAACAGCACGGCGCGTGTGCCATCCGCCTGCACGGAAAAGCCGAGGATGTCCTTGAAATCGGTAAGGCCATTATTGCCACCGAAACCCATATCGTTGCGGAAGAAGGCAAGCAGCAGGGCATAGGTCATGGCCTGGGTGATGATGGAGAGATAAACACCGTTGACGCGGGAGCGGAAGGCGAACCAGCCGAACACGAAGGCGAGCAGACCCGGCACGACAAGCACCATCAGCGCCGCAAACCAGAACATGTCGAAGCCGTGCCAGAACCACGGCAGTTCCTTCCAGTTGAGGAACACCATGAAGTCCGGCAACACCGGATGGCCATAAACCCCGCGCGTGCCGATCTGCCGCATCAGATACATGCCCATCGCATAACCGCCGAGTGCGAAGAAGGCGGCGTGGCCGAGCGAAAGAATGCCGCAATAACCCCAGACGAGATCGAGCGCCAGCGCCAGCAGCGCATAGGCCAGATATTTGCCGAGCATCGACATGATGTAGGTCGGGATGCGGAACGCGCTGTCGGCCGGCAACAGCAGGTTGGAGGCCGGCACCAGCACGGCAATGGCCAGAATGATGCCGATGGCGATGGAAATGCGGCGATCGAGCGCGCGCAGGAGGAAGCCGGTAATCATGCTTCGATCGCCCTTCCCTTGAGTGCGAAGAGACCACGCGGCCGCTTCTGGATGAACAGGATGATGAGGACGAGCACGAGGATCTTGCCGAGCACGGCGCCGACCGTCGGCTCGAGGAACTTGTTGAGCACGCCGAGCGACAGCGCCCCGACCAAAGTTCCCCAGAGATTGCCGACACCGCCGAACACCACGACCATGAAACTGTCGATGATGTAGCTCTGGCCGAGATTGGGCGAGACATTGTCGATCTGCGACAGCGCCACCCCGGCAAGACCGGCAACGCCGGAACCAAGCGCAAAGGTGAATGCGTCCACCCAGGGGGTGCGGATGCCCATGGAAGAGGCCATGCGGCGGTTCTGGGTGACGGCGCGCATCTGCAGGCCGAAGGCGGAACGTTTCAAGAGAACGAGCAGCGCGAAGAACACCGAGAGCGAGAAGCAGACGATCCACACCCGGTTCCAGGTGAAATTGAGATAACCGACGCTGAAGGAGCCGGACATCCAGCTGGGGCTGCCGACCTCACGATTGGTCGGGCCGAAGATGGAGCGCACACCCTGTTGCAGGATGAGCGAGATGCCCCAGGTGGCGAGCAGCGTTTCCAAGGGCCGCCCATACAGGAAACGGATGACACCACGCTCCATGACAAGCCCGACGCAGGCCGTGACCAGAAAGGCGGCGGGCAAAGCGATGGCAAGCGACCAGTCGAACAGGCCGGGAAAATGGCTGCGGATCACTTCCTGCACCATGAAGGTGGAATAGGCGCCGATCATCACCATCTCGCCATGCGCCATGTTGATGATGCCCATCACGCCAAAGGTGATGGCAAGGCCGATGGCAGCGAGCAGCAGCACGGAACCGAGCGACAGGCCGTACCAGACATTCTGCGCATAGTCCCAGAAGGCGAGTGCGCTTTCGATGCTGGCAATGGCATTATCGATATCCGGTTTCAGGCTCTGATCCACGGAAGCGGACGCCGCCATGAGGATGCCGATAGCATCGCGCCCGCCAAGGTTCTTGATGGTGGCGATCGCTTGCCTCTTCTGGTCCAGCGGACGGTCGGAGGAGAGCAGCGAAACTGCCCGTGCCTCCTCCATCCGGGTCCGCACCTCGGCATCACTCTCCCTGGCGATGGCCGCTTCCAGCAATTCGAGATTTTCGGCGCTCGGGGCTTTCAGAACCGCATCGGCGGCGGAAAACCGCACGGATTTTTCGGGGCTGAGCAGGGTCAGTCCGCCGAGTGCGGCGCGGATGACGCGGCGCAGATTATTGTTGACCTTGATCTTGGTAACCGCCGCCTTCGGCGCTTCGCCAGCACTTTCGCCGTTCAGCGGATCGATAAGGGTAAAATTGGAACCTGCCGGCTTCGTCATGAACACCAGATTGTCGGCCTTGCGCACATAAAGATCGCCCGACGCGAAAGCCTCGAGCGCCGGCACGACGCGCGCATCACCCGTGGCGGCGATCTGGCCGATCAGCACTTCGGCCTGCTTGAAATCAGCCGTGCCGAGCTGGTCGATCAGCGCCTTCGGATCGCTTTGCGCGACGGAGTGGGCTGCGATCCCCATGGTGAGCCAGAGGAAGATGGCTCCGAGAAAAGATCGGATCGTCATGTCGGGGTCCTTGGGCGTTTTACGGCGAGGCGTTTGTAGGTAATGCCACTTGAGTATGCCGCCACCCCCCTCTGCCCTGCCGGACATCTCCCCCACAAGGAGGGAGATCGGCAAGGCGCGCCTGCGTCGCTCTATCTCAACCAATGAGAAGGGCGAAACCTTGCCTCGAGTCGATCTCCCCACCTGTGGGGGAGATGCCCGGCAGGGCAGAGGGGGGCATGCTGGTTCAGTTTCCAATGATAAAACCGCCCCCCCAGCAAGGGGAGCGGCACCCACCTCGCTAATCAGCTACCCTTACCGCCGCACTTGCCGCTGGCCACGTTGAAGTTGCCGCAAGACATCGGCTTCCTCCAGTCCGAGATCAGATCCTTCGAATCCGGCAGGTAATCCGACCACTCATCGCCCACCACCTGCGGCGTCTGCTGCACGATCTCGAACTGCCCGTCGGCCTGGATTTCACCGATCAGCACCGGCTTGGTGATGTGGTGGTTCGGCATCACGGTAGAATAACCGCCCGAAAGGTTCGGCACCGAAACGCCGATGATCGAGTCGAGCACCTTGTCCGTATCGGTGGTGCCGGCGGATTCCACGGCCTTTACCCAGGCGTTGAAGCCGATATAGGCGGCTTCCATCGGGTCGTTGGTCACGCGCTTGTCGTTCTTGGTGAACGCATGCCAGGTCTTGATGAATTCGGCATTGACGGGCGCATCGACGGACTGGAAATAGTTCCAGGCGGCAAGGTGGCCGACCAGCGGTGCGGTATCGAGACCGGCGAGTTCCTCTTCACCCACCGAGAAGGCGACGACCGGAATATCCTCGGCCTTGATGCCCTGGTTCGCCAGTTCCTTGTAGAAAGGCACGTTGGCGTCGCCGTTGATGGTGGAGACCACGGCGGTCTTCTTGCCGGCCGAGCCGAATTTCTTGATGTCCGAGACGATCGTCTGCCAGTCGGAATGGCCGAACGGCGTGTAGTTGATCATGATGTCCTCTTCCTTGACGCCCTTCGACATCAGGTAGGCCTTCAGGATCTTGTTAGTGGTCTGCGGATAGACATAGTCCGTGCCGGCCAGAACCCAGCGCTCGACGCCTTCGGTATTGGCGAGGTAGTCTACGGCCGGAATGGCCTGCTGGTTGGGGGCGGCACCCGTGTAGAAGATGTTGCGCGAGGATTCTTCACCCTCGTACTGAACCGGGTAGAACAGGATCGAATTCAGCTCCTCGAAGACCGGCAGCACGGATTTGCGCGAGGACGAGGTCCAGCAGCCGAACACGGCCGCTACCTTGTCCTGCGAAATCAGCTGGCGGGCCTTTTCGGCGAAAAGAGGCCAGTCGGAGGCCGGGTCAACCACCACGGCTTCGAGTTTCTTGCCGAGAACGCCGCCCTTCTTGTTCTGCTCATCGATGAGCATCAGCATGGCGTCCTTCAGCGTCGTTTCTGAAATCGCCATGGTGCCGGACAGCGAATGCAGCACGCCGACCTTGATGGTGTCGTCTGCGGCAAAAGCGCCATGGAAGGCGGTCGTGGACAGGATCGCGCCAAGCAGCGCGGCACTAAGCGTCTTGCGGAACATCATCGGAAGAACCCCTCTCCTTGTTGGCCTCTCGTGGAGGCTCAGCGGCATCTGCGGCCGCTGCTGGGAGGGACTATCGATCTCGCGGACGCGAAACCGTATACGTCAATTGACGTAGGCGGGGTGGCGAAAGGTGCAGGGGATGTGTGGGGTGATACGCGAGAGCATATGTGGAGCAAGGCGTCTCCACTTGTTTCTTCTCCCCGCCGGGGAGAAGTCCGCGGCAGCGGGATGAGGGGGCGACGCCAGAGATATACGGAGGGGTTGCCCCCTCATCCGACCCTTCGGGCCACCTTCTCCCCCACGGGGAGAAGGTGGCCCCGGCTCAGATCAGGAATGCGGTTTGCCGTCCCGCTCTTCGTCGCGGATCGCGTCATCATGATACCAGGAGCCGAAATCCACATGCGGCTCGCGCGCCTCACGCTCAAGCTCGCTCAGCCCGCTGTTGCGGAACTTGGAAACGCCCGCGCGCCCGCCGACCGGGAATTGATAGATCGTTGCCGTTTCGCGATGAAAGCCAGTTGCCATGTCAACCATCTCACTCTGTTTGCATCGAAACACTTCATGCCTGAAGCAAACCCATAAAGACCGGATTCGCTCCGTTTGATTAAAAAAAAATCACGTTGCGAAAAATATAGGCATTAATCGTCTCATCTACAAGAAAAACCATTCCGAAAGCGCCGGTTTTTGGGGCAAATGCCAATCCCTCGCGCGCAATTGAAATCATTGCGTCGCAACAGGCCGTTTCCACGGAAGACGCCGGCTATCTATCAGGATTCAATGATGAAACCTGAGGGGTGAATTTGCCCGCCGCAGTGCAGCAAAAATCGGTTCGCGTCATATCATGGCCTTTGCCCGCCAGGGCCCCTGAAAGATTTTTCGAAAAAATCGCCACATATGCTCAATCTGGCACGCGGCATGCATCTAGGGGGTCAGCCCTTGAACGCGAATGCGCTTCCGGTGGCGAAAGCCACGGAAGCCTCAAGGCTTCGCATTGTTACCTATGAGAGGTTCGTAATGACTAAGTTCAAACTCGAGTACATCTGGCTGGACGGATACAAGCCGGTCCCCAACCTGCGCGGCAAGACCCAGGTCAAGGAATTCGACGAATTCCCGACACTCGAGCAGCTGCCGCTTTGGGGCTTTGATGGCTCGTCCACGCAGCAGGCCGAAGGCCACAGCTCGGATTGCGTGCTGAAGCCCGTCGCGATCTACCCGGATCCGGCCCGCACCAACGGTGCACTCGTCATGTGCGAAGTCATGATGCCGGATGGCGTCACCCCGCATTCGTCCAACAGCCGCGCCACCATCCTCGACGACGAAGATGCATGGTTTGGTTTCGAGCAGGAATATTTCTTCTACCAGGACGGCCGCCCACTCGGCTTCCCGGAACAGGGTTACCCGGCTCCGCAGGGCCCGTATTACACCGGCGTCGGCTACAAGAATGTCGGTTCGGTTGCCCGCGAAATCGTTGAAGAACATCTCGATCTCTGCCTCGAAGCCGGCATCAACCACGAAGGCATCAACGCCGAAGTGGCCAAGGGCCAGTGGGAATTCCAGATTTTCGGCAAGGGCTCCAAGCGCGCCGCCGACCAGATCTGGGTTGCCCGTTACCTGCTGCTGCGTCTTTGCGAACAGTACGGCATCGACGTTGAATTCCATTGCAAGCCGCTCGGCGACACCGACTGGAACGGTTCGGGCATGCACTGCAACTTCTCCACCAAGTTCATGCGCGAAGTTGGCGGCAAGGATTATTTCGAAGCCCTCATGGCCGCTTTCGCCAAGAACTGGAAAGAGCACATCGACGTTTACGGTCCGGACAACCATCTGCGCCTGACCGGTAAGCACGAAACCGCTCCGTGGAACAAGTTCTCCTATGGCGTGGCAGACCGTGGCGCCTCGATCCGCGTTCCGCATTCCTTCGTCAACAACGGCTACCGCGGTTACCTTGAAGACCGTCGTCCGAACTCGCAGGGCTGCCCCTACCAGATCGCTTCCGTCGTTCTGAAGACGATCGCAGAAGTGCCGCTCGCAAAGTCGGCCGCTGCCTGATTATTAAAGACATGGCGTCGCCCGAAACCGGGCGACGCCATTTTTGTGTCCACCGAACGGCCTGAGGCAGGGGCGACCTTTCGCCAGCCGCCGCACGCGGCATAATCTTCCGACGCGCCAACGGAGTGCGCGGCTTTCAACAACGGCATCGCATATTCGGGAAACAGCTGCGCGGTTTCCACTCCGATGCCCTGAAGCAAGAAGGTGAGCGATGGGCATTCTCGACAAATTCTCTCTGAAAAACCGCACGGCCATCATCACCGGCAGCGGCCGTGGTCTCGGTTTCGAAATCGCCGGCGCCTTTGCCGAGGCGGGCGCCCATGTGTGGCTGACCGGCCGCAATGCCGAGACGCTGGAACAGGCGGTCGACACACTGCGCAAGGCCGGCGGCAAGGCCGACTACGCCGCCTTCGATATAGCCGATACAGCGGCCGGCAGCGCGCTCGTCCGCCGTATCGTGGACGAGACCGGCCATCTCGATATTCTCGTCAACAATGTCGGCGCGCGTGACCGCCGCCCGCTTGCCGAATTCAGTGACGATGACGTGCTGGAACTCATCCGCACCGACCTCACCTCCTCCGTCTCCCTGTCGCGTGATGCCGCGGAGGCTATGAATACCAATGGTTACGGCCGCATCATCACCATCACCTCCATTCTCGGCCATATCGTTCGGCCGGGCGATGCCATCTATCCCGTCGCCAAACAGGGGCTGACCGGCCTGATGCGCGCAATCGCCGTGGAATATGGCGCACGCGGCATCACCAGCAACGCGATCGCGCCGGGCATGTTCGCCACCGAAACCAATGCCACCCTTTCCGAAAATCCTGACATGGTGGCCTTTGCAAAGATGCGCGTGCCACTGGAGCGCTGGGGCCGGCCAGATGAGATCGCCGGTGCCGCCCTGTTTCTCGCCAGCGACGCGGCCTCCTTCGTCAACGGCCATGTGCTGACGGTGGATGGCGGCATGTCGGTGCGGCTGTGAGAAGCCCGTTGCGGAAAGGCGCTCGATAGCCATGGCCGCACGGCAACGCATCATCCCCGTCAGGCGCGAATATAACCGCTGGGTCGCCAACCAGACGCTGGAAGATTATGCGCTGCGCTTCACCGCCAAGAGCGCCCGGCAATTTTCCTCCAACCGCATTTCCCACACCGCCATCGGTGCGATTTCCTTTCTGGCGCTGGAAGCCATCGGCGGCGCCATCACGCTTTCCTACGGCACCACCAACGCCTTTTACGCTATCCTCGTCGCCGCCGTGGCCATGCTGGCCGTTGGCCTGCCGATCAGCCGCTACGCCATCCGCCACGGCGTCGATATCGATCTGCTGACCCGCGGCGCGAGCTTCGGTTATATCGGCTCCACCATTACTTCGCTCATCTATGCCGCCTTCACCTTCATGCTCTTCGCCATCGAGGCGTCAATCATGTCCGGCGCGCTGGAGCTGGCGCTCGGCATACCGCTATGGATCGGCTATATCATCTCCGCCGTCATGGTCATTCCGCTCGTCACCCATGGCGTGCGGCTCATCAGCCGTTTCCAGATCATCACCCAGCCCTTCTGGATCGTGCTGAACATTCTGCCCTTCATCTTCATCGCCCTGATGGACTGGGAAAAATACGATCTGTGGCGCGCCTTTGCCGGCATTCACCACGCCTCCGGCCCACCCGGCACGGCAGCGGATTTCAATCTGGTGGAATTCGGCGCGGCCTCGGCCGTCATTCTGGCGCTGATGTCGCAGATCGGCGAACAGGTGGATTTCCTGCGCTTCCTGCCGGCCGAAGGCCAGAGCCGGCTGCGCCACCGCATCGCCGTTTTCCTGGCGGGCTCGGGCTGGGTCGTCGTCGGCGTGCCGAAGCTTCTCGCCGGCTCCTTCCTCGTGGTGCTCACCTTCAGCTCCGGTGTCTCGGTGGACCGCGCTGCCGATCCGGCGCAGATGTATCTCACCGCCTTCGGTTACATGATCCCCAACGAAACCGCCGCCATGCTGCTGATGGTCGCCTTCGTGGTCGTGTCGCAGCTGAAGATCAATGTCATGAATGCCTATGCGGGCTCGCTCGCCTGGTCGAATTTCTTTTCCCGCCTCACCCACAGCCACCCCGGCCGCGTCGTCTGGCTGGTCTTTAATGTGGCGATCGCGCTGCTTCTGATGGAACTCGGCATCTACCGGCTGCTGGAAGAAACGCTCGGCATCTTCTCCATCATTGCCATGGCGTGGCTCTGCACCATTTCCGCCGATCTCTTCATCAACAAGCCGCTCGGCCTTGCGCCCCCCGGCATCGAATTCAAGCGCGCCCACCTCTACGATATCAACCCTGTCGGCGTTGGCTCGATGGCGCTTTCGGCCACCATTGCCCTGATGGCGCATTTCGGCACCTTCGGTCCGCTGGCCGCCTCACTCGCACCCTATCTGACGCTGATCGTCGCCTTCATCGCCTCGCCGCTGATTGCCTGGGGCACGAAGGGCAAGTTCTACCTCGCCCGCAAACCGCGCCAGAAATGGCGCGAAGAAAGCAGCATCACCTGCTCGATCTGCGAACACCCCTTCGAGCCGGAAGATATGGCCTGGTGCCCGGCCTATGCCGCACCGATCTGTTCGCTCTGCTGCTCACTGGACAGCCGCTGCCACGACATGTGCAAGCCGAAGGCAAAGCTCAACTACCAAGTGGCAACCGTCGCAAAAACCTTCCTGCCAAGGCAGCTGATGGCCAAGCTCGCCACCCGGCTCGGGCGTTACGGCATGGCGGCGGCGATTGCCGTCACCGCCATCGGCGGCATATTGGCGCTAATCGCCCATCAGGTCGGCACCGCCTCGCCGGAAACGGCCGATGTGGTGAACCGCACCATCCTCATCGTGTTTTTCGTCTTCGCCGTCATTGCCGGCATCGTCTGCTGGTTCCTCGTGCTTGCCCATGACAGCCGGGTGGTGGCGGAAGAGGAATCCTCCCGCCAGAACACGCTGCTCCTGAAGGAAATCGCCGCCCACAAGAAGACCGACGCCGCCCTTCAGGACGCCAAGGAAACCGCTGAGGCCGCCAACCGTGCCAAGAGCCGTTATGTGGTCGGGCTCAGCCATGAACTGCGCACGCCACTCAATGCCGTTCTGGGTTATGCCCAGATCCTCGAGCGCGACGACACCATTCCGCCACCCCGGCAATCGGCCATCAAGGTCATCCGCCGCTCGGCCGATCATCTGTCCGGCCTGATCGACGGGCTCCTCGATATTTCCAAGATCGAGGCCGGCCGCCTGCAGGTCTATTCCAACGAGATCAACATTCAGGATTTCCTCGACCAGATCGTCGATATGTTCCGCCCGCAGGCGCAGGCCAAGGGGCTGGAGTTCCGTCATGACCGGTCGCGGGCCCTGCCGCAATATGTCCGCACCGATGAAAAGCGGCTGCGGCAGATCCTCGTCAACCTGCTTTCCAACGCCATCAAATTCACCGACGCGGGCGCGGTCACCTTCGATGTCGGTTACCGCAGCCAGGTGGCAAGTTTCACCGTGTCCGATACCGGCCGTGGCATCGCACAAAAAGACCTCGCCCGCATCTACGAGCCCTTCCAGCGCGGCGAGGCAGACAGCGTGCGGCCCATGCCGGGCCTCGGCCTCGGCCTCACCATCACCCGGCTTCTGACCAACACGCTCGGCGGCGAGATTGCCGTTAGCAGCGAAAAGGATGAGGGTTCCACCTTCCGCGTTCGCCTGATGCTCTCGGCCGTGCACCGGCCAAGCACCGCACCTGCGCCGGAAAAGACCATCCGCTCCTATTCCGGCCCGCGCCGCACCATCGTCGTGGTGGATGACAATGAGGATCACCGCGAGCTGATGCGGCAGGTTCTTTCGCCGCTCGATTTCGTGGTGCTGACCGCCCAGAGCGGGCCGGAATGCCTGACGCTGATCGAAGGCGTGAAACCCGATCTCTTCCTCATCGATATTTCCATGCCGGGCATGACCGGCTGGCAGCTTGTGACGAAGCTGCGCGAGGCCGGCCAGACCGCCCCGCTCATCATGCTTTCCGCCAATATCGGTGACGGCACCGTGGCGGGTGCGGGCGAGGACAACCACAACGACGCCATTGCCAAGCCGGTGGACATCCGCCACCTCTGCGACAGGCTCGCCGTGCATCTCGGCCTGAAATGGATTTACGAGACGGACGTGCCGCCGGCACCCACGCCGCAGCCGCCCGCTGAGATCATCCATCCGGGCGCGATCCATATTCAGGATTTGCAGCGGCTCGGCGAAATAGGCTACATACGCGGCATTGAGGCGAAACTCGCCGATCTTGCCCGCAACACGGATAACCTGCCCTTCACGCAAGAGCTCGGCACCTATGTGCAGGCCTTCGATCTGGCCGGTTATGCCCATTTTCTCAAGCGGTTCGCAGACGGTGACAGGGGAGACGGCAAGGCATGAGCGGTCAGGCGGCGGCAGCCCCGAGAGACATCGTATTGCTGGTGGATGACAGCCCGGAAGCGCTCGGGTTCCTCACCGATGCGCTGGAACAGTCAGGATTTTCCGCCCTCATCGCCACCTCGGGTCAGGCTGCCCTTAACATTGCCGAACGCATCACGCCCGATATCATCCTGCTCGACGCCGTCATGCCGGCCATGGACGGTTTCGAAACCTGCCGCCGCCTGAAGGCCAATGCGGCAGTGGCGCAGGTGCCCGTCATCTTCATGACCGGGCTGACGGAGACCGAACATGTGGTCAGGGCGCTGGAATCGGGTGGCGTCGATTATCTGACCAAGCCGATCAATATCGATGAACTGCGCGCCCGCATCCGCGTACATCTCTCCAATGCCCGTTCGGCCCAGAGCGCCCGCGTGGCGCTTGATGCCGCCGGCCGGCATCTGCTTGCCGTGCGCGCCAGCGGCGCAATCCACTGGTCAACACCGCAGGCAACGCGGCTGGTCAACGCCGCCACTGGCCGCGATGACGGCATGGAAATCGTCGTCAGCCATATTGGCCGCTGGCTCGGCGAAAGGGCGGCAGCGGAAACCGGTCGCGATGCCCCGCTGACGATCACCGAGGCCGGGCGGCCCGCTTTGCAGCTCGCTTTCCTCGGCGCCATGGGTCCGGATGAATTCCTCTTCCGCCTGACCGCCGCCAGCGAGAAATCCGGCGACCACCTGCTGCGCGAGCATTTTTCCCTCACCGCGCGGGAATCGGAAGTGCTGCTATGGATCGCCAAGGGCAAATCCAACCGTGATATCGGCGATATTCTCGGCCTGTCCGCCAGGACGGTGAACAAACATCTGGAACAGATTTATGTGAAGCTCGGGGTGGAAAACCGGGCATCGGCTGCGGTCAAGGCGGCGCATATTCTGCATCAGGGGTGACGACTGCACGGAGTGTGGTAAGGTTCATCCAACATATATTTTCCACTCGAATGCACAGCATCGGCTTTTAGGCCGAGCGGCAGCCCCCTGTTTCTTCTCCCCAAGGAGGAGAAGTCCACGGCAGCGGGATGAGGGGGCAAGGGTCGAGATGTTCGGAGAGGTTGCCCCCTCATCCGACCCTTCGGGCCACCTTCTCCCTTCTCCCCGGCGGGGAGAAGAAACAAGTGGCGACATCCCTCCCCAAAATCACGAGCCTGTAACCCTGATCCCAACACAGGAATAAACACCCATGGACCGTTTCATCATCCTTTCCGGCTGCTCCGGCGGCGGCAAATCCACTCTCCTTGCGGAACTTGGCCGGCGCGGTTTCACCACCGTGGAAGAACCGGGCCGCCGCATCGTCATCGAGGAAACCGGCAATGGCGGCACCGCCCTGCCCTGGGTCAACATCGAAGCCTTCGCCCGCCGCGCCATCGCCATGGCCCTCGAAGACCGGCAGAAAGCGCCGCCGGAAGGCCTCGTCTTCTTCGATCGCGGCCTGATCGACGCCGCCTCCGCGCTGCGCCATGTCAGCGGCGACAGCTTCATCGATGGGCTGCGCCGCGCGCACCGCTATAGCAGGCTGGTTTTCCTCACCCCGCCCTGGCCGGAAATCTACCGGGGCGATAACGAGCGCAAACATGGTTTCGATGCGGCCATTGAGGAATATGAGCGCCTGCTCCGGGATTATGACGAGCTTGGCTACGATATTGCCGTCCTCCCAAAATCAGCCGTCGAGGAACGTGCGGACTTCATCCTGGCTCGGATCGGCTGAACGACATCAACGGGCTCGGCTTCAGGGATTTTCGAGCAATTGCGCAACGGTGACAAACTCGAATCCGCGTTGACGCAGGCCGTCGATGATCAGGGGCAATGCCTGCCGGGATACCTCGCGGCTTCGATACATGACATGCATGATGATGATTGAGCCGTTTTTCGTTTGCTCGATGACGTGCTTTGCAAAGGCTGCCGTATCCTCAGCGACATCGGGAAACGATTCCGGCTCGACATCCCACATGATGGTCTTCCGGTCATGATGTGAAAGATACCAGGGCAAGGTGAGCAGCTTCTTGCCATAAGGCGGGCGAAACATGATTTCGCCCTCATAGCCCGCAGTCCGGATAGCCGCATCGGTGCGCTCGATCTCCTCCGTGATCCGCGCCGACCCCATGAACATCATATTGGAATGCGTATAGCTGTAGTTACCGACCTGGTGTCCATCGCCCACGATCATACGTGCTTGCGGCAGGTTTTCTTCGGTCTCCTTGCCCGTCAGGAAAAAAGTCGCTTTTACCCCGCGCTCCCTGAGGATCGCCAGAACACTCTGCGTGTAGCGCGCCGAAGGCCCGTCATCGAAGGTCAGCGCCACCACCGGCTTGGCTGTTTCAACCCGCGCGATGATGCTTCCGAATGATTGCACCGTCCGGGATTTGCTGAAGAAATGCAGGCCGAGGATTGCCGCCGCCAGCCCGGCAACAACAAGGAGCAGAAACAAGGCCCGCTTTATCGTCATTGCCACCCCTCATTGCAGTTTCCCGGAGAGGCTTTTGTTTCCCGCCTTGTTGTCTCCAGTGTGGCAAGCTGGGATCACAAAACAAAAAGCCCGGCATCGCTGCCGGGCTTCGGTCGTTTATTGCAGAAAAGCTTAGCTGCCCTGCTGGATGTAGGTGAACTTGCCGTCCGGACCCTTCTTCCATTCGTACATGACGTAACCAGGAAGCTTCGGGTCACCCTTCTCGTCGAAGGAGATATCGCCGAGCGCGGTCGGGAAGGTGCCTTTCTTCAGGGCTTCGGCAACCTTTTCCGGCTCTGCGGAACCGGCGGCCTTTGCAGCGCCTGCAATCGCCTGCATCGCGGCGTAGGAGTAGAGCGTGTAAGCTTCCGGGTTGAAGCCGGCGGCCTTGAACTTCTCTACGAGTTCCTTGTTTTCCGGGCGCAGCGTCGGATCGGGACCGAAGGTGTTGAGCGTGCCTTCGACGGCGTCGCCGGCGATGGAGGCGAGTTCGTTCGAGACGATGCCGTCACCCGAAACGAGCTTGGCCTTCAGGCCCTGGTCAGCTGCCTGACGGATGATCAGGCCGGCTTCGGTGTGCAGGCCACCCCAGTAGATGATGGAAACGCCGGCTTCCTTCATCTTAGAGATCAGCGCGGAGAAGTCCTTGTCGCCGACGTTTACGCCTTCATACATGGCTTCGGTCACGCCAGCCGCGTTGGCGGCCTTCTTGGTTTCGTCGGCAAGGCCCTGACCATAGGGGGTCTTGTCGTGAATGATGGCGATCTTGGCGTCCTTGAAGTGGTCGGCCAGATATTTGCCGGCAATGCCACCCTGCTGGTCGTCGCGGCCGCAGGTGCGGAAGGTGTTCCACAGGCCACGCTCGGTGAAGACCGGGTTGGTTGCAGCAGGCGTGATTTCAAGAATGCCGTTTTCGGCGTAAACTTCAGAGGCCGGAATGGAAACGCCGGAGTTGAAGTGGCCGACAACGAATTTCACGCCGTCAGCAACGAATTTGTTGGCAACCGAAATGCCCTGCTTGGGGTCGGATACGTCGTCGCCCAGCACGATCTTGATCTGCTCGCCATTGATGCCGCCGGCGGCGTTGATGTCTTTCGCAGCCTGTTCGGCACCCTTCTGGATCTGAGCGCCGAAAGCAGCGTTCGGGCCGGTCAGCGGTGCGCCTACAGCGATCACGACATCGGCCCAGGCCGAACCGCCAAACGCGACCATGGCGGTCAGCGCGACAGCGGAAAGAAGAGACTTCTTCATTACTTTACTCCCAGTTCCTTTGGATGGGTTGATTGCGAGGACCTGTTCGGTACCCACCTTAACCGAACAGGAAACGTTCCACTCTGCCGAGTATTAGTGACCCCGGAAAAGACCGGCTGTCAATTTTTCTTTTTATAGGAAAATGCCGACGTGCGATCGTAAAGCCAATAGTAGTTATTGACCATCTGGCTCGTCCGGCGCATGCGGAAACCGATGCTGGAAAAGACCAGAAGAAGAACGACGTCAAACACGTAATAGAAGCCGTTGATGAACGGCCCGTTGAAGAGCGCGTGATGCAGAAACCGCAAAACGAGCCCCAGTGCGAGCGTGTAGATTACCACCCGCGTATAACCACCCCAGCCATCGGCCACGGACCTGCCCGTGCGCCATGCCGTCCAGAAACCCAGAAGAACAACCATCGCGCGCAGAACATAACGCACGCCGTTATCGGTTTCGAAAAAAAGGCCCTGCATCTCTTTCCCCATCAGTGCCGGGCTTGAACACCCTGGCCCTGCCTTGTCTGTCGTCCCGCCGTTTTCCCGCCGGGCATTTTATTGTTTACGTCCCGCCGCCCGGCACCGGGGCCGCGGCAGGACGCCGTTCGCAATCTTGCGCCGCAAAACGTCCGGCGCAAGTAAAATCTTCAGTGCCTTCCGCCTTCCAGATAGGCGGCGCGCACCTGCGGATCGGCGAGCAGTTCCCTGCCCGAACCGCTCATCGTCACCTTGCCGTTGACCATCACATAAGCGCGGTCGGAAAGCTTCAAAGCGGCGAATGCGTTCTGCTCCACGAGGAAGACGGTCAGGCCTTCTTCCTGGTTCAGTTTCTTGATCGCCTCGAAGATGCCTTTGACGATCAGCGGCGCAAGACCAAGCGACGGCTCGTCGAGCAGCAGCAGTTTCGGCCGTGCCATCAGCGCGCGGCCGATAGAGAGCATCTGCTGCTCGCCGCCGGAAAGCGTGCCGCCGCGCTGGCTCTGGCGCTCCTTCAGGCGCGGGAACATCACGAAGATCTTCTCGACGTCTTCCTTGAAATGTTTGAGATTGTCGAGATTGGCGCCCATCTGCAGGTTTTCCAGCACCGTCATGCGCGGGAAAATCCGGCGACCTTCGGGCGACTGGGCAATGCGCTTGCGGGCGATCAGATGGGTCGGCAGGTGGGTAATGTCCTCGCCGTCGAAGATCACCTGGCCGGCACGCGCCTGCGGGCTGCCGCAGATGGTCATCATCAGCGTCGACTTGCCGGCGCCATTGGCACCGATCAGGCTGACGATCTCACCCTTGTTGACTTCGACATCGACACCGGCCAGAGCCCGGATATTACCATAATAGGTTTCGACACCCTGGACTTTCAGAAGCGGTTCACCGGGCATCAGGCCGCTCCTCCGTCGAGTTCTTCCGCAATCACGTCTTCCACTTCATCATCCTCGACACCCAGATAGGCGGCGATGACCTTCGGGTCGTTCTTCACATGGTCCGGCGAACCGTCGGAAATCTTCTGACCATATTCCAGAACCACCACATGGTCGGAAATCTGCATCACCACCGACATGTCATGCTCGATGAGAAGCAGCGACGTGCCCTCGTCACGGATGCCGCGCAGCAGCGTGTTGAGCGCCAGCGATTCCTTCGGATTGAGACCGGCAGCCGGTTCATCGAGGCACAGAAGCTCCGGCCCCGTGCACATGGCGCGGGCGATTTCCAGACGGCGCTGCGCGCCATAGGGCAGATCGCCGGCCGGATCGTCTGCGCGGTCGGTCAGATCGGCCTTTTCCAGCCAATATTTGGCCTTTTCGATCGAGGCATCCACCGCCCGCCGGTAAGCGGGCAGGCCGAGAAGGCCGAGGATCGTATAACCGGAGGCCTTCATCAGCACATTGTGCTGGGCCACCAGCAGGTTTTCCAGAACCGTGAGACCCGAAAACAGGCGAATGTTCTGGAAGGTACGCGCGACCTTGGCCTTCTTGGTGATTTCGAAATCCGGCAGGCGCTCGAGAAGATGCGCCTCGCCATTTTGCTGGCGCATGGTGATCATGCCCATGGTCGGCTTGTAAAAACCGGTGATGCAGTTGAAGACCGTGGTCTTTCCCGCACCGTTGGGGCCGATGAGCGCCGTGATCTCGCCGCGCTTCGCCTCGAAGGAGAAGTCGTTGATGGCCATCAGGCCGCCGAAGCGCATCGAAAGATGTTCGACCTTGAGGATCGTGTCATTTGTCATTGTTGTCGTTCCGGAAGCCATCAACCGTGACCTTCCTTGGTAAAGCTGCCGGAGACGGCCTTGCGCTCCTTGAGGAAGGCCGTGGGTTCACGCGAGCCGACGAAGCCGCGCGGCTTGAACAGCATGACGATGACCATACCGAGACCGAAGAGCAGCATACGGTAGAGTTCCGGCGTGAAATCGGGCCCGAAGACATGCTTCAGGAATTCCATTTCACGCAGCGCTTCGGTGCCACCGACCATGACCAGCGCCGCAATGGCGATACCCGTGAGCGAACCCATGCCACCGAGAACGACGATGGCGAGAATGACGGCGGATTCCACAAACGTAAAGCTTTCCGGCGATACGAAACCCTGGCGGGCGGCAAAGAAGGAGCCGGCAAAACCACCGAGCATCGCCCCCGTCGCAAAGGCACTGAGCTTGGTGATGACGGTGTCGATGCCGAGCGAACGGCAGGCGATCTCGTCCTCGCGCAATGCTTCCCAAGCCCTACCGATCGGCATGCGGCGCAGCCTGATCGTAACATAGGCCGTTAGCAAACACAGAAAGAGGATCACGTAGAACAGGAAGATTTTATAATAAGCCGAAGACGGCGGAAGACTGAAGACCTTGATGAAGTAATTGGGTGCTTTGGCATCGAAGGACCAGATACCGAAGACAGACGCCTTGGCGATGCTTGAAATGCCGAAAGTGCCCTTGGTCACTTCCGTCCAGTTCACAATGACAAGACGGATGATCTCACCGAAGGCAAGCGTGACGATCGCCAGATAGTCGCCACGAAGACGAAGGACCGGGAAACCGAGGATGATGCCCCAGAAGCCGGCGAGAATGCCGGCGACCGGCAGAAGCACCCAGAAGGACAGGCCGAAATGGCTTGATAGCAGCGCATAGGAATAGGCGCCCACCGCATAAAAGGCCACGTAACCAAGATCGAGCAGGCCGGCCAGGCCAACGACGATATTGAGACCCCAGGCCAGCATCACATAGATCAGGATCTGGACGCCAAAGTTATCGACCATTTTCAGCGAACCCTGGACACCGAAAAGCTGCACGGCGATGACCGGATAAAGCAGCAGAAGAACCAGTGCCAGCTTCAGAAAGTGCTTGTGAAAAAAGCCTTTCTCTTCGGAAATCTCCAGCACGCCGCTCTTGGCCTTGGCAAGCTTGCGACGATCGAGCGACGGCTTGATGAAACCGACCACGAGGAAGCGCCCGACGGCGGCAATGCCGACGAAAACCGCCAGCAGACCCCAGCGGGTACCCCAGATCAACTGGTTGTTGATATCCTGATAGGTGACGATGCCGACATAAAGAACGAACATGCCGAACGAGATGAGGCCTGCAATCAGGCCCTCCTTCACGGCCGTCGCCATCAGGCTCGGGCCGGAAGAAGTGTTTTCGGAAACGATATTGGCCATGATGTCACACCTTCTCGACTTCCGGACGACCGAGAATACCGGTCGGCTTGAAAATCAGCACGAATGCCAGGATGCCGAACGCTGCAACATCCTTATAGGCAATGGAGAAATAGGCGGACCAGAGGGACTCGATGAGGCCGATCAGCAAGCCACCCAGCACGGCGCCCGGCAGCGAGCCGATGCCGCCCAGAACGGCTGCGGTGAAGGCCTTGACCCCCGGGATGAAGCCGTCATTGAACGTGGTGACGCCGTAATACATCAGATACATCGTACCTGCGACGGAGGCGAGCGCAGCACCCATGATGAAGGTGATGGAGATCGTCTTGTCGACATCCACGCCAAGAAGCGCCGCCATCTTGCGGTCCTGTTCGGTGGCGCGCTGGGCACGTCCAAGCGGAGTCTTGTTGACGATATACCAGAAGGCAAAGAGCAGCACTGAGGTGACGACCATGATGATCAGCTGCTTCAGCGAAACGGTGACGGTGCCGAAATGGTAGCTTTCCGTCACCATGGACGGGATCGGCTTGTTGCGCGGACCCTGGGTGACCTGGATGAAGTTGGACAGCACGATCGACATGCCGATGGCAGTGATCAGCGGTGCGAGACGGAAGGAACCTCTGAGCGGGCGGTAGGCGACACGCTCGATCACCCAGTTCCATAACCCGGTCATCAACATGGCGACGACCATCATCAAAAGCAGAAGAAGCGCCACCGGAATGCCGGCAACAAAGGATGTCACGATCAGGAAAACGATCAGCGCGGCGAAGCCGCCAAGCATGAAAATATCGCCATGGGCGAAGTTGATCATGCCGATGATGCCGTAAACCATCGTATAGCCGATAGCGATGAGGCCGTAGATCGATCCAAGAGTCAGCCCGTTGATGAGCTGCTGGATAAAATACTCCATGTCTTTCCCCCGGGCACGACCTCGAATGGGTCACACCTCGTTATGTTAATTATAGGGGAAACCTTCAGGCAGACCCCCACCCTCAAAATGCATATCGTGTTCGTTAAAAATGTGAAGTCAAAAACGGGCGATCCTGCACAAAATTTGGAATTTCCACATGGACTGCCACTTTCCCGGTCAAAAGGGCCATGATTTTGGCAGGAAGTGCTGAAAAAATGACGGCCGGATGCTTATTTTAGCATTACGCAAGCCCGTTATTTGACGGGCAGCGGGCAAAGGAGTAGCGAAGATCGAAATGGCAAAATCCCCTTACGGGATGGCCCCGTCGCCGGATGGCTGTGGCAAAGAGATGATCGACATATTGACGAAAGCGGCGCTGGACGCCGGGCAGGCGATCATGGCGGTTCACCGCGCCGGCCCGCATGTGTCTTATAAGGATGACTGCTCGCCGGTGACCGAAGCCGATCAGCGTGCCGAGACGATCATCCTTGCGGCGCTGGCCGCCCACTTCCCGGAAATCCCCGTGGTTGCCGAAGAAGCCGTGTCGAACGGCATCCTGCCGGAAACCGGGGCGGAGTTCTTTCTGGTCGATCCGCTTGACGGCACCAAGGAGTTCATTTCCGGCAAGGACGATTTCACCGTCAACATCGCGCTTATCCGCAACGGCGTTCCGGTGGCCGGCGTGGTCTATGCCCCCTGCCGCGGCCAGGCATGGACGGGTGAAGACAACGCCGCCGAAAAACTCGCAATATCAGGCGACGGCGCGATCCTGTCGCGCCACCCCATCCGCGCCCGCCGGCGCGGCGCCTCCCCGGTGGCGCTGATCAGCCGTTCGCACTGCACGGCGAAAACGGAAGCCTTCGTGGCCGAACACGGGCTGAAGGACTGCATCTCCGTCGGTTCCTCGCTGAAATTCTGCATGCTGGCGGAGGGCGCCGCCGACATCTACCCCCGCTTCAGCCGCACCATGATGTGGGACACGGCCGCCGGCGACGCCGTGCTGCGTGCCGCAGGCGGCCGGACGCTCGATAGCGAAGGGCGGCTGCTTGCCTATGCGGTGAGGGGCGAGGGCGAGGATGCGCTGGCCAATCCGGATTTCATTGCCGAAGGGGCGATGGCGGTGGAACACGCGGGGTAATACCCGCTTGCCGTCTCCTGTGGTTCTTGCTGCGTGTGGCATCGGATTTTTGCGTTGATGAGCTTTGCATATGCGGCTCACCCCCCCTCTGCCCTGCCGGGCATCTCCCCCTCAAGGGGGGAGATCGGGAAGTCGCACTCCCCCGCTTCATTCTCAAGCGTTGAGATGACCGAGGCATAGCCGCAAGTCGATCTCCCCCCTTGAGGGGGAGATGTCCGGCAGGACAGAGGGGGGTGACGCAGCATACTCTGAAGCCCGAAAAACACCCCCATCCACCGCCGCCACAAAAATAATCCCATCCCCGCTCATCCCCACCCCACCCCGCCGCATCACAATGCCCCGCAAACGAACACAACCGCGCGGAAGGCACATCATGACGGAACAGACGGCAAGACTTCGGCTTCCCTACATCCTGCCCTCGCAGGCCCAGAAACACGTCACCCACAACGAAGCCCTGCAAAGGCTGGACGCGATCGTGCAGCTCGTCGTCAGGGCCACCGTCGCGACACCGCCCGAAGATGCAGCGGAAGGAGACTGCTTCCTTCTCTCCGCCGACACCACCGGCGACTGGGCTGGCAAGGGTGGCAAACTTGCCTTCCGGCAGGATGGCGCATGGCTTTCGATCACGCCGCAGCCCGGCTGGACGGCATGGTTCGCGGCCGAAAGCAGATACCGGGTCCTGCAGGACGGAAACTGGCGCGACTTGCCGCTGCCGGCCAGCGGCCGGCTGGAAAGGCTGGGCATCGGCACGGAGGCAGACGCCGCCAACCGCATGGCGCTCGCCTCCCCCGCCAGCCTCTTCACCCATGGGCCGGAAGACGGCAGCCACCGCATGACGGTCAACAAGGCGGGCAAAACCGATACCGCCTCGCTGCTGTTCCAGTCCGGCTGGAGCGGCCGGGCGGAAATGGGCCTTGCCGGCAGCGACGGTTTTTCGATCAAGACGAGCACGGATGGCGCCACCTGGCATACGGCGCTTTCATGCAGCGGCGATGGCCGGGTCTCGATGCCCAACCGCCCCGTTGCCGTCGCCGGCCTGCCGGCGGGCACGACGAAACCCGCCAACGGCTCGGCGGCGGGTTTTTCCGTGCTCTCCATCGCCGAGGGCGGCTTTGCGCTTGGCGATGTGGTGAGTGGCGGCGGGCGGGAACTCGTCGTTCCGGCCAAGGGCCTTTATCTTGCCATGCTGTCGCTGGCCGTGGCCTCCTCCTCCGGCCACCGGGCGGCACTCGCCGTCAACGGCGCGGCGGTAAATTTCAGCATCGCCGGCAACGCATCCACCGCCGGCACCATGCAGTCGGCAACGGCCCTTCTTTCCCTCGATGCCGGCGACCGTCTGCGGTTGGCGCATGAGGGAACCGTGGAATTGATACAGGGCAACGGAAAAACATGCCTTTCGCTTGCGGCGCTCTGATCCGAACAACCGATGAGCGAGAAAAATTGCGATTTTTGGAAAAATTTTTTCCCGGCAAAATAAGGCGACTCGAACAAATCAGGCGAAACCGTTCAAATTCTTAATAAATTGTCACGACCTGCTTAGGCAATTTTTAAAGGTACCGGGCTAGAGTTCCCGTCATATGGTCTTGAGTTTGTATAGAGTGTCCAATGACCGAAATGATACGCCCACGAGTTAAATATGTCATCGGCCCCGATGGCAGCCCTCTGACGATTGCGGATCTTCCGCCTGCCAATACCCGTCGCTGGGTCATTCGCAGAAAGGCGGAGGTGGTTGCCGCGGTACGCGGAGGACTACTGAGCCTCGAGGAAGCCTGCGAGCGTTATACGCTTACCGTTGAAGAATTCCTGTCCTGGCAGTCCTCGATCGCCGATCATGGCCTCGCCGGCCTGCGCACCACGCGCATCCAGCAATATCGCCACTAAACCAGTGCGCCGGCGCGGCAACGCGCCCAAACCGAATTCCCAGAACGCCCCGCCGTATCACCGACGGGGCTTTCGGTTTGATTTCGGATTTCCTTCCGCAGAACATGCCCAATACAGTCGGCGATTGTCGCCGGTTTGTGTCCACTGCGTTCGCCATCCCGCTGTTTCAATTCGGATGCAAGCCGTTACAGTGGCGCAAACGAACACGCAGAGAGGCATGCATCATGGATATCAAGACAACCGAAAACGGATCGCACGGCGAATATTCGGCAACCATCGACGGCCACAAGGCGGAGATGACCTATTCGCGCACCTCCCCTTCCCTCATCATCATCGACCATACCGGCGTGCCCGATGCGTTGCGCGGCAAGGGCGTCGGCCAGGCGCTCGCCGCACATGCCGTCGATGAAGCCCGCAAGGGCGGCTGGAAGATCATTCCGCTCTGCCCCTTCTTCAAGGCCCAGACGCTGCGCCATGCCGACTGGGCAGATGTTATCCAGGGGTAAGCAGATTTAGGCCGAAACGTGAGAAAACCAGTGTGATCCCGATAGCGAGATAATCGCTGGGATCACCGCCCGTTTCTTCTCCCCCGCCGGGGAGAAGGTGGCCCGAAGGGTCGGATGAGGGGCCGAACATCTCGCCCCTTCATCCCGCTGCCGCGACCTTCTCCCCGGCGGGGAGAAGAAACAAGCGGCACACGCCCGATCCCTCACGACCGTTCCAAATATCGCGTCATTCATAAATGGGCGTCGATCCTCCCGTCACGCCACCTTCAACGGCGGCGTCCCAGCATGCATGCTCCGGCGCACTTCTTCACGGAATTCGAGCGTATCCTTCGCGCCATGCACCGCAACGGCGTGCTGCACGGCCGCTTCCATAAGCTCCTCCGGAGAATCGGCGGAGATGGCGACGGTGCATCTGCTGTCACTGGGGAATTCACGGCAATCGATATATTGGCGGGCCATTTTTTCCTCCCTGCATTGCCGCCCGCACCCCGCACGGGGCGCGTGCGCGTAAAGCCTCCGGCTCACGGTCGGAACCCCCGTAAATTACGCCTTTCCCCGCCCCCGGACAATCGAAATCGGGGTGGCGATCCCGTCGGGAAACACCGGCAGTGCAGCAAAGCAGAAAGGCCGCCCTTGCGGAGCGGCCTTTCGAAAAAATGCAAGGCGTCCCGTCATTGAAAGCCGCCTCCTGATCCACCGGCAGCCGTCAATGAGGACGAAATTCGTCAGGTCTTGCGCCGGTCGTCAGGCGCGGGCGCGGATCGCTCCGTCGCGGTTTTCCAGTGCCGCGGCCTTTTCATATTCGGCCTGCACCTCTTCCAGCGACGCTTCCGCCGCTTCCTGCTGGGCCTTCAGTTCCCGGATGGAAACCTGAAGATTATCCGCCCGCTGGCGCGCGGCCTTGGCGAAGGTCGGATAGGCGAAATGGGTCGGATCGGTAATACCCGACTTGCTTTCTTCCAGCGATATCTGATGCACCAGTTCCTTTGCCATCCGTTCAAACTCGGACATCATCTGCTGCAGCTGGTTAAGCTGCCGGCGTTTTTCGTTGACCTGAAATTCCTTCAGGCGAACCAGGCTGTCACGCGACTTCATACGCAATACTCCATGGATAGCGAGACCCGGATCAAAAAGGCACTATGCCCCCCTGATCGGCCCGTTTAACCCGCCCGTTCAACCGGCCGGGTTAACCCCTTGTGCCGGAATGATTCCTAAAAGTTACCCGACGTTAATAAAAAACCGCCGTCGTTAACCTTTCGTTTACGGGCATCGTTAATGATAACGACGATCATTTAAGGGTCGGTAAATGCCAGGTCCAAAAAAACGGGCCAGACGATGTAAGAGTCGATTGAATCACTTAGCGGGAAATCCTCACGTTAAGCTTCAATTTTGGCGATGGTGGATTCACGTGCAAAAACAGCGAAATGCCTACTTTGCTTAATAAATTCGATACACCTTGCCAAAGGCAATTAGAATTTGTTAACCATTTGGTGGCAGCCTGCAAATCAGGCAACGTCTGGATCCGCATCGCGCGAGGCAATGATTTACCGGTTCGCGGGCGGCAAAGGGGATAATTATGCGGGTTCTACTTATTGAAGACGACAGCGCGACAGCGCAGAGCATTGAACTGATGCTCAAGTCGGAGAGCTTTAACGTCTACACGACCGACCTCGGTGAGGAAGGCGTGGACCTCGGCAAGCTCTATGATTACGACATTATTCTTCTCGACCTCAACCTGCCCGACATGTCGGGTTACGAGGTGCTGAGAACGCTTCGCCTCTCCAAGGTCAAGACGCCGATCCTCATCCTGTCCGGCATGGCCGGCATCGAGGACAAGGTTCGGGGCTTGGGCTTTGGTGCCGACGATTACATGACGAAGCCGTTCCACAAGGACGAGCTTGTTGCCCGCATTCACGCAATCGTCCGCCGTTCCAAGGGCCATGCGCAATCGGTCATCGCCACCGGCGAGCTGATCGTCAATCTCGATGCCAAGACGGTTGAAGTGGGTGGCCAGCGCGTTCACCTGACCGGCAAGGAATATCAGATGCTTGAGCTGCTTTCGCTGCGCAAGGGCACGACGCTGACCAAGGAAATGTTCCTGAACCACCTTTATGGCGGCATGGACGAGCCGGAACTGAAGATCATCGACGTCTTCATCTGCAAGCTGCGCAAGAAGCTCGCAAATGCAGCCGGCGGCGCAAACTACATCGAAACCGTCTGGGGCCGCGGCTATGTTCTGCGCGAGCCGGATGGCGCCACGGAATTCCTCGAAACCGCCTGATCCATTCCGGAACAGGACAGTTTTTAAAAGACCCGCTGGAAACGGCGGGTTTTTTGTTGCGATTTTCTCCCTCATTCCTGTGCCTGTCACAGGAATGAGGGAGGAAAAGAGCCTGGCCACGCAGCGCAAAAGGACGACGGTACATGAACCACGCCATCCCAACCCTCAAGACCCGCCGCCTGACATTGCGCCCGCTGACCATGGCGGACTTTCCGGCCTATCGGGATTTCATGGCCTCGCCGCGCTCCACCGGCGTCGGCGGCCCCTATGACCTGCCCTCCACCTGGGGCGTGTTCTGCCACGATCTGGCCAACTGGCACTTCTTCGGCCATGGCGCATTGATGATCGAGCTTGGCGAGACGGGCGAATGTATCGGTCAGATCGGCATCAATCACGGCCCGCTCTTTCCCGAAAAGGAGCTGGGCTGGCTGCTTTATGACGGCCATGAAGGGCGCGGTTATGCCGCGGAAGCGGCGGTGGCAATGCGCGACTGGGCTTTTGCGACCCTGAACCTGCCGACACTGGTCAGCTACGTCTCCCCGCAGAACCGCAAATCGGTGGCCGTCGCCGAGCGAATCGGTGGCACGCTTGACGGATCGGCGCCACGCTCCGACCCCGAAGACCTCGTTTATCGTTACCATCCGGTCAAGACGGTTTGAAAATCGGGATGCTTCGGAACCTCCACGACCCCCAAAGCATCCCGACCTATCCATCTTAATGCAATTCCACTTTCAGAAAGCCGAGGATTGCCTCGGCGATCTGCGCGTGGATGGCCGCGCGATCCCTGCCACCGCCATCCCGGCAGACGAAACCTTCGCCCGGCGAAAGCGCCTCGACGATTTTTTCGCCGTTCGGTTTGCAGATCTGCATGAAGCTGAAATGGCTGGCATCCGGTATTTCCCGATAAGCAGTCGTCGCCTTCGGCAAATTCCGGGCGATATAGTCGGAATCGGCCTTGATGGCGGCAATCTCTTTCCTCTCCACGCCGGCGGCCAGCACCAGAACCGGCACTTCCACACCCCGCAGCGTCTCCGGCAGAAAACCGGCAGCCGGCCCAAGATCGAGCGAGACAACCGCGCGGATGCGAATATCCCGCAAATCCGCCGAAAGGCGCGGATCGGCCCTGCCGTCGCCGACGATGCCGACCTTGCCCAACAGCCGCGGCGCCTTGCATTGCGGGGGCAGCGTCTCGGCCTTGCAATCCTTCAGGGCAAGTTCGGCGCTATACCGCGCGCCCGCCAGTTCCATCGCGGTCCAGCCGCCGAGGGAATGGCCGATCACGGCGACGCGTGCCGCATCGATCCTGCCGGCGAATCGCTCGTCATCGAGCAGCGCGGTCAGCGTCCTGCTGATATCGCGCGGCCGCTCCCATAGGGGAACGATCTCGGTCGCGTTCTCTTCGGTGAAGGATTCGCCGCCATGATCCGGCGCGGCCACGACGTAACCTTCCCGCACAAGTTCGCCGGCCATCCAGTTCAGGTTGCGCCAGCTTCCGCCAAAACCGTGCGACAGCAGCACAAGGGGACGGGAACCGGCCAGAAGGGCAGCATCCGGTTGAACCTCGAGACCGTAAAAGGCTGCATTTTCTCCCACGATCGCGCTTTTGCCCGAGGGCGCGGCCGGATACCACAATGATACGGCAAGCGCCCGCGCACCGGCCCCATCCGGCAGCTCGATCCGTTTAAAGCCAATGGCGCTTCCTGCCATCGCGGCCTGAGCGGTGAAAAAAATGACAATTGCCGCCAGAAGAAGATTGCGCATGAAAAGCTCCAGGAGTTGTTGAGAACCAACCCTTGGCTGAAGCTACCGCCCACCGAGACCTCAAACAGGTTTCAGGAGGTGCCGAAACCTGTTTGAGGTCTCGATGGACAAGGCAGAAGCGCCCTAGACCCCCGTCACCCGTTCGAAAAGCCGCACGGGATTGTCCCGAAATATCGCCTCGCGAAAGGGCCGGAAGCCGAATCGGGCGGCGATGGCGAGCGACGGGGTGTTCAGCGGATCAATCATGCAAACGATCCGCCGCGAAATGCCGCTATCGTCGAGCCAGCCGGTTGCCGCCGCCACCGCTTCGGTCGCGACGCCCTTGCCCGCCAGTTGCCCGTCGATTTTCCACATCGCCTCGGGCACGCCGTCGAAATCGGGCCCGTTGCCGCGGCGCATATGGGCAAAGCCCACCTCGCCGACGATGCGCCCCGTGGCAAGCTCTTCCACCACAAAGGGGCCGAAGCCGAAAACGGACCAATGACCGATGAAACGCAGCATGCGGGCGAAGGCCAGTTCCGGATCCAGCGGGGCAATCGACCTGACCCCGTCGATCCGCGGAACATCGGCGCTCCAGAATGCGCAATAAAGCGCTTCATCGGCAATGGCGTGTGGCCGCAGGACAAGGCGAGCGGTGGTCAGACGGGTCATGAACAGGCTCCCAAAAACGAAAAAAAGGCCGGCGCGTCAGCAGACGCGGTCCCGGCCTTTCACAAATTCACATCGGTAATTGCACCGTCACTCGGCAACCGTCTTTGCGGTAAAGACGATGCGGTCTTCATGCACCTTGTATTCCACCGCCATATTGGCCTCTTCGGCCAGAAGCAGCGTATAATAGGGCTGCACGGAATGGGCGTCGACCGCCTCTTCCAGCCGGCCTTCGTAAATTTCCACGAACTTGGCCGGCACGCGCATCATCCGGCCCTTGACGGTGATTTCGAACCTGGCGTCACCGTCGGGATTTTCCAGGAGCACATCCACATTGCCGCCACGCGGGATGGCGCCATAAGCGACGAGGAAGAGGTTGAGCAGAAGTTTGACACGATTCTTCGCAACGATGGCGCGCGGGCCGTTCCAGCTCACTTCCGCCTTCTTTTCGGCGGCGGCGAAATCCTGGGCAGCCTTTTCGGCCTCGCCGGTGTCGATCGATGCGCCGGCCGAGCCGGAAGCGCCGAAAGCAAGGCGGGCGAACTTAAGCCGCACGGACGCGTTAAGGGCGGACGTGCGGATGAGATCGAGCGCATCGTCATCCGTGCCGCCCTCGTCCAGCAGTTCGAGGCCGTTATTGATGGCGCCGACAGGAGAAATAACGTCATGGCACACACGGCTGCACAGAAGAGCCGCCAGATCGGGACCGGACAGCGTGATATTGAGTTTGCTCGTCATAAAATTCTCTCCTGCGCAAGGGAGGCGCGGACGGTGTGGAAATTGTTAAGCCATAATGACACCATATTTGGTAAACCGATTGTTAATAGGATGGTTTCAAAATGCCAAATGCCTTAACAGGCCACACTGGAGCCCCGTGTATCCGTCAGGATGCACGAAACATGCTGTAGAACTTTGACTCTGCGCGGCGGCCCTTGCGAAAACCGATTCGGATTTTCGGGGTTGATGCGCTAACGAACAGACGGACGGACATGACGATGCGCCTTACGAAAACCCGCACCATTGCACGCCTCGGACTGGGAAAGATCATCGCGCTCCTTGCGAGCCTCCTGATGTGGGTCGCACCGGCCGCGGCCCAGAACAGCGATCAATATTCTTTCCAGGAAGTCGTGGATGCAGGCCACGGATTCTTCGGTGAAACCACCGGCGGCCTTGCCAAAGTGGTGGAGCGCGCCTTCCAGCAATACGGTCTTCCGAACGGTTATATTCTCGGCCAGGAAGGCTCCGGCGCCTTTGTTGCCGGCCTCACCTATGGCGAAGGCACGCTTTATACCAAGAATGCCGGCCAGCACCCCGTCTTCTGGCAGGGCCCCTCCCTCGGCCTCGATTATGGCGGCCAGGGCACCCGCGCCATGATGCTGGTCTACAACCTGCCTTCCGTCGACGCGCTTTATCGCCGTTATGGCGGCGTCAGCGGCTCCGCCTTCATCGTCGCCGGTGTGGGCATGACCTATCTGAAAAGCAGCGACGTCACGCTCGCCCCCATCCGCACCGGCATCGGCGCGCGCCTCGGCATCAATGTCGGTTATCTGAAGCTCACCCAGCAGCCGACCTGGAACCCCTTCTGATAAGGCAAGACGGTCGCGGCTTGTTTCTTCTCCCCGCCGGGGAGAAGGTGGCCCGAAGGGTCGGATGAGGGGGCACCCTCTCCGGATTTCGGGACACTCGCCCCCTCATCCCGCTACAGCGGACTTCTCCCCCTCGGGGAGAAGAAACAGGGGCACCGACACCGCCTCCGTAATTGCCGGGAGACCCCTCCCCATGGTTGCAATAATAGCGTAACGTGTTTTCGCGCCCCTCTTTCCGAATGCGCGCGTATCTGAGTTCCGGAGACTGTCCCGCGTGATCGAATATGCCATTCTCTTCGGATTGGGTTTTCTCACCGCAACCCTGCTGGCCCTGTTGATCGCACCCGCGATCCACCGCCGCGTCGTCGCTTATACGGAAAACCGCCTGCGCGCGACGATGCCCATCAGCCCGCAGGAAGTGCGCGCCCAGAAGGACATGGCCCGCGCGCTTTACGCCGCCGAAAACGCCAAGGTCCGCCAGGAACTGGATACGGAGCGGGAAAAAAACACCTCGCTGCGCCTCGCCAACGAAGCCGCCTCCAGCGATGCCTATCGCCTCGGCGAGCAGAACCGCGGCTTTTCCCTGAAGATCGAGGAGCTGACGCTGGAGATCGGCGAATTGCGCGCCGCCCTCGATGCCAGCGAAGAACGCGCCGGCACGATTTCGGCAAACCTTCTGCAGCAGGAACAGGCCGCCAACGAGCGCGCCAGCCAGATGTCCGATCTCACCGCCCGCCTCACCAACCTGACGCGCGAGCTGGATGATTCGAAAATCACCGCCGCCACCCGCGACCTGGAGGCCGAGCAGGCCAAGCAGAGCGCCACGCGTTTCCGCAAGGAAGGCGAGACCGCGACCCGCGAATTGCAGGATGTCGCCGCCCGCAACAAGGAAGCGATGACGGCGGTTGCGCGCGAAAGCCGCAAAGTCACCCGGCTCGAGGAACAGCTCGCCACGCTGATGGCGAAAAATGCCGATCTCGACACGATGTTGACGCTGCGCAACCAGGACGTCGCCCGGCTGAAGGAACAGCTTGCCGCAACCGGCGGCCGCAGCAACGACATGATCATTCGCCTGCCGAACCCGGCCGTGCCAGTGGAGAAAGCGGTTGGCCCGCCGCAACCCGCAGCAGCCCCGGCGCCCGTAGTTGCACTCGAAACCGCCCCCGTCGTTGCGGAAGAAGCGGCAGAGGCGGTATCCGCAGAAGAGACGCCCGCCCCGCCGCTAGTGGAGCCAGCGGCGCCGGCACCGGAAGGGCTGGAGCAGGAAATCGAGGATATCCGCAATCAGGGAACGGCGCTCACCGAACGCCTGCTGAATGTGCGCGGCACCGGTAATGACGAACCGATCCGCCGCGAAATCGCAAGGATCGCCGCCGAAATGATCGCGCTGACAGCCGCGAGAGAGGGTGAGACGTCGCCCATTCCGGGGTTGCTGGCCAAGGCCTCCGGTTCGTCAGGGCGGGAGAGCCTTGCGAAGCGGGCCAAGGTGGTGATGGAGAAACGGAAACGCTAATTCCAGTGGGTGGGGCTTACCCCCCTCTGCCCTGCCGGGCATCTCCCCCTCAAGGGGGGAGATCGGCAAGAGGCGCGATCACCGCCTCATTCGCGAAGGTTGAGATGGTCGAGCGCTAACCACGAGTCGATCTCCCCCCTTGAGGGGGAGATGTCCGGCAGGACAGAGGGGGTGAAGCGGCATACACCGACGCTTGCTGTAAATCCCATCCCCTGAAGCCGCACGATCACACCCGCCCAATCGCCCCCGCCATCTGATAAAGCGCCAGCCCCGAAGCCGTGCCCGCATTCAAGCTATCGAGCTGCGGCGACTGCGCAATCCGCGCCGTATGAAACCGCGACAGCACCGATTGCGGCAACCCCTCGCCTTCCGTCCCGATCACCAGCGCCATCCGCTCGGAGCGGGGAATAGCGCGGATTTCGGTCTCACCATTCGGCGAAAGGCTCCAGATCGCAAATCCGGCCTCGGAAAGCCGCTCCAGCATGTCCACCGCTCCCCCGCCGCGATGATAGGGAACCGACAGCACCGAGCCGACGGAAACTCGCAGCGCCTTGCGATAGAGCGGATCGCAGCAGGTCTCGTCCAGAAACACCGCATCGGCATAAAAGGCCGCCGCATTGCGGAACATCGCGCCGAGATTATCGTGGTTGGAAATGCCGCAGCCCACAAGCACCAGAGAAGACGCGGGAAGCGCGCCCGTCATCTGCTCCAGCCCATCATCGCGCACCCGGCGGCCGAGTGCCAGAATGCCGCGATGCAGGTGAAAACCGACAATGCCGTCCAGCACCGGCGCTTCGGCCACATAAACGGGAACATCGGCCGGAAAATCAGTAAGGATATCCGCCACGCCGGAAAGCCGGTTACGCAGGATAAGGATGCTTTCCGCCGCAAAGGCCCCGCCCGCTTTATGGGCCGCGGCCAGCATGCGCAGCACCACCGTGCCTTCGGCAATGAAGCGGCCCTGCCGGCCGGTCAGGTCGCGCTCGCGAATGTCGCGAAAGGCGGCGATGCGCGGATCGGCGGGATCCTCGACCGGGATCAGCGCCCGCCCATCCAGTGGGTCATTGCCCTCACTGGCCATCGACCGTCACATCGGCCAGGAATCGGCCGTTGGAAACGTTGAAGACCAGCGCCTTGCGGGTGCCGTTGGCCAACCGGCCGTAAAACAGCATGTCGCCGCCGGAATAGCTGACATTGTCGATCACGAAGCCCTGCGGCAGGCTGGCGGTGACGGCAACCGGCCCGTTGCCGGTGGGAACGGCGAGGTTCGGCGCTTCGTTCTGCGTCTGAACCGCCTTCGACGGCCCCATCGCCTTGTAGACAACCGCACCGAAGACGGCCATAAGGCTGATAAACATCACGGAGCCCGACACGATCTGCAAACGGATCATCTTGCGGCGAACTTTTTCCATGGCCGGATCAAGCGGCTTGTCTTCCTGTTCGTCTTGCTCGATCTGCGTCATCGGGTTCCCTGAAATGCTGATGGATCGGAAAAATAAGAATGAACGACCCCTTTAAACAAGGCGGAGACGCAAGGAAAGTCCTGATTGCCGGGGAACACGCCGAAGGCCGCCTCGATTCCTGGCTGGCCGGCGAAGTGGGCGGCGACTTTTCCCGCAGCCGCCTGAAGGCGCTGATCGAGCAGGGCGCTGTCTCCATCAACGGCAATCCGGTGACGGAGCCGAAAAAGAAGGTGCATCCGAAGGACCGCATCGAGATCGTCATGCCGGAGCCGGAAGACCCCGTTCCACAGGGCGAGGATATTCCGCTCGACGTGGAGTATGAGGACGAAGACCTGATCGTGCTCGTCAAGCCCGCCGGTCTCGTCGTGCATCCGGGCGCCGGCAACTGGACGGGAACTCTGGTCAACGCCCTCATCCATCATTGCGGCGACAGCCTGTCCGGCATTGGCGGCGTCAAGCGTCCGGGCATCGTGCACCGGCTGGACAAGGAAACCTCCGGCGTCATGGTCGTTGCGAAGAACGACAATGCCCACCGCCATCTCGCCGCGCAATTTGCCGATCATGGCCGCACCGGCCCGCTGGAGCGGGCCTACAAGGCCGTCGTCTGGGGCCGCCCGCGCACCCTGCGCGGCACCATCGACGCCGCACTCGGCCGCAGCGCCGACCGCACCAAACGCGCGGTCAAGCATGAGGATTCCGACGATGCCCGCGAGGCGATCACCCATTACGAGGTGATGGAGCGTTATCACGAACGGCCGGATGCGACCTGCCTCGCCTCCATGGTGGAATGCCGGCTGGAAACCGGCCGCACCCACCAGATCCGCGTACACATGGCCCATATCGGCCATCCGCTGATCGGCGATCCCGAATATGGCGCGGCCTTCCGCACCAAGGCGAACCTTCTGGAAGAACCGGCCAAGAGCACCGTTCGCGGTTTTCCGCGCCAGGCGCTGCATGCCTATCTTCTCGCCTTCGAACATCCGCGCACCGGCGAGGTGATGGAGTTCGAAACCGACCTGCCGGATGACATGGAATCACTTATCACGGCATTGCGTGGCTGAAAAACCGCATGGCGCGGTCAAAAAACTGCGCCGTGCATTGTGCCGGAAGCCCCGGATAATAAAAAAAGATTAGCGGATGACGATATTCCGCAGTCGGTCCTTTTTATAGACCGCCCCAATTTCGCTTCAATCGTCTCACCTCCTCGGCGCGCAGGAAATTGAAGATCGTCACTGGCATGACGACGGGATCCATCGCGCATGAATATCGAAGACCGCCGGTTCATATTTCAGCAGTTGCGCAGCGTCGAAGGTTATATCGACCCGCCGGATGCGCTTGTCTTCAAGGCGCTGCTGCAGGCGCAGGCCAGAGACGGCCTCGAAGGCGGCATGGCGGAAATCGGCGTTTATTACGGCCGCTCCTATTTCCTGCTGCGCAAATTCGCGCAGGGGCACGAGAAGGTGCTGGGTGTCGACCTTTTTGACCTCGACCCGCCGGCGGATGGCAGCCTCGACCAATATGAGCGGCTGATGGAAAACGGCCGGCGGCTGGGTTTTGCGATGGATGAGGACCTCATCATCAAGGGTGACAGCACCCGGCTTGCCCCCACCGACATTACCTCGCGCATCGGCCCGGCGCGCTTCTTCAGCATCGATGGCGGCCACCACCTGCACCATGTGCTGGCGGATGCAAAACTGGCGATGGAAGTGATTGCGCCGCACGGCATCATCGTCTTCGATGATACTTTCAACCCCGCCTGGCCGGAGGTCACGGTCGGCGTCGCCGATTTCCTGCGCACCCATGGCCACAGCCTCGTCTGCTTCGGCATGACGAAATACAAGACCTATGTCTGCCGCCGGGAATTTCACGCCGCCTATGCGGCTGCGATCGCCGCCGATCCCGATTTGCAGGCGCTTGGCCACGGGGAAACGCAATTCCTCGGTTCCACTGTCGTGCGCCTGCATAATCCCATGCGCCGGCGGGTGATGTATGAGCTGATGGTGCGCTCCGGGCTTGCCGGATTTTCGGAACGAATCTACCGTTCGAAAGTTAAACAGGTGAGCGAAGGTGTCACTGGAACATAACGCATGTGTGAACGCAGCGTTCGCTTGAAACGCGGCGGGCGCATACATATCTGTCACATGGGTTCGTGCGGGGTCGGTAACGACCCGCAGCTTACGGCGCGCCTTGGACGAGCGATCATCGATCCGGAAGGGTGCCGTTCCAGACCATAGATTAAGGGGGTGCTTTATGGCCCGCAATAGTTTGCCTACGATTACTGCCGGCGAAGCCGGTCTCAATAGATATCTCGACGAAATCCGCAAATTTCCGATGCTGGAGCCGCAGGAAGAATACATGCTTGGCAAACGTTATGCCGAGCATGGCGACCGCGACGCTGCCCATAAACTCGTCACCAGCCATCTGCGCCTCGTGGCGAAGATCGCCATGGGTTACCGCGGTTACGGCCTGCCGATCGGCGAAGTCGTGTCCGAAGGCAATGTCGGCCTGATGCAGGCGGTGAAGAAGTTCGATCCGGAACGCGGTTTCCGCCTGGCCACCTACGCCATGTGGTGGATCAAGGCCTCGATCCAGGAATATATCCTGCGTTCCTGGTCGCTGGTGAAGATGGGCACGACCGCCAACCAGAAGCGCCTGTTCTTCAACCTGCGCCGGCTGAAAGGCCGTATCCAGGCGATCGATGACGGCGATCTGAAGCCGGAACACGTCAAGGAAATCGCCACCAAGCTGCAGGTGTCGGAAGAAGAAGTCATCTCGATGAACCGCCGCCTGCACGGCGACGCCTCGCTGAATGCGCCGATCAAGGCGTCCGAAGGCGAGTCCGGCCAATGGCAGGACTGGCTGGTGGACGACCATGACAGCCAGGAAGACGTGCTGATCGAGCAGGACGAGCTGGAAACCCGCCGCCGCATGCTGGCCAAGGCCATGGGCGTGCTGAACGACCGCGAGCGCCGAATCTTCGAGGCCCGCCGACTTGCCGAAGACCCGGTGACGCTGGAAGAGCTTTCTTCCGAGTTCGACATCAGCCGCGAACGCGTGCGCCAGATCGAAGTCCGCGCCTTCGAGAAGGTGCAGGAAGCGGTGCAGAAGGAAGCGCTCGAAGCTGCGCGCGCCTTGCGCGTGGTGGATGCGTAAGGCAGCGCGCTCTTGACGCCAATGCGCTGACCATGAATCATCCTCGGCCTTCGGCCGGGGATTTTTTGTTTGTAAAAGGCGGGCGATGGGAAATGGTCTGCCTCTGAGACCCGCGATTGTGCTGGAGGAAAAGCGGTAGGGAGAATATCCGCGCTTCGGAGTATGCGGCTTACCCCCCCTCTGCCCTGCCGGGCATCTCCCCCACAAGGAGGGAGATTGGCAAGACGCGCCCGCGTTGCGCTATCTCGACTGTCAAGAAAGGCGAAACCTTGCCGCGAGTCGATCTCCCCACCTGTGGGGGAGATGCCCGGCAGGGCAGAGGGGGGGGTGAGCCACACTCACCAACTTCCCCAAAACCCATCACCCGACAAAGCAAAGACACCGCCGCAGCCATTCCATAAGCACGTCGCCCGTTGCCTTATAACAAAAGGGCGGCCCTGAGCCGCCCTTAAATCATCACTGCCCGGTCGCCGGCGTTGCCGCCGCCCATTCGCTGAGCGCCTTGTCGAAGGCGGCGATGCCGTCATTGCCCTTTTGCAGGGTCAAGAGCGCGCGCCGGCCGTTGCGGTAGGACACCGGAATGTCGATCCAGTTGCGGCTCTTCAGAAGCTCCAGATTGGTCTTCATCGCATCCGGGAAGTCGTTGAGCGCGATCATGTGGAAATCGTCGGTGATCTTGGCGGGAACCGCGATCAGCGCGTTGCCGCGATCCTGCTCGGTGCTCTTCATCGCGATGCGCTGGACGCTGTCGATAGCGCCGCCTTCGAAACCGGGCGAAACCGAGAAGACGATCTCGATCAGATGGCTCGCCGGCAGCGACGGATCGGTGTTGCGCTTGAAGGTGATGAGCGCGCTGAGGCCACGGCCGGGAACGGTGATCTGACCCTGCACGGTGGGCGAAGGTTTGCCTTCCGCGTCATTTTCCTGCTGCAGCGACCAGGACACGCTGCCCTGAATGGCGGTCGGAACCGTCTGGCCCAGCACTTCCTCGTAAAGGAACATGCGGTCGCCGGCGGCGACGGCAGGCTGCTGTGCCGGCGGCGTGCCGGCGGGGGGCGTTCCAGCCGGTGCGCCCGCATTATTGGCCGGAGCTTCACCCGCAGGCGGCGGCGCGACATTCTGCTCATAGACAGACTGGCCTTCAGCCGTCACGGGCTGGCCGTTCGCGCCGGCGGCAGGTCCCTCGTCACGCTCGGTGCCGTCGGCCATAAGCCGCTGGGTAAACTTGGTGCCGGTGACGGAACCGTCATCGCCATGCGACTGGGTCTGGTGATTGTTGGGCGTGGCCGGCTGCTGCTGGCCGGTAGTGGCCGGCGGCTGCTGGGTTGCCGGCGGGGTCGATGGCTGCGTCTGCGCCGTATCTACCGGGGGCGTCTGGCCATTGCCGCCATTCTGCGCGGAACTGACCAGACCGCCGACCATATCGTTCAGCGCGTCGCGGTTCATCCACACGGCATAACCGCCGCCCGCGAGCAACGCCACGCCGGCAAGGGCGAGCACGACCGAGGCATAGTTACGGCGCGGCTTCTTCTTGACCATATAGGCGGGCGTCGCCGCCGCGGCACCAATGCCCGGCGTTTCATCCGAAACCGGCCGGTTGGACGAGGAAGCGCCGTCATAACCGATCAGCTCGTCCAGATCGTCCCAGGGCGTGCGTTCCTTATTGTCCTTGGCACCCGCCTGCTCGCCGAAGGAATCGTTATCCGCACGCGGCAGCGCCGGCGCATCCTTGGCGGGAATGGCAATATCCGCATCCTGGAAATAGGACGAGAAATCCTCGACAACAGCCGCCTTTTTCGGGGCTGGCTCTTCTACCTGATGGTGCTCGTCAAAATCGTGCCGGCCGCCAAAGGCCGGCGCGTGTTCCACGGCGGCAGGGCCGAAACGGTTGTCCGTCTCGTGCCTTTCCGGCTCGAAACCGACGTCCGGCTCCTGATAATGATGCGCGGCATAACCGGCAACGACCGGGCGTTCGCCGGTCTCGTTGCGAATATCCTCATAGTCGGCGTCGGCCGGGCGCACATCCTCGTCCTGCGCTTCCTCGAGCTTGCGCCAATCGTCCTCGTCCACCGGCTGCGCCCAATGGGAAGGAACGGAATCATCGGCAGGGCCGAGCGCCGCTTCAGGCTCTACGCGATCTTCCTGCGGCTCGTGGGCCGGCTCTTCATCCGTGCGGGTGAAATAGGTGCCGGCATCCTCATCGGATGCAGAAACATGGGCCGGTGCGGCATGAACCGGCTCCGGCGTGTCATAAAGCTCTTCCGGCTCGCGCTCCCCATAATGCCGATCCTCTTCGGAAGCGTGGGCATCATGGCGGGGCTCGTCGTGATGGGCGGGTTCTTCGTCAGCCGGCTCCGGCTGTGTCTCGGCCGATGCGGGTTCTTCATAAACCGGCTCGTGCTGAACCTCTTCACGATGGGCAAGCTGTTCGGGCTCGGCTTCGGCGGGATGGGCCGCCGCTTCATCGACGGCATCCTCATGGTCATGGGATGCCGCCGCCTCTTCGGCCGCCGGCGAGAGAACATCATCATCCTCAAGCGCGGGAAGCGCCTCGGCATATTCGCTGTCCACCTCGGCGATGGCGGCGTCCAGCTTGGCGATCTGCCGGCGCAACAATTCTTCCGGCGGACGTGGCTTCATATTCTCGAGTTGGCGCACAACCGCACTGCGCGCCTTGTCGTAAACCTTCGCCCGGTTTTCGGGAGTATTGTTCGCCAAGCCATCCACGGCCTTGCGAATGACTGCTACAAAATCCGCCATAAGCACTTTCTCGTCGTGACCGGCGACGTACCGGCCCGATATGGTTTATGAATCTAGATCGCCGAGGACATTAATCCTCAAACGGATCAGTCACAAGTATGGTGTCGTCACGCTCCGGACTTGTCGACAGAAGCGCAACAGGCGCCCCGATCAATTCCTCGACCTGACGGACATATTTGATTGCCTGAGCAGGCAAATCCGCCCATTTTCGGGCACCGACGGTAGATTCCTTCCAGCCTTCCAGCGTGATGTAGATCGGCTCGACGCGCGCCTGCGCGCCCTGGCTTGCCGGAAGATGGTCGATTTCCTGCCCGTCAAGCTTGTAGCCGACGCAGATTTTCAGCTCGTCGAGACCGTCCAGCACGTCGAGCTTGGTGAGCGCGATGCCCGTAATACCGTTGGTGGCGACCGACTGGCGCACCAGTGCCGCATCGAACCAGCCGCAGCGGCGCTTGCGGCCGGTGACGGTGCCGAATTCATGACCCTTTTCGCCCAGGAACTGGCCGATCTCGTCATTGAGTTCCGTCGGGAACGGGCCTTCGCCAACGCGGGTGGTGTAAGCCTTGGTGATGCCGAGAATGTAACCCAGCGAACCCGGACCCATGCCCGAACCGGCAGCGGCCTGGCCGGCAACCGTGTTGGACGAGGTCACGTAAGGGTAGGTGCCGTGGTCGATATCGAGCAGCGAGCCCTGAGCGCCTTCAAACAGGATACGCGCGCCGGCGCGACGCTTCTTGTCGAGCAGCAGCCAGACGGTTTCGCTGAAGGGCAGGATGCGCTCGGCAACCGACGACAACTCTTCCATGATCGTTTCATGCGCAACTTCGGCCGCGCCGAAACCGCGGCGAAGCGCATTATGATGGGTGAGGATACGGTCAACCTTGGCGGAAAGCGCTTCCATGTCGGCCAGATCCATGACGCGGATGGCGCGGCGGCCAACCTTGTCTTCGTAAGCCGGGCCGATGCCGCGGCGGGTGGTGCCGATCTTGGTGCCGCTGTTGGAGGCGGCGTCTTCGCGCATGCCGTCCAGTTCACGGTGCAGCGAAAGAATGAGGGTGGCATTGTCGGCGATGCGCAGGTTTTCCGGGGTAACCTTCACGCCCTGCGCTTCCAGACGGCCGATTTCGGCGATCAGCGCATGCGGATCGACCACGACGCCATTGCCGATGACGGCGAGCTTGCCGGGACGCACGACGCCAGACGGCAGAAGCGAAAGCTTGTAGCTGATGCCATCGATGACAAGCGTATGGCCGGCATTATGGCCGCCCTGATACCGCACGACGACATCTGCCCGCTCGGACAGCCAGTCGACAATCTTGCCTTTGCCTTCGTCGCCCCACTGCGAGCCGACCACCACAACATTCGTCATTTCTTGCTTTCCTGCTCATGGCGCTTACGCGCCCGATAACCCGATGGGAAACCCAAACCCGCGAATGTATACTGTGTTGTTTTACGGAAAGCGACCCTGTTTCTTATGGAGAATTTTGCTTTTTCCGTGACAAGGCGCGGATTTCCCGCATTATCTCGCCCCGTGGGGGCCAAGCGCGGGCGCAAGGCCGCCGCTCACCCCTCTCCGTTTTCCCGCCCCCGTGAAGAAGCGAAACATCAGCGTGCCTTCGAAAGCCTATATCGCCCTCATCATCGCCACACTCTGCTGGGGCGGCAACACCGTTGCCGGCAAGCTCGCCGTCGGCCACATCAGCCCCATGGCCTTCACCTTCCTGCGCTGGGTTTTCGCCGTCGCCATCATCTTCGCCATTTCCGTTCCGCAGCTTATCCGCGACTGGCCGGTGGTGAAACAGCGCCTGCCCTATTTCCTCGTGCTCGGCAGTGTCGGTTATACGGCCTTCAACGTGTTTCTTTACACGGCGCTGCAGCACACCTCGGCCATCAATGCCGCCGTCATCCAGGCCGGCATTCCCATGGTCATCTTCGTCCTGAACTTCATCCTGTTCCGCACCCGCGTGCTGTTCGGCCAGATCGCCGGTTTCTGCCTCACCATCGCCGGTGTGGCGCTGCTCGCCTCGCATGGCGATCCGGTCTCGCTGCTGCAGCTGGAAATGAATGTGGGCGATGCCATCATGCTGCTCGCCGTGCTGGTCTATGCCATCTACACCGTCATTCTGCGCTGGAAACCCGCGGTCGACTGGCGCACGCTGATGGCGATCCCCGCCTTTTTCGCCCTTCTCACCTCGGTACCGCTGGTCTTCTGGGAAATGTCGCGCAACAGCGTCGTCTGGCCGGATCAGAAAGGCTGGGTGCTGGTGGTCTATGCCGGTATCTTTGCCTCCCTCATCGCGCAGATCCTCTACATCAAGGGCGTGGAGCAGATCGGCGCCAACCGCGCCGGCCTCTTCATCAACCTCGTGCCGGTCTTCGGCACGCTGCTTTCGGTCTTCGTGCTCAGCGAAACCCTGCACACCTATCAAATCGCAGCACTCTTCATGGCGCTTGCCGGCATTGCCGTGGCGGAACGAAAAAAATCGCCGGCTTCCTGAACCCACAGGGTCAGGAAAACCGGCGCAGTCTGGCAGGCATGAAAGAGTGGAGCATCGGATAGAAAAGTCCTTCCGATGTTCAAGCAGAAAGGTCAGAGCGCGGTTTCGCGGCTGGCCGGAGAAAAGACGGCATTGCCAAGGACGATATCGCCCTTGTCGGTGGTGACGATCAGCACTTTTTCGAGCGATCCGTCATCCTTCAGTGCAAAGGCAAGCCGCAGCGCGTTGGAAGACCAGCCGGCACCGGCAAGGGCCGTGCGCTTGATCGCGGCGCAATCGCCACAATCCCCGAGGCTCACGGAAGGCGTTGCCGGAAGATCGGTCGCAAAACCGGAGACATAATCATCGAGCGCACCCATGGTGGCGTTCACATCACGGTTGACGCGCAGCAGTTCGTCACGGCGCTCGGCCGTCAGCGGCGCGGCAATGGTGGAGACACACTGGCCGGCGGCAAGCACGCAGCCATCAAAACCGCCAGGTGCGGAAATGCCGATCGCGGCGACGGCGGATTTTTCGACGGCGGCAAATCCACGGGCAAAACCGGCAGCACCGGCCGCATCAGCATGGGTGGACATGGAAGCAATGGCAATTCCGCAGATGGCGGCAGCAATAATCTTCTTCAGCATTTCATACCCCGTTTGTGATCCGCCGGCTTGTGCCGGTCTCGATTTCGTTTCAAGGGCGCCTCTTTCAAAGGCCGCTCCCTGTCTGTGATCCCACAATGGCACAGCACTGTTTTCAGCCGCTTTAAGCCGATTGCTACAATTTTATCGGTTTTCATTTTTGAACAGCGGATGCTTTTTTTCGAATATGCGCGAGTACCGTCGCCACGGATTCCGGGGCCACGCTGGAAAGGATAAAGGGGCCGCATCGCTGCGGGGGTATCGGATGGTATTGCGAGGTTTTGCAGACGATGCGGCCCCGGCTCCAACATTTCAGCCCATGACGCACCCGCCAAACCGGTTCCTGTTTGAAGGGTGGACATATGCCGGCCGCCTCAACCGTGACATCGGGAAACTCCCCGGTTTCGGCCGCCTACCCCGCCCATTTTGCGCCGCGCGCACGCTCGATGACCGGGATGGCGCCAATATAGCCGGGCCAGCGGAACCGTGGACGCGCGGGGATGAATGCATCTTGAAAAAGGCGCTCGAGAGGCGGTTTCGCCCCATCCCGGACACAGGAATTTTCATGGGGTTAACACCCGCCCGATCGGCGGCATTTGAATTAACCTTGTCTTAAAACCCGACGTTAATGGTTAGCAATTTAAGAATAGCGGAACGAAAGGGTTCCGTTATGCGTGGCGTATCTGCCGTTGTTTTCCTGATGCTCGTTCTCGCCGGCTGCGCCACCGCACCGTCGCAGGTGACCAATGCCTGTGCGATCTTCGAGCAGCGGAACGGCATCTTCAATAACTGGCGGCGCGACGCGAAAGCCGCCGAGCGCGAATTCGGCGTGCCCGTGCCCGTCATGATGGCGACGATCTACACCGAATCCGCCTTCCGGCCCTATGCTCGCCCGCCACGCACCAAGCTTTTGGGCTTCATTCCATGGACACGGCAGTCGACGGCTTATGGTTATGCACAGGCGCTTGATGGCACCTGGGAGGTCTACAAGCGCGAAACCGGCCGCTGGTCGGCAAGCCGCACCGATTTCACCGATGCCATCCATTTCGTCGGCTGGTACCATGCCAAGAGCCGGCGCGAAAACGGCATCGCACTGAACGACCCCTATAATCTCTACCTCGCTTATTATTCCGGCCATGGCGGTTATGCGAAGGGCAGCTGGCGCAACAATTCCGCCGTCCAGAAGGCCGCCCGCCGCTCCGCCAACATGGCGCTGCGTTACGAGGCCCAGTTGCAGCAATGCGGGTATCGCTGAGGCGGCGGCAGCAGGATCATTTTGTCTGGATGCGACGTGAAAAGGCGGATCACCTACCCTCACCGCCACCCCGGACTTGATCCGGGGTCCAGCACGATCATGTCCTTGATCGCAAGAGACTCCGCCACGGCGCAGACGCGCCATGGCTGGATGCCGGATCAAGTCCGGCATGACGGCGAGGAATAAGGCCGGGCAGAAAGCTACTCCCCGTAAGCCGCCAGAAAACCCCTGACCGCATCGATCTCGCCGGAACGGATTTCATGCCCGCCCGGATGCCACACGGTTTCCACCGTGCCGCCCTGCTCCTTCAGGCTTGCTTCCAGCGCATTGGTCAAAGGTACCGGGCAGATCGGATCGCGCTCGCCCGCCGTGATGAGCACACGGCGCGTGGGTTTCGCCGGGGAAATCTTCGGCGTAAACGGGATGAGCGGATGCATCAGCACCGCCGCATCAAAAAGTTCCGGCTGCTCGATCAGCACATTGGCGAGAATATTCGCACCATTGGAAAAGCCGAGGCCGATGACGGGCCCGGCCTGATAATGCTCCCGGTTCGCCTTGATGAAATCGGCCATCTTGACGGTTGCCCGCTCAAGATCGGCCATGTCGTAAACGCCCTCACCCGTGCGCCGGAAGAACCGCGCCGCGCCATGTTCGGAGACATCGCCGACCGGCGAGACAATCGTGGCCTGTGGCAGAAGGCGGGCGCCGAAATCGAAGAACTGGTTCTCATCGCCGCCGGTGCCGTGCAGCAGAACAAAAAGCGGTGCGCCCGCAGCGCCGGCGCGGGATTTGTGGAAATAGCTATCCTTGGTCATGGGGGTATCCTTTCTGGAGGGAAGAGGTTCAGCGGCTTCTGCACGGCTTTTTCAGCCAGGCGGAGCAATCTCATGTGGAGTAAGCGCCGCTCGTTTCTTCTCCCTGAGGGGGAGAAGGTCGCGGCAGCGGGATGAGGGGGCAAGGGTCGAGATGTTCGGAGAGCGAGCCCCCTCATCCGACCCTTCGGGCCACCTTCTCCCGGCGGGGAGAAGAAACGAGCGGCCGGGGGCCGAACAATTAAGCCTTTTTCTCATCCTCAAGCGGTTCCAGATGCTCCTCCAGCACGGAGCGCAGATGCGCGTGCTGGGTCGGCAGCTTCAGGGCCTCGCCGAGATGGGCCGTGTCCTCGTCGCGGTCGAAACCGGGCTCGTTGGTGGCCACCTCGAACAGCACGCCGCCGGGGGTGCGGAAATAGATCGCCCAGAAATAATCGCGGTCAATGACCGGCGTCACCTGGTAACCCGTATCCATCAGCGCCTTGCGCACTTCCAGCTGCTTTTCACGGTTTTCGACCGCAAAAGCGATGTGGTGCACGGAACCGGCACCCAGTTTCGCGCCGGAGATGTTCGGCATGGTTTCGATATCGATGACATCCGCGCCGTTACCGCCAGGCATACCGAGACGCAGCACGCCGTCCTGACGGTCCACTTCCTGGTAACCCATGAATTTCAAGAGTTCGGCGGTTGCGCCTTCGTCGCGAAGCCGCAGCGAAGCACCCTGGAAACCATGGATCGCCTGATCCGCACCGACGCCATTACCGGTCCATTGCGCACGGTTGTCGTCCCTGACCTCGACCAGCGCGAAACCGTCGCCATCAGGGCCGGCAAAATGCAGGCGCCTGTTGCCAAAAGCTTCGTCCGACTTCAGGCCATCGACACCGGCCCTGGAAAGACGATCCTGCCAGTAGCCGAGCGATCCTTCCGGAACGGAAAACAGCGTCGTGCCCACCTCGCCGGTGCCGGGGCGGCCGCGGGCGATATGCGGGAACGGGAAATAGGTCATGACGGAGCCGGGTGTGCCGACTTCATCGCCATAATAAAGGTGATAGACATCCGGCGCGTCGAAATTCACCGTCTTCTTCACCCGGCGCAGGCCGAGTGTGTCTGTGAAAAAGCTGTTGTTCTGGCGCGCACTCGCCGCCATCGACGTGACGTGGTGCAGGCCCTTGATCTGGTTGAGCATGATAAACCCCTTTTGCCTGGCGGGCCTCCCATTGGGGCCTGCCCTGTTCATGGCGTAAAGATGGGGCAAGGGGCACGTTGCGAATAGACCGGGCAACAGGAACGGATTGTTCTTGAATCGTGAACGATAAAGATCACTGTTCAATCAGCTCGGCGAGGCCACCTCAATCGTCGGCAGCACCCATGGTCCAGTAACCGACGGCGCGCAACGATGCTTTCGGAAAGGCAATCTCGTCGGTCAGGAAGGATTTCGCCGCCCTCGCCTCGGATTTTTCGCAGGCGACGAAGACATGCAGGCCCTCGTGATCCACATTCCACGAATGATCGCGCAGCGCCTTTTCGATAAGGCCGGAGGTGCCGGCGGGCTTGCCGCGGCGATAAAGCCATGTCCATTCCACATCCGCCGCCGAGACGATCTCCTGCCGCTCGGCCTCGTCGTCGATTTCGGCATAAACGCTGAGCTTCTTGCCTGCCGGCATTTCGGCGGCCATGCGCAGCATCACCGGCAACGCCGTCTCGTCGCCGGCGAAGACATAACGGTCCGCTTCCGGGCAGGTGCCGCTGGGGCCGATGATGCCGAGAACATCACCCGGCTTCGCCGTCGCACCGAAGGTGGCGCCGGGCATATGGTCGCCCTCATGCATGACGAAATCGATATCCACCTCGCCCCGGCCCATGTCGCCGGAACGGATGGTGTAAACGCGCCGCATCAGAAGGTCATCACCCGCCGGCCAGATGATCGCGCCGGTGGGTGCGAGATAGGGCCAGACCGGCACGCGGGCCTGATCCGGCACCAGGAGCAGACGCACATGCATGCCGCCGGTCAGCAGCCTTTCGATACCGCTTTCGACCGATACCACCAGCCGGCGCATATGGGGCGTGAGGTTATAGGCGCGGGCGACCTTGCCGCGGAAAAGATTGGGCAGCTCGCGCTGCTCCGCGCCATGGCCGCTCCAGCGGAAATCCAGCCCCGTCGCGCCGGAAAACTCGGCAATATGCTCGGCCACCATGGCCTTGACCGAGGTCAATATATGTTCGGAAACGCAGTTGACCCGCGCGGCAAAACGGCCACCCTCAGCACTGAAGCTGCCATGGCCATATTCCGTCGTGAACCGCACCGTAGCACCTTCGCGCTCCATCTCCATATGCTCGGAAAAATGCTCCTGAAAAGCATCGACGACCGACAGCGGATCGGGCAGCGAGACGGAGGTTTCGGCAGACAGGAGAGACACGGGCATAATCCTTCACTTTGCAGTCCGGTTATCTTTAATCCTGACAACTGCAAAGCGCAAAGGTATTTATGAGTATCTAGAGAAGGTTTTTGTCGCTTCCCGCCGTTTCCGGCAATTGCCAATCGATAGGCTGGCGGCCATGGGAAACGAGAAAGGCATTGGCCTTGGAGAAATGGCCATTGCCGAAAAAGCCGTTATGGGCCGAGAGCGGTGAAGGGTGCGGCGAGCGCAGCACGAGGTGCTTGCGTTGATCCACGAAGGCCGCCTTCTTCTGGGCATAGGAACCCCAGAGCAGGAAGACGACGTGGTCGCACTCGTCGTTGACGGCGCGGATGACGGCGTCGGTGAATTTTTCCCAGCCCTGCCCCTGATGCGAGGCAGCGCGGGACTCTTCCACCGTCAGCACGCTGTTGAGCAGCAGCACGCCCTGTTTCGCCCAGCTTTCCAGAAAACCGTGACTGACCGGGCGAATCCCGAGATCGGCCTGCAGTTCCTTGTAGATATTAACGAGCGAGGGCGGAATGCGCACGCCGGGCTGCACCGAAAAGCAGAGCCCATGCGCCTGGCCAAGCCCATGATAGGGATCCTGGCCCAGAATGACGACCTTGACCTCATCGAGAGGTGTCAGATCGAGAGCGCGGAAATATTCCGCGCCCTTCGGAAAGATGCGCTTGCCGGCGGTCTTTTCGGCAAGCAGGAACTCTTTCAGCTTGAGCATATAGGGGCTGGCGAATTCGCCTGAGAGAACGTGCTTCCAGCTGTCTTCGAGTTTGACGCCTGCCTCTGCCATGCCCGCCTCCATCAGAGATTATTTGAACCGGTTGCCGCGCTGCAGCACTTCGATCTTGTAACCATCCGGATCGCAGATGAAAAAGTATTTTGCGAAAGGCTGGCCCTTATAATCGGCTTCGATGATCTTGCCGGGAGAAAGCCCGATCTCGATGAAACGCTGATGTTCGCTTTCCACATCGGCAACACTGACGGCGAGATGGCCATAACCGTCGCCCAGCGCATAGGGTACTTCGCGACCGCGGTTGACGGTCAGTTCCAGCTCGAAATCGCCCTCGGCATTGCTGAGATAGATCAGCGTGAAATTCTCGAACTCGGCGCGTTCCGCAACCTCAAGCCCGAAAGCCTGTTTGTAAAATTCCACCGAACGCTTTTCGTCCAGCACCCGGACCATCGAGTGGATCAGCTTGGCCATGGTGTTTCCTTCTTCTTCCTGTTGACGGCCCGGTTATGCTCCGGGCATCGCGGCCCAAGGGGATAAAGACAGTGCGCCGCGCTTTCAACCCTAAAGGCACCCGGCGGCAAAGCGTAACGGCCCGATCACGGCAAATGTGATGGCAAAAACCCTCGATTTTTCCGGTGCGGCCGGACCTGCGGCAACAGGACCACATCGATTTGGCGCCGCCGCTCTATCCTGAGTGCTGAACTCATGATACCGGCTTAGGCATGCGCCTTTTATACCTCTGTCTTGGCTGGCTGATGGTCGCGACCGGCATTGTCGGCGCGTTTCTTCCCGTTTTGCCCACCACGCCCTTCCTGCTTCTGGCGCTCTGGTGTTTTTCCCGCTCCTCACCGAAGCTCGAGGCATGGCTTCTCGCCCATCCGAGATTCGGGCCCTCGCTTCACCGCTGGCGCGAGCGCGGCGCAATCGCCCGCAATGCCAAAATCGCGGCGCTTTCGGCCATGACGGTGAGTTATGCCGCCTTCTGGTTTCTGAGCGAGCCGCCGCCGCTGCGGGCGGCAATCGTTGCCGCCGTCATGCTCGGTTCTGCGCTCTTCATCGCCACACGGCCGGAAAGCTGAAGACGGGCTCTGCTAACGGTGCCGCGATTGCGGCAGCACATAGGGGATATGCCGCGCCGGCAGCCGACCGACGACGCCGCCAATGCCATAAACCCGGGCGATCGTTTCGTCGCTGATCGTTTCCAGCGAAGGGCCGCTTGCCGTCACCCGGCCGCCATGCATGACGATAAGTTGATCCGCAAATTCCGCTGCCAGGTTGAGATCGTGCAGGATGGCGAGCACCAACCCGCCACCGCTCGCAAAATCGCGCGCCGTTTCCAGCACGGAGATCTGATGGCCTATATCGAGGCTGGCCGTCGGTTCATCGAGGAAGAGAGCCCGCGCCTCGCCATTTTCCACCGGGTTCGGCACCTGCGCCAGCGCCCGGGCAAACTGCACCCGCTGCTGCTCGCCGCCGGACAGCATATTGTAGGACCGCTGCTCGAAGCCCCGCAGCCCGGCCCGGGCAAGCGCCCGGCGGGCCTGTTCCTCTGGCGCGCGCGAGCCCTGCGCCACCGCCCCCATGCGTACGATCTCCAGCGCGGTGAAAGGAAAGGCAAGCTGGGTATTCTGCGGCAGCACGGCACGCAGGCGGGCAAGCTGCACCGGCGTGAATTGCGGCAGGGCGACATTATTATAGGTCACCGAACCCTCCTCGGCGCGCATCTCGCCCGAGAGAACCTTCATCAGCGTGGATTTACCGGCACCGTTCGGGCCGATGATGACATTGACCCGGCCCGGCTTCAGATCGACGTTGACGGCATCGAGCAGGCGGCGGCCGGAGCGGATGAGGGTAAGGTTTTCAGCCCGGATCATGGCATGTTCCGCATGGAAAATCCGCCACGGCCAAGCAGCAGGAACAGGAAGACGGGCGCGCCGATGAGCGCCGTGACGACGCCGATCGGCAATTCCGCCGGCGCCGCCACCGTTCGGGCGAAACAGTCGGCAAGAAGCAGAAGCGCTGCACCGCCAAGCGCCGAGGCCGGCAGCAGGAAGCGGTGCGACGGGCCGATGGCGAGGCGCAAAAGATGCGGCACGACGATGCCGACAAAACCGATGGAACCGGCCGCGGCCACGCTTGCCCCGCAGGCGGCGGCGACCGCCAGAATGACGACCCGCTTCAGCCGCTGTACCGGAATGCCCATGTGAAAGGCAGCCGCATCCCCCAGGATCAGTGCGTCGAGCCCACGGGCGACAAAGGGAATGATGGCAAGCACGATGATGATGAATGGCAGGGTGGCGAGCACCTTGGCCGGCGTTGCCCCGCCCAGCGAACCGAGCGACCAGAAGGTGATGTCGCGCAGCGCCCGGTCATCCGCCACGAAGATCATCAGCCCGGTCAGCGCGCCGCTGATGGCGGCCACTGCGATGCCCGCCAGAATGAGCGTGGTGGTGGAGGTCGCACCGTCCTTGGTGGCGATCAGGTAAAGCACCCAGACGTTCAGCAGCCCGCCGAAAAATGCCATCAGCGGCAGGAAATGCGGGCCGAAAAACACGGCAACCGTGGCAAGCGCGCCTTCCCCCAGCGAAATGGCCGCCACCGCAAACAGTGCCGCACCCGAGGTGACGCCCACAATGCCCGGATCGGCCAGTGGATTGCGGAACAGGCCCTGCATCATCGCGCCCGAGACGCCAAGCCCCGCGCCGATCAACATGCCGAGCGCCGTGCGCGGCAGACGCACGGCTTCGAGAATGACCCTGTCGCGCGCATCGAGCTGATCCGCACCACCGGTGAGATAGGTAAAGAGTTCGGATATGCCGACGCCCGTGGGACCGCTGACCAGCGATACGCCACAGGCAAACAGCAGGATGCCGACGAGCACGGCAAGGGTGACGGCCCCCTGACGGGACCTGTCGCCCGCAACCCCGCCCCCGGTGGAACTCAAGACGGCAAGGCTCACGGCTTCACCACATCAGGGTACAGCTTGTGCGCCAGCTCGCGGCCGGCGGCCGGCGTGCGCGGGCCGAAACCGATGAGATAAAGCCCGTCCATGCTGATGAGGGCCTTGCTGGCAGCGGCCGGTGTGGACTGGAAGGCCGGCAGCGCAAAAATCTCGGCCGCCTTGGCGGCATGGTCGCCGCGCGCCATGGTCAGCACCACATCGGGTGCTGCGGCGATGACCGCCTCATCCGTCAGCGGCTTGTAACCGTTGATCTCCTCGGCCGCATTGATGCCGCCGGCCATTTCGATGATCGCCGCCGCCTCGGTATCCTTGCCCGCCGCCATCACGCGACCACCGGCACTGGAGAGCACGAAGAGCACCCGCTTTTTGCCCTTTTCCGGCACCGCGGCGACATCCTTGGCAAGCGCGTCGAGCCCGGCTTTGGTTTCCGCAGCCAACGCCCTGGCCTTGTCGGAAAGACCGACAGCCGTGCCGACATCCTCGATTTTCTTCGGAATGGCATCACCGCTCGGCGGCGTATCGACGGTGACGAAAGGCACCGCGCTCGCCTTCAGAATGGCGATGACATCCGCCGGGCCGGAGCCGTCTTCGGAAAGAATGAGATCGGGCTTCTGCGACAGGATGCCTTCGGAAGAGAGCGCCCGCATGTAACCGATATCAGGCTTGGCGAGCGCATCAGCCGGGTAGCTGCTGGTGCTGTCACGCGCCACGATACGGTCTTGCGCACCCAGCGCATAAAGGATTTCCGTCACCGTTCCGCCCACCGCAACGATGCGTTTCGCCTCTGGATTACCCTTGTCGGAAGCCATGGCGGCCGGCGCGGCAAAGGCGATTGCGGCGGGCACGAGGGCGGCGAAAACGAGGGGACGAAGGCGGGAGTTGAACATGGCGTTATCCTGAAACACGACCCGGCGCAGGTTCGCCCGCGCCACTAATCTTGAGTTATTTACACATGTTTATAAACCGCGCAATCGATAAGTGGAGTATTTTTGTTCGCTTTGCCGTGAACCCCTTTCCAACCCCGTCCGGGGTCGATATCCTGACTGAAACTGGAAACTTAAAGGAAGACTTTCATGTTTATCGCAATGAACCGCTTTCGCGTCGTGCCGGGTTATGAAGAAACCTTCGAATCCATCTGGCGCGAGCGCAAATCGCATCTCAGCGAATTGCCGGGCTATATCGAATTCCACATGCTGAAGGGCCCGAAGGCGGACGATCACACGCTTTATGCCTCGCACACCGTCTGGGCCACCAAGGACGATTTCCTTGCCTGGACGAAATCCGAACAGTTCCGCGCCGCCCATGCCAAGGCCGGCGAGAACCGTGGCAAGGTAGAATATCTCTCCGGCCCGCATTTCGAAGGTTTCGACGTCATCATTCATGAAGACAAGAATGGCGAACGCCGTTCGATTGCCGCCTGAGGCCCACCCGATGAGCATTGCAGCCCAGAAGACCGACGACGACAGGCAGGCCCGCGCCGCCGCAGCCCTTGCCGAAAAACCTGACGGTATCGTGGAGGCCATCGCCGCCAAGGCCGAGGTGACGCCGGCCGAAATTCTGGCGATCCTGCCCGAAGGTGCAGCGGTCTCCGCCTCCGACGACCGCTTCGACGCGATCTGGAACGAGATGCGCGGCTGGGGCGAAGTCCTGATGATCGTGCAGACCGGCGATATCGTGTTCGAAGTCCCCGGCCACCTGCCGGAAGGCACGGAAAGCCACGGCTGGTTCAACATCCATGGCGACAGCCCCATCGGCGGTCACATCAAGAAGGACAATTGCGCCGGCATCACCTTCGTCGACCGCGGTTTCCATGGCCGCCGCTCCTGCTCCGTCTGGTTCATGAATGCCGCCGGCGGCGCCATGTTCAAGATCTTCGTCCGCCGCAACGAGAACAAGGAACTGCTGGCCGGGCAACTGGCGAAGTTCGAAGCGCTGCGGGACAGTTTCCGCAGCTGAACCAACGAGAATGAAAAACCACCGCCCCTGGCGGTGGTCCAGCGTTGATAGAAAACCTCTGCTCCGTCATCCTCGGCCCTGTGCCGAGGATGACGCCGAGTGTGTAGAAGGCTCTGTCATCAATGAAGCCACCTGTCTGGTATCCATCCCCACTCCATCGGTTCATCGCCCGTTCAGTGCCGTTTTCTATCATCCGTTGAAAATTCAACCGGAACCAGCACGGAGCAGACACCATGACCGACAACCAGCCTCTTCTTTCGCGCCGCAGTTTCGCCGGTCTCCTCGCGCTTGCCCCGCTGTTTGCGGCGGGCGGTGCGGCGGCCGCGCCGGCGAGCCTGCGTGGCAGCGTTTCCTATCGTGAACGCATTGCGCTACCGCCGGGCGCAACCGTCACCGTGCGGCTGATCGACGTTTCGCTGGCGGATGCGCCATCGCAGACGATCGCCGAAACCACCATTCGCCCGCGCGGCCAGGTGCCGGTGCCCTTCGTGCTGCGTTATGACGACCGCGACATTCGCGGCCGCCGCTCCTATGCGCTGAGCGCCGAAATCCGCGACCGCGAACAGCTGCTCTTCACCACGACCCGCCGTTATTCCGTCCTGACCGGCGGCCGCGACGATACCGACCTCGTGCTGGAGCGCGTCGGCGCTGGTCCCGGCCGGCCGGAGCCGGAAGCCGGCATCGACGGACGCTGGCTGGTGCAGGATATCCGCGGCGAGCGGGTTCGCGGTCGCCGGCAGGCAACGCTCGAAATTTCCCGCGAGGGCCGCGTTTCCGGCAATGCCGGCTGCAACGGCATTGGCGGCGAGGTGAAGATCAGCCGCAACCGGGTCGATTTCGGCCGGATGATTTCCACCCAGATGGCCTGCGCGCCCGATATCATGCGCCAGGAACGGCAATTCATCGAGGCGCTGGAAGGCGCACGCTCCTTCCGGCTGGAGCCGCGTCGCGGCACGCTGGAACTGATCGACGGCCGCGGCCGCACCGCCATGCGCCTGCGTCGCGCCTGACCGGCAGCGCCTGCCTTCAACATGCCGGCGGCGCCGTGCTTGCCATGGAACATTCCATGTCGTTTCCGGCACGGCGCCCGGTCCTTTCCCGCCCTAAGACTTTGGCTATGTCGCCTTGGCGCTTTGCTCCGCTGCCAAGCTGCGCTATGCAACACGCCGAACTGCGCCGGCTGACGCCGGCGCGACGTCTTTGAGGGAAAACGAATGACATCCTATGTTCTGACCGTAGCCTGCAAATCGACCCGCGGCATCGTCGCCGCGATTTCCGGTTATCTGGCGGAAAAAGGCTGCAACATCGTCGATAGCTCGCAGTTCGACGACCTCGAGACTGGCAAGTTCTTCATGCGCGTCTCCTTCATTTCGGAGGAAGGCGCTTCCCTTCAGGCCATCACCGAAGGCTTTCAGCCGGTGGCGAAAAAATTCGGCATGGAGGCGGATATCTATCCGGACGGCCAGCGCATGAAGACGATGCTGATGGTGTCGCGCTTCGGCCATTGCCTCAACGACCTGCTCTATCGCTGGAAAATCGGCGCACTGCCGATCGACATCGTCGGCGTCGTCTCCAACCATTTCGATTACCAGAAAGTGGTGGTCAATCACGACATTCCCTTCCACCACATCAAGGTGACGAAGGAGAACAAGCCGAAGGCCGAGGCGCAGCTGATGGACCTGGTCGAGACCAGCGGCACGGAACTTGTCGTACTGGCCCGCTACATGCAGGTTCTGTCGGATGACCTGTGCCGCAAGATGTCTGGCAAGATCATCAATATCCACCACTCCTTCCTGCCGAGCTTCAAGGGCGCCAACCCCTACAAGCAGGCCTATGAGCGTGGCGTGAAGCTGATCGGCGCGACGGCGCATTACGTCACCGCCGATCTCGATGAAGGCCCGATCCTTGAGCAGGACACGGTGCGCATCACCCACGCACAGTCAGCCGATGACTATGTCTCGCTCGGCCGCGACGTGGAAAGCCAGGTGCTGGCCCGCGCCATCCACGCCCATATCCACCACCGCACCTTCATCAACGGTAACCGCACCGTGGTCTTCCCGCCAAGCCCGGGCAGCTATGCGTCCGAGCGGATGGGGTGATAAGGCGGCAGACATGGCTGCCTGACAGACCGCCCTGTTATGCCATTCTTTCCGTCCCGCCAAAAACCACCCGCGCCCTCAAGCCGCGCCCGCCCGCGCCGTCTTCCAGCGTCAGCCGCCCGCCGAACAGGCCGGCGATCTCCTCGATGATGGCAAGGCCAAGGCCGGCGCCGGGGGCGGTGTTGGCTTCGCCACGGGCGAAGCGCTGGCGCACCATGGCGCGTTTTTCCGGGGGGATGCCGGGGCCGTTATCTTCCACTTCCAGCCAGACGGCGCCCGTCTCCTTGCCAACGCGAACGGTGACTTCCGCGCCGCGCCCGGCATAATTGATGGCATTGGAAACGAGGTTGCCGATCAGCTCGCCGATCAACAGCGGTTCGGCGGAAATGGTCGCCTCGCCCTCGCCTTCGAAACCGAGATCGATGCCGGCGTCGGCCGCACGCGGCACGAAATCGGCCGTCACATTCTGCGCAACGGCCACGAGGTCTATCGCGGAAAAATCGTGTTTCTCGCTGGAGCCGGCCGCATCGATATTGGCCATGCGCAAGAGCTGGGCGAGGATATGTTCGGCATGCGCCACCGAAGCGCCGCCTTTCAGCGCCGCCGCCTGCGCCTCCTCAAGGCTTGCGGCGCGGGCGGAAAGGGCAAGCTGGGTGCTGATGATGGCAAGCGGCGTGCGCAGCTGATGGCTGGCATTGCCGGTGAAATGCCGGAGCGCATCGAGCGCCGATTGCAGCCGCACCATGAAGGAATTGACCGTCTCCACCAGATTTTCCACCTCCACCGGCACGGATTGGCGGATCGGGTGCAGGTCATTGGGACTGCGCTCGGCAATGGCTTCGCTGAGCCGGTAAAGCGGCCGCAGCGAAATTGTCACCGCGATCCAGACGATGATCGCCGCCCCCACGATCATTAAAAGCAGGCGCAGCGCGGAACGCAGGATGATGGCCTGCGCCAGCTGGCTGCGGGCGATCGTGGTTTCGGCAACCGTCACGGAAAAGGGCACGGAATTGATGCCGGTGGACGCAAAACGGCGGATGGCGGCGATGCGGATCGGCTCGTCACGAAACACCGCGTCGCGATAGGCGGGCGTATCGCCGGCCGTGTTCTCCACTGTCGGCAGGTTCTGATAACCAGTGAGGAATTGCCCGTTCGGCCCGTCGACCCGGTAAAATACCCTGTCCTGCGCGGCAGACGTCAGCATTTCCAGCGCCACATAGGGGATGTCGACCTCCAGCGAGCCGTCCTCGGCCACTACCACCCGTTCGGCAATGGCGAGCGCCGAACCGGAAAGCACCCGGTCGGAGACGACATTGGCGGTGTTGACCGCCTCGCGCCATGTATCAGTCAGCGCAGCGCAGCCGATGATGGCGGTGGAGATGAGAAGCCAGCCTAATAGTCGCCGCCTGAGCGAATAGGCGGCCTGTCTCATTCCGCCATCTCCGGCAGTTTTTCGAGATAATAACCGATGCCACGCGCCGTCTTCACCGTCAGCCCGTGGGGGGCAAGCCGCTTGCGCAGGCGGCTGACATATTGCTCGATGGCATTGGCGGAAATATCGTCATCGAACCCGGTCAGCGATTGCACGATCGCCTCCTTGGCGACCACCTTGCCCGCCCGCATGAACAGCACTTCGAGCAGCGCCACCTCGCGTGCCGGAATATCGAGCGGGCGCCCGTCCGCCGAAAAGGTGCGGGAATTGAGATCGAACAGCACCTTGCCGAAACTGAGCGCGGAGGAGCGCAGCCCGGCATTGCGGCGCAGAAGCACCCTCACCCTTGCCTCGAATTCGGTGATGTCGAAGGGCTTGATCATGTAGTCGTCGGCGCCGAGATCGAGCCCCTTGACCTTTTCTTCCGGCGTGCCGCGCGCCGTCAGGATCAGCACCGCCGCCTTGTCCTGGCGCGAACGCATGGAGCGCAGCACCTCGATACCGTCCATTTCCGGCAGGTTGAGATCGAGAATGACGAGATCGAAACTTTCCGCCGCAATAGCCGCATCTGCGGAAGCGCCGTCGGAAACCACATCCACCGCATAACCACTGCCGCGCAGAAGGGCGGACAACCCTTCCGACAACACCTGATTGTCCTCGACCAGCAAAATACGCAAATCTTTCCTCCGGCAATCCTGCGAATTTAACCAAGCCCTTGCCGCTTGTGAATGGCAAGCGCGTGCGGCATGATCTTTTCCATGCGTATCTGCCTTTTTCTCTGCCTCTGTCTTTGCATGGCCTCGCCCGCGCTTGCGCAGGTCGCCGTTTTTCCGGCCCCTTCAGGCAAGGCGAATGCCGAGACGCTGGTGGTCTATTCCTCGCTGGATGAGCCGCTGGCGACACCGATGATCGAGGGTTTCCAGAAGGCCAATCCTGATGTTGCCGTCCATTACGAGGATATGCTAACCGGCGAAATCTACGACCGCATAGTCAAGGAAACGGATGCCGGCAAGAAGACGGCCGATTTCGCCTTCTCCTCCGCCATGGACCTGCAGGTGAAACTGAGCAACGATGGTTACGCCCAGCGTTCCGACCTTGCCATGAGCGCACGCTGGCCGGCCTGGGCGAACTGGCGCAACACGGCCTATGCGCTGACCTTCGAGCCGGCGGTCTTCGTTTATCACAAGCCGAGCTTCACCACCGAAAAACCACCCGCAACCCGTGCCGAATTTGTCGATTATCTCGAACGCCACGCCAAGGAGGTGCATGGCCGCATCGCCACCTATGACATCGAACGCTCCGGCGTCGGTTTCCTGTTCATGTCGCGCGATCAGGAGCAGTTCGGCGATATATGGAGCGTCATCAAGGCCATGGGGGCGGCGGGCGTGAAGGTCTATTCCACTTCCTCGGCCATTCTGGAGCGGGTTTCTGACGGCCGTTTCGTGCTCGGATACAATATTCTCGGCTCCTATGCGGCAGACTGGGCCTCGCGCCACCCCGATGTCGGCATCGTGTTGCCGAAGGATTATACCGTCGTCATGTCGCGCATCGGGCTGGTGCCGGAAGCCGCCGCCAATCCCGACCTTGGGCGTCGCTACCTTGAATTCTTCATGTCGAAGGAAGGCCAGACGATCATGGCCCGGCAATTGCAAATCCCAGCCGTCAGCCCGGAAGTGGCGGGCGAAAACACCGCCAACACCATGCAGGCCATCCACGGCGCGCAATTGCGTCCCGTCCCCGTCAGCCCCGGCCTGATGGTCTATCTGGACCAGGTCAAGCGCAGCCGCCTGATCGAGCGCTGGAACGAGGCGCTGCGCTCGCAATAGGTTCAATACGCGTCAGATAACGGAGGCACGCCGGGTTCGGGCGGCAGATCTTCGGCTCTTTCGCGGGCGAACCAGCTTTCAAGAAGCGCCAGCAATTGCGGCGAGAGCGGAAGCGCATCGATATCACGCATATCCAGAAGCGCCGGCAGCCCCTCACGGACCGAGAGGTGATGGATCATGTTCGACACCACATGAAATTCCGTTGGCGCCAAAGCCAGCCGGGCCAAACGTTCGGCGCTTTCGGGGGTGCATTGCAGGTCCTTTTCACCGGCGATCAGCAGCATGGGGCAAGGCACGGCGCGGTAGAGACCGTTGACATCCAGATCGATCAATTCACGCAGCCAGCGGGCGCTGACGCGCGTGGGGCCTAGACGGATAGTGCCGCCGTCAAGCGTGCGCACATGCGCGAGCTTGCGCCGCATGTGCCGGTCGTAAGGTCCGCTGAAGCACCGCGCGAGGCGCAGCAGGATACCCAGCAGGCCGGGCACGCCGGGCAGTTCGCGGTCTATCCCTTCCGCCTGATGGATCAGCATGGTCTCCGCGCTATCATCGAAGGGGCAGAGCTGGATGAGCGCGCGCGGCGGGTGGGCTACCCTCGACGCCAATTGGGCGGCAATGGCTGTGCCTTCGCTGTGACCGAGCATATACATACGGCCGGTATTGCTGAATGGCGCAACGGTGAGCGCATGCCAGCACGCCTCTGCGTCGTCAACGAGGTCATGATAACCGGCAGCGAGAAAATTGCCGCCGCTGGCGCCGGCGCCGCGCTTGTCATAGCGGTAGCTCGCGACGCCGTATCCGGCAAGCGCCCTGGCAAGCTTGAGATAAAGGCCAGCACCACGTCCGCCGGCACCCACATTGCCGTCGCGATCTACCCTGCCGCTTCCCTGAAGAATGAGGAGAAGAGGAAAGGGACCGTCTCCGGCGGGCAGGCACAGGCTGCCACTGAGGGTAAAGCCCGGACGAGCCACGTTCCAATCTCTTTCTGCGAATGACATTGAACCCGCCTCCCCTTCGAGCCCACCTCGCCCCACACGCCACAGTAGACGTCCGGCACAAATTAATAGAGAGTAAATGCGCAAGGACTTGCGTAGCGTCAGTTAGATGACAGCTTTTTATGATGCTCTGTAGTCCTTCTTCATTCCGTGGAGGCGGAAGAAGATGCGGGAGGAAATCCAGGACGGTTGCAAGGCCCCACGCTGAGCTTTCAGCGCTGGCACGGCTGCGTCCCGAAATCCCTTCCGCATAAACGAAAAACGACGCCCAAAAAGGGCATCCTGAGGAGGGTTTTCCAAGTGAAACATTTTCTTATCGGCACATTTCTGGCGGGCATGATCGCCCTTCCGGCGGCTGCGGCAGATTACACCATCATTGCCCCGGCCAATCCCGGCGGCGGCTGGGACCAGACCGCGCGCTCGCTGCAGACCGTGCTGCAGGAAGAAGGCATTTCCAAGAGCGTTCAGGTACAGAACGTACCGGGCGCCGGTGGCACCATCGGTCTTGCGCAGTTCGCCAGCCAGCAGAAGGGCAATCCGCACGCGCTGATCGTTGGCGGTTACGTGATGGTCGGCGCGATCCTCACCAACAACGCGCCCGTCACCCTCAAGGAAGTAACACCGATCGCCCGTCTGACCGGCGAATATGAAGCCATCGTCGTTCCGGCGTCCTCGCCGCTGAAGACCATCGGCGATCTCGTTGACCAGCTGAAGAAAGACCCGGGCAGTGTTTCCTGGGGCGGCGGCTCTGCGGGCGGCACCGACCATATCGCCGTTGGCCTGATCGCCAAGGCGGCCGGCGTCGACCCGACCAAGATCAACTACATCGCCTATTCCGGCGGCGGCGAAGCCCTTGCCTCGATCCTCGGCTCGCAGGTGACTGCCGGCATTTCGAGCTATGGCGAATTCGAAAGCCAGGTTAAGGCCGGCACGCTGCGCCTGCTCGCCGTTTCCAGCGAAAAGAAACTGGAAGGCGTCGATGCCCCGACGCTCAAGGAAAGCGGTCTCGATGTCGTGGTCCAGAACTGGCGCATGGTCGCCGCTCCTCCCGGCCTGACGCCGGAACAGGAAAAGGCCGTTAACGCCGACATCGAAAAGCTGGTAAAATCCGCCAAGTGGCAGGAAACCCTGAAGACCAAGAGCTGGATGGACACCTATCTCGCCGGTGACGAATTCAAGGCACAGCTTGCCAAGGACACCGACGCCACCGCCGCCATCCTCAAAGACATCGGACTGGTAAAATGAGCCAGGGTTCCAACCCTTCACATCAAAAGCGCCGCCCTGACCGGGCGGCGCTGGCGATCGCCGTCTTCCTCGTCCTCATCGCCTCAGTGATCTTCTGGGACAGCGCCCGTCTCGCCAGCGTCACCGGTTATTCGCCGGTCGGCCCGGCAACCGTGCCCTATGCCATCGGTTTCTGTCTTGTCGGCCTCGCGCTCTGGACGGCCATCGAGGCCTGGCGCGGTGATTTTCCCGAACGCGACAGACAGGAAATCGCCCCGGTCATCTGGGTCGTCGCCGGCCTTGCCGCGCAGATGCTGCTGCTCAACGTCGCCGGTTTCTCCATTGCGACGGGCCTGCTCTTTGCCTTCACGGCGCGCGCCTTCGGCAAACGCAAGCTCTGGTATTCGATCCCCATCGGTATCGCGCTCAGCTTCTTCATCTGGTTCATCTTCGCGCGGCTGCTGCAGCTTTCGCTGCCCGCCGGGCCTCTGGAACGGCTGTTGTTCTAACAGCCATTCCGACCAAAATTCGAGATCACAGGAACAACCGGCGCGCGACGACGCGAAAGCCAGCCGTTCCGCCCGACAGGGGGACATCTGTCCATGAGTACCTTTGAATTCCTGCTGCACGGTCTTGAGGTTGCCGCCCAACCCATGAACCTGCTTTATGCGCTGATCGGCGTCACGCTCGGCACCGCCGTTGGCGTTCTGCCCGGCATCGGCCCGGCGCTGACGGTGGCGCTGCTTTTGCCCGTCACCTATCGGCTCGATCCCGCCGGTTCGCTCATCATGTTCGCCGGCATCTATTACGGCGGCATGTATGGCGGCTCGACCACCTCGATCCTGCTCAACACGCCCGGCGAAAGCGCCTCGATCGTCACCGCACTCGAAGGCAACAAGATGGCCCGCAAGGGTAGAGGTGGCCCGGCACTGGCCACCGCCGCCATCGGCTCCTTCGTCGCCGGTCTCATCGCCACCGTGGCACTCGCCTTCATCGCGCCCTATATCGTCAAGCTGGCGCTGGTCTTCGGCCCGCGTGAATATTTCGCGCTGATGGTTCTCGCCTTCGTGACCGTATCTTCCGCCTTCGGGGATTCGGCGCTGCGCGGCCTCACCTCGCTCTTCATCGGCTTTGCGCTTGCCATTGTCGGCATCGACCAGCTGACCGGCCAGACCCGCATGAGCTTCGGTATTCCCGACCTGCTCGACGGCGTGGAAGTGACGACACTTGCGGTGGCCATGTTCGCCATCGGCGAGACGCTGTTCATCGTCGCACAGGGCAGCACTGGCCCGGACAAGGTGGAAGCCGTGAAAGGCTCCGTCTGGATGAGCGCGCAGGACTGGGCACGTTCCTGGAAAGCCTGGCTGCGCGGCACGCTGATCGGTTTCCCCATCGGCGCCATGCCGGCAGGCGGTGCGGAAATCGGCACCTTCCTTTCTTACGCTACCGAAAAGAAGCTGACCAAATATCCGGAAGAATTCGGCCATGGCGCCATCGAAGGCGTGGCCGGTCCGGAAGCCGCCAACAATGCGTCCGCCGCCGGCACGCTGGTGCCGCTCCTGACACTCGGCCTGCCGACGACGGCAACCGCCGCCATCATGCTCGCCGGCTTCCAGCAATATGGCCTGCAGCCCGGCCCGCTTTTGTTCGCCACCAATCCGCAGCTCGTCTGGGGCCTGATCGCCAGCCTGTTCATCGCCAACCTGATGCTGCTGGTTCTGAACCTGCCGCTCGTCGGCCTGTGGGTGAAGTTGCTGACCATTCCGAAGCCCTGGCTTTACGCCGGCATTCTGCTGTTCGCGACACTCGGCACCATTGGCGCCAACCCGTCGGTGTTCGAACTCGGCATGCTGCTCGCCTTCGGTATCCTCGGCTATATCATGCGCATCTTCGGTTATCCGATTGCGCCTGCGGTCGTTGGCCTCATCCTCGGCCCGCTCGCCGAACAGCAGCTGCGCCGCGCCCTTGCCATCGGCCAGGGCGATCCGACGGTGCTGTTCACCTCACCGATTGCCGTTGGCCTCTTCATCGTTGCGGCCGCCGCCTTCATCATTCCGCTGATCATGCGCATCCGCGGACGTGGCGAGGTGCTGACGCAGCTTGCCGCCAACGAGGACTGAGAACCAGGGAGCCTCCCAAGGCAACTGGCCCCGTATCTTCGGATGCGGGGCCTTTTTTATTCACGCCAACGGGATGTGTGGCACAGATGCGGCCATGATAGGATTGCTGCAAACGCAGGAGAAGAACATGCGCAAGATCGCGATCATGATGGTTCTGGCGCTCGCCGGCTGCACCACCGCCACGCCCGATGTGGAGCCCATTCCCGGCAGCATCACCTATGGCGGGCAGCCGCGCACCAAACTGACCAAATCCCCCATCGGCAGCACGCTCAGCAATGAATTCGTGATGGGCGACGGACGGCTGGCGATCGAGACCTACCGGGTGCAGACGGACCGATCGTTGAAACTGGAGCGACGCGAAATCGTTGGCGACTGGCCGCAGGATTGAAACACGGCAGTCACGTTCGGAATGCAATTGCGCAGGGACAACCCGGGTCTGCCCCACCATCAGGGCACGCCCGCGCCGTCACATGCCCCGCACCCGAAGATGGCACACGGGACTGGCGCCGATCCTCGCTCAACCCTCGACGTCATCCTCGGACTTGACCCGAGGATCCATCGACCCCGCCGCAGTGGATCCTCGGGTCAAGCCCGAGGATGACGGGGAGAGATGAGCGCGTGTTTCACTGCCCCACATTTCCCGCTCACGGCAATTCAGAACCGTTCTAAAACATAATTTTGATTTCCGCGAACCTTGCCAATAAAGCTGACAGCGGACATCAAGTTAACCCCACGGGACAACCTTCCGCGGGCTTAGAACCATATTGCAAGGGACATATAAGTGGCCATCAACTTCACCTTCCCCGTTCGACTGCTGGCGGCAGCAGCCTTCAGCCTTGGCGCGATAACCGCAGGCGCGCAGGAAATGACGATCAAGCACGCGCAGGGCGAAACCGTGCTGAAAGCGGCACCGAAGAAGGTTCTGGTTCTCGATATTCCCTCGCTCGACAATCTCGATGCACTCGGCGTCGAACCCGCCGGCGTGGTCGGCTCCAACTTGCCGACCTATCTGCAGAAATATGCCGATGACAAATATCTGAAGGTCGGCACGCTGTTCGAGCCCGATTATGAGGCGATCAATGCGGCCGAGGCCGATCTCGTCATCGTCGGCGGCCGTTCGCGGGCGAAATATCCCGATGTCGCGAAGATCACGCCGGCTATCGACATGTCGGTCGATTCCAAGGAATTCATTGGAAGCGTGAAGGCCAACATCACCAAGCTCGGCGATATCTTCGGCAAACAGGAAGAAGCCAAAAAGCTCGATGCTGCGATCGATGAAAAGGTGGCAAAGCTGAAGGAAATCGCGCCCAATTCCGGCACGGCGATGATCCTCGTCACCAATGCCGGCAAGGTTGGTGTTTATGGCCCAAGCTCGCGCACCGGCTGGCTGCACACCGAAATCGGCTTCAAGCCGGTCGCCGCCGACATCGACGACCGTTTCGACCGCGGTGACGTCGTCTCCTTCGAATATCTCGCCGAGGTCAATCCCGAATGGCTGTTCGTGATCGACCGCGACGCTGGCATCGGCCGCGCCACCGACCCCGGCAAGGCCGCCGCACAGGTGCTGGACAATGAGCTGGTGCACCAGACCAATGCCTGGAAGAAGAAGCAGATCGTCTATCTCGACCCGCAGGCGGCCTATATCGTCAGCAGCGGTTACACGGCGCTCGCCACCCTGCTCGATCAGGTCTACAAGGCCGTTTCCGAGAAGAAGTCTTAGGCACTATACGCACCTGTTCCTGAAGGCTGCGCCAAACTCGACGTCATCCTCGGGCTTGTCCCGAGGATCTACCAAGGCATCGTAAAATCAATGGGTTGCAGATCCTCGGGACAAGCCCGAGGATGACGGAGAGAAGGTTGGCCCCTCTCCGCAACCTCAGAGGCCGCCGGAGCTTTCACCATTTTCGAAACACCACCGACGTGAAATCCCTGTCCCTCATCCTTGCCCTTCTTCTGGCTCTGGCGCTCGCCACCACCAGCCTGTTCGTCGGCGTCAGCAACGTCTCGCTCACCACGCTCTTCGCGCCGGATACGGGCGCGGATGCACTGCGCGTGCTGCTGGTCAGCCGCATTCCGCGCACACTGGCGCTGATACTGGCCGGAAGCTCCATGGCGATTGCCGGCCTCATCATGCAGATGCTGGTGCGCAACCGCTTCGTGGAGCCTTCGACGGCGGGCACCACCGAATCCGCCGGCCTCGGCCTGCTCACCGTCACCTTGCTGGCGCCCGATACGTCGATCTTCGGCAAGATGCTGGTGGCCGCCATTTTCGCGCTGGCAGGCACCGCGCTCTTCCTGCGTATCCTGCGGCAAGTGCCGCTGCGCGACGTGCTGCTGGTGCCGCTGATCGGCATCATGCTGGGCGGCGTCATTGCCGCCGTTACCACCTTCTTCGCCTATCGTTTCGACCTCCTGCAATCGCTCGGCGCATGGATGACGGGGGATTTTTCCGGTGTGCTGCGCGGCCGTTATGAATTGCTGTGGGTCGGCTTCATCCTCGCCATTGCCGCCTATCTTGCCGCCGACCGTTTCACCGTGGCCGGCATGGGCCGCGATTTCACCACCAATCTCGGCCTCAATTATCGCCGCGTCATGGCGCTCGGCCTCACCATCGTTTCGCTGGTCAGCGCCGTCGTGGTCGTCACGGTCGGCATGATTCCCTTTCTCGGGCTGATCGTGCCGAATGTCGTCAGCCTGATGATCGGCGACAATATGCGCCGCTCCGTGCCATGGGTGGCGACGCTTGGCGCGGTCTTCGTACTTTCCTGCGACATCATCGGCCGCACCGTGCGCGCGCCTTATGAAATACCGATCGGAACCGTGGTCGGCGTCATCGGCAGCGCTCTCTTCCTCTATCTCCTGCTGCGGAAACGCCACCATGCGTGAGAGGCATCCCGACCGGCGCGCAAAAACCGTTCTCATCGTGCTTGCCGCATTGGCGTTCATATCCATGGCCGCCTTCATGACGCTTGGCGCCAAGGGAAGCTGGAGCTTCGTGCTTCCCTTCCGCGGCATCAAGCTTCTCTCGCTCGTGCTAGTTGCCTATGCCATCGCCGTCTCCACCGTGCTGTTCCAGACGGTCACCAACAACCGCATCCTCACCCCTTCGGTGATGGGCTTCGATTCGCTCTACGTGCTGATGCAGACGGGGCTGATCTTCGTGTTCGGCTCGGCAACCGTGGTCATGATCGATCCGCAACTGAAATTCCTCACCGAGACCGCCCTGCTCGTCGCTTTCTCGGCCCTGCTCTATCGCTGGCTTTTCGTTGGTGCCGAACGCAGCCTGCATCTTCTGGTGCTGGTCGGCATCGTCTTCGGCGTCTTCTTCCGCAGCCTCTCGGGCTTCATGCAGCGCGTGCTGGACCCGAATGAATATACGGTGCTGCAGGATGTGCTCTTCGCCAGCTTCAATTCCATCGATCCAACGCTTCTCACCGTCTCCGCCATCATCATCGGCCTGGTGACCGTCATCGGCCTCAGGCTCATGCATACGCTCGACGTGCTGTCACTCGGCCGCGCAATGGCCATCAGCCTCGGCGTCGAATACAAGCGCACGGTCACCATCATCCTCGTGCTCGTCTCGGTGCTGGTCGCCGTTTCCACCGCGCTCGTCGGCCCGGTCATGTTCTTCGGGCTGCTGGTCGCGGCCCTTGCCCATTATCTGACGGGCAACGGCAAACACGCCTATGTGCTGCCGGCGGCGATCCTTATCGCCGTCATCTGCCTCGTCGGCGGGCAGGTGGTTTTGGAACGCATCTTCGCCTTCGATACGGCGCTTTCCATCATCATCGAATTTCTGGGCGGCATCGTCTTTATTGGTCTTATTCTGAAGCGGGGTGCGCGATGATCATCGCCAGTCAGATCAGCAAATCCTATGGCGATAGCCTCGTCGTCGACGGTGTGACCGTCTCCATTCCGGCAGGCGGCGTCACCTCCATCATCGGGCCGAACGGGGCGGGAAAATCGACCCTGCTCTCCATCATGGCGCGGCTGATGTCCATGGACGCCGGAACCGTGACAGTCGGCGGGCTGGATGTGGCGAAAACCCCTTCCGACACGCTGGCGAAGCGGCTTTCGATCCTGCGGCAAGACAACCACATCTCCTCGCGCCTGACGGTGCGCGATCTCGTCGGTTTCGGCCGTTACCCCTATTCCAAGGGCCGACCGACCATGGAAGACAAGGTCCATATCGACCGGGCGCTCGAATATCTGCATCTCGAAACCCTTGCCGGCCGCTTTCTCGACGAGCTTTCCGGCGGCCAGCGTCAGCGCGCCTTCGTGGCCATGGTGCTGTGCCAGGATACGGATTATGTGCTGCTTGACGAGCCGCTCAACAATCTCGACATGAAACACGCCTCCGGCATGATGAAGATCATGCGCCGCGCCGCCGACGAGCTGAAGAAGACCGTGGTACTGGTGCTACACGATATCAACTTCGCTTCCTGGTATTCCGACACCATCATCGCCATGCGCGAAGGCCGCATCTGCCATCAGGGCCCGGCAGAGGAGATCATCCGCCCGGATATCCTTGCGGATATCTATGACATGCCGATCCGTGTCGAAGAGATAGAGGGCAGACGCATCTGCCTGTTTTACGAATGACATGATGATTGTGCAGGATTTTCGCTGTCATGTTGCCTAACATGGAACAGGGCCACAGGCCCGGACGTTAAACGACGGACTTTTCCAAAGCGGCATTCCGTCCGCAACTTCAGGAGACATCGATGAAGACGCACAAGACGAAGAACGACCTGCCTTCCAACGCCAAGGCGACGGTGATCGGCATTCTGAACGAATCGCTGGCTTCGGTGATCGACCTTGCGCTCGCCACCAAGCAGGCGCACTGGAACCTGAAAGGCCCGCAATTCATCGCCGTGCATGAACTTCTCGACACCTTCCGCACGCAACTCGACAATCACGGTGACACGATTGCCGAACGTGCCGTGCAGCTTGGCGGCACGGCGCTCGGCAGCCTGCAATCCGTCTCCTCGACGACGAAACTCAAGGCCTATCCGACCGACATCTACAAGATCCACGACCATCTCGACGAATTGATCGAGCGTTATGGCGATGTCGCGAATATGATCCGCAAGGCGATCGACGATTCCGATGAGGCCGGCGACCCGACGACGGCCGATATCTTCACCGCCGCCTCGCGCGATCTCGACAAGTCGCTGTGGTTCCTCGAAGCGCATGTGCAGGAAAAGAGCTAAGCGGACGTCCGCCCACCCCGCAACAGCAAAGCGCCCGGAAGTTCCGGGCGCTTTTTTTCATATTGGTTTGTCAATGCCGTCGCAGAACGGCAAGCCCGATATCGCGCAGCATCTCATGGTCGAGAATGCCGCGCTGGGCGCTGCGGATCAGAACCGCTGCGCACTCATTGGCGACATGGCTGCTGCGATCTTGAAGGCACTCGAAACATACGCCATCGAAAATATTCTGCAGATCGCTGATCTGCTCCGGCGACAACTGCGCGCCAACTCTTTCAAAAGCTGCATACGACAAGGCTCATCCTCCCGATGATGATGATATGCCAAGTATCGTTTTCTTTTTTCGTGGACATCAAATTTGTACACCTGAACGAATCACTTGTCGAATCAGATTTTAACCAAATGTAAATAGGTTATTTTCTGGCCCACCTGTCGGTTATGGCTTACCGGCTCGGGCGATAAAAACAAATTGAAACAACATCTTCCCCCGAGACGCCCCTGTTCGGCCTCCATCCTTTCCCCAGCATTCCCGATAATTCCGCCAAAGGGTGGATTTCCACCGAAACAGCAAAAGAAACTGTTGCATTCCAAAAACGATTGAGCGATATAGCACCCGTCGCCGCTTCGGTGGCCCACGGTTCAGCGAACTACCCCGGACCGGTGGATTTGAGCGGGTGTAGCTCAGGGGTAGAGCACAACCTTGCCAAGGTTGGGGTCGAGGGTTCAAATCCCTTCGCCCGCTCCAGTTTTCCTAAAACAATCAGATAAATATCACGAATTTTCGGTTCGGCTCGACGGTTTGTCTTTATCCATCGTCGCCTCCGGATTGGCTGTCCCGCTGCCCAAATCCAGTTTGCGTGGCATGATTAAACATGCATCTCACGGCTTGAATTACTATAGATAGATTAAATAATTTAGCAAATAACTTAATACTAAGTCGCTAATAAACAATAATTATTCTTTAATTATCCAAGTATATCAGTTTATGACAAAGCGCATGACGCCAAGAAAGAACCCATGAAGGGATCAATTTCCTTATAGGAGTTGTCACGATGAGAGATTTTCCTGTTGTTGCGAAGTTTTTGACTGTGTTTGCGCTGTTCGGTCTTTGCGTAATCTTGATCGCAGCCTATTCCGCGGTGCAGATCAAGACGATCGATAAAAGCTATAGCGACCTCATCAAGCACGAAAGCACGGCAGCCTTGAATCTGGCGCTTGCGAACCATGCCCTGTTGAATGGGCGCGCTGCTCTGGCAGATATGATGATTGCCTTTACGGAAGAGGGCAATGCCGCCGCTGAAGTTGAAGTAAAAGCCACCCTCACCGAATTCGCGAAGTTGATGGACAGAGCCATTGCCTCGGCTCCGAATGACGGCCGTTTGCCCCTGCTCAAAAATGAAGCGCAGACACTCTACAATGTGACCTGCAAAAACGCCTGGCATCTGGGAAGAACGGCATCAAACGTGGATGAGGCACTGGCATCGCAAAAGGCGTTTGGCATGGAGTGCCAGCCGATCTTCACCAAAATCGGTGCGAAACTGACGCAGATAGCCACCGAAATTTCGGCCCGGAACGACAAGGAAAGCAGTGCCCTGACAGCGGCAAGCGAACAGACCGCGCTCGTGACCGTAGCTGCGGTCATCCTCGGTTTCCTCCTCGTCGTCGTCGTCGGATATTTCGCGATCCGCAACTGGCTGGTCACACCGATGCAGAAACTTGCCGGCACGATGCAAAGGCTTTCCAACGGTGACCTTGCCGTCGATGTGAATGGAACGGACCGGCGCGACGAGGTCGGTACGATGGCCAAGGCGGTGCAGGTCTTCAAGGACAACGAGCTGAAGGCCCGCCAGCTGGAAGCGGATGCGGCACGTGAGCGCGACCAATCCGAATCGGACCGTCAAAAAACCATCGAAACGGACCGCAAGCGTGCCGCCGAAATGACGGAAGCGACGAGCGGTCTGGCCGAGGGTTTGAAACATATGGCCGATGGCGATCTGTCCTACCAGCTGACAACGCCTTTCGCGGCAGACTTCGAAAGCCTGCGAGCGGACTTCAATATGGCCGTAAGCCAGCTCAACAAAACGCTGCTTTCCGTTGCCGACGTCACGGCCGCTATCGATGACGGCTCTCGCGAGTTGAATACCAGCGCCGGCGATCTGTCGCGGCGCACGGAAACGCAAGCCGCCTCACTGGAGGAAACGGCGGCGGCACTCGGCCAGATCACCGGCAATGTCAATAATTCCACAAAGCGGACGGAAGAAGCGCGGGTGGTGGCGGTTGAGGCGAACAGGTCAGCGCAAACATCCGGCCAGGTCGTCGCAAGTGCGGTCGACGCCATGAAGCGTATCGAGAACTCCTCCAGCCAGATTTCCAACATCATCGGCGTCATCGACGAGATTGCCTTCCAGACGAATCTTCTGGCACTCAATGCGGGCGTGGAGGCTGCCCGTGCCGGTGAGGCAGGCAAAGGCTTTGCGGTTGTTGCACAGGAAGTGCGTGAACTTGCGCAACGCTCCGCGCAAGCCGCCAAGGAAATCAAGGAACTTATCCGCAATTCCGCCGATGAGGTTCAAAACGGCGTCAAACTTGTGACCGCCACCGGTGACGCCCTGCAGGTTATTGAAGGTCATGTCATCGCCATCAATACGCATCTCGACGCAATCGCGACGTCTGCAAGGGAACAGTCCGCCGGGCTGGCCGAAGTGAACAGCGCGGTCAACCAGATGGACCAGGTCACACAACAAAACGCTGGAATGGTTGAAAGAGCAAAGGCTTCCAGCACGTCGCTCGCAGGCGATGCCGAGAAACTCCGCCAGATCATCGGCGAGTTCAGGCTGGATGGCACAACCTTAAACGTTGGTACCACTCGAACCGAGCGTCATCAGGCACCGATGCGCGTTACGAACGATGCACAGCCGAGACCATCCCCGGCGCGCCGCATGATCGGCCAGGTGGCCGCCGCACTCGGTGTCTCCACAGCCTTGAAAGAACAAAGCTGGGCCGAATTCTGATCCGTCCTTTGACAAGACCCCCGGATATGTTGTCCGGGGGTCTCATCGTCCCACCCGAGCTGTGTGGGACGATTATCCGCCGGAATAGCCTGGAAATATAAGCAACATCACACCAGCCCATGAACCAGCTTCGCCAGCCAGTCGACAAAAACGCGCACCTTGTTGGTCACATGCCGGGTTTGCGGATAGACCACATAGATCGGCATGGCCTCGCGCCGCCATTCTGAAAGCACCGGCACCAGTTCGCCGCGCGAAAGCGCGTCCTTCACCATGAAGACGGGAAGCTGCACGATGCCCATGCCGGCCAGAGCCGCATTGAGATAGGTGCGGCTGTCATTCACCGAGACGACGTAATTCGGGGTCAGTTCGACGCTGCGCACACCATTGTCGAAAGAGGCCGGCATGATCTGGCCGGTGGTGGCATTGAGATAGCCCACCGAATAATGATCCTTCTCCAGATCCTCCGGCTCGCGCGGCATGCCGAAATTTTCGATGTAGGTTGGCGAGGCGAAAGTCTCGAACCGGAGTTCGCCGACTTTACGGGCAATCAGCGACTGATCGCGCAGCACACCCACGCGCAGGGCACAGTCGACATTTTCCGCGATATAGTCGACCAGACGGTCGCCAACGCCGAGGTCGAGACGGATTTGCGGATAACGCTGGTAAAATTCGCAAAGATGTGGGATAACCACCAGGTCCGCAAAGACACCGGCCATTTCCACCCGCAACCGGCCGGAGGGTTGTACCTGTGCGCTGGACATACTGCCGTCCAGTTCTTCGATTTCCGATAAAATCTGTGATGCCCGCTCATAATAGAGAGCGCCGTCTGTTGTCAGCATCACCCGCCGCGTGGTGCGGTTGAGAAGCGTGGTCTGCAAATGCGCCTCGAGCGCCTGCACCATATTGGTAACCGTGGTTTTCGGCATGTTCAGCGCGGTGGCGGCGCGGCTGAAATTGCCGGTTTCCACGACCCGCGTAAAAACCCGCATGGCGGAGAGCTGATCCATTCACTGCCTCGGAGATATGATTATCCGTGATTTCGGAATAGTGTTTTCAATTTTGCATGCTTGATCGTTTCGATCCGAACAATAATATGGATTTCAGATTTTGCAATATGATCCGCCTCAAGCATGTCGCGCAAAAGCGCGTTGCGGTTTTGCGGTGACGACATGCGGCAAGATAAAAACTTAAAGCGCAGGAGCGTATCCGAAAGATCGCAACACGCTTTAAGTGGCGGCGCAAAGGATCTGGAGTCATGAACGCGCATTGGGAAAATATGGGGAGTGAGACGTCCGCGTCGAAGCTTTCCGTGCGCCGTTATGAAGGTTCCTGCCTCTGCAGCCATCCGCCTATCGTGCTTTACCTGCGTGGCGGATCGTTTCTGGAACCCGGTCTTGAACCGGGCGGCAGTTGCCCCGAGCTTCCGGTGGCACGTGCGCTTGCGGAAAGCGGCGCGGTGGTGGTGGAAGCCGATTACAGCAAGCCGTCCGGCAATGAGTTTCCGATGGTCATTGACTGCGCTTACGAAGCGCTCGACCATCTGAGCCGGGATCGCAAGCATTATGGCGGCGCGAAATCGCTGCTGTTCGTGGCCGGTGAAGAGGCTGGTGGTAATGTGGCGGCGGGCCTTGCGTTGAAGGCTCGTGACCGCATGCCGGGCAAACTCGCAGGCCAGATTCTTCTGTCGCCCATGATCGATCCGATGATGACGACGGAATCCTTCCGCAACGCGGACAGGATCGGCATGCGCCAGCGCTGGGCCGATGGCTGGAGCCATTACCTTGCCAAGGCGTGCGGGTTTTTCCACCCCTATGCCGCGCCCTGCCAGTGCACGCGGCTGAACCGGGTGGCGCCGGCGCTGATCTTTACCGCCGAGGATGACCCTCTGCGCGACGAAACGGTCAATTATGGAGACCGCCTCATCGCCTCGGGTGTCAGCGTCCGGAGCCATGTTTTCCCCGCCGGCGTCGGCTGGACGGGGCTTTATCAAGGAGAGGGCGGCGGATGGGTCTCATCCGTCTGTTCGGAGTTCAAGACCTTCGTTGACCAGTTGAGACACTGAATACCGCATTTATTGAAGAACTGACCTGCTCCTGATCAGGAGCCAAGGAGAAACCCATGACGCTGAACACCAAGCGCCGGGCCCTGACGGGTGCCGGTATCGGGCTTGCCATGTCCGTTGCAGCCGCAGCATTGTTTTTCGATCTCCCCACCAGCCGCGACGCAACGGCCGCTTCCACGCCTGCCGAAATGCCGGCGATCCCGGTCACCGTCGCCAAGGTGGAAAGTCGTGACGTGATGCGCTGGGAAGAATTTTCCGGCCGTCTCGAAGCCGTCGACCGGGTGCAGATTCGCTCGCGTGTCGCCGGCCAGATCAAGGCCGTGCATTTCCGTGAAGGCGCGCTCGTCAAGGAAGGCGACCCGCTCTTCACCATCGACCCCGCCCCCTATCAGGCTGCCGTTGCAGGCGCTGAAGGACAGGTCGCTTCCGCCGAAGCCAAGGTCAGCCTTGCAAAGACGGAGCTCGACCGTGGCCGCCGGCTTTCCGATAATCGCACCATCTCCCAGAGCGATCTCGACCAGCGGCAGAGCTCGTTTGCGGATGCCGAAGCCCAGCTTCGCGCCGCCCGCGCAGCACTGACCACCGCCCAGCTTGATCTCGGCTACACCGAAATCCTCGCGCCGGTTTCCGGCAGGGTCGGCCGCATCGAGATCACCGCCGGCAACCTCGTCGCCGCCGGCTCGACCTCGCCGGCACTGACGACGCTGGTATCGGTCAACCCGATCTATGCCAGCTTCAACGCCAGCGAAGGCGTGGTAGCCAAGGCGCTCGCCGAACTGCCGAAAACCGATGGCGCCCTGCCCGCTCTGGAACAGATCCCCGTGGAAATCGGCACGCTTTCGGATGAGGGCACGCCGATCAAGGGCACGCTGCACCTGATCGACAACCAGGTGGATTCGGCAAGCGGCACCATCGGTGTCCGCGCCGTCTTCGACAATCCGGATGGCAGGCTGATCCCCGGCCAGTTCGTGCGGGTGCGCATGGGTGAACCGAAGCCGGAAAACCGCATCGTCATCAGCGATCGCGCCATCGGCACGGATCAGGACAAGCGCTTCGTCTTCGTGGTCGATGCCGAAAACAAGGTGAGCTACCGCCAGATCAAGCCCGGCGCTCCGGCTGACGGCCAGCGCATCATCGAAAGCGGCCTTGCCGCCGGTGATACGATCGTCGTCAACGGCCTGCAGCGCATCCGCCCCGGCGCCACCATCGCACCGCAGGCAGAAGACAAGGTTGCTGCCTCGCAGTAACCCGCCTCTTTGATCAATAAGCGTCCCGCGCTTTCGCGAGACGCCCCTTCAGACAGAACCGGCTTCACCGGCGGCAGAATTGCCGCCGGAACGGCCTTCGCATTCCCAAAGACCCGGAGAGGGACTGGATATGAATATTTCCAGATTTTTTGTCGACCGGCCGGTATTCGCTGGCGTGTTGTCGATCCTGATCGTGGTGGCAGGCCTACTCGGCATGCGCGCCCTGCCGATTTCCGAATATCCGGAAGTCGTTCCGCCATCCGTCGTCGTCCGTGCCACCTATCCCGGCGCGAACCCGACCGTTATTGCCGAAACCGTCGCGACACCGCTTGAAGAACAGATCAATGGCGTCGAGGACATGCTTTATATGGCGAGCCAGGCGACATCGGACGGCGTGCTGACGCTGACCGTCACCTTCAAGCTCGGCACCGATCCCGACAAGGCGCAGCAGCTGGTACAGAACCGCGTGTCGCAGGCCGAACCGCGCCTGCCTTCGGAAGTGCGCGCGCTCGGCATCACCACCGTCAAGAGCTCGCCCGACTTCATCATGGTCGTCAACCTCGTGTCGAAGACCGATGCCTATGACATCACCTATCTGCGCAACTATGCGACGCTGAACGTCAAGGATCGCCTTGCCCGCATCGAAGGTGTCGGCCAGGTACAGGTCTTCGGCGCCGGTGACTATTCCATGCGCGTCTGGCTTGATCCGCAGAAGGTCGCCGAGCATGACCTCGCCGCAAGCGACGTCTCCGATGCCATCCGCCAGCAGAACGTGCAGGCCGCAGCCGGCGTCATCGGCGCTTCACCAAGCCCAAATGGTGTCGACCTGCAGCTCAACGTCAATGCCCAAGGCCGTCTGACGACGCCGGAAGAATTCGGCAACATCATCGTCAAGAGTGGTGCCAACGGTGAAATCACCCGCCTGCGCGATGTCGCCCGCATTGAACTGGGTGCCGCCGATTACACGTTGCGCTCGCTGCTCGACGGCGAACCTGCCGTGGCTGTTGCCGTGCTTCAGGCTCCCGGCTCCAACGCCATCGAAATCGCTGACAATGTCCGCGCCACGATGGATAATCTGCAGCTGGCGATGCCGGATGGCGTGAAATACGAGATCGTCTACGATACGACGAAATTCGTGCGCTCCTCCATCGAGAAGGTTGTCGATACACTCCTCGAGGCCGTTGGCCTCGTGGTGCTTGTCGTCATCCTCTTCCTGCAGACATGGCGCGCCTCGATCATCCCGCTGATCGCCGTCCCGGTCTCGATCATCGGCACCTTCGCCGTCATGTATGCCTTCGGTTTCTCCATCAACGCGCTCACGCTGTTCGGGCTCGTGCTCGCCATCGGCATCGTGGTGGATGATGCGATCGTGGTCGTCGAAAACGTCGAGCGCAACATCGAAAACGGGCTCTCGCCGCGTGACGCCACCTACAAGGCGATGCGTGAAGTCTCCGGACCGATCATCGCGATTGCGCTGGTTCTGGTCGCGGTCTTCGTGCCGCTTGCCTTCATCTCCGGTCTGTCCGGCCAGTTCTATCGGCAGTTCGCACTGACCATTGCCATCTCCACCGTCATTTCGGCCATCAATTCGCTGACGCTGTCGCCCGCGCTTGCGGCCCTGCTGCTGAAGGAACACGGTGCGCCGAAAGACTGGCTCACCCGCTTCATGGACAAGATCTTCGGCTGGTTCTTCCGTGGCTTCAACCGTGCCTTCGGCGCGGCTTCGAACGGCTACGGCAAGACCGTCGGCGGGCTGGTGACGCGCAAGAGCCTGGTGATGCTGGTCTATATGGCACTGGTGGCCGCCACCTATGGCATGTTCACCACGGTTCCGAGCGGCTTCGTGCCGGCACAGGACAAGCAATATCTGATCGGTTTTGCCCAGCTTCCGGACGGCGCGACGCTCGACCGCACGGAAAGCGTCATCAAGCGGATGAGCGACATCGCCATGGAAACGCCCGGCGTCAGCCACGCCATCGCCTTCCCCGGCCTGTCGATCAACGGCTTCACCATCGGCTCCAATTCCGGCATCGTCTTTGCGGTTCTCGATGATTTCGAAAAGCGCAAGACACCGGAACTGTCCGGCGGTGCCATCGCCATGCAGCTGAACCAAAAATATGCCGGCATTCAGGATGCCTTCATCGCCATGTTCCCGCCGCCGCCGGTCAACGGTCTCGGCCAGACGGGCGGCTTCAAGCTGCAAATCGAAGATCGCGCCGGTTACGGTTACCAGACGCTCGACGAGGCGGCGAAAGCCGTGATCGCCAAGGCATACCAGACGCCGGAGCTGGCGGGTATCTTCTCCAGCTACCAGATCAACGTGCCGCAGCTCTTCGCCGATCTCGACCGCGCCAAGGCCGAACAGCTCGGCGTGTCGGTCAGCGACGTCTTCCAGACGCTGCAGATCTATCTGGGCTCGCTTTATGTCAACGACTTCAACGCCTTCGGGCGGACATACAGCGTGCGTGTGCAGGCAGATGCGCAGTTCCGCGCCCATGCCGAAGATATCGGCCGCCTGAAGGTGCGTTCGGCAACGGGTCAGATGATCCCGCTTTCGACTCTGCTGAAGGTGGATGCGACGACGGGACCGGAACGCACCAACCGTTATAACGGCTTCCTTGCGGCCGATATTAACGGCGGTCCGGCACCGGGATTCTCCTCGGGACAGGCGCAGGCGGCGATCGAGAAGATCCTTGCCGAAACCCTGCCCGCCGGTGTCGATTACGAGTGGACGGACCTGACCTATCAGCAGATCCTCGCCGGTAACTCCAGCATCGTGGTCTTCCCGCTGGCGCTGTTGCTCGTCTATCTCGTGCTCGCCGCGCAATATGAAAGCCTCACGCTGCCGATCGCGATCATCCTGATCGTACCTCTCGGTGTGCTCGCGGCCCTCACAGGCGTCTGGTTGACGGGAGGGGATAACAACATCTTTACGCAGATCGGCCTTGTCGTCCTTGTGGGTCTCTCGGCGAAGAACGCGATCCTGATCGTGGAATTCGCCCGGGAACTGGAATTCGAGGGACGAACGCCGCTTCAGGCGGCCATCGAGGCAAGCCGGCTTCGTCTCCGCCCGATCCTGATGACCTCGCTCGCCTTCATCATGGGCGTGGTGCCGCTGGTCGTCTCCACCGGTGCAGGTGCGGAAATGCGCGCGGCCATGGGTGTCGCGGTGTTCTCCGGCATGATCGGCGTGACGTTCTTCGGCATCTTCATGACACCGGTCTTCTACGTGCTGGTGCGGAAGCTCGCGGGCAACCGCCCGCTCATCCAGCACAAGCAGGAAGAACCGGCCAATTCGGACTACAAGCTCGAAAAGGCCGGCTGACGCCTCACCTCCCATCCACCGCCACCTTCGACGCAAGCCCGCCGCGCATCCCCCGATGCGCGGCGTTTTTCATGGCTGGAGGCATTCATGCGACGTCGCTGAAATAGAATCCGTTTCAAATGCTTAAGTAGAGAACAGCCCTATATTGCACTGCATTAAAACTGACGAAAGACAATATATCTGAAACGGTCAACTGGTGCAGAAAGAAACAGTGGTATTTTATGCTTTGTATTTTGTGGTAATTTCCAAGAACGGGGTGATTCGGACTAAATGATTTAGTTCAGGGGCGACATGATGGAGCAGGATTACGAAAACTGGGCAACCACCGTTGCCTATTCGATCGTGATGCATGAGGGTCTTGATCTCGCGCTTTCCGCGCAGAATCTGGACAGAGGCAAGACCAGGAACAATCGTGAGCGGCTGATGGAAGCCATCCGCACGTCGCTACTCGAAGCCCGTTCGCGCGGCGATTACCTGACGGCGGCGTGAAGGACTGCCAGTCGCGCCGGATACGGCAGCGGCTCAGGCCGGAAGCAGATCGGTCCGGATCGCGGCTTTCAGCGGCAGGTGATCCGAGGCGATGCGTGCCAATGCGCTGTCATGCGCCTCCACCTGCTCGATCAGCCCTTCGCGATTAGCGATGATCCTGTCGAGCGCCAGCACCGGCAGGTTGGACGGGAAACTCGGCACTGCTGGCGGCAAGCCACCGAAAGCGTCCCGGAAGGTATTGAGTGACGAACCGTTGCCGAGACGCCATTCATTCAGGTCCCCCATGAGGATGGTCGCGCATTCGTTGCGCGCTTCCAGAAGCCCGACCAACGCCTTGGCCTGCTGGGCGCGGGAATGTCTGAGAAGGCCGAAATGGGCGGCGATGATCCGCAACGTGCCGCCACTCTTCAGGTCCAGCTCCACGACGAGTGCGCCGCGTGGCTCAAGCCCCGGCAATTTCAGCGTATGAACGTCCCTCACCGCCCCTTCCCTGAACAGCACGACATTGCCGTGCCAGCCATGCGCCTTCACGCCGGCCTGCACCGGCACGGGGATGAGCCCGCTTTCCCGTTCCAGCCGGGCAAGATCGAGCAGGCCCGTGCGCTCGCCGAAACGGCTGTCCGCCTCCTGGAGGGCGATGATATCCGCGCCGATTTCCTGAATGACACGGCTGGTGCGATCCGGATCGAACTTGCGGTCGCGGCCGACACATTTATGCACATTGTAGGAAGCGATGACCGGAAAGGAATGGTCTTTTATCGCCGGCACCGCATTTTGCCGCTGGCGGCGCTCGCGCAGCGACTGCATGACGAAGGCCGGCAGGCTGGCGTTCTTCGCCAGCGCCGTTTTTTCGTTATCCAGCAAGCCGTTCTTCTTCACGCGTCAATGCCTCCGGTCTGGCGCATCGTCCTTTCGGACGCACGGCGCTCTAAAGATAGGGCGAAGCGAGCCACAGGACACGCTCCACGAAACGGACAACGAATGGCCGCGCATTCAGTTCGCTCAGCCGGACGGGTATTGCGGTCGCCCGTGCATCGCGGATGCGCTCCCCGATCATCGCGGCGAACGGCTCGTCCATGACCTCGAGGTCGATCTCGAAGTTCAGCCGCAACGAACGCGGATCGAGGTTGGAAGAACCGATATAGGTCCAGCATTCGTCGATCACCAAAAGCTTGGAGTGATTGAAAGCCCCCGTCGCCCGCCAGATACGGCAATAATTCTGCAGCATCTGGTCGAATTGCGCCGTCATCGCCCGGTCCACAAGCACCAGATTGTTGCTTTTCGGCACGATGATATCGACCACCACCCCCCGCCTCGCCGCGGTTATGAGCGCCGAAATAAGCTCTCGATCGGGGAGAAAATAGGGCGACATGATGAGAATGGAGGAACGGGCGACGGAAAAGGCACCCATCAGCATCTTGTGGCTGGTCTCGATGCTCTTGTCCGGTCCCGAGGAGCAGACGCGGGCGACGATCTCAGAGCCCGGCACGCCGTCGGGAATGGCAATATCCCAGACCGGCGCGTCCAGAACTTCCCCCGTCGTGAAGCGCCAGTCTTCCGCGGCGATGGAGAAAAAATCGGAGACGACCGGCCCGGTAATCTTGAAATGTGTGTCGTGCGACTGTTTTTCGCCGCCAAATTCCAGGGTGAAGCCCTCGCGGATATTCATGCCGCCGCTGAACGCGATGCGCCCGTCCACCACCAGGATCTTGCGGTGGGTACGCAGATTGGCATAGGGCAGCCGCAGCCCCATGATGACATTGCCGTTGAAGACATCAGCGACGATGTCCTTTTCTCTCAACGTCGGCAGGATGCTCGGCACCGAATAACGAGCGCCCACGGCATCAATGAGCACCCTCACCTCCACGCCGCGCAGCTTCGCCCTTTCCAGCGCTGCGACGAAACGCGCGCCGATCCGGTCATTGTCGAAAATATATGTTTCGAGAATGATCGACCGCTTCGCTTCACCGATCGCCTCCAGCATGGCGGCATAGGCGACATCACCGGTCACCAGCGGCTCTATGCCATTGCCGGTCGTCAGCGCATGGCGTGTCACCCGGTCTCCCAGCGTCTTCATCGCTTCGAAACGGCGGCCGAAACGCGTGGCGATCATGTCGTTGCTGGCATCAAGACGCGCCACGCGATCCATGATCTCGTCCAGCATGAAGGAGCGCTGCTGCGTGATGTTCGACCGGCGGATACGGTTGATGCCGGCAATCGCATAAATCACCGCACCGACGATGGGCGACAGCACAATGACACCCACCCAGCCGAGCGCCGAGCGGACTTCTTCCTTCGTCATCGTGGCATGCACGGCCGCCACGGTTCCCATCAAGATGGAAAGGACGGCAAGTATATGGGGCCAATAGGCGATGACGAGGTCGAGCATGATGCAACTATAGGGCATCGGGCCGAAAAGTGTAACGCGGTTTTCGGAGAAGCGGACGCGTAAACAAAAAGATAGGCAATTCACCGGTCCCGCCATGATGACCCGGCAGGCGGACGCAAGGGCAAGCGGCGCGTGCGCTTCCCGCCCACGCTTTTGCGGGACAGACCCTTGCGGGATTAACGGTGGAAACCGGCCTTGCGATATGTCATGAGAGCGCATCTTGATCTGTGGGCAGTGGCAACGCGGGGTGCACTTGCGGGCTTTCTGCGACGTTGGAAAGCAAGAAGGCCGTGATGCAGGAAAATACCCAAGGCGCCGTCATCGTCATTTCCAGCCACGTCATGCGTGGCTCCGTCGGCAACCGCGCTGCCGTTTTCGCGCTGGAGACGCTCGGTTATCCCGTCTGGGCTGTGCCGACCATCGTCATGCCCTGGCATCCCGGCCACGGCCCCTCGACGCGGATGCGCTTTCAGGATGACGATTTCGACAAGGCGATGACCGACCTCGAAAACGCCAAATGGGTCGGCGAGGTCAAGGCCGTTCTGACCGGTTATTTCGGCAGCGCCGCACAGGTACGCTCCGTCGCAAGGCTGATCCGCAATCTCAAGGAAAAGAACCCGGCGCTCGTTTATGCCTGTGACCCGGTCATGGGCGATCTGGGCGGGCTCTACATTCCCCTCGAGACCGCCGAAGCCATCCGCGATCACCTCATCCCGCTTGCCACCGTCGCGACACCGAACCGTTACGAACTGGCATGGATGAGCGGCGCCGAGCTTGAAACCAACAACGCCATCATGGATGCCGCGCTCGCGCTCGGTCCGCCGAAAATGCTGGTCACTTCGGCCGTGCCGATGATGACGGGCGGCACCGGCAATCTTTACCTCAGCGGCCGCCATGCGCTGCTTGCCGAACACCGCGCCATCGAAAATGCGCCGAACGGCCTCGGCGACCTGATGTCGGCGCTGTTCCTCGCCCGCCTGCTGGAGGGGCTGGACGATGAAAAGGCGTTGCAACTGGCGACCGCCAGCGTGTTCGAAATTCTGGCCCGCACCAAAAAACGCGACATGAACGAACTGACGCTGGAGACGGACTCCTCAAGCCTCTCCACACCCATGGCCATGGTGCAGATGCGTCATCTCTTGCATCCTTCGCGCAGCAAGCGCAAATAGCGGCTAGAGCATTTCCACGAAAAGTGGACCCCGGTTTTCCGTCCGGAAATGCGGCAAACAAGGAGTTGGAGCGGTTTCGCGGTTCGAAGAAAAGCGAAAATGCTCTAGAGGATTGGTCTTCAACGCACCGAGTTCTTCTCTTGATCTTGGTCCAACCATAACGGTACTGCGATAGATGAAAGATTTTCCGGAAACCCTTCTCAACGGCTACAAGAACTTCATGAGCGGCCGCTATGCCGACGAGCGCGACAGATACCGTGTTCTGGCAGATACCGGACAGAAACCGCAGACGCTGTTCATTGCCTGTTGTGACTCCCGTTCGGCGCCGGAAACCATTTTCGACTGCGGACCGGGAGAGCTTTTCGTCGTCCGCAACGTTGCCAACATGGTGCCGCCCTTCGAGCCCGACGGCCAGTATCACGCCACGTCGGCGGCCATCGAATATGCCATGCAGGTTCTGAAGGTGAAGGATATCGTCGTCATGGGACATGGCCGCTGCGGCGGCATTCAGGCAGCACTCGATCCCAATCTCGAGCCGCTGTCGCCGGGCGATTTCATCGGCAAATGGATGAACATGGTCAAGTCCGCGGCCGAACAGATCCAGAGCAATGACGTCATGACCGCCTCTGAGCGTCAGACAGCGCTGGAGCGCGTTTCGATCCGCAATTCCATCGCCAATCTGCGTGGCTTCCCCTTCGTCAAGGCGCAGGAAACCGCGGGAAAGGTCAAGCTGCACGGCGCATGGTTCGATATTTCGACCGGCGAATTGTGGGTGATGGACAGCAAAACGGGCGACTTCCGCCGCCCGGACCTGTGATTGAAGCGGTAGTTGCTGAAAAGCCGCCCGTCGCCTTATCCGCATTCCGTCACCCCGGACTTGATCCGGGGTCCAGCGCGATCAAATCCTTGATCGCGGGAGAGTCCTTTCACGGCGCAGACGCGCCGTGGCTGGATGCCGGATCAAGTCCGGCATGACGAAAGTGAAATTTTGGTTCGTAGAAAACAGCCTTATTGGCCGTCGATCGCCTTGCCGATGAAGGCGATGGCCTGCTGGTAGACGCTTGCGGCGTTCCAGCCCTGGATGGCGGCATAATTCGCCTGACCCTGCTGATAACCCGCGCCGCGCTGCCAGCCGTGGCCGACGAGGAAGTTGGCGGTGGAGGCCAGCGCATCGGCGCGCGAACCTACGAGATCGATGCGGCCGTCACGGTCGAAATCGACGCCGTAGCGCACGACGTTCAAGGGCAGGAACTGCGTCTGACCGATTTCACCATGGGCAGCGCCCTTGGCGTTGACGTTCAGCGAACCGCTGCCGACGAGCTTCAGCGCCGCATAAAGCTGCTCGGTGAAATAATCCGAGCGGCGGCAGTCGAAGGCGAGCGTGGAGACGGCGGAAAGCGTGTGCTGCTTGCCCATGAAGCTGCCAAAACCGGTTTCCATGCCCCAGATGGCGAGAAGCGGACCGGCCGGCACGCCATAGGCTTTCTCGATCGAGGCGAAGAGGGAGGCATTGTTCTTCTTCATGGCCTTGCCGCGCGAAATGATCGTCTGACCGCCGCGCTTCTGCATGAACTGTTCGAAAGACAGCTTGAAGCTGTGCTGGCCACGGTCGGCGCTGATGGTCGCCCGGTTGTAGGAGACGCCGGAGAAAGCGCGGTCGAGCACCGAAGCGCTGACGCCGCGGCCCGCCGCTTCCTGCTTGAAGGTGCCGACCCAGGCCTCGAAGCCTGCCGAAGTGTTGCCGCATTGCGCAGCCATAACCGGCGTCGCTGCCAAAACCGAGACCATGGCCACACCAGCCAGAATTGCCTTCATTGCCCGCATCAAAATCTGCCTTTGATATCCTTTGGGGAATTCATCCCGAGACCCAAACCGTAAATACTGTATGATTCAGGTGCCAAATTGTTATTTGGCGGCCTAAATTGCCTTTCGGCAGCAAGGCCTGCAAATAAACTGGCCGTGATCTCGCCAATTATAAAACCCGCCTGCCCCACACAGAACAGACGGGTTATACTTAACGAACCTTAAAAAATCGTATCGTGGATCAGGCAGCCGCCTTGCGGGGCTTGATGAAACCACGATTGATCAGCAGTTCGGCGATCTGGACGGCGTTGAGGGCAGCACCCTTGCGCAGATTGTCGGAAACCACCCAAAGGTTGAGGCCGTTTTCGACCGTCGCATCTTCGCGGATACGCGAAATATAGGTCGCGTCTTCGCCAGCGGATTCAACCGGGGTGATGTAACCGCCGTTTTCGCGCTTGTCGATGACGAGGCAGCCCGGTGCTTCGCGCAGGATGTCCCTTGCCTGATCGGCAGTGATCTCGTTTTCGAACTCGATATTGACCGATTCCGAATGGCCGATGAAGACGGGAACGCGGACAGCCGTGCAGGTGACCTTGATCTTCGGATCAAGCATCTTCTTGGTTTCGGCCAGAACCTTCCACTCTTCCTTGGTGTAACCGTCTTCCATGAAGACGTCGATGTGCGGAATGACGTTGAAGGCGATGCGCTTGGTGAACTTCTTGGCTTCGACCGGATCGGCCACGAAGACGGCGCGAGTCTGCTGGAACAGCTCGTCCATGCCTTCCTTGCCGGCACCGGAAACGGACTGGTAGGTGGAGACGACAACGCGCTTGATCTTGGCGAAGTCATGCAGCGGCTTCAGCGCGACGACGAGCTGTGCCGTGGAGCAATTGGGGTTGGCGATGATGTTCTTCTTGGTGAAGCCGGCAACCGCATCGGCATTGACTTCCGGAACGATCAGCGGAACGTCCTGATCGTAACGCCATGCCGACGAGTTGTCGATGACGACGCAGCCCTGCTGGCCGATCTTCGGCGACCACTTCTTGGACACATCGCCGCCGGCCGACATCAGGCAGATATCCGTATCGGAAAAATCGTAGTTTTCGAGGTTCGAAACCTTCAGCGTGCGATCGCCATAGGAGACTTCCGTGCCCTGGGAGCGGGCGGAAGCGAGCGGCACGACTTCATCGGCGGGAAAACCGCGTTCGGCCAGGATATTGAGCATTTCGCGACCGACGTTGCCGGTGGCGCCTGCAATTGCAACTTTGAAACCCATGATCAAGCTCTCTTTCTGTCTCTCCTCTTTTTGGTGAGGTGGGGAACCCGCAAAGATCGCGGCTTCCTCGATCCCCGGCCAAACCGGGGAGAGAGCGGTGGCCAGAGACGTCAGACGGTTTTAATCGTCGTTTTGGCCGTAATTCGGATAGAATAAGAAAGGCGCGGATCATCGCCGGCCAAATGTGCCGGTCCTTCCATAACGAACATGTCTGCAACATGCATGCGCAAGGTGATGCTCCTTCTTCGCGAGAAGCTATTAGAAGGTTTCTCGTTTCTGTCAAGGAAAAAGGCGCGGCCTGCCGGTGCCCCGCGATCCGCCCCGCGACATTTTCGGGACGCCTTTCATTAGACTAAAGTCATAATCCGAAAGCATCGCTCTTATTGGGGTTAATTTTCTGTCACTCTGACACTCCGCGCATTGCAGCCGCAAGGTGAGTCCGGAGGAGAGAGATGGGCTCCGCAATGCGCCAATTGGGACATCTGTGGAGGACAGACAATGGCAGATATTGCAGCCGTGAGCGGCGCCGCCCGTCCAATGACGGGTGAAGAGAAGAAGGTGATTTTCGCCTCTTCTCTCGGAACAGTCTTCGAATGGTACGATTTTTATCTGTACGGCTCGCTCGCGATCTATATCGGCGCGAACTTCTTCAGCCAGTATCCGGAAACGACACGCAACATCTTTGCGCTGCTGGCCTTCGCCGCCGGCTTCCTCGTGCGGCCCTTCGGCGCGCTGGTATTCGGCCGCCTGGGCGACATTGTCGGCCGTAAATATACCTTTCTCATCACGATCCTCATCATGGGCGTTTCGACCTTCCTCGTCGGCGTCCTGCCCAGTGCATCGCAAATCGGCATTGCCGCTCCGATCATCCTGATCGCGCTGCGCATGCTGCAGGGCCTGGCGCTCGGCGGTGAATATGGCGGTGCCGCAACTTACGTAGCCGAACACGCGCCGAACGGCCGCCGTGGCTATTACACCTCGTGGATCCAGACGACGGCGACGCTCGGCCTGTTCCTGTCTCTGGTGGTCATTCTCGGCGTGCAGTTCGCACTCGGCAAGGAAGCCTTCGCCGCCTGGGGCTGGCGCATTCCTTTCCTCGTTTCCGTTCTGCTGCTTGGCGTATCGGTCTGGATCCGTCTGAAAATGAACGAATCCCCCGCCTTCAAGAAGATGAAGGAAGAGGGCAAGACCTCCAAGGCCCCGCTCAGCGAAGCCTTCGGCCAGTGGAAAAACGCCAAGATCGCCCTGCTTGCGCTTGTCGGCGCCGTCATCGGCCAGGCCGTCGTCTGGTACACCGGCCAGTTCTACGCGCTGTTTTTCCTGCAGAGCATCCTGAAGGTGGACGGGCAATCGGCCAACATCATGGTCGCGGCGGCACTCATCCTCGGCACCAGCTTCTTCGTGATCTTCGGCTGGCTTTCCGACAAGATCGGCCGCAAGCCGATCATCATGGCCGGCCTCGTCCTCGCCATGCTGACCTACTTCCCGCTGTTCAAGGCACTGACATGGGCGGGCAACCCGGCGCTGGCCGAAGCCCAGTCCACCGTTCGCGCCACCGTGACCGCCGCCCCCGGCGACTGCAAGTTCCAGTTCAACCCGACGGGTACGGCAAAGTTCACCACGTCCTGCGATATCGCTACCTCGTTCCTGACGCGCAATTCCGTGCCCTATGACGTGGTTGCGGGAGCCGCCGGCGAGCCGGCCAGCGTCAAGATCGGTGACGCCACCATCGCCAGCTACGACGCGATCGCAGCCGGTGCGGATGCGGGTGCCAAGGACAAGGCCTTCCAGAAGCAGGTCAACATCGCCCTGCATGACGGCGGTTACCCGCTGGTGCGCGGCGCGGCGCAGGTGCCGGACGCGAAACTGGACGCCTTCATTGCCGCAAACCCGGAACTCGGCCTCAATGCCGATGCGGTTCGCGCCACCGACAAGAAGATGGTTGCGACCGACAAGCTGGTAGCAGACAAGCTGCTGACCGCAACCGAGACCGGCGGTGCGCCAGAAATGGCCGTCTACACCATTGCCGGTGGTGGTACCTTCTCCATGGTGGCCGATCCGGCTGCCGTGAACTGGGTCGTCATCATTGCGGTGCTGACCGTCCTCGTCATCTATGTGACGATGGTCTATGGCCCGATCGCGGCCCTTCTGGTCGAATTGTTCCCGACCCGCATCCGCTACTCCGGCATGTCGCTGCCATACCACATCGGCAACGGCTGGTTCGGCGGCCTTCTGCCCGCCACCGCCTTTGCGATGAGCGCGGCGAAGGGCGATATCTACTACGGCCTCTGGTATCCGATCATCTTTGCAGGCATCACGCTGGTCGTCGGCCTGCTGTTCCTGCCGGAAACCAAGGATCGCGACATCCACACCATGGATTGAGCGAAAAGCACCGAAACAACCACCCGGCGCCACAGCGCCGGGTTTTTTATTGCCGCCGTACCGCCACCGCCCGAAATGGCCTTTTCCCGCCTGTCAATCCGCCGCAGGTAGAAAAACAGCAATAACAAGACAAAAACGCCCGAAATGGGCTATGACGGCTTATCAGGACGGGAAATGGGAGAGCAGTTTTGAGAATCGGAACGCCTAAGGAATTATATGAGGGCGAAGCGCGCGTGGGCATGACGCCCGACAGCGCGCAAGCACTGCAGAAACTCGGATATGATTGCGTGATCGAGGCCGGCGCCGGCAAGGCGGCCGGTTTTTCCGACGACGCCTATCGCAAGGCCGGCGTCACCGTGGTCGACACCGCCGGGGCGCTCTACAACGGTTCCGACATCATCGCCAAGGTTCGCCCGCCGGAAACATCGGAGATTGATCGCCTGTCTTCGGACAAGACGCTGATCTCGTTCTTTTACCCCGCCCAGAACAAGGACCTTCTGGAGCAGGCGAAGGAAAAGGGCGCAAACGTCATCGCCATGGACATGGTGCCGCGCATTTCCCGCGCCCAGAAGATGGACGCGCTGTCCTCCATGGCCAATATTGCCGGTTATCGCGCGGTGATCGAGGCCGGCAATAATTTCGGCCGCTTCTTCACCGGTCAGGTCACCGCCGCCGGCAAGGTGCCGCCCGCCAAGGTTCTGGTGATCGGTGCCGGCGTTGCCGGCCTTGCCGCCATCGGCACCGCCACCTCGCTCGGCGCCATCACCTACGCCTTCGACGTTCGCCCGGAAGTGGCCGAACAGATCGAAAGCATGGGCGCTGAATTCGTCTATCTCGATTTCGCCGATCAGCAGCAGGATGGTGCGGCGACAGGCGGTTATGCCGCTCCCTCCTCGCCGGAATTCCGCGAGAAGCAACTCGAGAAGTTCCGCGAACTGGCGCCTCAGATCGATATCGTCATCACCACGGCGCTCATTCCGGGCCGCGACGCCCCGAAACTGTGGCTGGCCGACATGGTGGCGATGATGAAGCCGGGTTCGGTCATCATCGACCTCGCCGCCGAACGCGGTGGCAATTGCGACCTCACGGTTCCCGACCAGCGTGTGGTTTCCGACAATGGCGTCATCGTCATCGGCTACACGGATTTCCCGAGCCGCATGGCAACGCAGGCCTCGATGCTCTACGCCACCAATATCCGTCACATGATGACCGACTTGACGCCCGCCAAGGATGGCAAGCCGGTTCACAACATGGAAGACGACGTTATCCGCGGCTCGACCGTCACCTATCAGGGCGAGATCACCTTCCCGCCGCCACCGCCAAAAATCCAGGCGATTGCCGCGCAGAAGCCGAAAGAAAAGGCGAAAGAGCTTACGCCCGAGGAAAAACACGCCAAGGAACGGGCCGAGTTCAGGGCGCAGACCAAGAGCCAGGTCGGGCTGCTCGCCGCCGGCACGGCGGTGCTGCTGCTCGTCGGCCTTTATGCGCCTGCAAGCTTCATGAGCCATTTCATCGTCTTCGTACTCGCCTGCTTCGTCGGCTTCCAGGTCATCTGGAATGTCAGCCATTCGCTGCACACGCCGCTTATGGCGGTAACGAACGCGATTTCCGGCATCGTCATCATCGGCGCGCTGCTGCAGATCGGTTCCGGCAATTGGCTGGTGGTGATCCTTGCCTCGCTTTCCGTCCTGATCGCGACGATCAACATCGTCGGCGGTTTCCTCGTGACACGGCGCATGCTCGCCATGTTCCAGAAGTCCTGAGCGTGCGGGGATTTAAATAAATGACCATTGGTATCGTTTCCGCGGCCTATGTCGCCGCAGCCGTTCTTTTCATCCTTTCCCTCGGCGGCCTTTCCGGACAGGAAAGCGCCAAGCGCGCCGTCTGGTACGGCATTGTCGGCATGGGCCTCGCCATCGTCGCCACCGTTTTTGGCCCTGAAATCAGCAAGGGCGTCGGGCAATGGCTCGTCGTGCTCCTGATGCTGGCAGGTGGCTCGGTTCTCGGCTATTTCGTCGCAAGCCGCGTGCAGATGACCGAAATGCCGCAGCTTGTGGCAGCCCTTCACTCCTTCGTCGGTCTTGCCGCCGTCTTCATCGGCTTCAACGCCCATATCGAGGAAGCGCACGTCGCCTCGCTGGATGAGGCGGCGCGTTCGTTGCTGACCGGCTTTTCCGCGATCCTCGCCCACAAGACGCCGGTCGAACTGGCGATCATGAAGGTTGAGGTCTTCCTCGGCGTCTTCATCGGCGCGGTCACCTTCACCGGCTCCGTCGTCGCCTTCGGCAAGCTTGCCGGCAAGGTGGACGGCAAGGCGAAGAAGCTGCCCGGCGGACATCTGCTGAACGCGAGCGCTGCGATCCTGTCGCTCGTGCTGCTCATCATGTATTGCAACGGCGCCGGCGCATGGACCCTCGTCCTGATGACGCTTGCCGCCTTCTTCATCGGTTACCACCTGATCATGGGCATCGGTGGCGCCGACATGCCTGTCGTCGTTTCGATGCTGAACAGCTATTCCGGCTGGGCGGCCGCCGCCATCGGCTTCACGCTCGGCAACGATCTCTTGATCGTCACCGGCGCGCTGGTCGGCTCCTCGGGTGCGATCCTCTCCTACATCATGTGCAAGGCGATGAACCGCTCCTTCGTCTCCGTCATCCTCGGCGGCTTCGGCGGCACAACGGGCCCGGCGATGGAAATCGAGGGCGAGCAGGTGGCGATCGACGCCGAAGGCGTGGCCGCAGCGCTGAACGACGCCGACAGCGTCATCATCGTTCCGGGCTACGGCATGGCGGTGGCGCAGGCGCAGGCCGCAGTTTCCGAACTGACCCGCAAGCTGCGCGCCGACGGCAAGACCGTGCGTTTCGCCATCCACCCCGTCGCAGGCCGTCTTCCCGGCCACATGAACGTGCTGCTCGCTGAAGCAAAAGTGCCCTACGACATCGTGCTGGAAATGGACGAGATCAACGACGATTTCCCCAATACCGACGTCGTCATCGTCATCGGCTCCAATGACATCGTCAACCCGGCTGCCCAGGACGATCCGAACTCGCCGATCGCCGGCATGCCAGTGCTGGAAGTGTGGAAGTCGAAGCTCGTCATCGTCTCCAAGCGCGGCCAGGGCACGGGTTATTCCGGTATCGAGAACCCGCTGTTCTACAAGGACAATACGCGCATGTTCTATGGCGATGCGAAGAAGTCGATCAACGATCTTCTGCCGCTGATCAAGTAATGAAAAGGGCGTTTCCGGGAGACCGGAAACGCCCTTTTTTGACCCCGGAACAAGTCCGGGGTGACGCGGCGCGGATGCTACGCCCCCGCAACCCGGAACCGTCCTGCGGGACTTCGCGGATAGACCGCCCTCAAAGCACCCGATAACGCCGATTAAAATACATCAGCGCCTCATCGCCCGCATTGATCTTTGTATCAACAACCTCGCAGATCAGGATGTCATGCGTGCCGCCATCATGGGCTTCGCGGATGCGGCAATCAAAGGAGACGAGCGCATCTTCCAGAACCGGGGCGCCGGTTTCGAGCACGCCCCAGCTGCCGGCGGCAAAACGTTCCTCCGCCGGGGTCTTGCCGCCGAAGAGCGTGCTCAGCACCTCGTGATGGGCGGCGAGCGTGTTGACGCAGACGACGCCATTGGCCTTCACCACCTTGTAAGTGGAAGAATTGCGGTTGAGGCAGATGAGAAGTGTGGGCGGATTGTCGGAAACGCTGCAAACGGCCGTCGCGGCAAAACCGGTGCGGCCTGCCGCACCATTGGTGGTGACGATGTTGACCGCCGCACCGAGCCGCGCCATGGCGTTTCTATAATCGAGGCTGCGTTGCTCAGCAGTCTTCGTCTCCATTTCCGCTTCCTTTTCAAGAGACATCCTCTGCATCTAACCCATCCTTCCTTAACAGGCCATCAAGCCAGCACACAGGCGTCTTCAAAGGCAAGACGCGGCAGGCGGCCGAAGAGCTTCGAGGGATCGCCATAACCGAGATTGATCAGGAAATTGGATTTCCACGTCGTGCCGGCAAAAAACGCCGCATCCACCTTGGCCTTGTCGAAACCGGACATGGCGCCGGTATCCAGCCCGAGTGAGCGGGCTGCCAGGATGAGATAACCCGCCTGCAGCGTGGCATTGCGGAAGGCCGTTTCCTCGGCCACGGCCGGGCTGGAAGTGAACCACGAACGGGCATCGGCATGCGGAAACAATTCCGGCAGTTTCTCGTAAAATTCGCGGTCGATGGCGGCGATCACCGTGACGGGGGCTGCCATGGTCTTTTCAAGATTGCCCGAAGAAAGCGCCGGCCTCAGTTTTTCTTTCGCTTCCGGGCTGCGCACGAAGACGAAACGCGCGGGCGAACAATTGGCCGAGGTCGGACCCATCTTCGTCAGATCGTAAAGCGCTCTCAGCGTCTCGTCACCGACCGGCTTGTCAGCCCAGCCATTATGGGTGCGTGCCGCGGTGAAAAGTGCTGCAAGTGCCTTGTCGTCGAGTGCTGTCGTCATTGTCCTAAAAATCCTGTCAGAATGTTTGCTGGGCCGGCAGCAGAAACTGCAAAAGCCGTTTGTTGAAAAGCTGGGGCTCAGTGATGTTGACCGCATGTGCCCCGAAATCGAGAAGACAGAGCTCGCCCTGCCGCAGGCCATCCGCCAGCCGCAGCGAGCGGGTGTAGGGCACCAGCAGATCGTCCTTCGTCGCCACCACCAGCGCCGGGTTGCCGACCTCACCAAGTCGGGCGTCCACATCGAAGGCCCTCAGCGCCGCGATACGGCGGAGCACATTCGCCTTGCCCTGAAAATGCGCGACCCCATGGGCATCGTCCCGCGCCAGCCGCTCCTGATGTTGCGACATCCAGGCGGCCGGATAGAGAAACAGCGGCTGGGCCTTGACGAAGGCCTCGACGCCGGATTTTTCCAGAAGCTCGATCCGCACGTCGAAGCAGCGCCCCGAATGCGGATCGGCCTTGCTCCATGCATTGATGAGCACCAGCCGGTCGATGAGACCGGGCCGCCGCAGCGCGATATCGAGGCCGATCAGACCGCCAAGCGCATGACCCATGAAGTGGAATTTTTCGAGGTTCAGGGCCGAGACGATTTCCAGCACATCATCCGCCATCGCCGATATGCCGCCATCTTCCGGCACCTCGCCGCCCGTCCTTCCGGTTCCGCGATGGTCGTAGGTGACTACGCGGAAATCACGGGAAAGGGCTTCGATCTGCGGCACCCAATAGGCACCCGATCCACCCAGCCCCGAAGACAAAAGGATGGTGGGCGCCTCGGCATCGGTGCGGCCATGAACCTCGAAATGCATCATCTGCCGTCTCGTCTATTTGCCGATATGGGCGACGGTGGCGATTTCCACCAGCGCGTCGGGCTTCACGAGGCCGCACTGGATGCAATACCGCGCCGGCTTGTCGCCGGGGAAATATTCGGCATAGACCGTGTTCACAGCCTGGTAATTCGCCCAGTCGGTGATGAAGATATGGTTCATCGTCACGTCCTCCATCGTGCCGCCGGCGGTTTCGATGACGGACTTGATGGTTTCCAGAACATGGCGGGTCTGGGCGCTCGCATCGCCCACATGCACGACATTATTGTCCTTGTCGAAGGGCAGCGTGCCGGACACATAAACCACGCCATCGGCAAGGGTTCCCGGCGAAAAGGGTGCGATGGGTTTGCTGGTACCGGCAGGCACGACGATCTTTTTCGGCATTTCGTTCTCCTCTTTGTGGTTGGATATCAAGCGCTGACGGGTGCGGCCTGCGAAATAACGCCGCAGAAATCGTTGACGGTGGCGACCCAGCCGAAAAACTTCTCGACATTGTAGACCGTCGCCTGCTGGATATAGTCCGGCCCCAGATGATGCGTGGCATCCTCCAGCATCACCCCGAAATATTCGAGATGGAAGGCATCACGCAGCGAGCTTTCGACGCAGACATTCGTGGCGATGCCGACGAAGACCAGATTGCGGATGCCTCGGGCGCGCAGCACGCTGTCCATATTGGTGTTGAAGAAACCGCTGTAGCGCGTCTTCGGCACCAGAATATCGCCGGGCTGCGGCTGCAGTTCATCGACAATGGCATAATCCCATGTGCCCTTGGCCAGCAGCTGGCCCTGCAGTTCCGGCCTTTTGCGCATGGTTTTCAGGGCATTGGACTTGTGCCAGTTGGGCGAACCCGGCCCGCCCGCCTCGACATAATCCTTGTCCCAGCCATTCTGGAAATAGATGACCTGAACGCCCGCCGCGCGTGCCGCATCCAGCGTCTTCTTGATGTTGGCGATGGTGCCCTTGGCCCCCGATATATCGAAACCGGCCAGATCGACATAACCGCCCTCGGTCGAATAGGCATTCTGCATATCGACCACGACAACGGCGGTCTCGCTGGGTTTTAGGGTGATCGGCTCCGGCCTTGCGGGAAGTGTGACACTTTCCGAACGGTTCTCCGGCCCCTTATAGCCTGCCACGACGGCTTCACTCATTCCGCTGCCTCCAGTGCCGCCTGAACATGCGCCCGGCTCTTCATCAGCGGCTGCACATATTTGCCGAATTTTTCGACGCCCTCGAGGAAGTCGTCAAAGGTCAGCATCACGCCACCCGTTCCCGGCACTTCGCTCATCTCGTCCAGCATCGCCGCCACTTCCTCATAGGAGCCGATCAGCGTTCCCATGTTGATGTTGACCGCCGAGACCGGATTGGACATATGGCGCACATTGGTGTCGGAGCCGGATTTGGTGTCGACAGCGCTTTGCAGACCGAGCCACTTGATGGCATCCTCATCCGCACCCGCCTTGTAGTGCTCCCATTTCGCCCAGGCATCTTCGGATTTTTCCTCGGCAAGCACCATCGTCAGCACGACGGATTTCACCTCGCGGCCGGTCTTTTCCGTCGCCGCCAGGAGCCGCTCATTGGTGGGAGCAAAGGCCTTCGGCGTATTGACGCCGACCCCGAAGCAGAAGCTGTAATCGGCGAATTTGGCCGAGAACGCCATGCCGGAATTGGAGGAACCCGCGCAAATGAGCTTCACATCTCCCTGCGGCACCGGCTTCATGCGGCAATCCTCCATCTTGAAGAATTTGCCGTTGAAATCCGATTGTCCGTCCGTCAGCAGTTCCTTGAGGACGGTGGTGTATTCACCGAGATATTCGTAACGGTCGCCGAAATAATCATCGCCGGGCCAGAGCCCCATCTGGCTATATTCCGGACGCTGCCAGCCGGTAATCAGGTTGATGCCGAAACGACCACCGGAGATGGAGTCGATCGTCGTCGCCATGCGCGCGACGATCGCCGGCGGCATGACCAAAGTGGCGGCAGTGCCGAACAGCTTGATCTTGGAGGTGACGGCGGCAAGGCCGGCCATCAGCGTGAAGGATTCCAGATTATAATCCCAGAATTCGGTCTTGCCGCCAAAACCGCGCAGCTTGATCATCGACAGCGCGAAGTCGAAACCATATTGCTCCGCCTTCAGCGTGATCGCCTTGTTCAGATCAAAGCTCGGCTTGTATTGCGGCGCGTTTTCGGAAAGAAGCCACCCATTGTTCCCGATCGGGATAAAAACACCAACTTCCATTTTGCTGTTCCCTTTTTAGCGTCAGGTGTCTCCTGACTTGACAAAAGAGTAGCAGGTTCTGTGCCAGACCAAATAAAATAATTTTATCAAATGGATAAAATTTGGGGGCGCGAGGGAGCCTTGACCAAAAGATAAAAAATTTATCATTTGGTCAAAATATTTGCCTGTTTATTCGGCAGAAATAAAAGGAAAAGTCGATCCTTCGATGGCCTTGAATTTTGAGACGGAAGGGCCCCGACTTTTTTGCCGTCATCCTCGGGCTTGACCCGAGGATCCATAACCCACTGAAACCAATGGATCCTCGGGTCAAGCCCGAGGATGACGTCGCGTATGGAGCGCTGTCGACGGCATGCTAAGAACAAGGGGGCTTCCCGCGATCAAGCTATGCCAAAATCTCACCCCAGCCGCTGCTGCGCATAGGCGTGAACCGCCCGGAAAGCGGCCTCAGCACCGGCGACAACGCGCTCTTCCTCTTCGACCGTCAGCGAAATTTCATCAAGCGCAGCGGTAAATGTGCGCCAGTGCAGGCCGCGACCTTCGGGAGCGCCGGCCAGATGGCGCGCGCCGAATTCTTCGCCAAGACCGAGCTTCGCCGCGTCCTTCAGCAGGAAGGCCGCGCCGAGATTGGAGCCTTCGACCACGTAAAGCCAGCCCATGGCCTCCGGCAGATCGAAAGGCGTCTCGGCAGTAAAACGCGGCTCAGCCGTTTCGGGAATAGCAAGACCGAGATCGGAAAGATCCTGCTCGATCATGGAAAGACGGCGGCGGCCCTTGAGGTCGGGCAGCAGGCCATCAAGCGTTGCATTGGAGAAAAAGGCATCAAGATCGCGATGGAAAAGATATTGCGTTTCGACAAATTTGCCGAAGTTCTCGCGGCTCTCGAACGGCTTCGATGCCATGATGAAATTATCGAGATCGCCATGCGCACCGCGTGTCGCCGCTTTCAGGCGCTTGACGCGGCTCTGCTCGATTTCTGCTACAGGCGCTGCCGGCTCCGCAATGGTCATGATGATGGTCCCTTATCCCTCTATTCAGACTGCCTGATAAAAATCTTTACTCCAACAGTCAAATTTTATTTTCGCATTTTTCCTTCCCCTGCCGAGGCGACTGTCACCGTCTCGCACCGCGATAAATCCATGTCCATGCGGACCGATCCGATCATTCCTTGCCGGCGCTTACAAACACGTCCCCCACCCGCCTCCGAAGCAAATCCCTTCATCTCCACCTTCCGAACAATCATATTGCAATTAGCTCTTTACAACTAACATGTCAGTATGCCATCAATCTGCCGTCACCTTGGAGGAGCATCTTAATTGACCCAGAAATTCGGCCTTTCGGCAGCCCTGACGACCCCTTTCAAAACGGACGGAACGGTCGATATCGATGCCATGATCGCCCATGCCCGCCGCTGCCTCGCCAATGGCTGCGACAGCGTGACACTGTTCGGTACGACGGGTGAAGGTTGCTCCGTCGGCAGTCGCGAACGGCAGGCAATCCTCTCCAGCTTCATCGCAGCAGGCATTGCGCCGTCGCACATCGTCACCGGCGTTCTCGTTGATTCCATCGAGGATGCGGCAGACCAGTCGGCTGAGGCCCTGAAAGCCGGCGCCCGCAATATTCTGCTCGCCCCGCCCTCCTATTTCAAGAATGTCAGCGATGACGGCCTGTTTGCCTGGTTCTCGGCGGTCTTTTCGAAGATCGGCAAGGATGCACGCGACATCCTCGTCTACAACATCCCCTCCGTGACCATGGTAACGCTCTCCGTCGAGCTGGTGGGACGGCTTAAGGCGGCGTTTCCGGGCATCGTCACCGGCGTCAAGGATTCCTCCGGCAACTGGAGCCATACCGAGCGCCTGCTGAAAGAACATGGTGACCTTGCCATCCTGATCGGCGATGAGCGTGATCTGGCGAGGGGCGTTCGCCTCGGCGGTCAGGGTGCCATCTCCGGCGTCGCCAATTTCCTGACGCAGGAAGTGCGCGCCATGGCCGTTGACGGCAAGGACGACCCACGCATCGTCGATCTTGTTGTGGAACTTCTGAAATTCCCGGTTACGCCCGCCGTCAAGGTGCTGGTATCACACACGACAGGGGAAGCTATCTGGTCGGATGTGCGCGCGCCGCTCGTCGCGATTTCACCGGAAGGACGGCGGCAGATAGAAGGCGCATTTGACGCGCTGTTTCGCAGGCAGGCCGCCTGAACAAAGCTGAAAGGTTGAGCATGGACGATACCGGCGAACAGACATTGCGGGAACGGGCGTATGAGAGCTTTACGCATCACCTTCTCTCGCGTGACGTTCGTCCGGGGCAATTCATCTCGCAGCGCCGGCTCGTAGAACTGACGGGACTGCCGCTCGGCGCAATCCGGGAGGCAATTCCGCGGCTGGAGGCGGAAGGCCTGATCAAGACCGTGCCGCAGCGGGGATTGCAGGTCGCCCATATCGACATCAACCTTATCCGCGAAGCATTCCAGTTCCGTATCTTCCTTGAAAAGGAAGCCGTGGCACTGTTCACACGCTCGGCTTCCGATGAGGCCATCGCAAAGCTTCTGAAACAGCACCGCGATATTGCCGAAGCAGCGGAAAATGGCGGGGAATCGCCGGAGCTGGATCAGCATGCGCAGCAGGTGGACTGGGGCATGCACGATGCCTTCATCGATAGTCTTGGCAATTCGATCATCTCGAATGCCTACCGCGTCAATTCCATCAAGATGCGCCTCATCAATCAGGAGCGCTTTCGCATCGCCGGCCATGTGAAGTCGGTGATGAAGGAACATCTCGCCATTCTCGAAGCCATCGAGAGGCGATCCGTGGAAGACGCCGTGGAACGGCTGACCGCTCATATCCGCAACGCAAGGGACAGGGCGCTGGCGGTGTAAGGCAACTCCGGCAGGGACTAAAGAGGGTCTGCGTCGGAATTGCAGGAAATAAGCAACAAGCCGGGGTGAGGAGAATTTCCGGCTAACTGGAGGAGAACTGATATGACGCATTCATTGCTCAACCCCACGCGTCGCGCCTTTCTGGCAGGCACGGCCGCGATTGGCGGCAGCGCGGTGCTCGGCATTCGCCCGGCATCGGCGGCGGTGAACTGGAAAAAACACGCCGGCACGACGCTCGAAGTCAACCTCGTCAAAAGCCCGCGCAGCGAAACGCTGATCAAATATCTCGGCGAATTCGAAGAGCTGACCGGCATCAAGGTCAATGCCGAGGCAACGCCTGAACAGCAGCAGCGCCAGAAAGTGGTGATCGAGCTTTCGTCCGGCAAGCCGAGCTTCGACGTCGTGCATCTGAGCTATCACGTGCAGAAGCGCCAGTTTGAAAAGGGCAAGTGGCTCGCCGATATCAGCGGCTTCCTGAAGGACCCGTCGCTCACCGATCCGTCGCTCGTCGAAAAGGACTTCGCCGAAGCCGGCATGCTGTTTGCCAAGGATAGCGACGGCGTGTTGCGTTCGCTGCCCTTCTCGGTGGATTACTGGATCGTCTACTGGAACAAGGAACTCTTCGAAGCCAAGGGCCTGAAATACCCCGAAACCTTCGAGGAGCTGGTGACGGCGGCGGAAAAGATCACCGATCCCTCCACCAACACTTACGGTTTCGTCGCGCGCGGCCTGAAAAATGCCAATACTCCCGTCTGGACCTCGCTGATGCTGGGTTATGGCGCAAAGCCGATCGGCGCGGACGGCAAGGTCAACACCGAATCCAAGGAAGCGGTGGAAGCGGCAGCGCTTTATCAGCGCCTGATGACCAAGGCCGCCCCTCCCGGCGTCTCCGGCTTCAACTGGGCTGAAGCGCAGTCGGCCTTCCTGCAGGGCAAGATCGGCATGTGGTTCGATGGCGTCGGTTTCGCGCCGCCGATCGAGAACCCGGAAAAATCCCGCGTGGTCGGCAAGGTCGGTTACGGCGTCATCCCGAAGGGCCCGGCAACCCAGGCCGCCGGCACGTTTGGCGATGGTCTCGGCGTCGTCGAAGCCAGCAGCAAGAAGGAAGCCGCTTACCTCTTCTGCCAATGGGCGATCTCCCATGAAATGGGTGCGCGTCTGCTGCAGGCCGGCGCCGGCGTCCCGTTCCGCCAGTCGATCCTCGAAGACCAGAAGGTCCGCGAAGGCGTAAAGATGCCGGCCGCCTGGCTGGATGCGGTTGTCGGTTCCGGCAAGGTCTCGCAGCTTGCCCTGCCGGTCATCATTCCGGTGACGGAGTTCCGCGACATTTACGGCGTCGGCCTCACCAACATGATCGGCGGCGCCGATCCGGCAGCAGAACTTAAAAAGGCAACGGAACAATTCGCACCCGTTCTGGCGCGTAGCGAGGGATAATGGCCTCCGTGAGCATCGAAAACACCAAGACAGGCGCAAGCCGCAGAGAAGGGAGCAGGCCAGCACGGCTTGCTCCCAACTACTGGCCTTTCGTCATACCGGCACTTGTCGTCATTTCAGCCGTGATCGTTTTTCCGTGGGTGTTCACCCTCTGGATGAGCGCGCATCGCTGGACGCTCGGGCAGGAGCAGAGCTTCATCGGCTTCGAGAACTATGTAAGGCTCGCAAGCGATTTCAGGTTCTGGGAATCGCTGTGGCACACGCTCGTCTATACCGTGCTGTCGGTCGTCGCTCCGCTGTTTCTCGGAACATTGGCGGCGCTGGTTTTCGATGCGCAGTTTCCGCTGCGCGGTTTTCTGCGCGGCGTCTTCGTCATGCCGATGATGGCGACCCCGGTCGCCATCGCGCTCGTCTGGACCATGATGTTCCACCCGCAGCTTGGCGTCCTGAACTATCTGCTTTCCCTGATCGGCATCGGGCCGCTGGAATGGATCTACAACCAGTCCACCGTCATTCCCTCGCTGGTGCTGGTGGAAACCTGGCAGTGGACGCCGCTCGTCATGCTGATCGTGCTCGGCGGTCTCGCCGCCGTGCCGCGCGAACCCTATGAAAGTGCTGAAATCGACGGCGCCAATGCCTGGCAGAAGTTCCGTTACCTGACCATGCCGATGATTGCGCCGTTCCTGATGATCGCCGTTATCATCCGCTCCATCGATGCCGTCAAAAGCTTCGACATCATCTATGCGATGACCCAGGGCGGACCCGGCACCGCGTCGGAAACCATCAACATCTACCTCTATAATACGGCATTTTCCTATTACGACATCGGTTACGGCTCGGCCATGGCCGTCGTCTTCTTCATCATCATCGTGGCGCTCTCCTTTGTGCTTCTGATGGTGCGCCAGCGCTCGCAATGGAACGAGATGGAGGAACACTGATGTCCGCAAAGATCCTGAAACGCAAAAATCTCGACCGCATCAGCCTGTTCTTCGTGGCGCTGGTGATGATCTCGCCGGTCATCCTGTTCTTCATCTGGATGATCTCGCTGTCGCTGAAATATGAAATCGACAACGGCGCCTATCCGCCGATCCTGATCCCCGAACGGTTCGCCTGGTCGAATTATGTGAAGGTGTTCGAGGAGAATAACTTCTTCCTCTATTTCTGGAATTCGGTCCTCGTCACCGGTGCCGCCACCATTCTGGCGCTGGTGATCGGCGTGCCGGCCGGTTACGGCATCGCCCGGCTGAAGGCGGAAAAATCCGCCGTCGTCATCATGATTGCCCGCATGACGCCGGGCCTCTCCTTCCTCATTCCGCTATTCCTGCTGTTCCAATGGCTGAACCTCTTGGGCACGCTCTGGCCGCAGATCATCATCCATCTTGTGGTCACGGTACCGATCGTCGTCTGGATCATGATCGGTTATTTCGAGACCACGCCGAAGGAACTGGAAGAGGCGGCAAGCATAGACGGCGCATCCTCCTGGCAGGTGTTCCGGCTGGTGGCGCTGCCGATTGCCAAGCCCGGCATCGTCGTCTCCTTCATCCTTGCGGTCATCTTCTCGTGGAACAACTTCGTCTTCGGCATCGTGCTGGCCAGCCGTGAAACGCGCACCCTGCCGGTCGCGGTCTACAACATGCTGTCCTTCGAGCAGGTCAGCTGGGGTCCGCTTGCCGCGGCTGCGCTCATCGTCACGCTGCCGGTGCTACTGCTCACCATGTTCGCACAGAAACAGATCGTGGCGGGCCTGACCGCCGGCGCCGTCAAGGGCGGCTGAACCAACCAATTAGGGCAGTCCATGCCCTTACTCTTTTAACGCAATTCCGGACGCAAAACCGCGACGCACTTTTGCTGGAATTGCTCGTAACGGGAACCTGCACATGGCACCGGTCAATATTCAAAACGTCCAGAAGCGCTTCGGCGCAGTCAACATCATCCACGGCATCGATATCGACATCAAGGATGGCGAATTCGTCGTGCTGGTCGGCCCATCCGGCTGCGGCAAATCCACCCTGCTGCGCATGATTGCGGGGCTTGAGGAGCTGAGCGACGGCGAAATTCACATCGGCTCGCGCGAAGTCAGCAACCTGCCTGCCCGCGACCGCGATATCGCCATGGTCTTTCAGAACTACGCGCTTTATCCGCACATGACGGTGAAGGACAATATGGGCTTCGCGCTGAAGCTGAAGAAGGTGAGCGCCGAGGAAACCAAGGCCAAGGTGGATAGGGCAGCCGCCATTCTGGGGCTGGAAAAGCTGCTGGACCGTTATCCGCGCCAGCTTTCCGGCGGCCAGCGCCAGCGTGTCGCCATGGGCCGCGCACTGGTGCGCGATCCGCAGGTATTCCTGTTCGATGAGCCGCTTTCCAACCTCGATGCCAAACTGCGCGTGCAGATGCGCGGCGAGATCAAGGCCATGCACCAGCGCATCGGCACAACCACCATTTACGTCACCCACGATCAGGTGGAAGCCATGACCATGGCCGACAAGATCGTGGTGCTGCATGACGGCGTCATCGAACAGATCGGCGCGCCGCTCGAGCTTTACGACAATCCCGCCAATCTCTTCGTTGCCGGTTTCATCGGTTCGCCCGCCATGAATTTCATTCGTGGCCGGGTGGAGGAAGGCGTGTTCCGCACCGCCAAGGGCCTCAACCTGCCGCTGCCCGCCCATGCCGATATCGGCAAGCTCGGCGGCCGCGACCTCGTCTACGGCGTGCGGCCGGAACATATCCGCGCTGCCGAGACCGGCATCGAAGGCCGTGTCGAACTGGTCGAAGGCACCGGCTCGGAAATCTATGCCAAGCTCAATTGCAAGGGTGACGACATCGCCTGCCTGTTCCGCGAGCGTCTCAACGTGCGCTTCGGCGATACGATCCACATTGCCATCGATCCGGCAACGGTGCATCTGTTCGACAAGGACAGCGGCAAGCGTCTCTAGAGCATTTCCAGGAAAAGTGGACCCCGGTTTTCCGTCCGGAAACGCGGAAAACAATGAGTTAGAGCGCTTTGGCGAAGCCAGAACGCTCTAAGGGCGACAGGAGTGAACAGCATGGCAGGCAAACAGGGTGGCAAACATGTGCTCTGCGTGGGGGCAGCCGTGCTCGACACCCTGTTTCGCGTGCACGACATGCCAAAGGGCGAAGGCAAGGTCCTGCCCTATGAAATGCTGCAGATCGCCGAGGGCATGGCCTCCAGCGCCGCCTATGCCGTCCATCGCATGGGCGGCCGCGCCAGCCTGTGGGGTGCGGTGGGCGACGACGAGACCGGTGCCCGCATCCTTCGCGATCTCAGCGAAAGCGGCATAGATACGAGCGGCATGACGGTTGCGCCCGGCGCACGCTCGGCCCTGTCGACGATCATCATCGACGACCGGGGCGAACGGCTGATCGTGCCTTTTTACGATCATCGCCTGCATGAGAAAAAACGCTCCTGCACACCGGCGGATATTGCTCCCTTCGATGCGGTTCTGGTGGACGTACGCTGGCCGGAACTGGCGCTTGATGTGCTTGACGTGGCGCGTGCGCTTGGCAAACCCGCCATTCTGGATGGCGATGTTGCGCCGGTGGAAACGCTGGAAAAGCTTGCCCCTGCCGCGACCCATATCGTCTTTTCCGAACCCGCCGCCGCCCGGCTGACCGGGCTTGAAACGGTGAAAAACATGCTGCCGGTGCTGCATGCCCGTTATCCGCAAACCTTCATCGCCGTCACCGCCGGACCGGCGGGCTGCTGGTGGACGGAAGCGGGCGACCCCACGGTGTATTTCCAGACGACCATGCAGGTTAAGGCGGTGGATACGCTGGCAGCGGGCGATATCTTCCACGGCACCTTTGCGCTTGCGATGGCTGAAGGTATGCAAAGCCGCGCGGCCATCCGCCTCTCCTCCGTTGCCGCCGCACTCAAATGTAGCGTCTTCGGCGGCCGCATCGGCGCACCGACGCGCGAAGAGACGGAAGACGCGATGCGGCAATGGCTGGAGCGTGAAGGCGAAGCCGCGTTGCGCGCCTCCTGAGCGCCATTGCCCGCATAAAACTATTCCATTTTTGCGATGCCGTTTCCCGGCGAAGTAGTCTAACGTCAAGTCAGAGCAAAGCTTTTCGCAAGCCGCGCCTGTTCCACCTTGAGCCTTTATTCCGCAAAAGTGATCGCCCGATGCATCAGACGACCCGCCCGAGACTGCGCGATATCGGTTTCCAGCCCGGCCATTTCGAAACCGGCCCGCTCAACGCCATCACCGATGTCGAAGGTGTGACCATCGGCCATTCGACCGTCATCGAGGGCGAGACGATCCGCACCGGCGCAACAGCGATCCTGCCGCATGGCGGCAATCTCTTTCAGGACAAGGTGCCCGCCGCCTTCGCCGTCTATAACGGCTTCGGCAAATTTGCCGGCTCCACCCAGATCGAGGAACTCGGCGAACTCGAGACACCTGTTATCCTCACCAACACGCTGGCAACCGGCCGGGCCATAGAGGCGATCAACCGCCATACGCTGGCTCAGCCGGGCAATGAGAAAGTCGTTTCGATCAACGCCGTCGTCGGCGAAACCAACGATTCCCGCCTGAACAACATCCGCGCCGGCCGCCCGACGGTCGATGAAATCTCGGCCGCGCTGCAAAATGCTGCCACAGGCCCGGTGGCCGAGGGCGGCGTTGGTGCCGGAGCCGGTACGGTCGCTTTCGGCATGAAGGGTGGCATCGGCACAGCCTCCCGCCGCGTCACCATTTCCGGTCAGACCTATACCATCGGCATTCTCGTCCAGTCCAATTACGGCGGCCATCTGCTGGTCTGCGGCAAGCCCTATGTCAACCCTGACCATAAGGACAAGGACGGCTCGATCGTCATCATTGTGGCAACCGACGCGCCGCTTTCGTCCCGCAATCTGAAGCGTCTGGCGGCCAGAAGCTTCGGCGGGCTGGCACGCACGGGCGCAGCACTCAGCAACGGTTCCGGTGATTACGCGCTGGCATTTTCCACCGATGAGCGTCTTCGCCGCACGCCTGCGCGCCGCAAGGCAGTGACGGAATACCCTGGGCTTTCCAACGACGCGATCTCGCCGCTCTTCGAAGCCGCGATAGAGGCGACGGAGGAGGCGATCCTCAATTCACTCTGCGCAGCCAATACGACATCGGGCTTTAATGCCGGCACCGGCAAAGCCTCCAAAGTCGAAGCCATTTCCATCGACACGCTTAAAACCCTTCTTTCAGCCTGATCTTCCAGACGGAGTTTTCATGACCAGCCAATCCGGCCGCATCGTTTACGTCAACGGCGAATTCCTGCCCGAGGCGGACGCCCGCCTTTCCATCTTCGACCGCGGTTTCCTGTTTGGCGACGGCATTTATGAAGTTACCTCCGTTCTGGAAGGCAAGCTGATCGACAGCGACCTGCACATGGCCCGGCTGGAACGCAGTGCCCGCGAAATCGACGTAGCCCTGCCGGTCACGACGAAGGAAATCGTCGAGGCCGAGCGCCGTCTGATCGCCGACAACAATCTCGTCGAGGGCATGATCTATCTGCAGCTGACGCGTGGCGCGGAAGACCGCAACTTCCTGTTCTCGGCCGATCTGAAGCCGACGCTCGTCATGTTCACCCAGGCAAAGAAGCTGATCGGCACCCCCGTCGAAGAAGCAGGCATCGCCGTCAAATCCGTTCCCGACCAGCGCTGGGAACGCCGCGATATCAAGACCGTCTGCCTTTTGCCGCAGGTCATGGCAAAACGCATCGCCAAGGCCGAAGGCTGCGACGAGGCGTGGATGATCGAGGATGGTTTCGTCACCGAAGGCGCGTCCTCGACCGCTTATATCGTCACCGCCGATAAGAAGATCATCACCCGCGGCAACAGCAACAAGACCCTGCCCGGCTGCACCCGCCTCGCCGCCCTGCAACTGGCGAAGGAAGCCGGTTTCACGCTAGAAGAACGCCCCTTCACGCTGGAAGAAGCCCTGAATGCCGACGAGGCCTGCCTCACCAGCGCCTCCAACTTCGTTGTCTCGGTCACCAGGATCGACGGCAAGCCGGTGGGCAACGGCAAGCCCGGCCCGATGGTAAGCCGCCTGCGCGCGCTCTACCTCGAAAACGCCCGCCGCACGGCGATCTAAAACGAAAGTGTTTGTTCGGTAGCATTTCCGGACGGAAAACCGGGGACCACTTTTCCTGGAAATGCTCCTAGTCTTCGAGAACCGCCCATATGCGCTCGACAACGGGCCGGCGGTTCTCCTTTGAACGATAAAGCCTGATATCGACGGCAATATCGAAACTCGGATCGGCGGCGCGCACAAGGGTGCCGCTGTCCAGCTCATGCCGCATCAGGCTTTCCGGCACCCAGGCGACACCCCAGCCGGCCATTGCCATGGCTTTCAGCCCCACCGACATGCTGCCCTCATGCACCCGCTCGAATTGCGGCAGCCGCGCGCTTAAGAGATCGCGCAGCAATGGCCCGAAGAACGACGCCTTTTCATAATCCAGATAGGCAAAGGGTTTTTTCGCATTTTCCACCAGCGCATGCAGCGGTGCGCCATCCTGAGTGGGCGCTGAAACTGGAATGATGTTTTCCGCGCCGAGCACGCGAAACTCGAACAGCTGCGCATCGAGCAGCATCGGCACTTCGTGATGGGCATAGGTCAGAAGAAAATCGCTCTGCCCGTCCACCAGCGAATTGAGATTTTCCTCCATGCTGCCGGAATCGGGCCGCAGAACTGAAAACAGCGGTCCCGCCGTTTCGTTCACCCGTTTCAGCCAGTCCGGGAAAAATGTGAAGGACAGGGTATGCAGGGCCGTTAGCCGAACGGTTCTCGCATCGGCCCCTTCTTCCTGCAGCAGGGTGCGCCGCGCGTGGTAAAGCTGCTTCAGCGTCTCCTGCGCCACCGGCACGAACTTGACGCCCGCCTCGGTCAGTCGCGACGGATAGGAGGCGCGGTCGACCAGCGTCGCGCCCACCCAGGCTTCCAGCTGTTTGATGCGCCGGCTGAAGGCGGATTGCGTCACATGCCGCTCATCCGCCGCCTTCGAAAAATTGAGCGTTCCGGCCAGCGCCAGGAAATCCTCGAGCCATTTGACTTCCAAGGGCCTGTTCTCCCACAAAGATGCCGTCCCGGGCTGCCGGGAACATGGGTCTTTATTAGGAGCAATAGAAGCTGATTGAAACCCACTAGAAAGCTTCGGGCTGTTGAGAAAATAGCCTAAGCCTCGCTTCCGTCATCCTTGGGCTTGTCCCACGGATCTAAGCACGTCAACAAAATCAATTGTTTGCAGATCCTCGGGACAGGCCCGAGGATGACGTCGAGTTTGTGGGGCGCGACTGGGTCGATCTCAGTCGTCAGCGGCCCCTTGAATATTCGATCATCCGCGCCCGGCTGGACACCAGCTCGATCCTGTCGTCACCGAGCGGGTTTAGGCAGACACGCTTTGTCCACGGCCCATCGATGAGCGTGAACAGGAAGCGGCCATTGCCGAGGGCCTTCAAAGGCATGCTGCGGCGCGTCGGGCCAATGCCCATCGTCAGCGACGAACCGTTGATCGAAAATTCGGCCCCCTCATCGGATCGCCAAGTTCCCGAGAGGTCATCTGGCACGGCATGTTCGCCGACCGGCAGGAAGCGTCGGGTGGCATGGCCAGCCTCGCCCACGATCGCTTCGCCATCTAGCCTCAGCCGCATGGGCGAGGATGCCGAACGCGAAGAGACCCAACCGTCGGCATCCTCATAAAGCGTGTCGTCGCCATCGATGAAGGTGGATGTGCTGCCCTTGATCTCCAGCCACCACGGCCCGCTTTCGGTGACATAGAGGCCTTCCGGCAGGCTGGCGGCGGGTTTCGGCAGAGGCAGGCCAGTCAGAGCCGCCATGCCTTCCAGCGCGATCTTGAAACCGTTGGTATCCTCGCGGTTGGACACCACCACGAAACCCGTTCCGTTTTCAGGGTCGAGCAGGAAATAGGTCTTGTAGCCCGGATGCGAACCGCCGTGGCCAACGAAACGCCGGTCACCCAGATGCGACCAGCGAAGACCAAGCCCATATTCGCTCATCCGCCCATCGGCCAGTGGCCGCCCGGCGGAAAGCCTGTCCAGAACACCGGCAAAGCTGCCCTCGCCCCGCATCAACCCCTGCAGCCAGCGGGTCAGCGCCTCGGCACTGCCGGCAAGGCTACCCGAAGCCGAGATATGCAGGCCGGCGGCCGAAAGCTGCCAGTTCTCTTCGGACTTCCAGTAGCCCGGCACCAATCCATCAACCGGATCGTTCCAGACATCCGGCGCCTTCAGAAATACGCCGAAAGGACCGGCAATCTGCGCCTGCACGAAATCATCGAACCGGAACCCCCGGCGCTCCAGCGCCGCTTCCACGAGGCGATAGCCCGTATTGGAATAGGAAACCTCGCTGCCGGCTGCGAAGTTGAGCCGGGTCAGGCGTGTGAGATAATCGAGCAGCGGACCGGCCTTCGTTTCGGTGTAGACGGAAAGACCGAGCAGCGACAGGCATTCGCGCGTATCCGGCAGCCCGCCGCTCATATCCAGCGCCTGCCCGACGGTGACATCGCGAAGCGGCGCCTGCAGCTCCGGCAGATGTTTGCCGAGCGGATCGTCGAGCCCGATCAGATCGGAATGGGCCAGCACCATGGCGCAGAAGGCGTGTTTGGTGACGGAGGCATAACGGACCACGCTTTGTGGCGTGAAGGGTGCGAAGGTCGAGAGACTTTCGACACCGCCGGCATGGGCGAAACGGATGCCATCGAGATCGAAACCGATGACAGCGCCGCCCGGCTCATTGCTCGCCCATTGCGAGACGAAGCTCTGCGAAAGGGTTGAAGCGGCGTTCCAGTCGAATTGCTGTGGCATGGTTCGGTCTCATATCTCTGTTTCGACGCCGCTGGTCTCGACATCGCCGCTTGTTTCTTCTCCCCGCCGGGGAGAAGGTGGCCCGAAGGGTCGGATGAGGGGGTGACATTGCCGGATTTCGGAGAGCTTGCCCCCTCATCCCGCTGCCGCGACCTTCTCCGCCTCGGGGAGAAGAAGCGGGCAGCACCCGCTCGATCTATACGCATCCCCGGTAGGTGCGACCTCAGGCCGGCTCTTCCAGCCTGATGCTCAGGCTGCGCAGCTCTTCCGTATGCGGATGTTTCGTGCGGCCCTCGCGCAGATCGCCCGCACTCAGCTGCTCCACCATCTCCCCGTTCAGCATCACTCCCACCTGCGGGCAAAGATGCGCGATGACCGCCAGATTGTGGCTCACAAGGATATAGGTGAGGTTACGGGCCGCACGAAGATCCTGCAAAAGGTTCAGGATTTCCGCCTGCACCGAAACATCGAGCGCCGAAGTCGGCTCATCGAGCAGCAGCACCTGCGGATCGGCAATCAGCGCGCGCGCGATTGCCACGCGCTGGCGCTGGCCGCCGGAAAGCTGGTGCGGAAAACGGAACCGTACCGCCTGCGGCAGCGCCACGTCCGACAGCGCCTGCTGGATGCGTTTTTCAATATTGTCCATGCCGTGCACCAGCGGCAATTCGCTGAGAATACGGTCGATGGTCTGGCGCGGATGCAGCGAGCCATAGGGGTCCTGAAACACCATCTGCACCTGCCGGAAGAATTCCGGCGTCCGCCTCAGCGGCGCATCCTTGCCGGCAAAGGCGATGCGGCCTTCCCAGCTTTCATTGAGGCCCGCCATGACGCGCAGGATGGTGGACTTGCCCGAGCCGCTTTCGCCGACGATGCCGAAGCTGCCGCCCTTTTCCACCGAAAAGGACACGCCCTTCACGACTTCGCGGTCGCCGAACTTGATACGGAGATTATCGACGTCGATCATTGGCCGGACCACGCTGCATCACGGTTGAGAACGGGAAGACGCTCGCGCGGATGCGTCAGCGAGGGAATGCAGTTCAGAAGTCCCTTTGTATAGGGATGTTCGGCTTTCAGGAGTTCGGAAGCCTTCAGCTCCTCCATCACCCGGCCGGAATACATCACGGCGACGCGGTCGCAGAAATGCGAAACCAGCGGCAGGTCGTGGCTGATGAGGATGAGCCCCATGCCGCGTTCCGACACCAGCTCCTCGATCAGCCGCAGGATTTCCGCCTGCACAGTGGCATCGAGTGCACTTGTCGGCTCGTCGGCGATCAGCAACTCCGGATCGGGCGCGAGCATCATGGCGATCATCACACGCTGGCCCATGCCACCGGAAACCTCATGCGCATAGGACGAGGCGACCTGACGCGGATTGCGGATCTTCACCTGATCCAGCAGGCCGATCGCCGCTTCCATGGCGGCCCGCTTGCTGCCGCCCTTGTGGGCACGCCAGGCTTCCGCGATCTGCGCACCCATGGTCTTCACCGGGTTCAGCGAATATTTCGGGTCCTGCAGAATGAAACCCGCCCGCTTGCCGCGAATCTGGCGCATCTGCCTTTCGCTGGCGGACAGCACGTCGATGCCGTCGAAGGCGAGCTTGTCGGCGCGGATATCCGCATTGGACGGCAGAAGCTTCATCAGCGCCCGCGCCGTTAGACTCTTGCCCGAACCGGATTCGCCGACAATACCGAGCTTTTCGGTGCCGAGCTTCATGGAGACACCACGCACCGCCTCGAAACGGCTGGTGCGGGTCTGGAAAGCGATCTTCAGATTTTCGATTTCGACCAGCATGGCTCAATGTCCCTTCGGGTCGAGAACGTCGCGCAGGCCATCGCCAAGGAAGTTGAAGGCGAGCGAAACGAGGAAGATGGCGATGCCGGGAATGGTGGCGACCCACCATTGTTCGAAGATGAAGCGCTTGGCCGTCGCAATCATCGCACCCCATTCCGGCGAAGGCGGCTGCGCACCCATGCCGAGGAAGCCGAGGCTGGCGGCGGTGATGATGATCGAGCTCATGTCGAGCGTGATGCGCACGATAAGGCTCGGCACGCAGAGCGGCGCGATATGCCGGGCAATGATGCGCCAGGCGGAAGCGCCGGTCAGCCGGTAGGCCGCAACGAAGTCGCTGCCGCGCACCGTCATGGTCTCGGCGCGGGCCAGACGCGCATAGGGCGGCCATGCGGTGAGCGCGATGGCGAGAATGGCGCTTTCAACGCCGGGCTTCAGCGCCGCGACGAAGGCGAGCGCGAGGATGAGGCGCGGGAAGGCCAGGAACACATCCGTCACCCGCATCAGCACCGTATCGACAATGCCGCCGAAATAACCGGCGATGCAGCCGATGGCGAGGCCGATGGGTGCCACGAGAACGACGACGGCAATGACCATGCCGAGCGTGACGCGGCCGCCATAGAGAATGCGCGAGAGAATATCGCGGCCCAGCTCATCGGTGCCGAACCAGTGCTCGGCGCTCGGAAACGCCAGACGGTTGCCGAGATTCTGCGTCGCCGGATCGTAAGGGGCAAGCAGCGGCGCCAGCAGCGACAGCGCGATGAAGAGGACGATGATCGTCAGACCGACCACCGCCAGCGGATTGGACTTGAGGTTGAGCCAGATGCGGTACCGGTTCCCCCAGGCAGCCTGTGTGCGGGAATGCGGCGTCTCATCCAGCGCCCAGTTTCTGAAATTAGCTAACATCATCGAACGCGAGGATCCATAACTCTGTAAAGCACGTCTGCGAGCAGGTTGAGGGCGACATAGATGAAGCCGATCAACAGGGTTGCTCCGACGACCGGGTTCATGTCCGCGTTCATGAGCGAGACGGTGAGATATTGGCCAAGGCCCGGCCAGCTGAAGACGGTTTCCGTCACCACCGCACCTTCGAGAAGGCCGGCATAGGTGAGCGCGAGAACCGTGACGAGCTGCACGGCGACCGTGGGGAAGGCATGACCCCAGATAACGGTCATCGCCGAAAGCCCCTTGGCGCGGGCGGTGATGACATATTCACCCTTCAGCGCATCGATCATGAAGGCGCGCGTCATGCGGGTGATATAGGCCATGCTGAAATAGGCGAGGATGCAGACGGGCTGCACCATATGGGCGATGGCGTCGTAAAAGGCGTCCCAGTCACCGGCAAGCAGCGTATCGACCGTCATCAGGCCGGTAACCTGCGTGATCATGCCATCATAGATGATATCCTGACGGCCCGGCCCCGGTGCGACGCCAAGCGTGGCGTAAAAGACGAGCAGCGAAATCAGCGCCAGCATGAAGACGGGCACAGAGTGACCGGCAAGGCAGACGACGCGGATCACCTGGTCCGTCAGCTTGCCCTGCTTCACGGCCGCCCAGACACCGAGCGGAATGCCAATCAGCGCAGCGAGGATAAGCGCTGCGGTAGCAAGTTCGAACGTGGCGGGGAAAACGCGCTTGATATCGATCCAGACCGGATTGCGGGTCAGGATCGAATTGCCGAAATCGCCATGCAGGACCTGCGTGACATAGTGGAAGAACTGCACGACCAGCGGCTGGTCGAGGCCCATTTCGGCCCGCACACGCACGATGACGTCTTCGGGCGCATTGTCGCCGACCGCCGCAATGACGGGATCGACGGGCATGACGCGCCCGATCATGAAGGTGATGACCATCAAACCGAACAGCGTCAGGATGACGCTGCCCAGTATCGACGATATGCTTTTAACGCGCTTGTTCAATGTCACGCTTTCTTCGCATCGTGGTAGGAATTGCCCTCGGAGAGAACGCCGAGTTCGAAGCCGGATACGCCCTTGCGGAAGGCAGCCGTCTTCGTCGTCTGGAACATGAAGACGAACGGGCTGTTCTGCATGTGCTCGCGCTGCAGGGCTTCATAAAGCTCGATACGCTTTGCCGGATCACGCTCGTCGCGAGCGGCTTCCGCCTTGGCGGCGAAATCGTCGTTCTTGAAACGCGAACGCCACAGGAAGGGCTTGGACTTCACGTCGTCGCCATTGTCCTTGTTGATGTTGAAAACATCGGCGTTGGAATGCGGATCGAAATAATCCGTGCCCCATGCGGAAAGCGCCATCTGATGTTCGCGGGCGCGCATCTTGGTCAGGACCTGACGGTTTTCCGCCGACTGCAGGCGCACCTTGATGCCGATATCGGCAAGGTTCGCCTGAATGGCCTGCGCCAGATCCGGATAAGGCTGTGCCGAATAGTGGTCCATGCTGATTTCGAAACCATCGGCGAGACCGGCTTCGGCCATCAGCGCCTTGGCCTTCTCGACATCGCGCTGGAACGGAATGTCGTTAACGGCACCAGGGAAGCCCTTCGGCTCGAAGCTCTGGTGCACTTCATGCGTCAGCGGCACGATGTTTTCCTGCATGCCCTTGTAGTCCAGCGCCCACTTGATGGCCTGCCAGACCTGCGGCTTGGCGAGGTTCTCATTGCCCTGGTTGAGCGAGATCAGCACCAGCGAAGCGATGGACTTGCGCTCCAGCTCGATATTGGCATCGTCCTTGACGGTGCGCAGCTGCTCGGACGTCAGGTCGCGGGCAATGTCGATATCGCCCTTCTGCAGCATCAGAAGCTGGGAAGACGGATCGGTGACGTGGCGCAGCACGATACGCTTGATATTGCCCTTGTAGGGGCCGTTCGGGTTGACCGCGAGCGCAACGCTTTCGCTTGGCTTCCAGGCCTGCAGCACGAAATCGCCGGAGCCGGCGCTGTTCTTCTGCAGCCAGCCATTGCCGAGGTCTTCGCCAGATGCATTGGCAAGAACCGCCTTCTTTTCAACGATCGCGCCGATATTGGCCGAGAGGCAATAGAGCAGGAAGGAGATGGCGGTTGGCTTTGCCGTCGTCAGCTTCACCGTCTTGTCGTCGGCGGCAACGATGGTCGTCTCGGCATTCTCAGGTGTGAAGCCGAACTGGCTGATGATGAAGGCCGGGCTCTTGTTCATCTTGATGGCGCGCTGCAGCGAGAAGACAACGTCTTCTGCGGTCACTTTCGCGCCGCTCGCGAAGGTCGCTTCATCACCGATCACGAAGGTGAAGACCTTGCTGTCCGCATCGGCTTCCCAGGACTTGGCGATGACGGGATCGACCTTGGTGGAATCTTCGCGGTTGGCGCGCACCAGCTTCTGGTACATGTTGGAGATGATTTCACCGCCGACGGCCTCGAAACCTTCATGCGGGTCAAGGCTCGTCATATTGTCCAGCTGCTGGGCAACGACCAGAATATCCTTGGGCGTTGCGGCAAAGGCCGGAATGCGCGCATAGGACAGGAACGGAACGGCAGCGCCGGCAATCAGCAGGTTGCGTCTTGAAATCATCGAAAATCCCCTTTCGGACCTTATTTTTCGGAAAATGGTGGGCTTGCCCCAATCCAGTCGTTTTTTTTATGTTTTCCCGCGATTACCACGAGCAAACGAGGCCCGACCAATTCCAAATTTGGCAGAGCCTATGCATGGATTGCATTTGCTCCTGCCTTGACCTTTCCTCTACCAATTCCCAAAAGTCTGATGGACGCGCGTTCGCGCCCTCCCCCTATCCGAAGGTGAATGACCATGACCGATCAAAAAACCGTACCCGTCTTCGACGGCCACAACGACGTGCTTCTGCGGTTATGGCGATCGGGCAATGCCTCTCCCGAAACGCTTCTGATCGAAGGTGATACGGTTGGCCATATCGACCTGCCGCGCGCGAAAAAAGGCGGCCTCGCCGGCGGTCTCTGCGCCATCTACGTGCCCTCGCCAAGCATGGAAAAGGACACCAACGGTGATTTCTCGACACCGTCTGAGGCAGACGCGCTGAAGGCGACGCTTGGCATGGCGGCCCTGTTGTTCCGCGCCGAGAAACAATCCAATGGTGCGCTGAAAGTCTGCCGCACGGCCGCCGATATCCGCAGCGCCATGGCCGAAGGCGCCTTCGCCTCGGTCTTTCATATCGAGGGCGCGGAAGCGATCGGTGACGACCTGGACGGGCTGCACGTTCTGCATGCGGCGGGTCTGCGCACGCTCGGACCGGTCTGGAGCCGCCCGAACATCTTCGCTTACGGCGTTCCCTTCCGTTTCCCCTCGACGCCGGATATCGGCCCGGGCCTGACGGATACCGGCAAGCGGCTGGTCAAAACCTGCAACGAGCTGAAGATCATGGTCGATCTCTCGCACATGAACGAACAGGGCTTCTGGGATATCGCCAAGATTTCCGACGCGCCGCTGGTGGCCTCGCACTCCAACGCCTACGCGCTGTGCAATCACAGCCGTAACCTGACCGACCGCCAGCTGGACGCCATCCGCGATACGGGCGGCCTTGCCGGCATCAATTTCGGCGTTCTGTTCCTGCGTCAGGACGGCGTGAAGAACCCGGATACCGATCTTGGCGAACTGGTCCGCCATGTGGATTATATCGTCAACCGCATCGGCATCGACCACGTCGCGCTCGGTTCGGATTTCGACGGCACCACCATTCCCGCCGCCATAAAGGATGCGGGCGATCTGCAATTGCTGGTCGAGGCCCTGCGCAAGGGCGGTTATGACGATGAGGCGCTCAACAAGATCTGCCACGGCAACTGGATCCGCGTGCTGGAAAAAACCTGGGGCGCATAAGGCAAAAGGTGAATTTCATCTCCGGCGCCATGCGCCGGAGACATGGAAGCGGCGGGCCCTTAAGCCTTTGCCGCTTTTTTCTTGCCGGTCGCCCGGAAAGCCAGAAGCCCGGCGACGAGGCCGACCATCGCCCATTTCATCGGCAGCACGTCCGCCGTCTCGCTGCGGATCGGCAGCACGGTCACCGTGCCCGGACGGGACTCATAACCCATCTGCCCCTTTGCCTTGGCCTCGGCGATCTGTTGCGGAGAAACCACCCATTCGGCACCGCGCATCTTATCCATCGTCATATATCCGCCACCGGCAGCGAGGGCGACAACGAGCGAAACAACTATTCTTGTGGGCATGTTCATTGGCATCTCCTTCAATCGAAAGGAGCGTGTAGTTGCATCAAATGCCGTCACCAGGCAACCGCCACGTTCAATTTTGTCGTATTTTTACCGGACTTGGAAATCTCACATTTCCCGGTTGCATTTTCGCCGTTACACTTGGCAAAATCGATCGACGCCGGAGACAAACTTCACATCGACACGTCACGCAATTCTGCTAAGCAAATTTCCTCAACCGAAACGAATTAGCGACACAATCCTGTGGTTCGCCAACCAACGGGACCGGCGCTGGAAAAAGTAAATGGCAGACAAGAGCGAAATTATAGAGACCGATATTAGCGAATCCCCGGTTGAAAGCTTTTTTGCCAGAAACCGGCCCTATCTGACGGCCATCGCCATAACGCTCATCTTCGTGATGATGACGTTTGCGATTTACCGCCTCACATCGGAAGTACGATATGACGATGTGATCGCCGCCCTTCTTGGCACATCGTTTTCCTCCATTCTGCTCGCCATCGTGTTTACGGCGTTGAGCTTCCTGTCCCTCATCTTTTACGATGCGAATGCCATCGAATATGTCGGCAAGAAAGTCCGGTTCCCGTCGATGGCGGCCACGGCCTTTGCGGCCTATGCCATCGGCAACACGGCAGGTTTCGGTCCGCTGAGCGGTGGCGCCATCCGCTTCCGCGCCTATTCCCGGCTCGGCCTCTCGCCGGGTGATATCGCCCGCGTCATCGCCTTCGTCACCCTGTCGTTCGGCCTCGGGCTTCTCTCCGTCAGCGCGCTTTCGACCTTCATCGTTGCACCCCGCATCGCCGCCATCGTCGGCTTCGACCCGCTGGTGCTGAGGGGTGCGGCCCTTGCCGTCATCGCCATTCTTGTGATCACGGCCTATATCGGCCGCGACGGCAAGGCGATCCGCATCGGCAAATGGCGGCTGCGCCTCCCCGACAGCCGCACGTCGTCGCGGCAGTTCCTCGTATCGGCGTTCGACATCGCTGCATCTGCCTCCGTTCTCTACGTGCTGTTGCCGGAAACGCATCTCGGCTGGCCAACCTTCTTCGCGATCTATGCCACCGCCGTGGGCCTCGGCGTTCTCAGCCATGTCCCTGCGGGTCTCGGCGTCTTCGAAACCGTCATGGTGGCGGGCCTCGGCAATGCGATCAGCGTCGATGAGTTGCTCGGAAGCCTCGTGCTCTACCGCGTCATCTATCACGTTCTGCCTCTGGTCGTCGCCATCCTGGTCATGATCCTGTCCGAGATGAAGCAGTTCGCGGCCAAGCCCGTGGTTTCGGATATCAGCCAGCTTGCCGTGCGGCTGGCGCCGCCGCTGCTCTCCACCTTCGCGATCATTCTCGGCACCATGCTGATTTTTTCGAGCGTGACGCCGACGCCGGACAGCAACCTCGATTTCCTCTCGAATTTCGTGCCCTTGCCGATCATCGAAGCGGCGCATTTTCTGACGAGCATTCTCGGCCTCGGCCTCGTCGTCGCCTCACGCGGCCTCGGGCAGAGACTGGACGGCGCCTGGTGGATCGCCCTCATCGCGGCCTCCCTCGCCCTCATCCTCTCCATCCTCAAGGCCATCGCGGTCTTCGAGGCGGTATTCCTTGGCATCTTCATTGCGGCACTCGCCCTCAATGTGCGCAGCTTCAACCGGCACGCCTCACTGGTCAAACAGGCACTGGGACCAAGCTGGCTCGCGGCAATGGCCGTCATCATCGCCGGCGCGGCAACGATCCTCCTGTTCGTCTATCGTGATACCGATTACAGTCATACATTGTGGTGGGAATTCGAGTTCTCCGAAGAAGCCCCCCGCGGGCTGCGCGCCCTCCTTGGCCTGGTGCTCGCTTCCTCGACCATCGCAATTTTCAGCCTGATGCGGCCGGTTATCTTCAAGCCGGATTCCATCCAGCCCGAGGACGTGGAACGCGCCACTGGCATCGTCACGCAACAGGATGCGGCCGACGCCAATCTGGTGCGCATGGGCGACAAACACGTCATGTTCTCCGAAAGCGGCAATGCTTTCATCATGTATGGCATTCAGGGCCGCTCCTGGATCGCCTTTGCCGATCCGGTCGGCGACGAGGAGGATTTTCCGGACCTCGTCTGGCAATTCGTGGAAGCCGCCCGTGCGGCCGGCGCACGCGCCGCCTTCTACCAGATTTCGCCTTTCCTTCTCTCCCATTGCGCCGATGCAGGGCTGCGCGCCTTCAAGCTCGGCGAACTGGCGCTGGTCGATCTTACCGCGTTCGAACTGAAGGGCGGCAAGCTCGCGACCCTTCGCCAGTCGCTGAGCCGCGGTGCGCGCGACGGCCTGACGTTCGAGGTTGTCGAAAAGGTGCAGGTGCCCGATATTCTGGATGAGCTGCAACAGGTCTCCGACGGCTGGCTCGCACACCACAATACGCGTGAAAAACGCTTCTCGCTCGGTGCTTTCGAACCGGATTACATTCTGTCGCAACCCGTCGCCGTGCTGCGCAAGGATGGAAAAATCACCGCCTTCGCCAATCTGATGGTAACGGAGACGAAAAAGGAAGCCACCGTCGACCTCATGCGCTTTTCGCCGGATGCGCCGCGCGGCGCGATGGATTTCCTCTTCGTCAGCATCATGCAATATCTGCGCGAGGCGGGCTATGAGAGCTTCAACCTCGGCATGGCGCCCATGTCCGGCATGTCGAAGCGCGATACGGCCCCCGTCTGGGATCGTATCGGCAGCACGCTGTTCGAACACGGCGAACGTTTCTACAACTTCAAGGGCCTTCGCGCCTTCAAGGCGAAGTTCCACCCGAAATGGGAACCGCGTTACCTTGCCGTGCAGAACGGTGCAGACGCCGCTCTGGCGTTGATGGACGCGACGGTTCTGATCAGCGGCGGTGTCAGAGGAGTAATCGGAAAATGAGAAAATCCAGCATGCTGAAGGCAATCCTTGCCGCTTCCGCCCTGTTTACCGCCCCGTTATTTTCCTCCGGCGCCGCCTTTGGGCAGGACAAGCCCGCCTATGAGACCGGCATGATCCCGGCCGAGCACATCATGGTGCCCGACGGCGATATTCTCGCCAGCGTTTTCCTGATTTCCGACGCGGACGGCTGGACCGCCGCCGATGAGGAACGTGCAAAGACGCTGGTGGGAAAAGGCGCCGCCGTGGTCGGCATCGACTTCAAGGAATATTTGAAGGCACTCGAAGCCGACGAGGACGAGTGCATCTACATGATTTCGGACATCGAGTCGCTGTCGCAGCAGATCCAGCGCACCGCCGGCACCAGCAGCTATCGCCAGCCCATCCTCACCGGCATCGGCAAGGGCGGAACGCTCGCACTGGCCATGATCGCGCAAAGCCCGGTTTCCACCGTGCGGGAAGCCATCGCCGTCGACCCCAAGGCCGGCCTTCCGCTTGAGAAGATCCTCTGCACGCCCGCCACCAAGGACAAGGTGGATGGCGAGACGGTCTATGGCCTCACCGACGGCCCGCTGCCGGCGCCGGTCAGCGTGCTGTTCACGCCCGCTGCCGACCAGAAGGGCCGCGACCACGTCAACGCGCTCGTCAAGCTGCATCCCGATATCGACGTGACGGATGTGGATGACAAGGCGGACGAGGTTCTCACCCAGACCCTGTCCGACCAGGTCGATGCCGCCGGCGATACAGACAACCCGCTCGGCCTGCCGATCAAGGTTCTCGAAACAAGCCCGGTGATGGACACCATGGCGGTGATCTATTCCGGCGACGGTGGCTGGCGCGATCTCGATGAGGAAGTGGGCGGCGCGCTGCAGAAGCAGGGCATACCCGTGATCGGTGTCGATGCACTGCGTTATTTCTGGAAGGAAAAACAGCCGCAGGACGTCGCAAACGACCTTGCGCGCATCATCGACACGTATCGCAAGGAATGGAAGGTTCGAAACGTCGTGCTGATCGGTTATTCCTTCGGGGCCGATATCATTCCCGCAACCTTCAACCGGCTGCCGGAACGTGCGAAATCGCATGTCGTGCAGCTCACCCTCATGGGATTGTCGACGGAAGTGGATTTCGAGATTTCCGTTCAGGGCTGGCTTGGCGTGGCGGGTGAAGGCAAGGGCGGCAAGACCGTCGACGACATCGCCAAGATCGACCCGAAGCTGGTGCAGTGCATTTATGGCACGGAGGAAGAGGATGAAGACCCCTGCCCCGGCCTGAAGGCAAAGGGCGTGGAAACGCTCGGCATCGAGGGCGGCCACCATTTCGACGAGGATTACGAGGCGCTTGCCAACAAGATCGTGGCGTCCTTGAAAACCCGGCTGCAGAAATAAGCTTTCAGTCCTGGTGGCTTCGGAAACAGTCCGAAGCCACGCGAATATTCCGCTAGATTTTATCCACCTGAACCAATATTCGCGGTTTGCGGGCGAACGATGCCGCCCGCAAACCGTCTTTGATGCTTCTCCCCATCGCGGCCGTGCTTGCGGAATCGGTTAAACTATTATTCAAAAGAAGCTGGCCTGCGGCGAATGTTCATCGCGTTTCCGCAACCGTGCTGTTGTCGATAGCCAACCATGGATTTTATATTTCCGGACCGGTTCAGGGAGCCGCCGCATGCCCGCCTTAAAACGAAAAACAAAAACACCGGTCCTCGTGGAGCGCATCGATCAATTCGTTGGCGAGGTCAGGGAGGCGATGAAGAGCGACGACGCCTCGCGAAACAGAAAAATCCGTGACCTGTGGGATGCCGAGGTCCGCTACCATTTCGACAATGGCCGCACGGAAAAGACGCTCGAACTTTACATCATGAAATATCGCTATGCACTGAAGGCCGAGTTCGGCCCGAAGAGCACCCCGCTTGCCATCTGCAACATGAAGAAGCTGCGCGAACGGCTGAAAACCTATATCGAACGGGCCGACTACCCCAAAACCGGCGTCGCAATATCGATTATCGAAAAAATCGAGCGGGCGGAATTCAACACCGCCGGCCGCAAGCCGACCGTTCTTCTGCGCATCGCGGATTTCATTTTGGCGATGAACGGCATCGGGACGAAGGACGAGATGCAGACCCTGTGGAACGCTGAAATCAGCACCATGAAAGGCAGGGCCCAGACGACGATCATTTCCTACATTACGAAATATCGCAACGCTATCCGCGAAGCCTTCGGCGACGAACACCCGATGCTGAAGATCGCCACCGGCGATGCCGCAATGTATGACGATGCACGCCGGGTGAAGATGGAAAAGATCGCGAAAAAGCACGGCGCGCTGATCACATTCGAGAATTACCGGCAGGTTCTGAAAATCTGCGAGGATTGTCTCAGGTCCAGCGATCCGCTGATGATTGGCATCGGCCTGATCGGCATGACGGGACGCCGACCCTACGAAGTCTTCACCCAGGCCGAATTTACGCCTGCCCCCTATGGCAAGGGCGTTTCCAAATGGAGCCTTCTATTCAATGGCCAGGCCAAGACAAAACAGGGCGAGGGTACGAAATTCGGGATTACCTATGAAATCCCGGTCCTGACCCGCTCCGAAACGATCCTGTCCGCCTATGGGCGCCTGCGCGAAAGCGGCCAGGGAAAATTGTGGCATGGCATGTCGATCGACGATTTTTCCTCGGAAACCCGCCTGCTGCTCAGGGACACGGTTTTCAGCCTGTTCGAGGATCTCTGGCCGAAGGAAGAACTTCCCAAGCCCTATGGCCTCAGACATCTCTATGCCGAGGTGGCCTATCACAATTTCGCGCCGCCACATGTGACCAAGAACAGCTATTTCGCCGCCATTCTCGGCCATAACAATAACGACCTCGAAACCTCGCTGTCTTACATGACCTATACGCTGCCCGAAGATCGCGACGACGCGCTGGCGCGGGCCAAACGCACGAATGAAAGGGCATTGCAGCAAATGGCGGCAATCGCACCGGTTTCCCGCAAAGCCTAGAGCATCTCAGCAAAAAAGCCCGGCTTTCCGTCCGGGCTTGTAAAGAGATACCCTGGTATCCGGCCGCGAATTCCAGTCCCGCGGCCAGTCGTTCCCCATCAGGCCCGTGCATCACCGGACGTGCGGTAAAGCAGGGTCAACACCGTCAGCACCAGCCCTACCAGCGCGACCGAGCCGAAAATGTAGAAATTCCACTCCGGCGCCAGACCCCGTTGCAGCACGAGGCCGCCGATCATCGGGCCGGCGATGCCGCCAAGCCGCCCGACCGCCAGCGAGAAGCCGAGACCCGTGCCGCGAATATGGACGGGATAAAGCCGCCCGACGAGGACATTGGCAAGAATCTGGGTTCCGATGGTTCCGGCACCCGCAAGCGCCACGAAGGCATAAAGAAGCGGACCCTTGTTCACAGTCAGGGCGAAGATCGATCCGGCGCCGATGGCAAACAGGATCGCCACCACCACCTTGACGTTGCCCTTGTCCGCGAAGCGCCCACCGATAAGGATGCCGATCGCGGCGCCGACATTGAGCATGACCGAGAAACTGAGCGCCGAACTGATGTCATAACCCATCTTGTTCATGATGGTGGGCAGCCAGTTGACCATGCCGAAAGTGAGCAGCAGCGAGCAGAAGTGAATGCCCCAGGCATTCAGCGTCGAAACCAGCCGGCCTTCTGAAAACAGCGCGCCGACGCCACCCTTCTGGATTTTTGCATGGGGCACGATGCGTTGCAGGCCATAACTGTCGCAAATGCCGTCAGCCTCCGCCTGCCTGCCCTTGCTCGCCAGCCATTCCGGCGATTCCGGCAGGAACCGCATGAAGATCGGCAGCAGAATGAGGGGCAGGCCACCGATCAGCATCAAGGGGCGCCAGCCATAGCTCTCCAGGAGCAGCATGCCCATGACGCCGGAAATGATGCCGCCGATAAGATAACCGAGGAAGGACAGCGAATTAGCCTGCGCCCGGCGCTGTGGTGGCGAAAACTCCAGCACCAGCGCGGTAACCGTCGGCAACAGCGCCCCGAGCCCGAGACCGGCGAAGAAGCGGGTGATTTCGAAGGCGAGAAAATTCGGTGTCATGGCCGAGGCGATCATCATCGCCGAAAATCCGGCGAGGCTGAGAAGCACCACCTTCCGGCGGCCGATACGGTCAGCCATGGTGCCGGCAAACAGCGCGCCAAGCAGCATGCCGACGAGCGTCAAGGCAGCGGCACGGCCCACCATGGCCGGATTGAGTGCCCAAGCGCTTTCTTTCAGCAGCGCCGGTGCGACCGCGCCATAAACGACCAGATCATACCCGTCGAACATGATCATCAGGCCGCATGTCGCAATGACGCCGGCCGGGTTTTTCGTCCGCGCAGAGGCGGCGCTCAGATAATTCGTGGACATATTCCTCCCTTTCACGCATGAACGCGCCATCCGGAATGGATCAGCGTCTCCCCGTCCCTGCATTATCCTCCGTGAGTGCCCGGCTTGTTCCACCCTGATATGTGCCCTGCTTCTGTCAAGCCACATGTCGCCGGTATCACCCGCCGTCGATTAAATGTTGCATTTGCAAAAATTGCAAATGAAATATTGATAAATGCCAACCATCCTACGGTGGCTGAAATCAGCGGGATTACAGCCCGGAAATCATCGATAGCGTCGGCGTCCAGTTCAAAATACGAACGCGATTGTAGACCCCGTGAATGACGAAGGGATCAGCGTCGCTGAAGGCGATAACGTCTTCAATACAGCGTGCCTCGGCGATGATGAGCGCGGCAGACGGACCCTCCGCAACAGCGCTCATCGGACCGGAAACAAGGATCCGGAACCCTTCGGCCATCGCCTCGCCATTGCGCAAATGGGCCTTGTGCGCTTCCAGCTGTGCCACCCGCTGCCGCGTGGCATCGGGATCGCTTTCGGCAAAACGCACGTAAAGCCTGGGTCGATTGCTTGCGCCGCTCATCGGGCAAGCACGAAATCGTGGTTCACCGACCAGAACCAGTCGCCGATGAAGCCGAAGTCCCGCGCCTTTTGCGCATCCTCCACCCGCTGAAAATCCGCCAGCAGGCTTTCCTTCACACCGAACACCGCATCCGAACGGATATAGGGATCGTCAGGATCGAATATATGCGTGACAAGCGGGCTGAAACCTTCTGCCGAAACGATGTAGTGCAGATGCGCCGGCCGGTAAGGATGCCGCCCCATCGCCCGCAACAGCTGCCCCACCGGGCCGTCATCCGGGATCGGATAATATTTCGGCTTCGTGGCCCGGAACCAGTAATGCCCGTCCTCGCCGGTCACGAAGACGCCGCGCAGATTAAAATCGGGCTGGATGCCCTTCTGCTGCACGTCATAAAAGCCTTCATCATTGGCCTGCCAGACATCGATGCGCGCACCGGCGACCGGCGCACCTTCGGTATCGAGAATGCGGCCGGTCACGACCATATCCTCGCCCTTGCCATCGAGACAGATATTGGCGCCCATCGGCATTTCCGGTGCATCGGCCACATGGAAGGGCCCGAGAACGGTGGATTCCGACGCGCCGCTCGGCTTGCGGTGGTTGATGGCATCGACCAGCATGGAAACACCGAGAATATCGGAAAACAGGATCCATTCCTGCCGCCACTCATTGCAGATCTGCCCGACTTCGGTGAGGAAATGAATGGCCTTCATCCATTCCTCCTCGGTCGGCTCGATTTCCTTCACTGCCTCGTGCAGCTTGCGGGTTACGACCGCCATGATCTCCTTCAGGCGCGGATCGTCACAATCGCGCATGCGGGCAATCACGGTTTCAGCCGAGCGTTCCTCAACGAAGTAGCCGTCGTCGCTGGTCATCTTCATATCCATAGTCTCCTCCCATCACTCCGGCCGCGTACCCTCGAAGGCACGCTGCAAAAGGTTGCGGATCGCGGTTTTTTCGATCGGCCGCGGGCACCAGTAAGGATTGGCCGTTGCAAGCTCGGCCATGGGGTCAAGATCGGCCGCTCCCACGCCAAGAGCGGCCAGACTCGCGGGCGCGCCAAGCCTGGCGGCGAAATCGAAAAGCCCCGGCCCTGCCCGGCCGCCGACAAGGGCAGCAAGCGGCAAAAGCAGTTCCGGCACCGCTTCTTCCACATAAGCGATGGTGTGCGGCAACAGCACCGCATGGGTTTCCGCATGCGGCAGATCGAGACTGCCGCCCAGCGTGTGGCAGAGCTTATGATGCAGCGACATGCCGACCGCACCCAGCACGGTGCCGCAAAGCCATGCGCCATAAAGTGCCGTCTCACGCGCGTCGATATCCTGCGGCGCCTCCCGAATGACCGGAAGCGCCTCGATCAGCGCCCGCAGCCCCTCGACCGCCATCAGGCTGGCAATAGGATTGCGGTCCTGTGCGTAAAGCGCCTCCGCCGCATGCGCCATGGCGTTGAGCCCGCTCGTCATACTGATCGCAACCGGCAGACCGAGCGTCAGTTCCGCATCGTAGATCACCACCTCCGGCAGGATTTCCGGCCCGCGTATGGTGGTTTTCACGCCATTTTCCGTCTGGCCGAGAATGGGCGTGACTTCCGAGCCGGCATAGGTCGTGGGAATGACGATCTGCGCCGCATCGGTGCGCAGGGCGATTGCCTTACCGAGACCGGTGGTGGAACCGCCACCCAAAGAGACGACGCAATCGGCACCCGCGGCGCGGTAGGCCTCAACCGCGCTTTTCGTTACCTCGACCGGCGTATGCATGGCTGCTTCGGAAAAAACACCCGCCGAAAGCGGGCCAAGCCGGGCGGCAAGCGCCTCGGCATCACCCTTTTGCTGCGGCGTGGATAGTACCAGCGCCCGCGAGAAGCCGAGGCGGTGGATTTCCTCCGCCACACCCGCCGAGCTGCCCGCCGAAAAGACAATGCGGGCGGGCACCGCCATATAAACGAAAGGCTGCATGGCTCAGCGTCCGTCGAGCTTAAAGAGGCGGCGTGCATTGGTACGACCGATCTTCACCCGGTCAGCCTCGGCAATACTCGTCGTGTTGAACCAGTCGGAGGCATGGTCGATATTCTCGAAGGGCCAGTCGGTGGAAAACAGGATGCGATCCGCACCGATTTCTAGAATGGCATCGATCAGCGTCTGGGTGCGGAAATTGCCCGAGGTGGTGATGTGGAAGTTCTCGTTGAAATAATCCACGAAACGACGCCTGGCGGGATAACGCGGCGGCAGCTTCACCCAGGCATTGCGATGGTCGATGCGCCACATCATGTAGGGCAGTCCCTCGCCCATATGGCCGAGAATGATATTGAGGCGGGGATGCTCATCGAACAGGCCGGACGCCATGAGGCGCAGCGCATGGACGGCCGTTTCCTGCGCAAAGGCCCAGGTGGGGCCGAGCAGCCAGGGGTGGCCGTCATAGATACGCGAATCCTGCGGCAGCGGGTTGCGCGGATGCAGATAGAACGGCACGTCGAGCTTTTCGACTTCACCCCAGAAAGAGCGATATTGCGGCAGGTCGTAATAAAGCGGCGTCTGGCCGTCACCTTCCTGGCTGAAGCCGTTGACGAGCGCACCGACGAAACCGAGATCGCTGACGCAGCGCTGAAGCTCCTCCGTCGCCGCATCGGGGTCCTGTAGAGGCAGGGCGGCAAAGGCGAGGAAACGATCCGGCCGCTTGGCGCATTCTTCTGCCAGCGCATCATTGGCGCGCCGCGCGATCTCAATCGCTTTCTTCGTGTCGGGAATGGCCTGCACCGCCGGGGCATTCAGCGACAGGATCATGGTCTCGATGCCATGCGCGTCCATCAGCTTCAGGCGTGTATCCTGAATGTCGAGCAGACGGTGCTGCAGTTCCTTCCAGTAATCGCCGGGCACGAAACCGGCTGAGTCCTGAAGCGTTTCCGGGATTGCGAAATGCTCCTCGAGAGCGACCTTGCCTTGCATGTGGTTTCCTCCGAAATTCTCTGTTGGTCTGCCGCCGGAGTGGCGATCAAAATTGGCCCTTGGGTTCGAGGCCGAGCATGCTCTGGCCAATCATCGTGCCGACGGCATCCCAGTTCATGCTGATGTGGCGGCCGACCGCATTGGCATCCCGCCAGGCGCGCTGCACCGGGTTCGCCAGATCGAGCCCGACGCCGCCGGTGGAATCGTTCAGCGCCTGTACCGCACGCAACGAGAGAGACACGGCAAAGGACTGGCCGCGACGGCTCAGAAGACGGTCATCCACCGTAAATTCCGCCCGGCCTTCAATGCGGGCCTGCGCCAGCGCCTGTGCCCTCGCCACATCGCGCAGCAGGATCTCGCAAGCCGCGTCCACACTCGCCGCCGCTTCCGCGACGCGCAGCTGAATGGTCGGGAATTCCGCCATGCGATTGTTGCCACCCGCCACGGCGCCGCGTGTGACCCGGCCGCCGACATGATCGACATAGGCGGCAAGCGCGCCCTTGGCGGCGCCGACACCGGCCGCCGCGAGACAGGAGGGAATACCGGTCAGAAGCGGCATGTTGAACAGGCCCTCTTCCGCATAATATCGTCCGCCCGGCGTGCGGCCGCTGGTGGCGTCCGGAAAGGTCAGAACCCGGTGTTCGGGCACGAAGACATCGTCGAGAACCAGCGTCTTCGACCCTGTGCCGGCCAGCCCCACCACATGCCAAGTGTCTTCGATGACATATTGGCTGGCGGGAACGAGCAGAAAGGCGGGAACCGGCTTTCCTTCACCCTTCGGCGGCAGAATGGCGGCGCAGAGGGACCATTGTGCGTTTTCGCAGCCCGAAGCGAAGGCCCATTTGCCGCCGAGGCGATAACCGCCATCGGCAGCCTCGGCCATCTTCACCGGCGCATAGGAACCGCACAGCAGCGCGTCGGGATTTTCACCCCAGACATCGGCCTGCGCCTCTTCGGGAAACATCGCCAGCAGCCATTGATGGGCAGACAGCAGGCCGGCGACCCAGCCCGTCGACGCACAGGCCGCCGAAAGTTCGATATTGGCTTCCACCAGCTCGGCGAAATCGCCACCCTTGCCGTCGAAGGCGCGGGGCTTGACGATATCGAAATAACCGATGCCACGCAGTGCCTCGATATGGCTGGAGGGCACGCGCCGCGCTTCCTCCGTCTGCCTGGCGCTTGAGCGGAAAAGATCGGCTATGCCGGCAACGCGGCTGGCTAGACGGACATGCGGGTTCGTTTGCGCCGGCTGCGGCGCATGGCTCATATCGTTCATGATTATCTCCTTGCGGGAATGATCTAACCGCTAAAAATTCAGGCGGGTTCGCTCGCGGGGCTTGCGGCGCAATATTGGGCGTTTTCGTAAAGCAGCGGCCGTGTCGTCTCGCTGACATCGGCTGAAACCACCTGTCCGATGAAGACGGTATGGGTTCCATAGGGCATGGCCGCAACCCGGCGGCAGGCGATGGCGGCATGGGCCGTGGGCAGGTAAAGAACGCCATTATCGTGGCGCTGCCAGTTGCCGTCGCGGAAACGCTCCTCCGGCGGCACCTTGCCGCTAAAGCCATCCGAAAGCGCGATCTGGTCCTGCGTCAGCACATTGACGATGAAATCGGGCCGGCACAGCAGCAATTCATGCAGCAGCGTGCGGTTATTAAGGCAAACCAGCAGGGAAGGCGGCTCCATCGAGACGGAGGTAACGGCCGTCACGGTCATGCCGTGATCGCGCTGATCACCTGTAGCACAGGCGGTGATGACCGTTACGGTTGCCGGAAAACGACGCATCGTCGAACGGAAATTCTGGCCGACGCCTTCAGGCGCAAGACTGCTCAGGCCAAACAATGCTGATGTCATGAGATCCTCCCAAATCCTGCAATCTTATTTATTTTCATTTGCAACATTTGTCAATGCAAATGTTTTTCGTCATTTTCTGTGGTTGGGAAACCCGCCATTCCCCGGCCTTGTGGAGCGAAGCTATTGAAACGGATGGATTGTGCCGGTACAGCCGATAGGCGCACATCAGCATCTGCGCAGATGGTTCTCAAACGGGGATTTGCTCGTGTCTTATCAGTTCACCGACTCGGTACCCTACCTGCTCAACTGGGTGGGCGTTCGGCTGGGCGAGCGCTTCTCCGTGAGACTGGCCTCCTATGACATCACATTGCCGATGTACCGCGTGCTGGCGACGCTCAGGCAACAGGAAAGCAAGACCCTGACCGAGCTTTCGGACATGGTGTCGGTGGAAATTTCCACCCTCTCCCGCCTTGTCGGCCTGATGGTCCGCCGCAACCTCGTCAGCCGCGAGCGACCGGCCGACAATGCGCGCATCGTGCGCATCACGCTGACCCCGAAGGGCGAGGAACTTGCCGACGAGCTGATGCCCATCGCCGCCATGTTCGAAAAAACCGCGATCGAAGGCCTCGATCCCGCAGAAGTGAAACTTTTCAAAAGCATCCTGCGCCATATCGGCCTCAATATCGCCGGTCTTTGATAGAGATAGCCGGCTTAGGAGATCTTCTCCGGCTGAGAGCCGACGGGAATCCACGGCCGCCTTCACGATCGTCGCGTGCAATGTACTTGTAATGGCCGGTTCCTATCCCTGTGGAAACCCACCACAGCGGAGGAGAATGCCCATGACCGACCGATCGTCACCCGCCTTCCCGGCGGCGATCGCCCTTATCACCGCATCGGCCCTGCTCGCGGCCTGCGCCTCGACCGTCATGAAAAGCTATATCGGCGCACCCATCACCAGCGTCATGCTGGACTATGGGCCGCCCGACAATATCTACGGCCTGGGTCCCGGCCAGCAGGCCTATCAATGGCGCAAGAACAAGACACAGGTCGTCGCCGGCTCATCGAGCGGTGAGGTGCGGACAACGCGGCGTGGCGAACGTTATGAAGTGTCGGAAACGCCGGGTTATGTCGAACGGATCGACTGCTATTATACGTTCTACACCCGCAATTCCGGCAGCGAATGGTATGTGACGAGTTTCCGGCAACCATCGCTCGAATGCGAATGACCGTTTCCGGTATTCCGGATTTCGGCCCGGTAGCGCATGTTTGCGCCATGCCCCTGTTTTACCGCCGCTTCCAAGCGGAAAGCGGCGGCGTTCTTTTGTGAATTCTCCCTGAAAGCCGTCATGGGATGGGCCGATCAGAAACGATAGTTCAGACCGGCCTTGATGACATGATCGCTGACATCGGTCTTCGATTTGCCGCTGGCGGTCGTCGTGGCCACATTTCCCGTGCTCACATAATTATATTCAAACTTGGCCGACAAGCCGCCACCGAAGCTCTGTTCGACACCTGCCCCGACCAGATATCCCTGCTTCCAGCCATCGGGACCTGTCACGCCATTGCCATCCTTGAACTTCGTCGTTGTCAGGCCTGCGGTGCCGTAAAGAAGCGTGCGATCGAGCGCCACGCCGGCCTTCACCTTGGCCGCACCCCGGAAACGCTCCCGCAGCCGGCCGTTCGGCACACGCGCCTCGTTCCCGAGATAAGAACCTTCCAGTTCCGCGCCGATAACGCCAGAGCCGAACTGGGCGTTATAGCCGGCCTGAACACCGCCCGTCAGACCGCGGCCGCTGGCCAATGGGTTAAATCTCGGTGAGGCGACGCCACCATGCACACCGACATAGGCTCCGTCCCATGAAAAAGCAGGCGGATTGCCGTAGTCAAAGGATTGCTGCGTATTGTAGTTCGTGAGGTCGGCCGAATAGGCATGGCCTGCCACCGCAATGACAATAGCCCCGGCGGCAAGCGATTTTCTGATTATCGACATGAAAAGACTCCAGACGAAACCGATGCGCCATCGTCCGGCGCCTCTTGGGTTTCAGTTTGCGTTGAAGAACCGGAAACCGGCTCCCGTTCGTCTGCTGCACGGCCTGGCACGGGGTGCGGATGCGTTCAGCAGATAAGGGGATTTTCCCGACGAGAATTGCGCTTGCATTGCACGAAACGAATTTTATTAGAAATAATTTATTTATTTAAATGAGTTATCCGAATTTCCTTAACCAAATAGTAAGGAAATTCATTGTCGGAGCACATCCGATCGTTCAAAACCCCGGCAGCCCGGCCTTTGCGGTCGCAGCCTCCTTGGAAGCGATGGATCGAATTTCCAGCCGAACGCAGAAGCCGGGATTGAGATCGAGGAACGAAACACGCCCGTGATGAAGCTCGGCCGCCTTCTGGACCAGATTTAACCCAAGGCCGGCTCCCGGCGCATTGGCGTTGACGCGGTGAAACGGCTCGAAAACCTGCTCGCGCTCCGAGACGGGTATGCCCGGCCCTTCATCGCAGACATCTATGACGCCCGTCGCACCGACCCGGATCGTGATAGCGCCTTTGCCGCCGCCATGATCGATCGCGTTGCGGACAAGGTTGACCACCGCCATCTCGATGATCGAGATCTGCATGGTGAGCACGACATGCCCTTCGCTCGGCTCGAAATCGAATTCATAGCCGGCATCCATCGCAATCGGCGCAAGATCGGTCGCGATGCGCTCGACAAGGCTGTTGAGATCCTGCGGCACGGCGGGCAATTCCACCGCGCCGACAGCCTGCATTTCAAGAAGCTGATGCGCGACGCGCGTGAGACGGTCGATATCGGCCCGGAGCTGCCGGCTCAGCGCGTCATCGGGCAAGAGATCGGCCCGAATACGGGCAATGGCAATCGGCGTCCTCAATTCATGTGCGGCATCGGCAAGAAAGCGGTTACGGCGATTGTATCCCTCATCCAGCCTGGAAAGCGCAATGTTGAAGGCATCCACCAGGGGAATGATTTCATGGGGCACCTTCGAGCGATCGATGCGGTCGGAACGGTTTTCGAAATCGATCGATTTCGCCTGTTTGACTGTTTCCATGAGGCCGCCCAGGGAGCGCCCGACCGCCCTTGGGGTGACGAGCAGCGTCGCGATGCCCGTCAGGATCAACATGGGCACGACAACGATAAGGATGATGAAGCCCACGCCGGGCAACACGGTCAGCCAGCGGATGGCGCCGTTGGCATCCTTTTCCAGATCCAGCTGCATGCTGATCCAGAGGCTGAGGCCGTCATTCGGGGTGCTTTTTTCCGTCCCGGCGATGAACTGCAGCCGCCCGGCGGACGTATCGCGGTTTTCCATGGTGGCCCGGACTGTTTCCGCAGCTTCCAGACGCGCCCTCTCGATGGTGCGGGGGAAAACCGCCGTCAAAGCGAGCGACGGGACCTCTCCATATTGCAGGGTGACGTCATCGGCGTCCCGTACCACGAACCAAAGGTTCGGGTAGCGCTGTTTTAATGCCGCCAATCCGGATGTAGCCACCACCTGCACCCGGCCCTGCCCATCCCTTGCCACACTTTCCGCAACGATACGGACCGCCTCTTCATTGGCGTCTTCCAGTTGCGGATTGATGATCCAGATCCAGCCGATGAGGAGGACGACAAAAAGAACGAGCAGGAAGGCCTGCAACACGAAAAGGCGCTTCATCAGCGCCCATCGCAGCGATCGGTTGCGTTTTTCCTTCATGTATTCAACCGGATAAGATAACCGATATTGCGCACGGCCCTGATCTCGACCGTGGCGCCGGCCTGCGCCAGCTTCTTCCTGATCCGGGAGATATGGGCATCGAGAGCATTGGACTCGATCTCGTCGTCCAGGGTGTAAACCGCCTCGACCAGATTGGCGCGCGTCACGATGCGGTTCGGCCGTCGCATCAGCGCCTCGAGCACCAGATATTCGCGACGCCGAAACTCGATAATGGAACCGGCGACGCTGATTTCGCTGCTCTTCGGATCGATGCTCAGATTTCCAAAACTCACATATTTGTCGGAAAGCGTGGGGCCGCGCCTGTGGAGCGCGCGAAGACGAGCGAGCAATTCCTCAATCGCAAAGGGTTTGGCGAGATAATCATCTGCCCCGGCATCGAGCCCGTCGACGCGATGATCGACACTGCCAAGCGCCGTCAGGACAAGGATCGGCACGGTGTGTTTTCTCCGGCGAAGCGAGGACACGAGGTTCAGCCCCTCGCCATCGGGAAGGCGGCGATCGAGAACCAGCACGTCATAGGCCCCGTCGCGCGCCAGAACATCGGCATCGCCGATGGTGCTGACGTGATCCGCGAGCACATCGCGTCGGCGCAAGGCCTCGAGGAGCGCTCGCGCCATTTCGGGTTCATCCTCAAGAAGCAGGATTCGCAACGACTTTTCCTCAGAGATGCGTTCTTGCAGCCCACCACTGGCCGGTGAATATTGCAGTTACATTGCAGGGCGGGGAGCCGGACCGTTCTCCTTACCACTTTGCCGGGCACAAGCCGACCGGCATCGCATGCTTTTCACAAGGCCGCCGGGACAGCCCCTAGCTGTCTGGCCCCGGCCTGTATCCGTGCCTTGCATAAAACCGATCAAGCTCGCGCTGCTGCGCCACCTCGCCGGTATAGATTGCAATGTAGTCCGGGATTCTTTTCATCCGCACGGCCACATCCTCTTCGGATTGCATGGAGATATAGCCGATCTGCACGAGATAGGTGGTTCGGGCGCGTACATCCGCCATGTTTTCGGAATGGCCGAAACGCACGAACATGCGCGAAAGCGCGTCCATTCTGGTCTGGTCGGCTTTGCGCACCTCGGCAAGAATATCATCCGACTGAAGCGCCCAGCTGCGAACCGCGAATTCGAACCTGCTGTCGAAGAGGGCGGGATCGAGCCAGCAATCGAAAATATTCAACATTGCTTCCGCCAGGCTCTCCGCATAAGCCTCAGACTGCCTGACGATGTTGCCGGTGTTTTTTTCCCGCCAGCGGGAAAGCAGCGCGGCCAGCAATTCCTCCCGGTCCTTGAAGAACCAGTAGAAGCTGGTGCGCGACAGATTGAGCTTTTTCGCCAAGGGCAGGATTTTGACGGAATCCACGCCCGATTCCAGCAGGGCCTGATAGGCGGCCTCCAGCCATCCTTCCTGCGATCCGCGCCAGCCGGTCTCGTTCAATGTCGCTTCCATGACGGTTTTCTAGCAAATCCGCCGGGTTGCGACAAGGCGAATGTCCACTCATGTCAAAATTACAAACACATGTGTTTTATTAATTGACACTTATGTACATTTCCTTCTAGCCTTCTCCCATCAGCCCCACCCGGAGAACGGCCCATGTCGAATGATCCCCTTCTTCAGCCCTACCGGCTCAAGCATCTCACATTGCGCAACCGCATCATCGTCACCTCGCATGAGCCCGCTTATCCCGAAGACGGCATGCCGAAAGGGCGCTATCGCGCCTATACGGTGGAGCGCGCCAGGGGCGGCGTGGCCCTGACGATGACCGCTGGCTCGGCCGCCGTCTCCAGGGACAGCCCACCCGTCTTCAACAACCTGCTCGCCTACAAGGATGAAATCGTCCCGTGGATCCGGGAGATGACCGACGCCGTGCATGAACAGGGCGCGGCGATCATGATCCAGCTGACGCATCTCGGCCGCCGCACCCGCTGGGACAAGGGCGACTGGCTGCCGGTGCTGGCCCCTTCGCATCATCGGGAAGCCGCCCACCGCGCTTTTCCGAAGAAGATCGAGGACTGGGATATCGAACGTATCATCAAGGACTTCGCCGACGCCGCGGAACGCATGAAGGCGGGCGGCATGGACGGGGTGGAGCTGGAGGCCTATGGCCACCTCATCGACCAGTTCGTCTCACCGCTGACCAACGAGCTGGATGGCCCCTATGGCGGCTCGCTGGAAAACCGCATGCGCTTCTGTCTTGACGTCTTCAGGGCGATGCGCGAACGCGTGGGCGACGATTTCATCCTCGGCGTTCGTTATACCGCCGACGAATGTCTTGAGGGTGGCACCGGAAAGGCGGAGGGCCTCGAAATCTCCAGACGGCTGAAGGATAGCGGCCTGATCGACTATCTCAATGTCATTCGCGGTCACATCGACACCGATCCGGGCCTGACGGACGTCATTCCCATTCAGGGCATGGCCAATGCGCCGCATCTGGACTTTGCCGGTGAAATCCGCGCCGCGACCGGTTTCCCGACATTCCATGCCGCCAAGATCCCCGATGTCGCCACCGCCCGCCACGCCATCGCCTCCGGCAAGGTGGACATGGTGGGCATGACGCGCGCCCACATGACCGACCCGCATATCGTGCGCAAGATCATGGAAAAACGGGAGGACGACATTCGCCCCTGCGTGGGCGCCAATTATTGCCTCGACCGCATCTATCAGGGCGGCCTCGCCTTCTGCATCCATAATGCGGCAACGGGCCGCGAGGAGACCATGCCGCATGAGATCGCCAGGGCGGCGGAACGGCGCAGGGTAGTGATCGTCGGCGCCGGCCCGGCAGGCCTTGAGGCCGCACGTGTCTGCGCCGAGCGTGGCCATGAGGTCGTCGTCTTCGAGGCCGCGAACGATCCCGGCGGCCAGATCCGCCTCACCGCGCAAAGCGAACGCCGCCGTGAGATGATCAGCATCATCGACTGGCGCATGAGCCAGTGCGAAAGGCTTGGCGTCACCTTCCATTTCAACAGCTGGGCGGAGGCGGATACGGTCCTTTCGGAAAACCCGGACGTGGTCATCATCGCCACCGGCGGATTGCCGCATACCGAGGTGCTTTCCAAGGGCAACGATCTCGTCGTTTCGGCATGGGATATCATTTCCGGGGACGTCAAGCCGGGCGCGAATGTGCTGGTTTTCGACGATGCCGGCGATCATGCCGGCCTGCAGGCCGCCGAATTCCTGGCAAAGGCGGGCGCGAAAGTGGAGATCATGACCCCGGACCGGGCCTTCGCCCCGGAAGTAATGGCCATGAACCTCGTTCCCTATATGCGGGCGCTGCAAAAACTCGATGTCACCTTCACCGTCACCTATCGGCTGGAAGCGGCGGAAAGAAACGGCAATCAACTCGTCGCCCGCGTCGGCAGCGACTATGGTGGCGTGACGAAATCACGGACCGTGGATCAGATCGTCGTCAATCATGGCACGGTTCCGCTGGACGACCTTTATTTCGAATTGAAACCCGGTTCGAAGAACCTCGGCGAAATCTCCTATGACGACTTGCTGGAAGGAACGGCCCAGACGGTGGAGCGTAATCCGGCCGGCACTTACCAGCTCTTCCGGATCGGTGATGCGGTCGCCGCACGCAATACCCATGCGGCGATCTACGATGCGCTGCGTCTGGCAAAGGACATCTGAGGCCCGCAAACCCTGCCGTGAGGTCAGGTAAATACCGCCATCCACGGCAATCGGCCATCACATTGCGGATGACCTTATGCTTTTGCCTCGCGCCGCAGGTGGCTGACGCTCAGCCAGATGGCAGAGACGAGGAAATAAAATGCACCCAGTCCCGCATATCCGGCGATGGTCGCGATCGATGGCTCATCCGGCATGCGCGCCTGCAGAATGAAAAAGATGCCTGCGACGGCGGATTGTCCGCCACTCAGGATCATCACCCACTGCCCGCCATGATGTTTCCAACGGCGAACGGCGGCGCTCAACTGGAGCAGGCCTGAAAAAATCGCCCATAGCCCGAAGACCGCGAGCACCCAATTCATGCTCATGCACAAGGCGAAGATCACGATCACGGTCATCAGCGAACTGACTGCGACATTAAACGTCTGGCTGTGATTTTTCGCCAGCCCGCCGTTTCGCATGGCATCGATCAAATTCGCCACCGCATCCCACGCGGGATAAATGACCAGCAGGAAAGCTGCGATACCAAAGGACTGCCTTCCCGCGGTGAGTGCTGCGATAACCCAAATGATGGAGAATGCCGCGCGGATGAAATAATAGCGCTTCAGCCAATATTCATTGTCATTGACGATGGCTGATGTTCGGTTGCCCATGGCGTTATTCCTTGTTCTTGGAGGGTTCCGGCCTCTGTCCGAGAAAGGCCATTCCTGTTCTGCCGGGTCGGGACATGCGCAAGCGCTGAAGCCGCTAGATCCCGGCGTACCATTCGTATCCGCGGTCTTCCCAGAAGCCGCCATTACCGCCCCAGAAGCCGGTGAAACTGTCCACGATCTCGATCCGCATGAGATATTTGGCCTGCTTGTACCCAAGCTGCCGCTCAACCCTCAGCCGCAGCGGCGCACCGTGACCGACAGTGAGATCCTGTCCGTTCATCTGGTATGCAAGGATGGTCTGCGGATGAAAGGCGTCGACCAGGTTGATGCTTTCATAATAGCGGCCGCTTCCGTCCAGCGTCTTCTCGAGTTCGTCGGCGCAATGGAAAACGGCAAAGCGGGCGGTTGGCGCAAGTCCAGCCGTATTCAGAAGCATGCCCAACGGCACGCCTGTCCACTTGCCGATGGCACTCCAACCTTCCACGCAGTCGTGGCGGGTGATCTGGGTGCGGGCCGGCAGCATCCTGAGTTCGGCAAGCGAAATCTGCAGCGGCCTTTCGACCAGCCCATCGATCCTGAGCCGCCAATTCGCAAACTTGCTTTCGACGAGTTCCGCATATTCCTCGCTATCGGGAGCGCTCGTGCCGTTGACACGAAAGGATGGAGAAATGTCAGCTTCGGTGAACTCCCGGGCCAGGGCATCACGCCCTTGCAGCAGGCGCTGCGCCTTCATCGTCAGCGTTTCTGCCGAGCGGACGAGGTTCAAGACGTCGGTGTTCTGATCGAGAAGATCGCAGCCGGAAATGGTCACGGCACCGGCGCCGAGTGTGCTGCCGATCAGAAACCGACGGCGGGTAAGAAGATGGCTCATGAATTCGGCCCCGTTTCTTTGATGGCGTAACGGCCGGTGATCATCGACCGGATGTTGTTCCAGGTGCCTGACAGCACGACCATTGCGATATGCACGATGACAAAGAGCACCAGTAGCAACGCCGTTATGAAGTGGATCGTCCGCGCGGACTGCCGACCGCCAAAGAGATCGACAAGCCAGGGGAGAGCGGCATTGATGCCGGGTGACATCGTCAGGCCCGTCAGGATCATCAGTGGAAGAAGACCCGCGATCACCGCGAGATAGGTCAGTTTCTGCAATGCATTATAGTGTCTTGCCTCTTCTCCCCTGGGGAAACGCAGGCGCGCATGATCGACGATCTCATGCCAGAGATGGCGAGGAGAAAGTTCGCTGGCCTTCGGCGCCAGATCTTTCCTGAAGTGGCCGCCAAGAACACCAGAGGCCGCATAGACAAGGCCGTTGATGAGAAACAGCCAGGCAAAAAAGAAGTGCCAGCGGCGGCCGGCCGCCAGATCCTGAAACGAGGGAATTGTCGCCCAGGCCGGAAACGCTCGCGCCACCGCCTGGCCATCCATATAGGAAATTCCGAGCACGCCCGTGGTCGTAACTTCGAGGCCAGCCATCCGCAGGAAGCCTCGGGCGTCAGGACCACCCCCTGCGGAACCGATCGTCAGGAAGGCAGGGTCGCCGTCCGCGCCATATTGTCCCCAATACAACTCGGGATGCGCATTGAATATCTGCAGGCCGCTCATCAGCAGAAAACTCAGGCAAAGCACGTTCAGCCAGTGCGTGATGCGGGTCACAAGCGCGTGGCGACGGATGAAGATCGTCCGCGGATGTTGAATGTTGTCGTCGGTAGCATCCATGTCCGACCCTGCTCCTTGCATTGTCTACGTTTGCGAAGGGGGTGGCAGCCGGTCGATGGGAGAGTACTCCGGCCGACCGGCCTCCGACGTGGTTACATGGGCGGAACCACGCCATTCTTTCCGACGACAAGCCGCTGGGCCACAGTGCCGGTGGAAGCCTTCTCGGCCGGCACGAAAACGACGGCTCCCGGAACAAGATCCTCCTTTGTGGCTGGCGCGAGGGTAACAACCGGCGTCCCGTCAGGGATCGAGATCTTCTTTTCCTTGCCTTTGTAGGAGACCGTGACCGTTCGGCCATCGACACCCGTGACGGCATCGGCAACGGTTGCGTTGGTCATGCTGCTGTTGGGCTTCAAATCCCAGCCATAGCTGCCCTCGCCCGCCCCCTTGAGCGCCGGCGGAAAAATGAGAACCTCAAGCGCGCCGTCGCCGCCATCCTTTTTGGGCAAAGATGCGATGCCGACGAAGTCACCCGGCTTGATATCCTCGATCCTGGCATTCGCGACAGCCGAGACCTGCAAGCCTTCGGCAAGATTGATATCAAGGGTCTCGCCCTCGCGGGTTTTCACGGTCAAGGTGGAACCAGCGTGGGATACGATGCTGCCCCGCACATTGACATGCTTGCCTGCGGCACCCTCGGCGCGGACGGGTGCAGACATCATCGTCACCAGCGACATGGCTGAAAGCACGAGGGCCATAGCGGAAATGGATTTCTTGATCATTAGAATCTCCCTACTAGTTGATAGGTTTACGATGCGCAGTTTTACCTTTGGCGACTTTCGCCAAAGGAATTACTGAACGGCGGCTCCGGACAGGCGCTTTAATGTCGGCGCAAGTATGTTGGCAAACACATCCGCCCGCCCATAGGCGCGAGCCGACAGCATCGCACCATGCACGCAGGCCATGAAAGCCTCGGCCTCGACCTCAGGCGTGCTAGACAGGGCCAAAGTGCCCGCTTCCGCACCACGCTCCATGACCGTGATCAGCCATTTTGAAAGAAAACGAAAGAAAGCGGTTACCTCGGTGGCGACTTCCGGTGGCAGCGAAGGCAGTTCACTTGCCAGCAAGGCACAGACGCAGAAAGGCCGGCTTTGATCCTCTATGCATTTCGCCCAATGATCCGCATAGACTCGCAAAATCTCAAGCGGTTGCTCGACATTCCGCTCAAGCGCGGCGACACCGTTTTGAGCGTCTTCGCGATAACGTGAGACGAGCGTCCGGACAAGGTCAACCTTGCTCGGGAAATGATGGTGAATGCTCGCCTTGCGGATGCCAACAACCTCGGCAATATCGGCATAGCTGAAACCATTATACCCACCGCTCATGATCAGAGCCCGTGCGGAAGCCAGAATGTCGTCGGAGGTTGTCGATAAATTGCTCATATCGTCAACCTACCTTCCGGTAGGTAGCCATGTCAAGCGTTAAGTCTGATCGTATTCCGGCTGGCTCAATCCACTTCCCACCACCGGCTGCTGCTGTTCATGGACGTGGCTGAGAGTTCGATCCGCATCTGACGGAGGACATCCCCTCAGCTTCGTCATCCAAAAAGTCGTCAAACGGCATGAGAGGATCGCAGGGATGCGATCGCTCGTCACCCTGACAAAGCCATATCTATGGCGGCCTCGCAATGGATCAGCGTGGTATCGAAGACCGGAACCGGGACATTCCCCTCGTGGAGCAGCATACCGACCTCGGTGCAGCCGAGGATCATGCAGTCAGCGCCCGCTTCAGCCACGCGCCGCGCGATGTTTTCGTAGATGGATCGGCTCTCATCTGTGGTGATATCCCTGCAAAGCTCCTCATAGATGATGCGATGCAACTCTCCGCGATCAGCTGCGTCCGGGAGAACCGGATGCAGCGATGCCGCCTTTAGCCGGTCCACATAGAAGCCCTGCTCCATGGTAAAAGCCGTCGCCAGCAACCCTGGCCGTTTGAGGCCTGCCTTGACTATTCGCTCCGCAGTGGCGTCCGCGATATGAAGCAGCGGAATGGACACGGCCTCCATCATCGCTTCAGCGAGCTTGTGCATCGTGTTAGTAGCAAGCACCAGGACTTCCGCGCCGCCGCGCTCCAGCGCCCTTGCCTCTGCATTCAATATGCGTGCGGCTTCATCCCAATTGCCGCTCACCTGCAAGGCCTCTATTTTCGCAAAATCGAGGGAGCGGATCAAAAGCTCGGGGGAATGGAGGCCACCAAGCCGGTCTCGGGTGATCTCACAAAGTTTGCGGTAGTAGATCTGCGTCGAGGCGGCCGACATGCCGCCCAATATGCCGATGACTTTCATCACATGAACCCGTCAGGAGGTTTCAAAGGCCGTTAAATCTTGGAGTTTGATCCGGCCGCAGGTGGGCCTGCAACATAGGCAAAAACAAGTGGCACGGAAAGAACCTATCTCGGCCCCGCCGACGCTCGCTACGCTTGGCAGCGCAGTCGCTTGTCTCGCCTCCTCAGAATCAACCATCAGTTTAACTAGTGGCGATTGCCGCTGAATTGTGCGTATTGAACACATCAACCACATGATCGCGACGAGATGTCATGGCTAACATCCCCGTAACCCGCAGCCAGTTTCTACTTCCTTTTGTGGGGATTCTTGATGAAATCGGTGCGCCCACGAACGGCGATGTCATGCTGCCAGGTGACAGGAACGATGGCCGATAGTGCCCGAACGCAAAAAGCCCGCTTGGAAGCGGGCTTTTCGAGAGAAAACGGAAATACGGGTTCGCCAGCAGGTACCGGGCAGGCAGGCCGTTCTTAAGGTTCATCTTGACCTGATCATGCGCGGGCTGCTGACATAGGCATCATTCTTCAAGGTCCGGTCTCAGCCGATGCCACCGATACAGACATATTTAAGTTCGGTATATTCCTCGATGCCGTGGCGTGACCCCTCCCGGCCGAGACCTGACATTTTGACACCGCCAAAAGGCGCTTCAGCGGTGGAAATAGCGCCCGTATTGACGCCGACCATGCCATATTCGAGCGCCTCGGCGACCCGGAAGACTCGAGACAGGTCACGTGCATAAAAATAGGAGGCAAGACCGAAATCGGTATCGTTGGCCTGCGCGATCACATCCTCTTCGTCTTCGAAACGGAAAAGCGGGGCGAGTGGCCCGAATGTTTCCTCACGCGCGACCTGCATGCCGGCAGTCACGTTGCGCAGGATCGTCGGCTTGAAGAAATTGCCGCCGAGCGCATGCCTGCTGCCGCCTGCGGCAATTTGAGCACCTTTTGAGAGCGCATCGGCGATATGGGCTTCCACCTTGGCAACAGCGTTGCCATCGATGAGCGGCCCCAGGATGTTTCCCTCTTCCAATCCGTTGCCAACCTTCAGCGCGGATACCGCCCGTGCGAATTTTTCAGCGAAGGCATCATAAACACCGCTCTGCACATAAAGCCGGTTGGCGCAGACGCAGGTCTGGCCATTGTTGCGAAACTTGGCAATCAGCGCCCCTTCCACCGCGGCATCGAGATCAGCGTCATCAAACACGATGAAGGGCGCATTGCCACCGAGCTCCAGCCCGAGTTTCTTGATCGTCGGCGCGCATTGCCGATAAAGATGTTCTCCCGTGCGCGTCGAGCCAGTGAAGGTCAGGAGACGGATATCCGGGCTTGCCGTCAGCACGCCGCCGATTTCCGCGGCAGGTCCCGTCACGATGCTGAAAAGTTCGAGCGGCAGGCCCGCGCGCTCGGCGAGGATGGCGAGAGCGATGGCCGAAAACGGCGTCTGCGGCGCCGGTTTCAGCACCACCGCGCAGCCGGCGGCGAGCGCCGGGCCGACTTTACGGGTAATCATGGCATTGGGGAAATTCCACGGCGTGATGGCCGCGACGACGCCGACCGGCTGGCGGAGAACCAGAATGCGCTTGTCCGGCTGATGGCCGGGCACCGTCTCACCATTGATGCGGCGCGCCTCTTCGGCGAACCATTCGATGAAGCTTGCGCCATAGGCGATTTCGCCTTTGGCTTCCGCGAGGGGTTTGCCCTGTTCCAGGGTCAGGATCATGCCAAGATCGTCACGGTTCTCCATGACGAGCCGGTGCCACGCCTTCAGGATAGTCGCACGCTCGCCGGCTGTGCGGCCCACCCATGCCTTCTGGGCAATCACGGCAGCAGCGATCGCCGCCTGCGTTTCCGCAGCGCCGAGCTCGGGAACTCGCCCGACGATTTCCCCCGTCGCGGGATTATGGATCGTCGCCGTTGCGCGGCCATCGCAGCTGATCCAGCGTCCGGCCACGGGCACTTTTTCACCGAAAAGCGTGGGGTCATTCAGATGCATGGAGCCGATCCCTCAACAGAAAACCTGGGCTGACGCCGGGTCGAAGGCCAAGTGCACGAGATCACCCCGGCTGAGACCGGAAATCGCTTCGTGGCCGAAGGGCAGACGGACCGCGAGCGGTTCACCCGAACCGGTATGGGCAACCACATGGACGTTGTTGCCAAGGAAGGTGATGTCGCTGACGGTGGCCTGAAAACCGGCGGAGGAAGCCGGCCGGTTGCGGCTGAGCTGCAGGCGTTCCGGACGCAGCATCAGCGCCGCTTTCTTACCCGGCGCAGCCTCGCCATGCATCGGAATATGATCGAAGACGATATCCCGGCCGAGCGAGACCGTCGCCTTGCCGCCGGATGCTGCGAGCAGGTCGCAGGCGATGAAATCGCTGTCACCGATGAATTCGGCCACAAAACGGGTGGTCGGATGAGCATAAAGCTCAGGGCCCGTGCCGATCTGGTCGATCACCCCTTTTGAAAACACCGCAATCCGGTCGGAAAGGCGAAGCGCCTCTTCCTGATCGTGGGTGACATAAAGGATCGTCACCTCCGTCTGCTGGTGGATACGGCGGATTTCGAACTGAATTTCCTCGCGCAGCTTCTTGTCGAGCGCCGACAGCGGCTCATCCATCAAAAGCACCGGCGGGTCATAAGCAAGTGCCCGCGCCAGCGCCACGCGCTGCTGCTGGCCACCCGACATCTGTGCAGGCTTCCTGTCCTCGAAACCTTCGAGGCGAACGAGCCGCAGCATTTCCTTCACCCTGGCATCGATGTCCGCCTTGCTACTGCGGCGAACCTTAAGCGGAAAGGCGATATTCTCACCGACCGACAGATGCGGAAACAGGGTATAGCGCTGGAAGACCATGCCGATATTGCGCTTGTGCGATGGCGTCGACAGCAGGCTCTCACCGTTCAGCAGGATATCGCCCGCCGTCGGTTGCTCGAAGCCGGCAAGGATATAAAGCGTCGTGCTCTTGCCCGAACCGGATGGACCGAGAAATGTCATGAACTCGCCCGGCTGCACGTCGAGATTGACATCCTGAACGGCGACGACCGGTCCGTATTGCTTACGGATACCGCGAATTTGCAGGAGCGGTTTGGTCATGTTTTCAGTCCTTTTCGCACAGCCGCAACAAGCAGCATGAGAATGATGGTCACCGCGATGAGAAGCGTGGAGGCTGCGGCGATGACGGGCGTCAGATCCTGACGCAGGGTCGCCCAGATTTTCACCGGCAGCGTCTGCAATGTCGGGCTTGCCATGAAGATCGCCAGCACCACCTCATCCCAGGAGGTGAGGAAGGAAAAGATCGCCGCCGAAAACAGCCCGTGGCTGATGGCGGGAAGCGTGATGCGGATTTTCGCCTGCAACGGGCTCGCGCCACACAGCACCGCCGCATCCTCGATCGACTTGTCGAAACCCTCAAGCGCGCCGGTCAGCGCCAGAATGGAGAAAGGCAGCGCAACGACGAGATGGGCGATGACGAAGCCCGTGGTGGTGCCCGCAAGGCCGAGTTTCAGGAAAAAGGCATAAAGCGCCACCGCAAGGACTACGACGGGTAGGATCATCGGCGTCATGAACAGTGCGCGCAGCGTTCCGCGCCCGATGAACCGGCCACGCACCAGCCCGAAGGAAGCCACGAGACCGATCAGCACAGAGAGTACCGTGACCATCAGCGCAATGCGCAGGCTCGTCCAGGCGGCCTCCAGCCATCTGGGGTCAGCGAAGAAATCCGCATACCATTTCAGTGTCCAGCCGGGCGGCGGAAAGATCAGCCATTGTGACGAACCGAAGGACAAAGCGGCGATGAAAACGATCGGGAGGATCAGAAATGCCGAGGTCAGCACGGTGATGAGGAGGAGCAGCCATTTCCAGAGGCCGAGGCTGTTATAGTTCAACAGCATGTCAGCGCCCCCCTGCCCCGGCCGCGCCGAAAAATTTCAGCTGCACCGCATAAAGAGCGAGAGTAACCACCAGCAGGACGAAGGCGGCTGCCCCGCCCATGCCCCAGTTGACCAGTGACTGCACGAATTGGGCGATGAGTTCGGCCAGCATCATGTTGGCCGTTCCGCCGAGCAGCGCCGGGGTGACGAAATAACCGAGCGACATGACGAAGACCATCAGCGCGCCGGCCATCATGCCGGGTGCAGCAAGAGGAATGAGAACACGCGTCAGTGCCTGCCAGCGGGTGGCACCGCACAGAGACGCCGCCTGCAGAATGGCCGGATCGATCTTGCGAATGACGCCATAGAGCGGAATGATGATGAACGGCAGCATGATATAGGTCATGCCGATCGTCACGCCGGTGAGATTGTTGACCAGCGCCAGCGGCTTGTCGATGATACCGAGCCCCATCAGCGTCTTGTTGACGACGCCCGTGCGCTGCAACAGCACCATCCAGGCATAGGTGCGGGCCAGAAGATTGGTCCACATAGACAGAAGCAGGATGGCAAAAACGATGGAGGCAAGCCGCGAAGGCATGATGGCGAGCGCCCAGGCGACCGGAAAACCGATTGCCAGCGAAACGACAGTCACCAGCGCCGACACCGCGAAAGTATTGAAGAAAATCTTCAAATAGGTGGAACTGCCCAGAAGTTCGGCATAGTTGCCAAGGCCGAAGACGGGTTCGGTCACGCTGCGCGACAGCAGGATGAGGACAGGAACGACAAAAAACAGGATGAGCAAACCAAGCGCCGGTAGGGTGGCGGCAAAATTGCCGGCCCGGAAGGGCGTCCACGCCTTCGGCCTTGTCCTGACTGTTTCATCGGTAAGCGAGACCATGTCCAAACCTCCCGGACGTGGAAAATTGCGCGGGCGCCGGTGGCAGCCCGCGCCGTTATCTTATTTCGCCTGCCAGGCGTACCAGCGCTCGCCGATTTCATCGCGATGCTGCGCCCAGTAGTTCATATCGGCATTGACCTGGTTCGCCGTCTGCTGGTCCGGCAGGAACTTGGCGATTTTCGGATCCATCAGCTTGGCGGATTCGATATTGACCGGGGCATAACCCGTCGCCGTCGCCATATCCGCCTGCGCCTGCGCGGAAGTCGCCAAGGCGATAAACTTCATCGCCGCATCCTTGTTCTTCGTTCCCTTCGGGACGACAAGCGAATCCGCCGCGGTAATGTTCTGTGCCCAGGATGTCTCCACCTTGACGCCGCTCTGCTCGAGAGCGGTCATACGGCCATTCCAGACGCTGCCGAAGGGTGCTTCCGCCGACGCAATCAACTGCTGCGACTGCGCGCCGCCGGACCACCAGATGATATCGGATTTGATCGTGTCGAGTTTCTTGAAAGCGCGGTCCAGATCAAGCGGATAAAGCTTGTCGGCCGTAACGCCGTCGGCCAGAAGTGCTGCCTCGATCACACCCGGCGCTGACCACTTGTAGAAGGTGCGCTTACCCGGAAATTTTGCCGTATCGAAGAGATCGGCCCAGCTTTTGGGGCAGGCAGCGACTGAATCGACATTGCAGCCGATGACGAAGGAATAATAGAAGCTGCCTACGGAATAATCCGTCACGAAGCGGGGGTCGAGCTTCGTTTTATCGATCACGGAAAAGTCGAGCTTTTCCAGAAGACCCTTGGGGCCGGCCTGCGCTGCATAGTCGCCTTCGACATCGACCACATCCCATGTCACGCCGTTTGCCTCGACCATGGCTTTCAGCTTGCCATAATCGGTCGGGCCGTCCTGCAGCACGTTGATGCCGGTTTCGACCATGAATTTCTCAGCCCAGGCCGCCTTCTGGGCGTCCTGCGTGGTTCCTCCCCAGCTGGAAAAAACCAGGTCACTCGCCTCAGCGGATGCCGCGAGGGCGAAAAGTGCTGCGCATGTCGACAATACCAGTTTCGATCTCATGTTCCCTTACTCCGTTTAGAGTTTGTTGTTGGCATGCACGTCTTGGCCGGCGCCTTTCACTTCAACGGTGAAAACCGCGCCGGCTTCATGATCTTGTTTTCCGCGACCTCGATGAGATCGCGGATTTTCGGCAGGAAGGATAACCAGCGCGGATCGGCCATCAGCCGGGCGCGCCGTTCCTCGCGATCGTCAAGGCTGGAAAAGGCCCAGATATGGACGATCTCGTTGATCGGACCGATCTCGGAAAAGAAGTAACCCACCAGTTCGCCAAGATGGCTCTTCTGGATTTCGATACCCTCCTCTTCCACGACCTTGAGATAGGTCGGGATGGCGCCATTCTTCAGCCGATAGGTGCGGATCTCGTAAAACATCGGCTCACCGCATCACGAAAGGATCGGGGATCGGATCGTCGGAGGTTCTGAGCCAGATCGTCTTGGTGCGCGTATAATCGAGCGCTGCCGCAAGCCCACCCTCACGGCCATCTCCTGAAAGGCCGAAGCCGCCAAAGGGCGCAATCGGCGAAACCGCGCGATAGGTATTCACCCAGACGATACCGGCGCGGATCGCCTTCATCAGGCGGTGAGCCCGTGTCAGGTTCTGCGTGAAGACGCCGGAGGCGAGGCCGTAGACCGTGTCATTGGCCAGCGCGATGGCTTCCGCTTCGGTTTCGAAGGAAACGACCGAAAGAACAGGGCCGAAAAACTCCTTTTCCATCGAGGGCGAACGGATACCGTCGCAATCGAGAATAGTCGGACGGTAGAAATAACCATCACCGTCAACGGGTGCGCCGCCTGTCACCACCTTCGCGCCGGCATCTACCGAAGCGGAAACCAGCGAAACGATGTGCTTCCTCTGACGCTCCGTTGCAAGCGGCCCCACTTCCGTCGCCATATCCAGCGGCGAACCGATGCGGATCGCCTCGGCCTTTGCCGCCAGAATCTGGAGGAAACGGTCCTTGACGCTTTTTTCGATGATCAGCCGCGAACCGGCAACGCAACTCTGGCCGGTCGCCGCGAAGATGCCTGCCACCTGGGCGTTGGCGGCACTTTCGAGATCGGCATCGGCAAAAACGAGGATCGGCGATTTACCGCCGAGTTCCAGTGATGTGGAGGCAAGGTTTTCCGCCGAGTTGCGAACGATGTGACGCGCCGTTTCCGGGCCGCCGGTAAACGCGATATGCGCGACCTTCGCATGGGTGGTAAGCGCATTGCCGCACGAGGCACCGAAACCGGTAACAACGTTGACGACACCAGCAGGAAAACCGGCCTCATGCACCAGCCGGGCAAATTCCAGAAGCGGTGCCGGCCCATCTTCCGATGCCTTGACGACGATGGTGCAGCCGGCGGCCAGCGCCGGACCGATCTTCACGGCGGCAAGGAAAAGCTGGCTGTTCCACGGCACGATTGCCGCGACGACACCAACCGGCTCGCGCCGCAGCCAGACATCCATATCCGGCTTGTCGATCGGCAGGTAGGCGCCCTCGATCTTGTCGGCCAGACCCGCATAATAACGATAATAGTCAGCGACATAGGCGATCTGCGCCGAGGTTTCGCGGATGATCTTGCCGGTATCGCGGGTTTCAAGTTCAGCGAGCGTCTTCGCATTTTCCGCGACAAGATCAGCAAGGCGGTAAAGCAGCTTGCCGCGCTGCGTCGCCGTCAGTTTCGACCAGGCGACATCCTCGTAAAGCGCCCGATGCGCAGCCTCGACCGCGCGGCCGATATCCATCTCGCGGCTTTCCGGCATCTCAGCCCAGGGCTGGCCGGTTGCGGGATCGAGGCTCGAAAAACTCGCCTCGCCATCCTCGAAACGTCCATCGATATAGCACTGAAAACGGCGCATCATCTTACTCCGCAAAAGCCGGCATGACATCGGACAGGAAACGTTCCAGCGACGCCTTCTTCCGCTCGAAACTCATGCCCGTATCGATCCAGAAGGAATATTCGTCATAACCCATGGCCTCGTACGCCTTGAGCCGGGCAATGACCTCATCGGCATCGCCGACGACATTGTTCTTGCGCATGACATCGCCGGAAAGCATGGCATTTCCGGCAATATCCTCCGGTGCAATCCGCTCGATGAGCCCCTGATGAACCGGCTTCTCGTTTTTGAACCAGGCGAAGAAGTAATTGTAATAGACGCTCATCTCATGAGCGGCCTGCGCGATATCGGCCTCGTCCGAACCGACATAGGTATGGCGCAGCAGCATGATTTTCGGGCGCTGCTTTTCCGGGTTCTTGGCGCAGGCATCGTTGAAGCGGCCCATCAGGGTTTCCACCTCATCGTCGCCCTGCCACAGCGGCGTCACCTGCACATTGCAATCATTGGCAACGGCAAATTCGTGAGAATTCGGATCGCGCGCCGCCACCCAGATCGGCGGAAACGGCTGCTGCAGCGGCTTGGGAGCGGAAGTCGTCGCCGGGAATTTGAAGAACTCGCCATCATGGGCGTAGTCGCCCGCCCACACGCCTTTGACGGCGGGGATCAGTTCACGCATGCGCTGTCCGGCGCCCCAGGCATCGAGGCCGGGAAGCAGCCGCTCATATTCGAAGGAATAGGCGCCGCGGGCAATGCCGATATCGAGACGGCCATCGCAGATGAGGTCCGTCATCGCCGCTTCGCCGGCAAGCTTGATCGGATGCCAGAAGGGCGCGATGATAGTGCCGGTACCAAGACGCGCCGTCTTCGTGCGACGAGCCAGATCGGCGATCGTCACGAAGGGGTTCGGGGCAATGGTGAAATCCATGCCGTGATGTTCGCCGGTCCAGATGGCATGCATGCCGCCGCGATCGGCGATTTCGCAAAGGGTAACGAACTCCTCATAGAGGGTCTTGTGATCCTGCGAGGCGTCCAGCCGCTCCATGTGGACGAAGAGCGAAAATTTCATGGGTTTGCCCCCTTCATGGAAATGGGATGGACCTTGCCGGCGGTCTCGCTGCCGACGTAGACGCCGAAATTGCCGATGGAGCTTTCCAGCGCGAAACGATTGACGATATCCGCTGTTGCGCCGGAGTCGAATTTTGCGGAGCCGAGCGCGCCGGGCGACAGGAAGCGACCCTGACGCGGTGCATCGTCACCCTCGGCAAGTGCGTGGTAGACGATATGCTGGCGGCCATCCGCCTTGTTTTCGTAAACCGAATAGAGAAAGCCTGTCCGGATCGACAATCCCGTTAGCTCTTCAAGCCGCGATGTCAGCGCAGCGACCGGATCGCCACCCGCCACAACACAGCCGGGAAGCGACAACACATCCTCGCCGACAAGGTAAATCTCGCCACGCCGTTCCAGCACCGCGCCGACGACAATTTCGCCCTCAGCCGCCGCCGACACCGCCTTGGCGGCCAGCATCGGCGTGAAATAACCGCCACGCGCATAACCGAGACCATTCAGGCCGCTATTGTCGAAAGCACCGATGCGGCCGAGCAGGATGACATGGTCACCCGCTTCGATAACCTCCTGCATGGTGCACTCGAACCAGGCAGCGACATCGGCGAACACGGGTGAACCCTGCGGCGCATCCGACCATTCAGCGGCGGCGAAACGATCCTCCACCGGGCGTGCGAAGGTATTGGACAGGTCCTTCTGGCTTTCCGACAGAATGTTGACGGCGAAATTTTGCGCGCCGGTCATCGTCGCGAAATTGCGCGAGGTGCGTGCGAGGCAGATCAACAGCAGCGGCGGATCAAGCGATACCGAGGTGAAGGAATTTGCGGTGAAGCCCACGGGCTTTCCCGCATCATCCCGCGTGGTCACGATCGTTACTCCCGTCACGAAAGCGCCGAAGGCGTCGCGCAGGGCGCGCGGGTCAAGCGTTGCAACAGTCATTGCGGCTCCTCCTCAATAGCCAGCCATTCGGCCATCAATGCATTGACAGTTTCAGGTGCGGTCAGATTGACCATATGCCGGTGCGCCTCGACGATGCGAGCGTAACCGCGCGGCGTGATCGCCGCCATCTGCTCCGCCATCAACGGCGTCGAATTCGGGTCGTCGGAGCCGGTCAGGAAAAGCGCCGGGCAGGTGACCGATGGCCAGCGATCCGCATAGGTCTCGTCCCCACCGGCAAAAGCCGTATAGGCGACCGCGTAACCTTCCGGATCGACCATTTCCAGCCAGCCGCGTGTCAGTTCCCGCGCATGCTGGCTCTTGGCATCATCACCGAACCAGCGCAGCAGCGGGCCTTCCTTGTCCACGCCCTCGGTGCGGATGGCCGCAGCCCGCGCGAGCACCGCCGCCTTCGCGGCAGGATCACGGCGATAGACACCATTCAGGTAACCGACGCGCGCGACACGATCACCGAAGCTCGCAGCCGCACCGCCGGAAATCAGCGCCCCCATGGAATGCCCGGCGACATTGGCGCGGGTGATCCGCATATCGTCCAGAAAACGGCCGAACCAGCCGACAAAATCCGTAAGCGTGCTGCCCGCAGGTAACCGTTCGCTGCCGCCATGACCCGGCATGTCGACCGCGATGACGCGGTGCGTGCGGGAAAAGACGTCGATCTGCGGCTCCCAGGCTTCGAGCCGCATGCCAACGCCGTGGATAAGGATCAGGTCCTCGCCGGCACCGGCTTCAAAATAGGCCGCCCCACCCTCTGTCGTCCTGCGAGGGAGCGCGGCAGCACCTGCCTTTGCAACATTGACCCGTGAGGTAGCGGCGGCATCTTGCATTGGCTGCGCCCTCAGACGCCGGCCGGATTGGCGACGTCCTGACCGAGATCCTGCAGATCCTGGTAGCGGTCGCCAATGCGGTGATGGGGCCTGCCACCAACGGAGGCACCAAGCGCCACAACGATCTCATCGGCGGCCGGGGCATCGGGAATGGCGGTCTGGATCGTCAGATAATGCGAACGGCGACCTTCGTCGTTCTTGTCCATCAGCGGGATCATGATCGGCGCATTGCCCGGACCGCGGGTGTTGCAGAAGGCGAGATAGGACTTGGCACCCACTGCCTGACGATAGTGATTGCCGAAGCGCAGCGTGTGAATGAGCGCGGAAGCATGTTCGATTTCGCCATCCAGCCCGACGACCGCCGCCTTGCCGTAAGCCTCCACAGCTTCGCCGGAACCGACCGCATCGAGGATCATCTTCGTCAGCAACTCACCGAGCACGGGCGCACCCGCATGAATTTCAGGCTTCAGATTTTCCACGAAGCCTTTTCCCGCCCACGGATTTTTCACCACCGCGATGGCGCTGAACAGTTTCAGAGGCGTTGCGGCGGCCTTGCCTCCCTCAATCAACGTCGTTTCGACCTGCAGCAGGGTCTTGCGGATCTGGATGGACATGGGCGTTCTCTCCGTAAATATGATGTCTTATGGTATGCCATAATATATGACTGTCAAGTACCGTGTGATTTTTCGTCAGAAAGTCGAAAATCATAAATTTTAACAGCGACTTATGGACTAAAATTCCGCGATGCTTCCGTCATAGGCGAGCTCGTACAAACGCGTCATTTCCGCAACTGTGGGCACCCGGGGGTTATTTGCCGGTGTGCCGGAAGCGAGGCCCTGGCGCACCATTTCCGGCACAAGGGCGACATAACGGCTCCTGTCGATGCCGAATTCCTGCGGGGTCGGCACCTTCAGCCGCCTGTTCAGTCCGATGAAAGCCTCAATCAGCTTCGCGCCGGCGATCTGGTCGCTATCGGCCGCGGTGGCACAGCCAAGCGCCCGTGCGGCCGCCGCATAATGCGGAGGGGCGAAGTTCAGCGAAAACTGCGTGACCAGCGGCAGCACCATCGCATTCGACATGCCATGCGGCACATGGAAAAAGGCGCCGACCGGCCGGCTAAGGCCATGGACCAGTGCGGTGGACGTATTGGAGACGGCAAGCCCGGCATGGGTCGCGCCCAGCATCATCGCTTCACGCGCATCCCTGTCATCCGGGTTAACAGCCACTCTCTCAAGATTGGCGCCGATCAGCTTCAGCGCGGAAAGCGCCAGCGCCTCGGAATGGGCGTTGCCGTTGCGGTTGACCAGCGCCTCCAGTGCATGGGTCAGCGCATCGATGCCAGTATCGACCGTAACGCGGTAAGGGCATGTCAGCGTCAGCTCATAATCGATGATGGCCGCGACCGGCAAAGCGGCAGTGCCGAGGATCAGCATTTTTTCACTCGCGACCGTATCCGTCACGACGGCGGCGCGCGTGACTTCCGAGCCGGTTCCGGCCGTCGTGGGAATGGCAATCACCGGCATGACGGCGAAATCCACGATCCGCGGCACTTTCAGGGATCGCAGATCCTCCCCGCTCGTTGCAACGATGGCGCCCGTCTTGGCCGTATCCATGGCGCTGCCGCCGCCGAGTGCGACGAGACTGTCATGGCCGCCATCGGAAATACGTTTCACCAGAGCGGCGATGGATATATCCGTCGGGTCTTCGACAACGTCGGAGAACACGGCGGCTTCGATGCCCTCCCCGGCAAGCGCCTGCAAAAGCGCCTCTGCGTGGCCAAGCTTCTGCATCACAGGATCGCAGACCAGCAGCGGCCGATGGACGCCAAGCGATTTTACCACGGCCGGCAATCGAAAACGGCTGCCGCCGCCGATGAGCATTTCGCGGGGCATCAGGACACGGTTTATCATTGCGGTTCTCCGCCACTATCGGACTGTGTTGTTCGGAATGGCCGAAGCGGGTTTAGACACCTGCTCCGGCATGCATGGACCTAGTGGGCCAGGATTTTCGACAGGAAGGAACGCGCACGATCCGTTTTCGGATCGGTGAAGAAACTGTCACCCTCCCCGATCTCTACGATCTCGCCGCCATCCATGAAGACGATGCGGTCCGCCACCTTGCGGGCAAATCCCATCTCATGCGTCACCACCATCATCGTCATACCTTCCTGCGCCAGCGAAACCATGACGTCGAGGACCTCGTTGATCATTTCCGGATCGAGCGCCGATGTCGGTTCATCGAAGAGCATGGCGACCGGGTCCATCGCCAGCGCGCGGGCAATGGCAACACGCTGCTGCTGCCCGCCCGACAATTGCCCGGGATATTTCTTGGCATGCGCCGTCAGCCCCACCCTCTCAAGCAGCGCATTGGCCTTGGCCAGCGCTTCCGCGGGTGAGCGGCCCAGAACCTTCTCCTGCCCGATGCAGAGATTTTCGAGGATCGTCATATGTGGGAAAAGTTCGAAATGCTGGAACACCATGCCCACCTTGGAGCGCAGTTTCGGCATGTCGGTCTTCGGGTTGGTCACCTCCACCCCGTTGACCATGATGACGCCGTTGCCGATCGTCTCCAGCGCGTTGACGCATTTGATCAGGGTCGATTTGCCGGAGCCGGATGGGCCGCAGATGACGACGACTTCACCCTTGGCGACATTCAGGCTGCAATTGGTCAGAACCTGAAAACTTGGCCCGTACCATTTATTGACGGATTGCAGTTCGATCATGCTGGTTGCTTGCGACATCGGACCGCTCCTTAATGTACATCAGTCGACATGGGGCCATAGGCCTTGCCGAACCGCTTCTCGATCCGGCGCTGGATCAGTTCCCAGGCGGTCGTCATGGCAAGGTAATAAAGGGCCGCGACCATGAAGAGCTCCAGAACAAGGAACTTCTCCTGAATGAGCACCTGCGTGCGGCGCAGAAGCTCTTCCATGGAGATGATCGACGCGATCGACGTCGTCTTGAGCACGCCGTTGACGGAATTGCCGAGCGGCGGAATGATGATGCGGAAGGCCTGCGGGGCAACGATGTAGCGCATCACCTGCGCCTCGGTCATGCCGATGGCGCGCGCCGCATTGATCTGGCCTTTCGGAACGGCTGCGATACCCGCCCGGACGATCTCCGAGAGATAGGCGGCCTCACAGAGCGACAGGCCGATCAGCGTGGATTGCAGCACCGTCAGCTTGATGCCGATCTGCGGCAGGCCGGTATAGATGATGATGAGCTGCACCAGCAGCGGCGTGCCGCGAAAGATCCAGGTGTAGAAATAGGCCGGCCCGGACAGGATGCGGTATTTCGACATGCGCATGACAGCAATGACGAAGCCTAGCGCAAGACCCGCCGTCATGGCGAAGACCGTGAGGCCGAGCGTCACCAGCGCGCCCTCGAACAGATAATAATTCGTCAGATATTCGAAGAAACCTTCCCAGTTCCAACCCTTCACGTCTTTCTCCAATTCATGCGGGAACGGTCGCGGCGAAAGCTTTTCCGCCGCGATGACAGTTCAGATGGATGGAATTCAGCCTTCCGGGCCGAGAACGGCGAGGTCGCCCGGCGCCATGCTGACGCCGTAACCGCCCATCAGCTTTTCGAGCGAACCGTCTGCCCTCATCTCCTTCAGCGCAGCGGAGACGGCATCGGCCACGTCCTTGCTGCCGAAAGAAAGCGAACCGGGGGTCGGATACATGCCTGATAGCGCGTGGGTGAATTCACCGCGATCCTGATATTGCTTGGCGACAGGATCGATAGAGACCGCCGCCTGCACCTGACCGGCGCGCAGCGCCTGATAAACCGTCGCGTAGTTATCGAACAGATTGATCGTCATCGGCGCGAGACCGCGCTTCTTGAAGTCCTCGTTCAGTTCCTTGATCTTGCGCTCGGCATAACCGCCAATATCGGTGCTGACGGCCTTGCCCGCGAGATCATCGACCTTGGTGATGGGATCGGACGCGCCGACGGCCGTGGAAATGCTGATGGCAAGGTTTTCATAGGGGATCATGAACAGGATCTTGCGCCGCTCCGCCGTGACAAACAGGCCGGCGTTGATCATGTCCCAGCGCCCGCCCTGCAGACCCGGCACCATGGTGGCATATTCAGTGCTGATATATTCCGGTTTCAGGCAGAGCCGCTTGGCGATCTCATATCCCAGCTCGATGCGCAGCCCTTTAAGGACACCCTGCTGATCGGCATAGGCCATGGGCGGCAGGGTCGGGCTGGTGGCCATGACGAGATGACCGGGCTTGATGAGGTGGTCGTCGGATATTTTCGGCGTGCAGTCCTGTGCCACGGCGGCACCGGCAAAAAGAGTGAGTGCGGCACCAGCCAAGAGGGTTTTGGCGCGCACGGCTATGCATTTCCGGGAAATCGGATTCCAGTTCATATTAAGCTCCGCTCTTTATATTATTGATTATGGCATACCATCACATCAAATGGTTTAGCCTGTCAAGAAGCGGAAAATTGATTTTCTAAATTATTGTAAAACAACAATAAAATAAGAAAAACCCCATCCGTGCGGCTCCCGGCGGGAAGCCACAAGGATGGGTAGATTTCAGCCGAAAAATCCGTCAGTCGGCGGTTTTTTGCGCCGTCAGAACGGCTTCGGCAATGGCACAGGCGCTGGTCACGTGATCAAGCGCGGCTTTATAAGCGGCGTCCCCGTCACCCTTCCGGATGGCCTCGACGATCTTTTCCATCTGGGCCGGACCTTCGGTATCACGGCTTTTCGTCTTGATCGTCATGGAGCGCAGATGATTGATCCGCACCGTCAGCAGATTGACGACGCCCCAGGCGACATGTCGGTCAATCTTGCTGAACAATGTCTGGTAAAAGGATGAGGTATGCGCCAGCACGCCCGGCATGTCCTTTGCGACATAACTTTCGCGGATGTGCTTGAGCGAAACCTCCAGTGCCTCGACAATGGCCGGGTCCCGGCGTTCGGCGCAAAGACGCGCCGCCATTCCCTCCAGCGCACCACGGATTTCGTAGATCTGCTTGGCCTCGTCGAGATCGAGCAGCGCAACCATCGGGCCTTTGTTCGGCAGGTTCGCCACCAGCCCTTCGGATTCCAGATGCCGCAGAACTTCGCGCACGATGGTGCGGGAAACACCGAGCTGGGCGCAGAGATCACGCTCCACGAGACGGTCGCCGGGGCGGAAATAACCATTCACGATCGCGTCCCGCACCTTGTCGAGCGCGAGTTCCCTCAGCGTCTTTGTCGGACGCTCAACACGAATGGCAGTTCCCTGCAAAGCACCGGTCATGGTATCACCTCGTTTGGCACATCCCGCCTGCGCTCGCCGCACGCCGAAGCAGGTTCTGGCTCTTGATATTATGGCGTACCAACTTATTTAGCCGTGCATCACCTTTATGGCAACAGCGGACGCACGGCGGGCAGCCTGACCAGCCCAGAATGCCTCATCCCATCCTTTCCGATGCATAAGAGCCAGGGCTGGGCGGAAACACCACCGTTCGGCTGCCGTTCAAAAATACGCGCCGATGAATATGGGCGTGGATGGCGCGCGCCAGCACCTGCGCCTCCACATCACGGCCGAGCGAGACATAATCCTCGGCCGACTGAGCATGAGTGATGCGAACGATATCCTGCTCGATGATCGGCCCTTCATCCAGATCGGCCGTCACATAATGTGCGGTCGCACCAATCAGCTTCACCCCGCGCTGATAGGCCTGCTTGTAAGGGTTTGCGCCCTTGAAGGAAGGCAGGAAGGAATGATGGATATTGATGATTTTGCCCGACATGGCCTCGCACATCCTGTCGGAAAGCACCTGCATGTAGCGCGCCAGCACGACGAGTTCCGTGCCGGTACTTTCCGCGATCTCCATGATCCGGGCTTCGGCCTGCGGTTTGTTTTCCTTCGTCACCGGAATGTGGTGAAAGGGAATGTCGTGATTGACCACCACCTTCTGGTAATCGAAATGGTTGGAGACGACGCCGACAATATCGATCGGCAAGGCGCCGATACGCCAGCGATAGAGCAGGTCATTGAGGCAATGGCCGAAGCGCGAGACCATCAGCAGAACCTTCATCCGTTCAGCCTGATCGTGCAGCGCCACCTCCATGCCGAATGTCTTCGAAATCGGTGCCAGCCCCGCCATCAGCTCATCCCGCGTCGCGCCTTCCTCGGAGATGAAACCCACGCGCATGAAGAAGCGACCTGTGCCGAGATCATCGAACTGCGAACTGTCAACGATGTTGCACCCTTTCTCCGCCAGCAGGCCTGAAAGGGCGGCAACGATGCCACGGGTGGATTTGCATGTTACGGTCAGGACGAAGTTCGTCATCTGGCGATCTCTCTGTCATCGATATGGGAAAAACCCGCGCGGTTTGAGGCGCGCGGGAAAAGCCGCAAGGGCGGCGGGGAAAACCGGGCTCAGACGTCGAGCGTGGTTTGATGCTCCCAGGCGGTGAACTGCGCGCAATAGCTGTTCCACTCACCCTGCTTGAGCTTCAGATAGGCCTTCGAGAATTCCATGCCGAGCGCCTGCTGCAACTCCGCATCCTTCTCATATTCGCGCAACGCATCGAGAAGATTGAGCGGCAGCTTCGGTGCATCCGTGACGGTATGACCTTCACGATACATGTCGATATCATAGTGCCGTCCGGGATCGGCCTTGGAACGGACACCGGAGAGGCCGGCGGCGATGATGATGGCCTGCAGCAGATAGGGGTTCACCGCACCATCCGGCAGGCGCAGTTCGAAACGCCCCGGCCCCGGCACGCGCACCATATGGGTGCGGTTATTGCCGGTCCAGGTCACCGTATTCGGCGCCCAGGTCGCGCCGGAAATGGTGCGCGGCGCGTTGATGCGCTTGTAGGAATTGACCGTCGGATTGGTGACGGCCGCAAGAGCGGATGCGTGTTTCATGATGCCGCCAAGAAAGGTCTTGCCCTTGGCCGACAGTCCGAACGGCATTGCCTTGTCGGCGAAGGCATTGACCTTGCCGTCGAGGTCCCAGACCGAGATATGGGCGTGGCAGCCGTTGCCGGTCAGCCCCTTGAACGGTTTGGGCATGAAGGTGGCACGCAGTCCGTGCTTTTCGGCAACGGACTTGACCATGAATTTGAAGAAGGAATGTTTGTCGGCGGTCTGCAGCGCGTCGTCATATTCCCAGTTCATCTCGAACTGGCCATTCGCGTCCTCATGGTCGTTCTGATAGGGCTTCCAGCCAAGCTCCAGCATGTAATCGCAAATCTCGGCGATCACATCGTAACGGCGCATGACGGCCTGCTGATCGTAGCAGGGTTTTTCCGCCGTGTCGTATTCGTCGGAGATTTTCGCACCGTCAGGCGAAATCAGGAAAAATTCCGGCTCGACACCTGTCTTGACCCGCAGCCCCTCGCCCGCCGCTTCCGCAATGAGCTTCTTAAGAACCACACGCGGCGCCTGCTCCACCGGCTGGTCTTCCATGACACAATCGGCAGCGACCCAGGCGACATCCTTTTTCCAGGGAAGCTGGATGACCGAAGAGGCATCGGGCACGGCGAAAAGATCAGGATGGGCAGGCGTCAGATCGAACCATGTGGCGAAACCTGCAAAACCCGCGCCGCCCCTTTGCATATCGGCGATCGCTTCCGCCGGCACCAGCTTGGCGCGCTGGCCGCCGAAGAGATCGGTATAGCTGATCATGAAATATTTGATGCCCTTTTCGGCAGCAAATTTGGAGAGGTCCAGTGTCACGTCATTCCCCTTTTTTTGGTATCAGACACTTCATTGAAAAAAGACGGGCACATCCTCCCAAATGCGCCCGTCCGTTCTTTATGGCTTAAAAGCTGCCTTTCCCCGGGAACCAGTTCGTTCCCGCCAGCGGAACCTGCGCCATGGCAGCCGCCTCCATGGTCAGCGCCACCAGATCTTCCGGCTCCAGATTGTGGAGATGGTTCTTGCCGCAGGCGCGCGCGATGGTCTGCGCTTCAAGCGTCATGACCTTCAGATAATTGGCAAGGCGGCGACCGGCCGCGACGGGGTCGAGGCGGGCGGCAAGCTCCGGATCCTGCGTGGTGATGCCGGCGGGGTCTTTGCCCTCGTGCCAGTCATCATAAGCGCCGGCCGTTGTGCCGAGTTTCTGATATTCCTCTTCCCAATGCGGATCATTGTCGCCCAGTGCAACCAGCGCCGCAGTACCGATGGCGACAGCATCGGCGCCGAGTGCGAGTGCCTTGGCAACATCGGCACCCGAACGGATGCCGCCGGAGACGATGAGCTGCACCTTGCGGTGCATGCCGAGGTCCTGCAGCGCCTGAACAGCTGGCCGAATGCAGGCCAGCGTTGGCATGCCGACATTTTCGATGAAGACATCCTGCGTGGCCGCCGTGCCGCCCTGCATGCCATCCAGCACCACCACATCGGCACCGGCCTTTACCGCCAGCGCCGTGTCGTAATAGGGCCGCGCGCCGCCGACCTTAATATAGATCGGCTTTTCCCAGTCGGTAATTTCGCGCAGTTCGAGAATCTTGATTTCCAGATCGTCCGGGCCAGTCCAATCGGGATGACGGCAGGCGGAGCGCTGGTCGATGCCCTTCGGCAGGTTGCGCATATTGGCGACACGATCAGAAATCTTCTGGCCAAGCAACATGCCGCCGCCGCCCGGCTTCGCGCCCTGGCCGACCACGACCTCGATGGCGTCCGCACGGCGCAGGTCTTTCGGGTTCATGCCGTAACGCGAGGGCAGATATTGATAGACCAGCGTCTGGCTGTGGCCACGCTCCTCATCCGTCATGCCGCCATCGCCCGTCGTCGTAGACGTGCCGGCGATGGTCGCGCCGCGGCCGAGCGCTTCCTTAGCATTGCCTGACAAGGCGCCGAAGCTCATGCCGGCAATGGTGATCGGCGTTTTCAGCGTGATCGGCTTTTTGGCGAAACGTGTGCCGAGCGTGACGGTCGTATCGCATTTCTCGCGGTAACCTTCGAGCGGATAACGCGAGATGGAAGCACCGAGAAACAGCAGGTCGTCGAAATGCGGAACCTTGCGCTTCGTGCCGGCGCCGCGAATGTCATAAATGCCGGTCGCCGCCGCGCGGCGGATTTCCGCCAGCGTATGATCGTCAAAGGTTGCGGATTTGCGCGGCGGGGTGAAGGGGTTGTGATAGCTCATCGGAATATCCCTCGCCTCAATACGCGTCGGCGTTGTCGATGTTGAAATTGTAGAGCGTGCGGGCCGAGCCATAGCGCTTGAACTCACCAGGGCTGACATCCGTGACGCCGGCCTTTTCGAGGAGTTCTGCAAGCTTTTCGAGATGTTCGGGCCGCATTTCCTTTTCGATGCAATCGGCACCCAGGCTCTTCACCGAGCCGCGCACGAAAAGCTTTGCCTCATAAAGGCTGTCACCCAGCGCATCGCCCGCATCGCCGCAGACGACGAGGTGACCGGACTGGCCCATGAAGGCGGACATGTGGCCGATATTGCCTTTCACGACGATATCGATGCCCTTCATGGAAATGCCGCAGCGGGAAGCGGCATTGCCCTTGATGACCAGAAGCCCGCCGCGCCCGGTGGCACCGGCATATTGCGAAGCATCACCCTCGATGACGACGGTACCGGACATCATGTTTTCAGCGACACCCGGCCCGGCCGAGCCGTGAACGGTGACGGTACCGCCATCATTCATGCCGGCGCAATAATAACCGACCGAACCGTGCACATCGACGGTGACGGGGCTGTCGATGCCGACAGCGACGGCATGGTGGCCGCGCGGATTGACGACTTCGAATTCGGTATCGTTGACACCGGAGGAAAGGCCGTGAAGTGCGCTATTCAATTCACGCAAAGGCGTGTGGGAGAGATCAAAAACTGGCATGGATTATGACTTTCAAAACAGGCGCCGATGACGGGTCTCAGGCGGCCTTTTCATGGTCCCAGAAATAGACGGTCGCCGGTTCCGGCTCCCACACGCGGGCGTTTTCAATGCCGGGCAGGTTGACGAGCGCGCGGTATTCCGAACCGAAAGCGACATATTGGTCGGTCTCGGCCATCACCGCAGGCTTGCAGGCGATGGGATCCCGCACCACGCCGAAACCGGATTTGGTGCCGACAACGAAGGTGAAGAAACCGTCGAGATCATCGAGCGCGCCCGTGAGCGCCTCGCCCAGATCCTTGCCCTTGGCCATCTCCGCCGTGAGATAGGCGGCGGCGACTTCCGAGTCGTTCTGGGTCTCGAACGTCATGCCTTCGCGCACCAGTGCGCGGCGCAGATTATTGTGGTTGGAAAGCGAACCGTTATGCACCAGGCACTGGTCGGCGCCGGTGGAGAAGGGATGCGCACCAAGCGTCGTCACTGCCGATTCCGTTGCCATGCGGGTGTGGCCGATGCCATGGGTGCCAGCCATGGAGCGCACGTCAAAGCGGGTGACCACATCCTTCGGCAGGCCGGTTTCCTTGTAGATTTCTACGCTATCACCGGAGCCCATCACCCGCACATTCGGGCGGATAGCGGCAAGAACCGCACGGATACCATCCAGCTTTTCGGACGGAATATCCAGAACCGCATGGGTGCTTTTCACCGTGACCGAGGCGTCAACGCCGTTTTCCTTCAGCGCCTCGGCGAGACCGGAAAAATCAGCGGCGGGATCGGCAGACTGGATCGTCACTTTCGCACGGCCATCGGCCGCACTTCCATAGATCGCGATCCCGGCCGAATCCGGCCCGCGATCGGTCATGGTGACCAGCATGTCCGAGAGCAGCTGACCCAGCTGCGGTTCAAGGCTTTTGTCTTTCAGGAATAGTCCAACAATGCCGCACATCGACAGGCACCTCCATTCGTTTCTGAATGAAGGGCTAACATATGGAATTCCGTTCCGTCAACTATCAGGAATATTTTTTTCTTCTAAGGCAAATTCTCAATCGTTGGTCATCCGCCTTTGCGGATAGGAAATGATCGACAGATAACGGGCAGGAAGTTTCACCAGCTCTTCCGGCCCGTGCGGCGCATCAGCGTCGAAAAACAGGCTGTCGCCGGCCTGCATGGTGAAAAGCTGCTCACCGTGGCGGTAAACCACCTCGCCTTCCAGCATGTAGAGAAACTCCATGCCTTCATGCTGGAAGGTCGGGAACACATCCGAATCCGTGGTCAGCGTGATGAGATAAGGCTCGACTGTGACGCCGCTGGTATTGTTGTCGATATGGCCAAGCAGGCTGTATTGATGGCCGGCGCGGGTGCCCCTGCGCTCGATATTCACGCCCTGCCCCGCCTTGACGAAGGTGGCGCTGCGCGGCTCCTCGAAACCGCGGAAGAAGGCCGTGATCGGCACGCCGAGCGCTTTTGAAAGCGTCTGCAGCGTGGTGAGCGACGGGGAGATATTGCCGTTCTCGATTTTGGAAAGCATGCCGACGGAAACGCCGGTGGCCGAAGCAAGATCGGTGACAGTGATGCCGAGCTTCTTGCGGTAGGCGCGCACCTCGTGGCCGATCGCCATTTCCAGATTGTTGACCCTTGGCTCGCGAACGGCATGCGGGTCCTGCGACGGGAACGCAGCTTCGGTCTTGGTGGCATCCTTGGCCATGGTGTCCTCCGGCAGTATCGTGTTTTCCCTTCCTTACAGGAAAACTATTTTAATCCCGAGGAAATCTTTGCCGCATGGCATTCGGCGTTTGACCGAACCGGGCCTTAAAACTTCCCGAAAAATGTCCGGCGCTGGAAAAGCCGGTGGCGAAGGCCACTTCCGCGATGGAGAGCGGGCTTTGCTCCAGCAATCGCCGAGCATGGTCGAGGCGGATTGCGCGGTATGTCTCCAGAAATGTCGACTTCATATGCGTCGCGAAAAGCCGGTCGAGGTGGCGCGCGCTTGTGCCCGCCAGCTTTGCCATGGTCTGCCGGTCGAGCGGGCTTTCAATGGTCGTTTCCATTTTTTCCAGCACGGTCAGCAAGGCCGGATGGTTGGTACCATAACGCTCCGCCGAAGAGCCGCGTTGTGGTGCACCGGGTTCGGCCACGGCCGTATGCAGATACCAGTCGCTGACACGCCTTGCAAAATGGGCGCCCATTCTCTGCGAAATCATCGCATGCATCATGTCGAGGGGCGCGACGCCGCCGGCGCAGGTGATGCGGTCTCCATCAATGACGAAGCGGGCTTGTCTGGGCGTGAGATGGGCGAACGCTTCCCGGAGCACCGGCGCGTGTTCCCAGTGGATCGTGAAATCGCGATTATCCAGCAGGCCTGCCGCCGCCAGCAGGTAAGCGCCGCTGGAAATACCGCCAATCCTGACGCCCTGGCGCGCCAGTCGCCGCAACATGCCGAACGAACCTTCCGCCACCACCCAGTCCTGCGGTCCACCGCCGGCGCAAACGAAGATCGTATGGCATCGCTCGCCCACCACGGCGAGTGACTGGCAGTCAACGAGGATTCCCGACGAACTTCTGATGGCTTCACCACCGAAGGACAAAGGCACGGCCTCATAAAGATCAGTCCCGGCGATGAGATTGGCGGCCCGAAGCGGCTCCGCCGCCGAGGCGTAGGACATCAGCGCAAAATTCGGGACAAGGATAAAACCGATACGCTGCGTGTTTTTTTGCTCGATAGCCGTCATGTCTCTTTTCTAGATCATAATGTCCCTTATCTGCAATCGTCTTTCGAATGGCCTCAGTAAGCTTGTGCGATATCGTTCGAGGTACGCAGATGCGCTATTCCGCCTTTTCCATTTTCAAGAACGGCCTTTTTGGCAACAAATCCTGGAAACCCGCATGGCGGGATGTGTCACCGAAACCGCATTATGACGTCATCATCGTAGGCGGCGGCGGGCATGGGCTGGCGACGGCCTATTATCTCGCCAAGGAATTCGGCATCACCAATGTCGCGGTGCTGGAGAAAAACTATATCGGCTCCGGCAATGTCGGCCGCAATACCACGATCATCCGCTCCAATTACCTGCTGCCGGGCAATAATCCGTTCTACGAGCTTTCGATGAAGCTGTGGGAAGGGCTGGAGCAGGATTTCAACTTCAACGCCATGGTTTCCCAGCGCGGTGTGTTGAACCTCTTTCACTCGGATGCGCAGCGTGATGCCTATACGAGGCGCGGCAATGCCATGCGGCTGCACGGTGTCGACGCCGAGTTGCTGGACCGCGCCTCGGTAAAGACCATGCTGCCGTTTCTCGATTTCGATAATGCACGCTTTCCCGTTCAGGGTGGATTGCTGCAAAGGCGCGGCGGCACCGTCCGTCACGATGCCGTGGCCTGGGGTTATGCGCGCGGCGCAGACAGCCGCGGCGTCGATATCATCCAGGGCTGCGAGGTGACGGGCATTCGCCGGGAAAACGGCGCGGTCGTGGGCGTCGAGACGAGCCGCGGCTTCATAGGTTGCGGCAAGCTGGCGCTGGCGGCGGCGGGCAATTCCTCTCAGGTCGCCGCCACGGCCGGGCTGAAGTTGCCAATCGAAAGCCATGTCCTTCAGGCTTTCGTGTCGGAAGGGCTGAAGCCCTTCATCGACGGCGTCGTCACCTTCGGGGCTGGCCATTTTTACGTCTCGCAATCAGACAAGGGCGGCCTCGTCTTCGGCGGCGATATAGACGGCTATAATTCCTACGCCCAGCGCGGCAATCTGGCGACGGTCGAGCATGTGGCGGAAGCCGGCAAGGCGATGATACCCGCACTCTCCCGCGTCCGGGTGCTGCGCTCCTGGGGCGGCATCATGGATATGTCGATGGATGGTTCGCCGATCATCGACCAGACCCCGATCGACAATCTCTATCTCAATGCCGGCTGGTGTTACGGCGGCTTCAAGGCGACGCCCGCCTCCGGTTTCTGCTTCGCCCATCTTCTCGCACGCGGCGCGCCGCAGGAAACGGCAACGGCCTTCCGGCTGGACCGCTTCCGGCGCGGTTATCTCATCGATGAAAAGGGCCAGGGCGCGCAGCCCAACCTCCACTAAATCTGTAGCGGGATTTCAGGCGAAAACCGCTCACACTTTTCGCCATCCCGCTATCTCGCGGATCAAGGACATTCGAAATGGCAAGTCTCGTGCCCTGCCCGCATTGCGGGCCAAGACCCAAGGAAGAATTCACCATCAAGGGTGCTGCCCTCGCCCGGCCCACGGCAGATGCTGGCACTGAGGAATGGTTCGACTATGTCTATCTGCGCGACAATCCGCGCGGAGCCTATGAGGAATATTGGCACCACACCTCCGGTTGCCGCCGCTGGCTGGTCGTCGCCCGCGATACCGTCACCCATGAGATATCCGCCTGCCGCGACACGGCCGACAAGACGAAAGTGACAAGCGCATGAGTTCCAACCGCCTGAAGACCGGCGGTCTGATCGACCGCTCCAAACCACTTTCCTTCACCTTCGACGGCAAGCCGATGTCAGGCTTTGCGGGCGACAGCCTCGCCTCCGCCCTGCTCGCCAATGGCCAGCAACTTGTCGGCCGCAGTTTCAAATATCACCGCCCGCGCGGCATATTGACGGCAGGCGCCGCCGAGCCGAATGCGCTGATGACCATCGGCAGCGGCGGCCGAACGGAGCCGAATACACGCGCCACCATGCAGGATCTTTATGTCGGGCTGGAAGCGAAAAGCCAGAACCGTTGGCCCTCGCTGGATTTCGATATCGGCGCGTTGACCGGCCTGCTGTCGCCCTTCCTCGGCGCGGGTTTCTACTACAAAACCTTCATGTGGCCTGCCGCCTTCTGGGAAAAAATCTACGAACCCTTCATCCGCAAAGCCGCCGGTCTCGGCAAAGCAAGCTACGAAGCCGATCCGGATACCTATGACAAATGCTGGGCGCATTGCGACCTGCTGGTGATCGGTTCCGGCGCGGCCGGGCTCGCCGCAACCCTTGCCGCAGGACGCGCCGGCGCGCGCGTCATCATTGTGGATGAACATTCCCTCGCAGGCGGCGGGCTTCTTTCCGAGACAGCGGCCATCGGCGGCAAGAGCGCTCCGGATTTCGCGGCGCAATGCTTCGCCGAACTCGACGCTTTGCCGAATGTAACGGTGCTGACGCGAACCACGGCCTTCGGCTGGTATGACGGCAACGTCTTCGGCGCGGTGGAACGGGTGCAAAAGCACCTGCCCGATCCGAAAGCACATGTGCCCGTGGAGCGCCTGTGGCGCATCGTCGCCAAACGAGCGCTGCTTGCAACCGGTGTGGAAGAACGGCCGCTGGTGTTCGGCGGTAACGATGTTCCCGGTGTGATGATGGCGGGCGCCATGCGCAGCTATCTCAACCGTTATGCCGTAAGCCCCGGTACGACGACGGCGATTTTCACCACCAACGACAGCGGATATGCGCTTGCCCGCGATCTGGAGGCGCAGGGCATCGCTCTTGCCGCCATCATCGACAGCCGTGAGCAGGGTAATCCGCGCTACGAAGGCAAGACGCGTGTCATCAAAGGTGGCGTCGTCTCGAATGCGCAGGGTGGCAAGGCGCTTTCCGCCATTGAGATATATGCAAATGGCCGCACGGAAAGCATGAATATCGATGCGCTCGCCATGTCGGGCGGTTTCAGCCCCGTTGTCCATCTTGCCTGCCATCGCGGCGGAAAACCGGTCTGGTCGGAAGACAATGTTGCCTTCCTCGCACCCGCCAATCTCAAGGGGCTAGAACTCGCCGGCGCAGTCTCCGCGACAAATGGCATCGCCGCCTGCCTTGAGGATGGCGCGCGAAAGGGTGCGGCGCTTGCGCAGGATCTCGGTTTTACAGCGACAACACCGACATTCGGCGGCGTGGAAAACGATGTCGTTGTCCCGCCCGCGAAAGCACTCTGGTCCATCCCCGGCATCAAGGCCAAAGCCTTTGTCGATTACCAGAATGATGTTCATCGCAAAGATCTCGGTCTCGCCGTCAGCGAAGGTTACGGCCATGTCGAATTGGCCAAGCGTTACACCACGAACGGCATGGCGACTGATCAGGGCAAGCTTTCCAACGTCAACGCCATCGGGCTGCTGGCCGAAGCGCGCGGCGTTTCCCCGGCGGATGTCGGCACCACCACGTTTCGGCCGTTCTACACGCCCGTCTCCTTTGGTGCGCTCACCGGCGCTTATCACGGCCGTCATTTCCAGCCGGTACGTAAATCGCCGCTGCACGGTTGGGCCGAAAAAAATAGGGCCATCTTCGTTGAAACCGGTCTCTGGTATCGCTCCTCCTGGTTTCCCCGCAAAGGTGAAAGCAGCTGGCGGGAAAGCGTTGACCGCGAAGTTCTGAATGTGCGCAAAAATGCCGGCCTCTGCGATGTCTCAATGCTCGGCAAGATCGAGATTTGCGGCAGCGACGCCGCCGAATTCCTTAACCGGGTTTATTGCAACGCTTTCCTAAAGCTGCCCATCGGCAAGGCACGATATGGCCTGATGCTGCGTGAAGACGGCATGATCTATGATGACGGCACCACCAGCCGGCTGGAGGAAAACCGCTTCTTCATGACGACCACCACGGCCTATGCGGCAGGTGTCATGAACCATCTGGAATTCTGCGCCCAGGCGCTCTGGCCGGGTCTCGACGTTCGGCTTGCCTCCGTCACCGATCAATGGGCGCAAATGGCGATTGCCGGGCCGAAGGCACGCGCCATTCTGCAAAGAATCGTCGATGAGGATATTTCCGACGAGGCTTTCCCCTTTCTTGCGGCCAAAGAAGTCTCACTATTTGGCGGGCAATTGCACGGACGCCTGTTCCGGATTTCCTTCTCCGGCGAACTGGCCTACGAGCTTGCCGTCCCGGCCGGTTACGGTGAAAGCGTTGCCGATGCACTGATGGAAGCAGGAAAGCCGGAGAACATCATGCCCTATGGTGTCGAGGCGCTTGGCGTGCTGCGCATCGAAAAAGGCCATGTCACCCACAACGAGATCAACGGCACGGCGGTGCCCGCCGACCTCGGCTTCGGCAAGATGGTCTCCACCACCAAGGCCGATTTCATTGGCCGGCGGATGCTGGAGCGCGAGGGGCTTTCCGCCACCGACCGTCCGAGCCTCGTCGGTGTCCTGCCGCTTGATCCAAAACAGTCCTTCCGCACCGGTTCGCATATTCTCGCCAGAGATGCCGCGGCAACGCTGGAGAACGATCAGGGTTATGTCACCTCCAGCGCATTCTCACCCCATCTAGGCTCAACCATCGGTCTCGCCCTCGTCAAGAACGGTCCGGAAAGACATGGTGAGGAGGTCATGGTCTGGAACGGCCTGCGCAACGAATTTACCCAAGCCCGCCTTTGCAACCCGGTTTTTGTCGATCCTCAAAACGAGAAACTCCATGTCTGATTTCAAGTCTGACTTCCGGCCGGCGCTCCGCCCGGTGCTGGGCGCAAAGGGAGCGATTGCCTCCACCGCCATCAAACTCTTCCCTTTGCCGGAAGGCGCGATCATCCACGTTCTGGCCGCACCCGGCGCAGCGGATCTGGAAGCCCGCCTTCGCGGCCTCACCATAGGCGATGTACGCGCGGTCTCACCGGGCCAATGGTTCATCGTCGGTGAACAGCCTCTGCCTCACGCTGATATGAAAGCGCTTCTTACAGCGCTCGAACCTCAGGCAACGGGTGTCGACCAGAGCCAGGGGCGCGTGCGCATCCGCATCGAAGGCAGGCTGAGCGACCGGGTACTGGCCAAAGGCACGGCGGTCGACCTGTCTCTCGCAGCCTTCCCGGTGGGACACTCCACCACGACGCTGATCGGCCACATCGCCGCCCACCTCACCCGCGTTGACGGACAGGTCTTCGAAGTCATCGTGCTACGCGGTTTTGCCGAAAGCCTGTGGGACGATCTTGCCCGGATGAGCCTCGAGTTCAATTGAGACGCGCAATTAGAGATACGGACGTGACAATAATCATTGATGGAAAAGCAACCGCCAGTTCGGTGATCGATACCGTCAGGCAGGCAAGCGCTACGCTCGAAGAACGCAGCGGCGTCAGGCCAGGACTGGCCGTCATCATAGTCGGTGACGATCCGGCGAGCCATGCTTATGTTAACTCCAAAAGCCGAATTGCCAGGGAATGCGGCTTCAAATCCGTGCAGCACACATTGACTGCGGAAACCAGCCAGAAGGAACTAGGCTCGCTTGTCGCCTCGTTGAATGCCGATCCGTCGATCCACGGCATCCTCGTGCAACTACCGCTGCCGAAGCCGTTGAACAGCGAGCCGATCATTCAGTCAATCCTGCCGGAGAAGGATGTCGATGGCCTGCATGTCGTCAATGCCGGCAAACTCGCCACCGGCGATCTTGAAACCGGCCTGGTGTCCTGCACGCCGGCCGGCGCCATGGTCTTCGTTCGTCGCACGCACGGGGAGGATCTTTCAGGCCTCAACGCCGTCGTCATTGGCCGCTCGAACCTGTTCGGCAAGCCGATGGCGCAGCTACTGCTAAACGCCAACGCCACAGTTACCATCGCTCACTCGCGTACCAAGAATCTGCTGGCCATCTGCCGCAACGCCGATATTCTCGTCGCAGCCGTCGGCCGCCCTGAGATGGTCAAGGGTGATTGGGTGAAGCCTGGCGCAACGGTCATCGATGTCGGTATCAACCGGATACCCGCACCCGAAAAGGGAGAAGGCAAGACACGCCTTGTGGGCGACGTTGCCTTTGATGAAGCCAGGACCATCGCAGCCGCCATAACGCCGGTTCCTGGTGGCGTCGGGCCGATGACGATCGCCATGCTGATGGCAAATACTGCGATTTCTGCATATCGAGCCGCTGGCGAGAAACCACCGCTGCTCTGATTTTGGCAAAGGATACGCTGCTGTTCTCGCTTCGCTTCCTTCTGGAAATTCCGGCCGCCTATCGCGCCGCCCGGAAGCCGCTACCATCAAGAAGCTGCAAAGCCACCACAACGAATTGACCGACGCCTATCGGCTCGAGCGCAGTAATGCCCGAGCCCATCTTGAGCCAAACGCCCGTTTTCACAGGCAGATCGCGGCGATGGCCGGCAGCCGCCGGCTGGGCGCCATTCTCGACAATCTATTCCGATGGTCACGCCCCCAAGCCCGACGACCTTTAAAACAGTCGCATACCATTCCAATTGGACTACCCGTATCATTCGCAAGCGACCGGATCATCGCAAGAACACAACCCAGAAAAAGGTATCACCGACGATCATGGATAAGCAGTCCGAGGTGCTGAAGCAGCACGATTATCTGGCAAAGCTCCGCGCCGGCGAGTTTGAGCTGGAGCACCAACGCAAAAAGGGCTCCGAGTTTCCCCGGAGCCCTATGATATAGCGTAGTGATATC